>JBBKWH010000097.1:0-7207 GCA_037968855.1 Moraxellaceae bacterium | reverse complement strand
GCCCATGTTGGCGAACGCGGCGTCAAGCTGTCTGGCGGTCAACGGCAGCGGATTGCCATTGCACGGGTCATGCTCAAAGACGCGCCAATCCTGTTACTGGATGAAGCCACCAGCGCGCTTGACTCAGAGGTGGAAGCAGTGATTTCCGATAGCTTATATCGCTTAATGGAAGGCAAAACGGTGATTGCGATTGCCCATAGACTGTCCACCATTGCGGCGATGGATCGGTTGATTGTGATGGATCAAGGCCGCATCATCGAGCAAGGCACGCATAGTGAATTGCTGGCCCACGGTGGTCTGTATGCCAGCTTGTGGGCGCATCAAAGCGGTGGGTTTTTGCAGTAATTGAGTCGGTCTGGGCTTCTCAAGGCTGTTGCATCTGACAGCCTTGATAGACACAAAACACCAAGACCTCACGCGCCACTTAAATGAATATCAGCGCAAACAACCCCAACACAATCACACCGATCACGATCAAAAACAGAGTGGCCGATGGCTGTTTTTTTTCAGGAATTGTTTGGGCACTTTGCATGATCTCATCGGCTCGCCGGTCTAACTCGGCCCGCGCACT
Source organism: Moraxellaceae bacterium (assembly GCA_037968855.1). Classification (GTDB taxonomy): domain Bacteria; phylum Pseudomonadota; class Gammaproteobacteria; order Pseudomonadales; family Moraxellaceae; genus JBBKWH01. The sequence continues at coordinate 6,636 of JBBKWH010000097.1, read as the reverse complement.
GGCATCTGGTTGTGAACGGTGCGTCTGTAGCGAACTAATCGGTTGACGCGGTGCGGCTGGTTCAGCACGCTGGCTATTGGTTGCGACGGGTTTTGTGATTGGCAACGCCTTAATCAACTCGGCACGGTATTCGGGTACCATTGCATTAGGAAACTCGTTGGCAGTAAAAAAGCCTTTAGAGATCACCTTGACTTGCTCATCGGTCCAAGCATCACCCATCAGCATTGGGTTAAACAACATCAAGCGTTTACTTTCCTCATCAAATTGATAAGGCAGCAAAATTTTAAATTCAGACTGGTCATCTTGGTAAGATTGCGCCTGAAAACACATGCCATCTGTTTTGCCGCTAAATGGATAAATATAGCTGTCATACACACCCACCAACCAAGGCTTTTGCATCGGATTGTTTTCTATTTCATGCAACATGCCAGCCGGATCAGTCTCAAAAGCAAATTTGACGATGGTGATGCCTGTTTCGGGTGGAGTCTTGGGAGCGAGCAATACTGGCTCAATCGGAGTAGGCGACGATGGCGTGGCATAATCACGCAACCAACCCAGTCGGCTGGCCAAATCAAATAAGACTTGGTGTTTTTTGATGCTGTCATCAGACACCTGTAGATGATCGACATCAATGTACAAATCACAATAATCAGGCTGCGACTGCAAGAGCTGAGTGGCATACTGTTTAAGGCCAGCACCACCGTCTGGATGAATCAGCAGATCGGTAATGGTGGCCAAAACAATGCGAACACGTCCATCAAGCAAGCAGATTGCACTGGTCTCAAAGCAATAGGTGGGCGGCTGATCGGCTGCAACCATGGCTGAGAATTCTTGGTAATTGAACCATTTAATCTGATAGCGACCTGCCTTTGCGATGGTTGACATCAAATAGGCCGCAACCAGATAGGCAAAGGTTCGGCCTTCTTGCGTATTGCAGACGGTATCGTAATCAGGCTGTTGTTGTTTTCGAATGTTCAGTAAGCATTGATCCAGTCGCTCCAAGCTATCAAGGCTAAAATCTAAGCCGACGGCTTCGACTTGATGTTTGTACAGGTAGCTTAAACTTGCAGTATCGCCACTACGTAGCACACCCAACGCACTTGCGACAAAATCATTATGGTTAGACATCTGTTTACCCCTGATTGATCATACTAAATAGTTAAAACCGTTTTTAAACGGCTTTTAAGAGACAGCTATACAAAATAGTCTTGTTAAATCAATATGATCTATCAATAATTTGCTGACCATTTATATATTAAAGCCCACTAACTACCGAATCAAGTGGGCTGTTGATGAAGCATGAACGACGGCAAACACCCTTAAAATCGACTAATCGCGATCCACCACCAACGCCACCTCATCTGACGGCGTCGGATGAATCTCACGAGTTGGCTGGCGCATCGTGACCAGTTCTTCAGCAAAGGTAGGATGAATGCCCACAGTTTGATCTAATTGCGCCTTGGTCATTTGTGCTTGGACTGCCACCGCAAAGCCTTGCATCATCTCGCCAACCTCTTGACCAACCAAATGAATCCCCAAGATTTGATCGGTTTTGGCATCCACCAGCATTTTGACAAAGCTACGCGGGGTTAAGGCAGTGGGCGTGTACTTGAGCGAACGAAATTCTGAGGTAAAAATCTTGGCATGGATGCCTTCGGCAATCACCTGCTCTTCGCTTAGACCCACTGTCGCCACTTGCGGATGGGTAAAGATGGTGGTTGCAACAGCATTTAAATCAGGCGGCGACACCGGCTGATCGCCAAACAAATGCCGCGCCACATACATGCCTTGGGCCAATGCGGCAGGGGTCAGATCTGGCCCTTCGACAATATCGCCAACTGCATAAATAGATGGCACGCTGGTTTGGTACTCGGTATTCACCGCAATGAGGCCACGAATATCACGTTCGACACCAACCACATCTAGACCCAATTGCTCAAAGCGCGGCTTACGACCCGTCGCCATCAACACGGTATCAAAATGATCAACCGTCCCGTCAGAGAAGGTGACCGAAATGCCATGCTCGGTTTTGGCTAGACTTTGGATATTGAGCTGCTCGGTAAAGTCTAAGCCTTCATGCTTAAGTTGGGTTTTTAAAAAATTAGTGGTTTGTAGATCAAAACTCTTGAGCAACTGACCCCGCGCCACCAAGCGAACGCTAACGCCAAACTTGTGATAGGTACTGGCCATCTCGCACGCAATATAGCCACCGCCAAACACCAACATCTTATTGGGCAGATGATCCATGGCAAACAATTGATCAGACATAATCGCATGTTCAATGCCCGCCACATCTGGCAAGACAGGCGCACCGCCCACAGCAATTAAAATATGTTTGGCCTGATACGTGCATTCGCCCACTTGTACCGTATGCGCGTCAACCATCTTGCCAAAACCGTCAATCACTTCAACGCCAGAGTTATTGAGCATGCTGCGATAGATGTTTTGTAGACGATTAATCTCGGCATTTTTGGCTGGATGAAACACTGACCAATCTAAGCCACCAAGCTCAATGCGCCAGCCATAGGCACGCGCGAGCTCAATCTCATCACGGGCGCTGGCGACATAGTGGTACATTTTTTTTGGCACACAACCGACGTTGACACAGGTTCCACCCCAATGGGTATCTTCAATAATCGCGACTTTGGCACCTAGACTGGCTGCAATCCGTGCAGCACGCACCCCACCCGATCCACCACCAATGACCACCAAGTCATAGTCATATTGCTCAGTCATATGCGCTCACTTCCAAAAAATATAGATTGACCCATGATCATCATGGCACATCATGCCATGCACTAAACCCTAGCATATTTGATCAGGGCTGGCTGTAACCGATCCTGTTGAGTGTTTATCAGCATGCCATGCTCTCTTACGGCTTAATATACTGACTCAATATACTGGTTAAGTCATTGGAGTCGATCTATTTTTAATAGGATAAGCCTAATCAATCTGCTATCTTGCCCGCCATAAGATCATCTATTGATCAGATCATGAATGAAGGAACATCATCCAATGCAATACCCACGGCCCCAACACGCGACTCGTCATATTCTACTTGCCAGCACTTGTGCGGTTTTTTTGCTGCACAGCCCCACGAGTCTGGCTAGCGATAGCGAAGAACGGATCAGCGATGTAGTCTCGGTCGCGATTCCAGCAGTTGGTCTGAGTATGGCCTATCTGCAAGATGACGACGATGGCATGGTCATGCTCACCAAAACCATGCTGAGCAATCTTGGCGCCACCCTTGCGTTGAAATACAGCCTCAATAGCACCGAGCTAGGCGAACGGCCCAATGGCGATGATTACTCTTTTCCATCCGGCCACACCAGTAATGCCTGTGCTGGAGCAACCTTTATTGGTCAGCGTTATGGCTGGCGTTATGGTAGTGCGGCGATGGTTCCGGCAGCCTACGTGGGCTGGTCACGGGTCGATTTAGACTTGCATCATGTGCGTGATGTGGTGGCTGGTTGTGCGGTGGGTGTGATTGCGGGTTTGTGGTTTACCCAACCGTTGCAGGGTGATATTCAGGTGATGCCATTTTTTGATCGCAAGGTGTTTGGGGTGGAAATTCAGTCCAAGTGGTGATCAGTCTTAGCGGTCAAGCCTCAACTGACAATATGTTGAGCTGAGGTTTGACCTGCTGTGTGATGTGCCTGTTGCTGTGCAAGCAGACCAAAAAGAAGCAAGTCTTCCATAAAAAAATAAGCAATTGTTTTATAAATAAAAAATCATCAAAGCCATACCATAGAAACGTCTTAATCAATCCCCCATCCCCCACAAACACAGAACACAAATAATAACGATTTGCAGTTGCATTTCTACTTAGCTAGACTAGCCCACGTTTTGACGTCTTCCACATTTTTTATGCTCTGCATAAAAAGCAACGTTGTTTATAAGGGTCTTTTATTATGTTGCGTTTATTGCCACTTTGTTTTGCCTTGTCCATCACTTCGGTTTATGCCGCTCAACCGCTTGATCTCGCCACACTACAACAACAAATTGAAGATCAACAACAGCAGCTAGATGCACTCAAGCAGCAATTGACCGTACAACAAGAGAATCAGGCCACTTCACCTAGCAGTACCATGAGTAGCGTGATCAACAAGACATCAATTGGTGGCTATGGTGAGGCACTGTTTAGTCATCTAGATAACTCAGATGATCAATACGATGCGTATCGTTTTGTGCTGTATGTTGGCCACCAATTTAGTGACACCGTCCGTTTGCACAGTGAGCTTGAAGTCGAACATGCCCTTGCTGGTGAAGGCGCACCAGGTGAAGTTGAATTAGAGCAAATGTTTATCGAATGGCAGTATGCAAAAAACCATGCCATTTCGGTGGGTCAAATGCTGATGCCAGTAGGTTTTGTCAATGAGTTCCACGAGCCAGAAACATTCTATGGTGTCAAACGCAACCCCATTGAGAGCAATATTATTCCAACCACATGGTGGGAAGGTGGCATTAAAGCCAGTGGTCAGGTCACACCAATTGAAGGTCTACGCTATGACGTAATGGTCAATAGTGGTCTTAAAACGACCGATGCCAGCATTCGCAGTGGCCGCCAAAAAGGTGCTAAAGCAAATGCTGAAGACTTGGCATATACCGCACGCCTGCGCTACCTCAATAATGGCTTTCAAACTGGCCTGACGTATCAACATCAGACCGATCTTGGTCAAGGTGATACGGCTCAGGATAATGCAGCCGATTTGATTGAGCTGCATGCATCTTATCAATGGCAAGGTATTGGTCTAAAAGCACTGTACGCGCAATGGAATATTGACGGCTTGAGCAATACGGTCAACGCACAGAAATCAAAGCAAGAAGGTTTTTTTGTTGAAACCAACTATCGCTTAGACGACATGATGGGTCTGCCTTTAGACAATATTGGTGTGTTTGCACGTTATAGCGAGTGGGATTTGGCTGCCGCAAGCAATGCTCAAGGTGTCAACGCGGACAGCAGCATCAAACAATGGAATTATGGCTTTAACTATTACCTGACCCCACAGGTTGTCTTCAAAGCAGATGCGCAGATCCAAGACCATTACGACAAATCCAAACCGGATGCCGATGGCTTTACTTTAGGCATGGGTTACAGCTTCTAAGACAAAGTCACCGATCGCGTTATTGTCTATCAGCACAAACTGCCATGAGGTGGTTTGTGCTTTTAAACTGACAAGCCACTTAAAATTCTTAGGGCGTATCAACCGTCATACCCGCCAAAAAATCCTGTACATGTACTCGCATCGACTCATTTAACCCACAACGCAAATAACGCCCCACCCGCTCCACCTCAATCAAGCCAGCCCGTTCCAACTCTTTGACATGATGCGAGACCGTCGGTGCGCCAATCTCCAACTGATCAATCAAATCTTGCAACAGACAACAACGAAACGTACTGGCATGTTGTTGCAGCAAGCGATGATAAATAACCAAGCGATGCGGATTCGACAGCGCCTTAAATGCCAAGGCTAAGCGCTGGCTTTGCTCTAAGCTAAGATCAGTGGCGTGAGGCACGGTAGATAAAGGCATCGCGATGGGACGGTCTGGAATAATCCGTTCAGATTAGCATCATTAGATCAGGTATACACTTATAGTTTGACAGCTATCGAACTGTTCGATATGTTTCGAACCATCCCACCACCCAATCAAGGTGATATGTCGATGAACACCAATAACCCATCTGCACTCAATACCATCGAGATTGATGGCAAACAGCGCTATTACGAGCCTGTACCAAAAGACATTGATCTGGACAATTTCCGTAAGGTCATCACCAGCCGCCGCTCAGTGCGTAAATTCACCCAAACGCCTATTCCTGCCGCTGTCACAGACGACTGCCTCAACATGGCTATGCTTGCGCCGTGTTCATCCAACTTGCAGCCATGGGAATTTTATGTTGTACGCAGCGCAGAAAAAAAAGCCAAGTTGGTCAAAGCCTGCATGAGCCAACTGGCCGCCAAGACCGCTGCCGAACTGATTGTCTGTGTGGCACGCACCGACCGAGTGCACGAATTCTCACGGCAAATGCTACGCGAATGGCCTATGCCAGACGTTCCACCACTGGTCAAACGCTACTATCAACTGATCCCATATAATTACTCACCGGGTCCACTGAATAGCTTTGCGATGGTCAAAAAAGCGGCATTTTCGATTGGTGGTTTGGTCTCTGCTGTGCCACGCGGTCCATTTACCAAAAATGAAGTGCAATTATGGGCAGCCAAAAGCACAGCACTGGCCTGTGAGAATCTGGTGCTGGCCTATCGTGCGCATGGTTTTGATACCTGCATGATGGAAGGCTACGACGAAGTGCGGGTGCGCCAACTGCTCAAACTAGATGATGATGCTTTTCCGGTCATGGTGATTGGTGCCGGTGAGCGCGCTGATGATGGTGTGTTTTGGCCACAAATTCGCTTTGATCGTGATTTATTTATTCATGAGGTTTAAGCGTTTTTACTAAGCATGTCTCCAGCCAGTCCTCGATTTTTTTGATCTGTAAGGACATTCGATTGCATCATGCAAATATCGAGGATTGGTTGATCGCATCCTGTTGCGACGGCACAATGCCAACCCAACATTGACATCCTTGTATCTTGATTCTTGTAGTGGTTAGCTCCCATTACATGCAAGCGGTAA
>JBBKWH010000096.1:0-14145 GCA_037968855.1 Moraxellaceae bacterium | reverse complement strand
TTTAAACCAAAGTGGTTCTGGCCCTTTTGGTGGTGGTGGTGGTGGTGGTGGATTAGCACGAGGCTTATTTGCATCATTACTCATATCTTACTCTCCAAAATATTTGAACTTTAACTTTTTGACATACTTTCCTAACCATGTAAATCTTTTTTCACTTCTTTTACTATAGATATTTTATAGATAGTATCGTCTACAACCAATTTTTGAGAAAAGAAAAAAATACTCGCCAGTCCAAAAGCAATTATAGCAAGAGCAAGGGCACGTATTGATAAAGTAAAATCCTCATGTCTTTTATTGTTATTATAAAAATTTTGATCAACGCAGTCCGCCTTTAATTTGACAAGATATTCACTAAAAACATATTTATCAAAAACAGCAAGCTCACTGTCACTTAAGTCCCAATCTTTATAGAAATCACGATTATTTTTTATAACAACATCATAATAACTATTTAATTGATCAAAAGTTGGAATCCTCATATACTCATTATTCTGACTTAACGCAGAATATAACTTACTAACTGAATCAATAAGAAAAGAAATACTAATTACACTATAAAAAACAAACATAACTGTCAAAAAAACCGGACAGCCTTTAAAATCAAATCCTGTCAGCATCACAGATAATGCGCCCGCAATAGCCAAAACACCAATTACCGGCAAATTTACTGCCGTATATATATTGTTTTTCTGGCTTAACTCATACTCATATTGGTATTGGTATTGCTCATTTAACACATCCATCTTCATTTAAAATCCTACTATCTATAGATTGCGATATCAAGATAATAGCTAATGTCAAATTTTATAGCAAATAAGATCATTTGTCACATCAGCACAAAAAAACGTGTAGGACTGACACCCAATTTTCAGAAAATACCTCCCCCTTCCTCTGATTGTCTTTACAAGGCTTTTCCATCCATAGACAATTCGTCCACTTCTATAAACCTCAAAAATCATATGAATGACTCGAACCCTACACCTACTTTGTCACTTTCTGAGTTCAAGATGGTGTTCAAAGGCCAAGCTCAACTCTTGCAACTCATTGCTGAGTCACAAAGCCAACCTATCGTCAAAATGACGGCACAGATCAAGAAGCTTGATGCAGCTCGTGAGAAAGAAAAAAAGTATCGTGGCCGCTTGTTTGGCTTAGTTCTGTCAGATGGTCACACTGAGGTGACTGCTGAATCTGAACCACATGTTTTTGAAGGCATATCGGAGCTTGATGTTGTAGAAGTGCTATGCATGTCTAAGCCTACAGTATCTTTTCGCGGAGATGATCTGGTGCAATGTGCATACATCATCAACGCCAAAACAACCAATGCTCCTACGCTATCCAATAAGGTAGATACCAGTCTCAATTTACTCAAAAGCCTGAATCACTGCCCTAACCGCTTTCCCAAGGACAACCAGTTAGTTACTCTGACATTGATCTATTCGTCATCTAGCGAAGCACGGGTGCAAGATGATTTTTTGAACTCACTTGGCCAATGGCGATCTAGCATCAAAATTAACGAAGTTAGAGTAAATCTGAGCAATGCCACCGAGCTGGCCCAAGCCATTGCAAACGCTACTGACACTGTGCTGGCTGTGATTCGTGGGGGTGGAGCCAGTAATGACTTTAAATCCTTCAACACCCCAGAAGTGCTTCAGGCCATGAGCAGCTCTAAGGCATATCGTATTGCTGGTATCGGTCATAGTGCTGACAACAATTTGATCGAGTTTGTCGCCGACTATGCCGCCACGACTCCAACAGATGGTGGCAATCATCTAAAGGGTGAGCTGAATGACAATCACTTTAAACATCAGAAGCTGACGGATGCTATAACAGAAAACAAGAACCTTAAAAGATCCATTGAACGGCTTGATAGCGAACTACGGAATAAGAGGCCAGCCCAGCCCCAGCCATCATCTACAAAAGATTTAGGTCGCATTGAAGACATGCAAAAGACCATCAAGTTTCTTGCAGGCATCACTGGTGTATTGGTTCTTTGGCTGTGTATCTTGCTTATTAGATGAGTAGTAACTCAGAACAATCCACACATGCTTGAACAACTAAAACTTTAGTAGTCATGCTTTGAAAAGCACACCATCTATAAAGGATTTACTATGAACGACACTACCACCAATTCTTCTGCACTAAACTGGTCAAAAGACGATTTTTCCAATATTGAGACTCCTTTTGAAGGCGATCATTGGGAACGTAAAGAACTTGCCGAACATCTGACAGGTTATGTGGGACGCTTAAAAATTGGAGCAACCCTAGCTCTTGATGCTGAGTGGGGTGCAGGCAAAACATGGTTTGTTCAGCATTGGAAACAGCATTTGATCAATGAACATTATCAGGTTGCCTATCTTGATGCATTTGCAAATGACTACATTGACGATCCTTTTTTGGTCATTGCTACCGAAATTGCTAACCTGTTAGATCGGCAAGAAGAAGGACTAGGTGCGTCTGTTAAAAATAGCGCTATAGCGGTCTGGCATGCAATGTTACCAAGCCTACCCAAAATGGTCTTCACAGCTGCAATGACGTTAATGGGCGCGGGTATGCTTGCTCAACCGGTAGCAGATATGCTTAAAGCGGCCAAAGAAGGTGGCGGAGATTTTGGCGAAGCATTCGTTGAAGATTTGAATGAACGGATCAAAGAGCAACTTGAGGAAAAGGTCAAAAATTACCAAGCTGATAAACAAACACTTGAGGGCTTCAAGACTCAACTAGCAGAAGTGGCTAATAAGCTAGAAAAGCCATTGGTATTCATCATTGATGAGCTTGACCGATGCAAGCCAGAATTTTCTATTCGTTTGATTGAGCGTATTAAGCATTTTTTTGACACACCTAACATTGTTTTTGTTTTATCAATGCACAAAAAGCAACTATGTGAATCAATTGATAGTTACTATGGATTTAAATCCGATAATCAATATTTAGAAAAGTTTATTGATTTTACATTTCTACTAAAAACATCATCTAAAACAGAGTCAGATGAAAGCATTAAATTTCACCTATGTACCCTTGGACTGACAACAGAAGATGAAGTTGAAGAAAGCTCTTTATTTATTATTTGCAAATTTATATCAAACCTAGTAGAAACATCACCTCGACAGATTAAATCGATCCTAAACAAATACTCTCTTCTGCTGACAGAATCAAGGGTTGAAATAAATCAAATGCTATTAATTATTTTATTTTTAAAAGAATCTGGACAGGGAGATAAAATAAAAAATTATAATTTTGTTGATATGCTAGTTGATAAAATAATCTCTATATGTAATATTAATCTCGACCGACATCCAGATAGCTACGTACATATAAACCTAGAAAATACCTTAAACATTAACATCAAGAACCATTATAACAAAATCGGACTACACCCCACTTTATCTGAATTTTTAGCTATATTTTACTCAAAAGCAACATTCAAAAATATGGAATACAATCAAGAATATCGATTAAAAGAAAACATATCTAAAAATCTAAGCCCAACAAAAAAAATCAATACAGATCGAAAAGGCGACCAGATATGGCTTGAGTATATTCAACGTGGAATTTAACTTAGAGCCTGTTATGAACCTAAAGCAATGATTTGATATGCTTTAGGTTCTCAACGCCTTCGGTTTTTGTCTTGAATACGCCAGATTCGATCAATTTACCAGCAACTCTCGACACTTCAACCACCAGAAGATCCTACCCATCAGATGTATCCGATGCAGAATGTTAGATTTTTCCACGACACCTCGCCTTGCCTTTTTGATAATCCATCGCTGCCTGATCAGACTGATCTTGCAATTTTTCATCGAGCTGACCTGATATTGCTCTCTGATATGCCTCAGCAAATTTAATTAGATCAAAATAAGCAGCTCGACATGCCGTTTCTGGCAACTGCGCAAGCCAAGCCTTGCGAACTGGCACCCACGTTAGCTGCAAAAAAGTAAAATTGCGGTCGTGCACAAGTGTCAAAATATCAACTTCATCAGCCGTCATCTGTGCCAGTAAGCTTTCATCAATCTGTTTTGGGCTTTGGCCAAGCAGTACCGGAGGTGTCAATCGCTGCATGATTTCAGCCGACACTTCCCTAGGTTTCGATTGATTGCCGAAATCACCTCCCCTGAAAAAAACAAAGACTGCTACAAAAGACACGATAAGAATCAAAACTGCGCACAAGGCTTTCATCTAATTTTTCCTTTATTTACACGGCACGCCCATCACACACACGGTCACCGGTACCGTGACGTTGACTGAGTGCGCCATGCACCCAGTCAGCATAAGACAGAGCAGCAGGCTACGCCACACGATTGGCAATCCATCCATAGAAAAATGCTTCTTGGCTTGGATTGCGCTCTGCGATCTCAATGTACCGCTGGCCCTGCAATATGTTCAGGACTTTGAACAGCACCGCCTCGCCTTGCTTGCCGCGCTTTGATAAATAGACTTTGAGCGCAGATGTTGTTTTGCTGCCGATGACACCATCAACGACCAAATCAGGCCAACCACCCGCACCGTTTTGATTGAGCAAATTCAAGGCTCGCTGAATCAGCGGCTTAGCAAAGCCAACACCACAATTTACACCGGTATCAAATAGCTCTTCAGCCAATATTGGGGACAATTCGGCAATTTGATCAAAGCGTGGTTTGGTGAAGTATTCAGTACGGTAAATACTTCGGGCCAGATCAATTGGTAGCGATTGCATATCGCCCATATAACCGTTGGCGCGTGCTGATGCCTGCGTAATGCCCCACCGCGTAGGGCCGCCACGGTCAGAGGGGTGATTCACATACCCGCCCTCGCGTTTGATGATTTCATCAATCATTTGTTGAATACTCATTTGTGCACCTCAATACTAAAAACACGTTTACAAAACACCAGTGCATAACCCGCCATAGCTGACCCAATCAACACCAGCACGACCGCAAGCCAAGTCACGTCGAACAGGCCGCCGACCACCGCCGCCAAACAATTGACAATCAAACCCGTTTGCAGGTTGATGCACGTTGTGTCGAACTTGGCAGTCGGCAACGCGATCAACAGCCCACAAATCAAACCAATAACAACCCACAAATTTGTTAGTAGCATGGTCATGCTCCAATCTTGGCTTGCACAGCTTTGATCAGCCACGCACGCACGATTTCGACAATTGCCGGTGCAATAAATGCAACACCGCCTACCCACAGGGGATTGACTAACGTGAGCGACTTATCGACATGCAACACATAAATGAAAGCCACTATCCCAAAGCTGATCGACACCAAAAACTTGATCCCAAGCGACATAGGTTGTTTTTTGACATCATCAGGCACTGGGTAAAACGTGCCGAGCAATGACCCCAGAATCAGGCACAAAATCGAACCGCCAAAAATCAACTCTGTCGGATACGTCGCTGCCAGATTTACCAGTGGACTATCTGCTGCAAGCGCACGCCGTAGCGTCAAAATAGGTACGCTCAGCACAATACATAGACGCCATACCAACGCCCATAAAACGGCTAACCTCATCACGCACTCCCTTTTACAATTTGTTCAGCGTGACGTAATGTCAGGCTGGTATTAAAACGACTTCAATACGGCGACTTACAGCAAGGTTGAGTTAATGGAATATGGGCTTTGTGAACCCTGTTCCAACTTAACGTCTTTAACTTCAATAGTATGGCCAACGAAATACGATGAATCAGACACGTTAGAAAAATCAGTTATAGTCCATCCGATGAAAACAACACCCATATATGAAGCATTTTCATTTACACCATTAGTCTGAACAGACTCAAAAATAACATCAGTAAAAGTCGTATTATTAACATCAACCTTTACAGCAGCAATCGGATTAGCTTGCCCAAAAATATAGACATAAAACCGAACGAATTTAAGCGAAGATTTTATTTTGCAGGAGAAAGTATACGTTTCAGTTAAAATCATTGTGGGTGACGTCGACATACCCGTCCATTGTTTTAATGATGTTGAACCAGAAGTTCCTTTTGCTGAATAGATTAGTTTTTGACTTTGTTTATCTTTGCTAATAACTTCTTCAGACCAAGCACCATACAAATTAGTTGATAATGGCGCTGCTCCGCTAAACCGCCAAAGATTCAAACCATAGGTTTTTTTGGTTAAATACAAACTCTGGACAATTGCATTTTTGTGGAACACGACTTTGTTAGGCGGCAGCATAATCACCCCACCACATAAAGTTTTGTCACATCATTTTTTTCAGTGGTAGTCAATGCGTCATATTGCGCTTTGGTTAGACTTACCATTGAAATAATGACAGGTTTGTTCGCAAGATCGTTGTAGCTTCCTGTTCGTGCAACTGTTGCAAATGCACTGATCTGGGCTTGCAGCTTGCCTACGGCCACCAACAAACCATCTGTGGCAAGGACAGCAGTAGCGGTCGCAAAGCTGATGCCGGTCATCAGTGCCGCACGCACTCGGGCTGACGTGAAATACTGGTTTGATGTGCCTTCGTTGAGGCCATCGGTGTTGGTTGGTAATGTTGGCCGGCCAATCAGATCCGCATAATTCCCGCTCAATGCAACCGGTGCAACATCCCCTGATTGCAAAGCAGTATCAGCTTTAGCTCCCTGTGCAGCAGTTGCCGCACCGATACTGGCAACGGTGACCTGTGCAACCAACATGGCTGCTGTGCCTACTTCTTCAGCACCAATATTGGTTCGGGCATTGTATTTTTGCAGGGAGGTTAGTGCTTGAGTGGCCACATCAAAGCGCACCCGGTTAGCAACCGTCTGATCGAGCGCTTCAAGAATGCCTTCAGCGTTTGCCAACTCATCAGCAATGGCTTGTATGGCAGCAAGCACTTGACCATCGGTACCGACCAAATTGGCGATTTGATCATTCACGTAGGACTGATCGGCTTTAGTCCCAACAAGCGTGGTGAGTGTCGCCAAGGCGTTAATATCTGCTTTGGTGAGTAGCGCTAAACGATTGGTTTCTGCCTGTGCTGCAATGCCCTCTACCTCAACCACATCGGCCTTGTCACCTAAGTTGAGATTGTTGACTTGGGCCAGACTTTCGACAGCCTGTAGGCGTTGAACATGTTCCAGTGACATATAGCCACCGGTGAACTGTTTGGCAGGGTCATGGTATAAGCCGTATAAAAATGTATCGTTGTTTCCCGCACTAGAGTTGATACTATTATGGATGTCGTACATCCAACCAATCTCATCTTTATATAGACGGCCTAAAAACAAGCTATGTCTAGCCTTGAATATGACTGGTTTATCGTTGATCACTTGCCAGACTTCAGCATCAGGCACTTCAACAAATGCGTTCTGAAGACCATTCCACCGATAAACATGTTGCCATCGATAAGTATGCTGCCAACTTTGCGGATCAAATTTACGATTCAGCATATACCAATCGTTCATTCGAAGATTGGTTACACCGTCATTGTATAGATAGTCATCATTACTGCTACTCGGCTCAGAGGTCATCTGGACGATATGGATCACTGGGAATGCCGAAAAGTGATCGTACTTCTTATATACATTGGTACTTAACGCACTCATGGCGGTATTGAGGGCTGTTTGCTGTGCAGCTTGATTCAACAGATCAGCGTTGATGCGAGCCAGACGTTCTGTCTCATCTGCTGCCATCCGTGCAGCTTGCTCATCGGCAAGGAGTGCACTCACATCAATAGGCAGGTCAGCATGCACCACGATCAGGTCAGCACCATCATCAATGACCGTGACAAAATCACCCGCCAAGGTGGTTTTATTTGCATAACGGCCACCATGCGTTACACGATAGACAGCACCGTTGAACCAGTCACTTGGCAGGATGGCCGGTGCTGATTGACCACTGGTGATGACCGTCATATCTGAAGGCGTGCCCTCTCCTTGCACCAGACTGACCACACCGAACATCGAATTGTTTGGCACGTTGTAGGCAAAGTCATCAACACCCTCAATGCTCAATACGCCATCGTTAATGTGCATATTCAGCAAGCCATCTTTGATAGCAGATGACGGCACGTTGGTCATGCTGTCACCAAATACACTGATTTGATAATCACCCGCGCCAAAGCTCACCAAGGACATCAGCAATCCTGCTGGCATGACGCCGGTCATAATCTGGTTGACCTGCTCAATGACTGACGACGCTGCATCGTGCAGACCAAACAAGAACAGGTCAGTGGCCAGTGCAGGAACGCCAATACTGATATCAGCGGATAACTCAGCGGTTGCACTGATATACGGGCCAAGATCATCGATATGAGGCAAGTCGACACTTGGCAATGCCGATAGCTGCTGGTTCTCGACAACGCAACCCGTGGTCACTTCGTAGACCGAGGCTGAGACATTGCGCATGTCCCAGTTGCCGACGATCAGCGCCTGACTCCCTCCACCGGTGAGCACCGTACCGATAGAAACCTGCAATTGATCTGGATCCGTCTCAGCAATCATGATCTCGTGCGAGATACTGACTTGTATCGGCTCGTCACTACTGCCACAGCAATCAGATTCATGGGCAAGCGTAACCCTGACATCAATAAATCCAGAGGTGCTCACCACACCTTGTGGATCAATAAAACGAACCTTGTAGCGTAAGCGGGTCAACGGCCATGTACTGCTGTCCGGTGACTTCAGTAAGAACCGGCCCGTCAGTGTGGCTTGGTCTAGTAACTCAAGCTCAAGAGTCGCTATGGCTTGGCCATTGCGCTGCTCAAGCACAGCAATGATTTGATAGCCGGTTAAATCTCGCGCCTGTTGATCAGGTGCTTGCAAGGTGTGTAACACGCTGAAGGTGTCACCACGTACATGGTTCAAACTAGTCATGCGTCACCTATAAAACAATTGGACGTGATAACAGGCCATCAAGTCGATTGATGATGGCGTGCCGGTACTGCTGCTCCCCTTTGCGTCGTTCCTTGAGCTGCTCATAGGCTTTGGACTGGTAGTACAGATCAGGGAAACTCACGGCATAACCAGCAGCACGATCAAAACCGCAATCCAGATCTTGCCCAAGCTCACTCACCAGGCTGATCCAAAAATCGACCGAGTTTTTGGGCGAGCCACCCAAAAGTGGTATCGGGGCGAAATCGGGCTGGCGCGTCGTCTGCACCTCCCTTCACCGAATTGACCGGCATGATGGTGATCCCTTGGGCATCGACATTGGTTTTGAGGTGGTAGGCCATCTCGTTGTTGGCTTGCAGGTATGCACTGGTCAACGATTCCGCTTCGGATTGGCTCATCGCTTCAAAGGCTTTGACCCGCGCATGCAGGACCGCCAGCCGCTCTTGATCTGGTGTATCGGCTTCAGTAGGCATAGGAGTAAATTGGGATAACTGGCATTGCAGCACCAACGATCCAATAAACCAATCCGCCACGTCCTCACAGACCACTTCAAGCAATTCTGCTTGCCAGCCAAGCAATTGGTGGATCTCAGCGTGGGGTGTTGTGGTGGATGTTTTCCAGCTGTTGCTTGGATCTTTGGGCATTCGATACAGCCCAAAGTTCACCGGTACCGATAAAGGCGTATCCGTACTTGCCGCCAAGTATTCGATCAGCAAGTGATAACGCTCTTGCACCGTCATTGACCGCGCCAAAGCCTTATCTTCTAGTACCGCAGACAAAAAGGCGGTGATCCGGTGTTCGTTTTGAGCAAACGGGATACGGGCAATGTTTAAGGCTTCACCGATGGTGAGTTCACGCAAAGAACGATTGACCGAACCACTGTCGATCCGATGGCGACGTAGCATAGTGATTACCTCATGGCTGCCCACTCAGGGGCGTCTAGTGCTGTACGTGATGTGACATTGATGGTGACTTGGGCAAATAGGCGATTTAGATTCTCGTCACGCTCAACCACCAAGGGCGAGCTGCAAGACTCAATCAATAAAGGCTTATACGTACGACCGGCATAGCTCATACCCACAAATGGCGGGACTTTGGACGGCCAAATGCTGTTTAAAAAGCCTCCCCCATCGCCACCGGAATTGGCCAAGCCCACCAACAAGGATTGGTCGTGCAAATATTCAGGGAGTGACCAGCTTTCAAGTAATGCGATGGGATCTTCAACTTCGGTTCTGGCATCTGCCCATGCACGCAACACTAAAGTGAGTGGGATCTTTAGGGGGGAGCTTGATACGTAAATCTCGGTGGAGTTAATTTTGGTCAAGCTGGTGCGCCCTTCAAGGCTTTCTAGCAACTTGGCACCTTTATCGATGATGTCCGACATGCCAGACACTTCTAGAGCTTTTTGAAAATAGCCACCACCAAAGGCTTGCGCCAAACCACTTAACATTTGCCCAGACTGGATCATGGCCATCATATTTGGCAGACGTGTTTCTGGATTGGCTGACTCAAAAGGTGTGGTGTAGTTGTTGGAGAACTCAATCTGTCCTTCGGTGAGCAAGGCCATGACAGAGACTTGGCCATCTCGCTCAAAGTGGAATTTGCCACCTTCAGTGTTCACTTTTTTAAGTGGAAATATCTCAGCCAGCAAGCCTTGGGACAGCTTGCCCCATTGCGTTTGACTGGTTTGGGCAAAAGGCGTGTCTGTCTTGAGGTTGTCGGGCTGATTGAGCAATGCCATGAAAAAAAGCCACCGATGATCGATGGCCTAGTGTGTGGTGGGTGATGATGGTTGGATGGTGGGTTTGCGCGGGTGATAATGACTACGCCTGTCTTCTTACCGCCTCTAATTCGGCCATGTCCTCCAGATAGCGAGCAAACTTCACCACAGGCGACGTGACAGACTTACTGACCCATTCGGTAGGTGAACCATTACTGGTACGCATGTTGAACGTCCACATCATGCTGCGATGGTTTCTGAGGTTTTCCCCCTCCAGATAATGTTTACCCTTTTCGACTGTATGGGTAATGCCATGTTTAGCCAAAACCTCATCCCAACGTGGCTTACGCGCAGGAATGTCCGCATCAGCAATCCGATCAAATAGCTCTTCAATTGAATCAGCATTGGAGTAATCCAAACGTTTTACTTGAGCAGGTACATCAGCCGGTCGGTCATAACGGTCAATCACCACGATACGGGTTCTCACCGCTGTACCCGCATTTACAAACGCACTGACAGGCAGCTCAATGTTGGCCACTCGGTGATAGATTTTCATGCTTGGGTCAGCAAGCAAGGCATCCAATTTTTCATCCATCGCACCGCGCGGAATCAACGCCACAACACGCCCTCGATCGCGCAAATGTTTCAGGGCTTTTTCGACGTGCTGAATCGCTGTGGTTCCTGCAATACCAAACGGTGGATTCATCACCACAGTATCGTACTTATTCACGATGTCATGTGACTCAAAGCCACTGACAATTACGTTTGCTGAAGTGTTGTTGAGCTGGGCGCGGCTTGCCAAAGCATCTGAAGGCTCAATCATGGTGAGATTCGCACCGTTGGGTACAAACCGCCCAATTGCACCATCCCCTGCTGACGGCTCCAGTACATCATCGCCAATTTTTGCACCAGCAAACTGCATCATCTTCAGGCCAATAGGTTCAGCCGTTGCATACCAGTCCACACCTTCGCGCTGATCGCGACGTTTCTTGTTTTTACCTTTGCCATAAAACAGCGTTTTGGCACGGTCAAAGTCAGATAACGTGGTGAGCTGCGCCTTTTCTTCATCGCGTGCCTTGCCGCCCACACCATCTGACATCGACGGCTCAAAATACTCAGCAGCCTCATATGCCTCAATCAGCGCGTCTTTGATGCTGCTCATCGAAGACTCACCCATTGCTAGGTTATCGACGGTCTCAGCACGCTCGGCAATCTTGCTGGCAAATGTACTACGCTCCCAGTCTGTACCGGTGGTGATATAACGATGGATCGCGTTAGAAGCCTGACCGACCCGATAGATCCGCCCTTCAGTTTGCCGTAGCTTGGCAGGTTTTTGCGGCATCCCGATGTTGATAATGACCCGCTGGTGCTTGCCGGTGGTATCGTGGAAGCTGATCCCTGTTGACCCAGCATCAGACTGCACAACAATCACATCATGCCCACTGTCATCTTGGTTAAACAGGTCTGCATTTTTACTGCGCTGCGCCTTGGGTACACGTCCATTAAACAGCAATGCTTTAGGAAACGCGCGGGTCAAGTTGACAATCGGTGAGGGCAAATCCAACCGCATATTGATCAAATCAGGCCGTTCTGCTTGAAACTCATCATTTAAACGATCAACCTCAACGTCTTCATGGCCATGCATCACGAAAGGATTGGTACTGCCACCTTCGTTGTAGTCGTGAAACACCACAATTTTACGCCCCATACTGACGTGCTTTCTAATCTGATCAATTGAATCCTCAGCCTTGATCGCCTCCAGTAGTCGCTGACGTTTGAGGTGATCAAAACGCTTCATCAATGCGGATTTTAGACTTCTGAAATAGCCATCCTCATAATCATCCAACCACTTGAACCCTTCGTCGATTGTGGAGCCTACCCGACTTTCAAGCAGTACAAACTTACGGTCATAATCAAATGGAACAGATAGCTCTCGCCCTGCCATTGCACCAGATTTTTTGAGCTTTTCAGCAAACATGCGTTCCATGACATCAGCACGCACTTTGCCATCAGGCCGAGTCAGTTTGTTATAGCGCATTCGATAACCGAAATTACCCATATAAAACTGCTCACGACTACCGCCAGAGTTATAGCTATAACCACGCATCTCTTCGGCATTGGTATACATGCTGCTAGGCTCAGTGTAGTGGTACAAATAACCCTCAGCCCAATCTACAGTTGGCACATAAGCAAATGGCGTAGCCGATAAAAAAATCACTTTGGGACGCTTGCCAGTTTGCTTTATCCAATTTTGCTGCCACGCAGCACGTAATGGCTTCTTGAAGTTTTCCCAAGCTGACATATCCGCTTGATCGAACGACTTGTTACCTTCAGCGTCAACTGCCGTGGGCTTTGGATCTTGATCTGGATAACGCATACCCGCCCACACATCAAAACCAGCATGATGTCCTGATAGGGCATGCAGTTTCTTCAGTGCTGCTGTGTCGCTGGCTTTTTCGCTTTGCATCAACGTGTGAGACTCGTCAACGATGATCAAGTCCCAATCACGCTGCCCAATCGCTTTGTTCTGCCCAAAATTAGCGTAGGTGGTGACGATGATCTGATCACCACCATGCTCATCAATTCCCTTGAGCTGGTGAATACCCAAACCAAGGTTTTTGCCAGAGCTCACAAAATCACGGCAAATTTTGTCATTCAGGGTGACGATCAAGATGTTCTTTTGACCGGCGTTTGCAAACCGCTTCACTGCACCAAGTCCAGTGTAGGTCTTGCCTGTGCCTGTTCCATTGGTGAACAAAATCCCGTTTTGATTCTGCTCAATCAGGCGGGTTTCAGCTTTTAGTACGTCATCGCGTTGTTCAGGTAAAAGCATTGGCAGGCTTGCATCAATGCTTTCACGACTACCCCAAGTGGTTTCTGTGGGCGCAGCGGCTTGTAGTACAACTTTATCGGCTAGGGTTGTAGCTGTAACAACATGCGATAAAGTAGATCGGTCTCTTTCGAGTTGTTCAGCGGACGATCCTGCGACCCGATCACCACCGCTTCCGCTGCTGTCAGTATCTCCGGTAGAGCTGCTCGCAGGTCTTGCCGACCCATCTGGTCGATATAACTGCTGATTGCTGCCTGTTCCGAGACCATTGGCATCATCAACTGATAAATGTAGGCTTGGTTCTCCGTTAGTCCCCCGTCCAGTAGCAGTTTCTCGTGTTCCTGCATCGCTTGATCCAGCTCCTCTTGACCCATTTCCATTAGGGTTTGAAGGGTCGGACTGCGGATTTCCTGCGTTTTGGCGATCTGATTCCAAACCGTTGCTGGCACTTGATACATGTTGACCTCCTATAAATTGTTGGTGCTGCCGTAAGCTCTGTACTGAGTCCCACGCACTGATACAAGTGGTCAGCGCGGCAACCGGATCAGTATACAAATTGATCTGTTGCAACTGTGCTTGCAGTGCAAATAAATCCATTACATCGGTGCTGCTGTCTGAGCTGTCGGTCATGAAACCAAACAAATCATCCATCAGCGACTCATTCTGCACCGCTTTTTCAAACACCTGTTCGGCCTTAATCGCCTGAAACACCCGATCAAACGCGGCATTGATGGCCTTACGTTCCTCGCCTTGTGGATAGGCCACCTCACCGACTCGACTATTACCGCCTTG
>JBBKWH010000095.1:0-75222 GCA_037968855.1 Moraxellaceae bacterium | reverse complement strand
AATTATCGGCTCTTTTGGAGCGTGGCATGAGCGACGCTGCCGATCATGTTGTGGCCTTTAGCAAGCATTTGCAGCAGCAAGTGCGGCAGCAGATTCGTGCGCAAAAAAGACGCTCGTTGATGATGTTGCTCGGCTTGCTGACCTTTACTGAGTTTTTAGAAAGCCAAATGTTTATCTTTGCATCCAGCCATATTATTGGCGGGGTGGATGCAGGGCCGCGCGAGTTTGCGCAGGTACAGACGGCGTATGCAGTGGGCATTATGCTGATGGTGGTATTGCAGCAGTGGCTGTCGCGGCGGATGGGTTATCGCCGTTATTTGTTGGCCTCGCTGCTGTTGTTTATCGTTGGTGGTGTGGCCTGTGCGTGGAGCGATCATTTGTGGAGTTTGACATTATCGCGCTTGCTGCAAGGCTTTGGTGGAGGGGCATTTTTTACCAGTAGTCGAATTTTGATCAATTTGATGTTTAGCGTGGAGGAGCGACCCCGCGCGATCAAATATTTTATGTTGATTATGATGGCGTCAGGTGGGATTGCACCAGTGTTGGCTTCGCACTTGATCGAGTATGGCGAGTGGCGGTGGGTGTTTTATGGCCCGTTGCCGTTTGCGCTGTGGTGTGCGGGGCTGATTTGGTGGTTGCTGCCCAAGGGCATTGGCCGACGGCGTGATGTGCCAGCGTTGTCGATGTTGCCATTGGTATTATTTGCGACTGCGGTGTTGATTTTGCAATGGGTGCTGACGGTCACACGCTTTGATGTGTTTACCCACCCGTTGCGGTTGTGGGGGTTGTTGCTGTTGGGTGCGGGGCTGTTGTTGGGGTTTTTATGGCAGCAGTGGCGGCATCCTGAGCCGTTAATTCATTTGCGTGAGCTGAATAGTCCGGTCTATCTGACGGGTTTGGGGCTGTATTTTCTGTATTACTTTGTTGCCAGTTTTGGCAATTATATTTTTCCGATTTATGCCGAGCAGGGCTTGGGCTTTTCGTTGCTCAATGTTGGCTGGATGAATGGTTTGGTGGGTTTAAGTGGGGTAGTGGTCGGTTATCTGTATGTGGCATGGCTGGGTCGGTATTTTCCGCGCAAAAAAGTGGTGATGGTGGCAGGTGCTGTGGCTTTGGCGATTGCAGCGTGGTGGTTTTCGCGGGTGGGTGCAGATGCAGGTTTTGCCCAACTGTGGGTGGGTTTGGTGGCCAAGGGTGTGTTTGGCGTGCTGTTGGTGCTACCGGTTGCGGGACTAACTTTTAGTCAGTTGGATAGCGATGATCGCTTTGCACATGGTTATCAGGGCAAAAATCTGATGCGGCAGATTGCGGTGTCTTCATCGACGGCGATTGCCGCAGTCATGCTGCAAAATCGAGTCAGTAGCGTGGATGCACAGTTACGCGCAGGGCTGACACCGGATCGGACGGGGGTTTTAAATTGGTTGGATCAGACTCGTCTGATGCTCATGCAACAGGGCTTAGAGACGGTGCAGGCGCAGCAGGTGGCCATGGGAATGTTGGCGCAACGGGTTCATCAGCAAGCACAATTATTGGCTGCCGAGCAGATGTATGAGGTACTTGCTGTACTGGCGTTGATGGTCGCTGGCGTGATTATGATACAGCGTCAACTGCGTTAAAAGATCGGTCGATTTGCGAGGATTGCTTTAAAAATAAACAGCTTGATTGATACTTATGAAGCGCTTCTGAACATAAAATCGCCTACCACCCGAAGTGGTCTGTGACTCTGCGATGACAGGAAGTCATCAAAAAATGACCAATTCGGATCAAATATCACAAAATCTAGACAAGTGGTGGGTAAGCGCTACTTTGGATACGAAACTCTACATTTAGATCAACAGAATGTTACACGCTGGTCTGTCTACAGTGGGGGTGAACTCACTGTGGAAAGAGGTTACATCAAGCATGAATATTCAAGTTCGTCATGATAATCATATTGAAGGTGGTGCTCGCTTAATCGAACATGTGAAAGAGCGATTGGAACAGGAGTTTGACCGACTCAGTCAACGGATTACCCATTTTGAAGTTCACTTTAGTGATGCCAATGCCGCCAAGCATGGTGAGCACGATAAAAAATGTATGATCGAAGCACGTCCTGCTGGCATGAAGCCACTGGCTGTGACGGCAAAGGGTGACAATATTGATCATACTTTTGAGCTGGCAATTGATAAATTGCATCATTTGTTGGATCACACCTTTGCCAAAGCAGAAGGCTCACGTCATGCCCCTGCACCAGATCTGATGGAAGACCCGCAATTGGTGGCGGTGGACGCCATTTTGGATGAAGAAGAAGCCTTGCAAGCCGCTGGTGTTGCACTGGCCAAATAAGCACATGATGATGTCAAAAAATCCGGTCAATTGGCCGGATTTTTTTATGTGAGTTGCGTGCTTGAAATTCTGCTGATTCAGTGCCGCTTGCATCAGGATAAAAACATAAAAAAACGGGTACAAGCCACGTCCACCGAAAGCTTGTACCCGTATCAAACCGGCTAAGCCGGAACCAAAGCCGCTGACTATATTGCGATTAGCAGAACGTCAGCGTGCCATAACAGTTGTCGACCGGTTGTTGTTGTAGGTCGACTGCATTGAGATTAACCACACCACCAAGCAATCCTGCCCCTGCTTGGAGCAAGGTCAGGCGGACCGATTGATCGGTCACGATGTTGGGGATTTGCACGTCAGGTAGGTTGATCCACCAGCCTGTCTGCGCTGCCGTAGTGCCAAAGGTGCCGGTACTGGTGGTTTGCCAGATCAGGTCGGTCTTTTGCAGTGACAAATACACGTCTTGACTGGCAGTTGTGCCTGCCGAGTCTCCAGCCAATAAAGTCTGGTGAATGTTGCTGAGTGGAATGTTGTTCATATTGACATTGGAGAGAGTCAGCCCCGCTGCTTTGGCACTCATGCCGGTGAGGCTCAGGGCACTGGCGCGGCTGAGGGTATAGCTTTGGGTATGGCTGGCAACCGTGGCTGTGGTGGGGCCTGTAGACCAAGCTTATAAAATCCCAAGAGTAGACCGATAAGGGCATTCCAGTGGGTCGGTGTCAACATGGGCACAGTCCTTGTGTCAGCAGCGCTAGGCGGCTTATGGCTGTGGGTCAGCCGGTGGTTGATCAGGCACAAACATCAGTTGGCATTGGCCTTTGAGTTCACCCCGTGGTGTTTGGAGTGTGGTTGCATCGCCGAGTGCATGACCGTCACAGGCTTTGCTCAAGGCCTCTTTGTGCATCTCGCGATTGTCTTTGCGTGATGAGCGTTTACGCTGTTTATCTTCGCGTTGATCACCGCGCATGCTGTGTTTTTTGCCGTCCATAGGGTTGTCGCCCATCGGTGGAGCTTTGGGTGACATGTTTTGACAACCCGCCAGTGCAACAACAGGCACAAGAATGGCTAAACACGAAACGCGCTTGAGTAAAAACATATCGATTTGCTCCATGGTGGTCACACCTTCGCCATGTAGTCTTGATTGGACTGGTGTGTAGTGCTGCGTGGTGGTGTTGCTTACGCTATGCGTGAATGGTGGAGAAAGCATGAATACGCCAGCACTTGCCAGTTGAGCGCAGCGCAGGCATGTTGAGAGCCATATTGAGATCAAGGCATGATGAGTTGATGAGTGGAGTCAGGGGATTGAGACGGATTCCAATTGCAGTGCGGATTTTTGTGGCGGTGTTGCTCACGGTGATGATCGTGGGCATGAGCAGCTTATGGGTGCTGGATCGTGCCTTGCGCGAAGGCTTTGCGCGTTATGTGGCACAGGTTGAGATGAGCCGTTTAGATGGCTTGGCCACCCAGCTAGAGCAGCAGTATCAAGTGCTGGGGCATTGGCCCGATATGTCGCAGTCTGAGCCGATGTTTTGGCTGATGAAACAGCACTTTATTGCCATGCACCAAGAGCGCCGTCTGAAGTTGCTGGCTGCCGGAAAAACCCTGAGCGCCGAAGATGACATGCCGCCTATGCCACCGAATTTTGCTGATCGTCGTGAGCGAGAAGATCGACGTGATAATCGTGCAAATGGCATTCCGACAGACAAACCGCGCAAGCACTTTAAACGCCCCCCACCGGATCAACTGATTTTGGGTGAGCGTTTGGGTTTGTTGTCTGCCGAAGGTAATTGGCTGTCTGGCTTTGCACCTGATATCCATGCCCCACGCCGTGCCTTGACGGTCAATCAACAGGTGGTGGGCTACCTGACTATTCAGCCGCAAGTGAATCCAGATGATGCGTTATCGCAAACTTATTTTTCTGACCAACGTCGGCAGATTTTTTGGGTGTCATTGACCGCATTGTTGGCCAGTGTGATTGCAGCAGGGTTGTTGGCCAGTCATTTTAATCGACCGATCCGCCGCTTGGTTGATGCGGCACGGCTGATGACTCAGCGCCGCTTTGATACCCGCATTCAACTGGGTCGCAGTGATGAGTTAGGCGATCTAGGTCAAGCCATGAACCAATTGGCGCAAATGCTCGAACAGCACGAACAATCGCGGCAGCAATGGGTGGCTGATACCTCGCATGAGTTGCGTACCCCTGTTGCGGTATTGCAGGCCCAGATTGAGGCCATGCAAGATGGCGTGCGCCAGCCCACGCCTGAGCATCTCGCCACTATGCAGCGGCATGTCAAACAGTTGGGACGTTTGATTGGCGATCTAAATGCCTTGTCGCAAGCCGATGCGGGCCAGTTGTTATGCACGCCGATTTCTATTAATCCATGGCGCTTGTTGGATCGGGAGCTAGAGAGCTTTGCGGATCGTTTCCGCACCGTGGGCTTAACGGTTGAGCGACCTGCCGAGCCTTGCGATGTGCGGATTATGGTTGATCCCGATCGCTTGCGTCAGATTGTTGATAACTTGTTTGAAAACAGTGCCAGATATACCGACACTGGTGGCCACGTGGCCTTGCATGACACAGTCGAAAACGGCTTTTGGGTGCTATGCATTGAAGACACCGCACCAAGCGTCCCAGCCGAATTATTACCGCGTTTGGGCGAGCGCTTTTTTCGTGCAGATGCATCGCGTAGTCGTCTTAGTGGCGGCAGTGGTTTGGGCTTGGCGTTATCGCGACAACTGGCCGAAGCACAAGGCGGTGAGTTGTTGTTTTCGGCCTCACCAATTGGGGGTGTGCGGGCATGCTTGCGCTTACCACTAGCCCCATGATCATTAACCTGAATAGATCAACAACTGTTGGGCAAAAAAGGAGCGCGCACTGATGAACATTATGGTGGTTGAAGATGAAGTTGAGCTGGCTGGTTTGGTTCGCGACTATTTGATTCAAGCCGGTCATGAGGTGACAGTTTATCATCATGGCGGGGAGGCGCTGGCCGCAGCCAAACGTCAACCTCCAGATTTGATGGTACTGGACTTGATGTTGCCTGGTATGGATGGACTGGTGGTGTGCCGTGAAGTTCGGCAGTTTTCTAGCTTGCCAATCATTATGGTGACGGCGCGTAGCGAGGAGGTTGATCGCTTACTGGGTCTTGAGATTGGCGCGGATGATTATCTATGCAAGCCGTTTAGTCCGCGTGAGTTGGTGGCACGGGTGCGGGCAATTTTGCGCCGTAGTCAGCCACAACCGACGATGGGTTTGGCGCTAGACAGTGCACGTCAGAGCGCTACCATGAATGGCAAGCGACTCACCCTCACGCCAACCGAGTTTCGCTTGTTGGCCTTGTTTATGGCGCATGCCGGACAGGTGTTCTCGCGTGGTCGCTTGTTGGATGAGGCCAATCCGGACAACCTTGATGTGGCAGATCGGGTGATTGATAGCCATATCAAAAATCTACGCCGCAAACTGAGTGATAGCGCAGATCGTGCAGATCGGCATGATTGGGTCGTCTCGGTGTATGGCGTGGGCTATCGCTTTGAATGGCCAGAAAATTAAAGGCTTATTATTGATCATCTGAGTGATACAAATGCGCACCTGCGTGATCTGCATCGGTGCGCATCGTGCAGGCGACCAATAGCTCATTAACTGCTATAGGTATGCCCCACGCCAGCAATTTTTTGCTGCGCTTCCATCTCATCAACAGGCAGACTGAGCGGTAAGTCCTCACCCTCAGAACGAGCCAATACCATCGCGCCTACCGCATCGCCCCAGACATTTACCGAGGTGCGGCACATATCCAAAATGCGATCCGTGACCAAAATCAAGCCAATCGCTTCGGCAGGCACACCAACCATGCCTAAGATCAAGGTAATCGCCACCAACGACGCCGCTGGCACTGCCGCCACACCAATTGAGGTGAGCAGGGCCGTAATAGCAATCAAAAACTGGGTGGCAAACGACAATTCCAAACCATAGGCTTGCACAATAAACATCACCGCGACCACTTCATACAGCGCCGTGCCGTCCATGTTGACCGTTGCGCCGAGTGGCATGACAAAGCTACTGACACGGGTCGACACCCCCGCGCGTTTTTGTACACACTCCAGATTGAGAGGCAAGGTGGCCGCAGAACTGGCCGACGAAAATGCCGTCAACAAGGCAGGTGACATGGCCTGAATCATGCGCAGCGGCGAGCGACGGGCCAAAAACTTGATCATCAGTGGCAACACCACAAACGCATGCACAGCCAACGCCAACAGCACAGTCACAAAGAAAAACGACAATGGCTTGATCGCATTAAAGCCAGTTTTGGCCACCACCGCAGCAATCAAACCAAATACCCCAATCGGTGCAAAGCGAATGATCAGCATGGTGATGCTCATCATGATTTGATATGAGGCTTGCATCACTTGGCGTAAGGTCTCGCCCGCACGACCATGCGCGGTGCGTAAATAAAAACCAAACAACAGCGAAAATACGATCAGACCGAGCAGTTGGTTATTGGCGGCTGCATCAATCAAATTAGGCGGAAATAACTGCAAAAAAATCTGGGCAAAATCGCCGGTGCTACGACCTTCAACTTTTTGGAGCACTTGGGCGGTATCGGTGGCCAAGCCCAACAAGTCTTTGGCAGGTTGACCATTGATCACGCCAGGGTGAAACAGATTGACCAAGATAAGGCCCGTCATGATGGCCATAAAACTGGTCAGCATATAAAAGCCCACCGTCTTAATCCCCAGCTTACCAAGCCCAGAATCTTGACCCACACCGACCATGCCGCTGATGATGGCGGTCATGATCAACGGGATCACCACCATCTTGAGTGCGTTTAAAAATATTGTGCCCAAAAACTCATAGCCACTCATGATAGGAACGCTAAACAGTAGACCATCCGCGCCAGTCATCGCGCCAAACAGCGCACCCAAAAAGATCGCCAAAAAAATCTGATGATGTAACTTCATGCTAAACCTACATTAAATCGTACTGTCTGGGTTGTAGCACAAGATGGGCCAACCCACCTGATCGCTGACAGGAAAAACACAGTCAAATGGCGCATTCAGTCGGTTTGTGGATCACAAAAAGCGCGCCTTTGTGCCACACAACCGCAATGCGTACGGTGTTTTTTTACGCAAGTGCATCATTGGCGGCAAGATGCTCAGCGATTGCTACACAAGTCGTGTGCGTTGTGACGATGTTGCGGCGGCTAAGTCTTTAAAGTCTAAAGAAAACCACAACAGCATGAGGATTTTTGATGACTAAGCCAACCCAACAATATCAGCCAGTTACCGCCTTACAGCGTGCGATTCGACATAGACATGCCACAGGACAACCGCTCAGACATGCCTTGAGCGCACAGGCGGGCATGACGCAAAACGGGATTTTAAGCCTACTGATTGGCGCAATTTTGGCAGTCGGTGCAGCCGGTGCCTTGTGGAAAAAACACGAGGTTGATGAGCAGCGTGAACAACCCATGATGGCCGTGCCATCGGCAGCACAAGGCAGTAATAATGCGTCGCAAAATCCAATGACCAAACAAACGGTCTATCCGGCACGCCTCAGTATTGTGACCGATAGCACCGGCAAGCTGATGGGCTGTTCTGGTGCGGTGGGCAACCAAACCACCGCACGCTTGATCAACGAGCGTGTGGACAATATTTATACTCAGACCACCGACCGTTGCCGCCTATTGGTTGATCCTGCTTACAACACGCAACTGATGGATCTGGATATGCTAGATCACGTCTTGCAAGTGGTGCGCGGTATACCTGACACCATGTTGGCAATTAACTATGATGAGTTTTTGCCTGATAGCGCCTTGGGTAATACCCAAGGATCGATTGTGGTGAATACTGCCAATGCCGCAAATTTGGCAAAAATTCAGCAAGGCTTGGCCGAGCAAGTCGGTAGTCAATTTGCTGTTACCAGCTTGGTTGCAGTCGACGAAACCGCCGAAGCACAACGCAGTATTCAGCGTGCCATGCAGATGCTGGATCAACTTCCAACCACAGGCATCCGTCCGATTGATATTGCACGGGTACTCAATACCCAGATCATTAACTTTGATTTTGACAAAGCGATTATTCCAGACATCAATAAGCCAGTTTTGGATCGGGTTGCACCACTGATGTCCAGCACGCCAAACCTGATGGTTGAAATTCACGGCTTTACCGATTCGGTCGATACCGATCAATACAACATGGAATTGTCCAAAAAACGCGCCGATGCCGTGCGTGATTATTTGCTGTCCAAAGGTGTCCCAGCGGATCGTCTGAACGCGATGGGTATGGGTGAAAACCAACCAATTGCCGACAACGTCACCGCACAGGGTCGCTTTCGTAACCGTCGGATTGAGTTTTGGGTGGTGGATACCGCAACGGGTCAAGGCTATGACGTGACCCCAGCTACCGTCCCAAGTGCGGAGACTCAAGTGGTGGTCGATACCAATACCATCACGGTGGAGCCGCCAAAATAATCAACTAAGCCAGCAAAACCATGTTAAAAACCGCCAAGTTCGTTGGCGGTTTTTCTGTTTTATCGATCAATCAGCAATATTGATGGGCTTAAAACCGATACTTTGCCGACAACTGTAAGCGATCCAAACTGCCATCCAAGCCGGAAGACAGTTCACGCTTGCCATGCAATAGCTCTGCACCGACTTCTAAGGCCGGTGCAATGTTGTAGATCACGTTGACTAAGGCCGATTGCGAGGTTTTGGTTAGGCCATTTCCCACAATCTCGGTGGGGATGTCGGCGTTAAAATAAGACAAGCCAACACTAGAGCGCAGGTCAGACCGCCATTGATGCTGATACGCCAAAAAGCCTGCGGTCACGTCAATATTATGCAGTTGGCCATTGCCATCTAAGGCTGCGTCATTGACCACATTCACCCCCACATAACGACCAATACCCTGACCATACGTGACTGCACCGCGTAGGTTGTTGGCCGCGTCAAGGTTGTAGCGACCCGACACGCTCACACCTGCACCGGTGCTGTGATCTGAGTTAATGCCGTTGTTGTCGTTGCGCAGTTCACGCAGCAATAGCGCCGCACTCAGATGACCTTGCTGGCCCATGCTGTGGGTATAACGGGCGGTCAGATCGGGCAAACGACCATCGCCACTGACCGTGTTGGTCACGCCAGTGGGCGTGGCAGTGCTGAGGCTGGTTTCTGGGTTTTCCACCGACACGGCCCAAGCACCTTGGCTATAGCGAAACTGCGGTTGGCGTACAAACACCGTGCCTTCGGTTGGACCGATAAAATCAAGGCTGTCGGGTAGGGCGTTGACGTCCATAAAGTTGGACCATGTTTGGCCGATCAGGTATTTATCGTATTGAATAAACGCATGGCGCAACTCAGGTTCATAGCCATTGGTGGCGCGCTCGTTGCCGTCTAAGGCGACCATAAAGTCCATTTCGACTTGGGTATTGATCGACTTGCCGTTGTCGAGCGCGGTCTTGCTGGCAAAGGTGATACGGGTTTGTTTGGCATGCGCGTCTAACACTTGGCTGCTCTCGCCATTGCCAACTGGAGTGGCAGAAGGCACATAAAAATCACGCGCGGCGCTGCTACTGGCCACTTCGCCTGCGCTAAATCGGCTGGCCAGCGCATCGACTTTGACATAGCCTTTGTAGCTAAAGGTGGTGTTGCTGCCGTCCATATTAAATATCGGCTTACTGCTAGTGGGCGTAACAGGTGTGGGCAGGCTAACCACCACGGTGGGTGCAGGTGCTGCTTGTGCACTGCTTTGGATGCTGTCTTCGAGTGCTGCGAGGCGTTGCTTAAGCGCGCTAATTTCGGTTTGCATGGCGGCGTTGCTGTTGTTGTTTGGGGTGTTGTCTGGGCTGGTATTGATGCTGCTATCGGCGGCAAAGCTAGTGCTATGCAAACATAAGGCAAACAGGCTAATGGCAAGGGCGGTTGGGCGCATGACGAGATCCTTTCGTTGTTGAAAACTGGCTGAAATCTGACTGACATCTGATTGTCATCTAACGATTAGAACCCTTCGCTTGCCCATTCGCCTTTGGTCGTAGAGTGGAGCGGTTTTGGATCGGTGGTTGGTCGCAATCCAGACCTGTTGACCAATCTACATGTGGATATTGGTTATAAACACCAGTGTATTTTTTGCCACACACGCTATTGTGCTAAACCTTAGCGCAAAGCCTTAGACCAAAGCCTAATAGAGCCAGCAACGATGGCTGGGCATACTCGATGTCATGGTATAAATTTTGAATGAAGGCGTTGCACAGCCTGCCACCTAATAGGACGCTTGTTATGACGGAACATCATCTTTTGCCTTCGGCCAGCTTTGCCGAAAAAGCCAACCTGACCCCTGAGCAGTATCAACAGCAGTATCAGGCCTCGGTGCAAGATAGCAGCGCCTATTGGCGTGACAAGGCGCAATGTGTGGATTGGATCAAGCCGTTTAGCGTGGTGCGTGATGTGTCCTATCAGGTCGAAGACTTTAGAATTAAATGGTTTGAAGACGGCGAACTTAACGTCTCGGCCAACTGCTTAGACCGCCATTTAGCCACCCATCCTGATAAGCCTGCGATCATTTGGGAAGGCGACCATCCCGCTGATCACAAGATTATTTCTTACCGCGAGCTACACGACGAAGTCTGCCGTTTTGCCAATGCGCTCAACGCCTTAAACGTCAAAAAAGGCGACCGCGTCACCATCTATATGCCGATGATCCCCGAAGCGGCGGTGGCAATGCTGGCCTGTACCCGCATTGGCGCAGTGCATTCGGTGGTGTTTGGTGGTTTCTCACCCGATGCGCTGGCCGGTCGGATTGTCGATTGTGACTCGCATGTGGTCATCACCGCCGACGAAGGCTTACGCGGTGGCAAAAGCATCCCGCTCAAAGCCAACGTCGATGCCGCCGTCGCCATTGCTGGTGGCGAGCAAGTCACTGACGTGATTGTGGTGCATCGCACTGGCGGCGATGTGGTCTGGCATGAAGGCCGCGACCGTTGGTATCACGAACTGATCGCTGACGCCTCGGACGATTGCCCCGCTGTGGCGATGAATGCCGAAGATCCGCTATTTATTTTGTATACCTCCGGCAGTACCGGCAAACCCAAAGGCGTACTGCATACCACCGGCGGTTATTTGGTGTATGCCACCACCACCTTTAAAGAAGTCTTTGATTTAAAAGAAGACGACGTGTACTGGTGTACCGCTGATGTGGGCTGGATTACCGGCCATAGTTATTTGTTGTACGGCCCACTGTCGAACGGCGCGACCACCTTGATGTTTGAAGGCGTGCCGCAGTATCCAACGTGGGCGCGGATTGGTCAGATTGTCGATAAGCACGACGTGACCATCTTGTACACCGCACCCACCGCGATTCGCGCCATGATGCGTGAAGGCGATGACTTTGTACGGCAGAGTAATCGCAGCAGCTTGCGCTTGCTCGGTTCGGTGGGTGAGCCAATCAACCCTGAAGCTTGGGATTGGTATTACCGCGTGGTCGGCGAGTCGCGTTGCCCGATTGTCGATACATGGTGGCAGACCGAAACCGGCGGCGTGTTGATTGCACCGCTACCCAACGCAGGTCGCATGAAAGCAGGTTCGGCGATGCGCCCGATGTTTGGCGTGCAACCGGCGATTGTCGATGCTGAAGGCAATCTATTGGAAGGCACGTGCGAAGGCAACTTGGTGCTGATTGATTCGTGGCCTGCGCAAATGCGCTCGGTGTATGGCGATCATCAGCGCTTTATTGAAACCTATTTTAGTACCTTTAAAGGCATGTACTTTACTGGCGATGGCGCGCGCCGCGATGCCGATGGTGACTATTGGATTACCGGCCGTGTGGACGACGTGCTGAACGTGTCGGGCCATCGTTTGGGCACGGCCGAAGTGGAAAGCGCCTTGGTGTTGCATAAAGCGGTGGCTGAAGCCGCTGTGGTCGGTATGCCGCATGACATTAAAGGGCAGGGCATTTGTGCGTTTGTGAGCTTGCAGGCGGGTGTGGAAGAAAGCGAGGAGCTACGCAAGGCGCTACGCGATTTTGTACGCCACGAGATTGGCCCGATTGCTACGCCCGATGCGATTCATTGGGCGGTGGGGTTGCCCAAGACGCGTTCTGGCAAAATTATGCGGCGGATTTTGCGCAAGATTGCGGCCAATGAGTTGGATGGGCTGGGTGATACCTCGACGCTGGCCGATCCATCGGTGGTGGATCACCTGATTGCGGTGGTGTATCCGGCGAAGAGTGCTTGATTGGGTGAGGGGAAAAAAGACAGCTTTTGGGCTGTCTTTTTTTGGTCTAATTAATTGGGCAAGTCGTAACACTACACAGTGGAATCAAAATATGAGAATCCGCTGGAGCTATCAAGCAGTGAGCCATAAGTGGCTTGGGCGTTATGGTACTTAAAGCGCTTGAAGAGAAAGCTAGAGATGGAGCCTGCTATTGGAATCGAACCAATAATTTCTCCTTCACAAACCAACTCATCAAGTTGGCTTGTGGAGGGGACGCTTTAGCCATTAAGCTAGCAAACGTTTTAACTCACTTACAACTTCTTCAATATCCGTAGAGCTAAACCTACCAAACGTGGTTATGATAAAGCTTTTTAAAGCATTGTTGTATCTTTTTTCATTATTTTTTAATTTTTTTAAACCCTTGTATGCGCTTCCATTATTTTTTTTTGAGTGTTCAAATAGTGCTTCTGCAATTTTATTGTTGTCTGGTTTAGATTGTGAGCATATAGAAAACGCAATATGTTTAACAATATTTGTTAATATTAAAAAGTCATCAAAACCAATAGTCTCTAGTGAGTTTGGTGTGCCAGATAAATTTAAATCGCTTAAAAATTCATTTTTGTTTTCTTGGGTTTTTCTGAGGAGAGATCTTAGCTTATCGATATCCCTATCATTATGGGACATATGATTTCTGACTAATCTATAATACTCATAAAATTCTATTAGGTCAGATGAAATTCTTAAAGAAAGAGTCCTTAGAGTGTTTTGAAGGATTGTTTCACCACTTTTGATCTCTAACCATTCTTTGTTGGGGAAGTAAAGCTTCCATTCTTCTTTAAAGTCCTTCAGGAATTGTTCTGATTGTTGAAAAACAGAGGTAAGATAGTAATGCCTTATTCTTGAACCAAATTTTATAAAATCTACTGCATCGACTTTCACTCTATGCTTAAATGATAAATTTTTTATATAATCGCCAGCATCTTTAGCTTGTGCTTTCTCAATAAACTCTCTGATAGCAATTTCATTACACTCGACTACCGCATCAAACTCTCCAAGATTTTTCTTTAACTTGCGATAAGACTCATAAGAAAATTTCGTAATATCTAATTCTCTATCTGACATATTTTTACCTCAAATAAAAGCTGGAGCAATAATTGCTAACTACTCTTATGTGTCACCCTGACAAATAAGAGCCCATTCAAAAACTGATAAACCCAATAACATTAAAAATTTATCAATTCAAAGACGATCTTATGCAACCCAACCAACAGTAAACAACAAAACCCTCAGCCCCACAAGCCCACATCCACCCCCACCGCACAAACAACCTATCGCATCGCGCACAACAATCGGTATAGTCAGACCACCCCCAATCGTCAGGTCTGATGCTTGCCACGATGAATATTTTGATTACGGATGATCACCCCCTGTTTCGTGACGCACTCATGCGAGCCGTGCGACAAGGACGACCGGATGCACGTGTGCTTGGTGTGGGCACAGTCGCTAGCCTGCACGACGCTTTAGCGCAACACGTGCCAGACCTCCTGTTGCTCGATCTGCATCTACCGGATGCATCAGGGTTTTCTACACTCGTACATGTGCGCGCGCATTATCCCAGCTTGCCAGTGATTGTCATTTCCGCACACGAAGAAGCGGTGGTGATTCAACGGGCGATGGCACATGGCGCGGCGGCCTATATTCGCAAATCTGCTGCACCCGACGAGATGCTGGCGGTGATCCAAACCGTGTTAAATGGTGACGACTGGTATCCACACGGTCATCTGGCGCATGGCAACCCTGCACACAATCCAGCGCATCATCCGGCCCAAGACGAACTCGACACCGCAGACCGTTTGCGTGACCTGACACCGCAGCAGTTTCGAGTGTTGCTGATGCTGGCCGAAGGCCAATTGAATAAACAAATCGCCTATACCCTCAACGTTTCCGAAGCCACCATCAAAGCGCATATGACCGCAATTTTTCGTAAGTTAGGCGTGCAAAACCGTACACAGGCTGTATTGGCTTTGCATCGTTTGGATGTAGAGGGTGTGCGCTTACCCTAATGGTGGTGCATAGACCCTGTGGGCCGCGTTTTTGAGTGTGCAAAGGCGAGATCACTGGCCAGAGGCAACAGTTTTGCCGATGAATTGAGCAGATTGGCCCTAGGGATAGCGCTATTTTAGGCTAGTGTATCGACCGTTTGGTGATGCTGTAATCTCCTTTTGGCTGCTGGTGTGGGGCACTGTATGTCTAAAGATAGTTCGAGTATTAGTTTTACGGCGTATTACACCGGCGAAGTCTGGCGTCAGCAGGGATTGTCCTCGCCCATTTTTACCAATCCAACGGGGCAGGTGTTGTATCAATTGGGCCGACCGGCTGAGGCGATGGCGCGGTTGTTGGCGGGGACGTCGATAGGTATCACTTTGTTGCAGCGTCATCAAATCATTGATGCAGTGGTCAAGCAGGCCATTGAGCAGCATGGAGTGAGCCAGATTGTTGAGATTGCCTGTGGTTTTTCGCCGCGTGGAGTGCGACTGCGTGAGCATTATCCGCATCTGCATTATATTGAGGCCGACTTGCCAGAGATGGCGGCGCGTAAGCGGCATTTGCTCAAACACCATGGCTTGTTAAGCCGTGTCCATCAGGTGGTGGATCTGGATATTTTGCAGCCCGACGGCCCGTTGTCGGTGTCGCAGGTTTTTGCCAAGCAGCTTGACCCACAGCGGCGCACGTTGGTGATTACCGAAGGCTTGGTCAATTATTTTGAGCTGGCGGTGATCACGGGATTTTGGCAGCGTCTGGCGCTGGCTTTGAGTCCGTTTGCCAAGGCAGCATATGTGACGGATCTGTATCCCAATTTGCGTTGGCATCCGATGGTTAAGCTGTCGCGTGCGTTTAAACGCAGTTTGGCGTTGGCCACCCGTAGTACGGTCAGTCTGCACTTTGATGATCACGATGCCATCGAGATGGGCTTTATTGACTGTGGTTTTGAGTCGATCAAGGTGCATATTCCAGAGGCTTATTATGATGTACTACCGATCCCAAGTTCACGCGTGGCCAGTCTGGTGCGGGTGGTCGAATGTTGGATACAGCCGGAATAGCTTTTCAGCTTGAGCGGGTATGTACTGGCAGGAGGCAAAAAGCCGATGACCTGCGCGCTACAGCGTTGTATCTATTCACATGTCATGCCTAAATAGTCAAAGAACGCCTTAAACTCGGCCAATATATGAAAGTCTCAGTGTATGTGTTGTTGTCTGCGGTGATTGCCGCGTTTATCTATTGGGGCTATCAAGCCATTCAAGATGAACCGCTTAACGTGTCGCAATTGGTACAACAGTGGAATATCGAATTGGCCTTGCCGACGGTGGATAATGGCACGACACGGGTAGACGAACTTACCGTGGTGGGTCGTACCATTGTGATCAGTTATCACTTAATGGATTATCAAGGCTTTAATCTTGATGAGTCCTCTAAGCCTGCGTTACGGCAGAGCGTACAGAAGATGTTCTGTGTGTTTTTTATTCGCGATCAGGGCTTTGCTCAACAGTTTGAGCGTGATCAATTAACCATTGAAGCCAAATATTTTAATGCCAATGATTTGATTTTGACCCGCATTCGTTTTGATCCGGCGCAGTGTGCTGGCACGTATGCGACGCCAGCAAAATCTGCCATGTCTACCCCTACGACAGTCCAAGGATCGGAGTCGACTCATGAGTGAAACCAGACGCTGGGTGGCGGTTGCCGATCAGACCGATGTGGATCTGTTTTGGGTGGGAGCGGGTCAAAAGCTCGCGGCGTTGTCCATGCTGGTTTACTTTGTGGCGGCTGCACTGGCGCAACACTGGGGCGAAACCAGTATGAGTCTGTATCTGGCCATTTGGGGCATGGTGATGGGCGTGTTTGCGGTATGGCTAGTGGGTAAAGGGCTGGATTTTCCGTTGTGGAGCCGTGCATTGGCGGTGCTATGTTTATTTATTCCGTTGGCCAACTTTGTGATTTTGCTGTCGATGAGTGTGCGGGCCACCAGTGCGCTACGTCAGGCAGGTTATGACGTCGGGTTGTTTGGGGCGCGTTAAGCCAAAACGCTGGCGCAGCGTTCCGTCATCACGCAGGGCGCTGTACATTTACACTGCTTAAAAACGCGCGCAATGCGGCGGGTTGTAACGGTTTTTTTAGAAACACTGCGCCCAGATTACGCACTTGTTGGGGGAGGTCTGGATCACTGTCGGCGGTGATCAATGCCGCTACGCAGCCGACGGGGAGTTCATCTTGCAACACTTGTAGGCCCGATTGCTCAGCATCAAGGTGTTGATCAATCAGCCAAACCTGTGCCGGTTGTGTTTGGTGCTGGCGCAGTGCCTCAGCCAGCGTGCTGGCGATCTGTACCTGACAGCCCCAGCGGATCAACAGTTGCTGCATACCCGCCAAAATCACTGGATCATTGTCCAAACACAACACACTTAAACCGTCCAATGGTTTGCTGCTGACGGGCACGGCCTGCATCAGTTGGGTAGGTGCTTGAATGATCGGCACACTGAGCCAAAAACACGAGCCACGCCCCACCACCGAATATAACTGCAAGGAATGCGCCAGCCGTTTGGCCATCCGTAAGGTAATGGCAAGCCCCAAGCCTAAGCCTTGTTCACCCCACGGCGACGCATGTTGACCACGTTGAAATTCATCAAAAATCTGTTGCTGTTGTTCGGGCGCAATGCCCATACCCGTATCCCATACCCCAATCCGAATGCTGCCATCAGTGCCGCGTCGTGTACCCATGACCACCCGACCAGAGGCGGTATAGCGTAAGGCGTTACTGAGCAAGTTTTGTAGCATCCGCCGTAGCCATTGCGCATCGCTTAACACCCAGATATTGCTGGAATGGACGTTTAAGGTCAGTTGGCGCTGTTGCGCGGTGGGGGCGTATTGCGACTCAAGATCGGCCAGCAATGGGCCAAGTGCCACGGGTTCTAGATGGGGTTGGAGTGCGCCAGTATCCAATCGTGCAATGTCCAATAACGAAGACAAAATGCTCTCGGCACCATGTAAGGAGCGATCCAGTTGCTGCACCAAGTCGCGTGCGTCTGCATTGAGGTCGGCATGCTCAAGACTGGCGGCAAATAACCGTGCCGCATGCATCGGTTGCAATAGATCATGACTGGCTGCGGCCACAAAACGGCTTTTGGATTGATTGGCGGTGTCGGCCAGTTGTCGGGCAGTGGCTTGTTCGAGTAATGCGGTTTCGAGTTGTTCGGTGCGCTCAGTCACCCGTTGCGCCAGTAGACTTTCGGTCTGACGAAAATCGCTAATGTCGGCAAAGGTGGTGACAAAGCCACCGCCTTTGATTGGTTGGCCGCGCATCTCAATCACGCGGCCATCTTTGCGCACCCGTTCAAAGGTGTGCGGATTGCCCAGACGCATCCAATATAGACGTTTGTCGATATGCGCTTGCACCGTGCCTGTGCCGCATTCGCCGCGCTCGGCATTAAAGCGGATCAAATCGGCGACTGGGCAGCCGACATAGACCAAATCTAAAGGATAATCAAACAGTTCTAAATAACGCCGATTCCACGCCACCATGCGTAAATCGGCATCCACCACGCTCACACCTTGGCTCATGTGATCCATCATGGTGGCCAGCAGTGCCTGATTAAAACGCTGCCACTGCGAGGCATGATCCAGCAAGCCTGCGACTTCCGCCACGCCAATGCCTTGATCATGTAATGCGGTACTGAGCAAACGCCGCGCCGATGCCGTACCAATCGCACCAGCCAAACATTGCTCGGTCATGCGCCACCAACGGCTGTCGGCAGCTTGATGCAGATTGAGCACTTCTTGCTGTTGGGCAGCAAATTCGGCAAAGCGTCGTTCGGCCACCGCAGGGCCATTGATCCGTTCGACCAAGGCATACAAATCATTCAGGCGAAAACGACTGGGGCCATGTTGTTTGGACAGATAAGGCGCATCAAGTTGGTCTTCGGGTTGTAAAAAGGGCAGCGCTTGCATCTGTTCGGGCACTGATGCGCGCCATTGAATCGAGCCACCCACATACAGCAACACATTGACCGATAATGACCACAGCACGCCATGAGTCAACGGATCAAGGCCATGACTGCCAAATAGCGCTTCGGGCCGTAGCAAGCCCAAGCCAAACATCCCGTCACTTTGCCAATCGGCAGGGCCAATGCCCAAGTGTAAGAGGGCAGGCAGCAACAGGCAAAATCCCCACAACACAAACCCTGCTGATAGCCCCAGCATCACGCCCATTTTGCTGCCACCACGCCAATACAAGCCGCCAATCAAGGCCGGTGCAAACTGGGCCACCGCGGCAAACGCCAACAAGCCGATGGAAGCCAATTGCGCTGTACCATCAAATAAGCGGTACATCAAATAACCCAATAACATCAAGCCAAGCAGCGCCACACGGCGAATCCAACGCACCACTTGCGCCAAGCGAGAATCATCTTGTTTCAGCCAGCCGATACGCCATAGCGCAGGCAAAATTAAGTCGTTGCTGATCATGATCGACAGCGCAACGCTGGCCACCAGCATCATGCCAGTCGACGCCGAAAAACCACCCAAAAAGGCCAGTAAGGCAAGGGCAGTTTGATCATGCAATAACGGTAATAACAATACCGCCATGTCGGGATCGGCTAAGGCTTGGCTGCGGGTCAGCGCCCATGCTGCAATCGGCAAAATCGCCAACACTGTCAACAGCAAATACAGCGCAAACAGCTTGCGTGCTGCCGGTACAACCGCTTGATCAGGGCACTCGACTACCCCAACATGAAACTGGCGTGGCAAACAAATCATTGCCAAGGCTGCCAGTAAGGTCTGCGCCCAAAAGCCACTAGGCAACTGATCCGGCATCGCCAACTGCTGCACAGGGGCAAAGGCGGCTGCATTGACATCCAGCAATTGCCACAGGGCATAAACGCCAATCGCCAACAAAGCGATTAGCTTCACCGCAGATTCAAGCGCTACGGCCAGCATGAGGCCGCCATGGTGTTCGTTGGCCAACATTTGCCGTGTGCCAAACAGCATCGCCAGACCGGCCAAACCTGCGGTCAAAATCAGTACACCCAAGCTTGACCAGTCGCTATGGGCCTGTGTGAGGGCATCGCCCAGTAGCACCGTGACACTCGAATCCACCGCGCGTAACTGTAAGGCTAGATAGGGCAGGATGCCGACCACCGCGCAGACCGTGACCATTGAGGCTAACACCGGCGACTTGCCATAACGTGCCGCAATAAAGTCGGCAATCGAGCTAATGGATTGGCGCGCACGAATCTGTACCAAGCGTTGCCAGATGTCTTTGCCCCACCACAAAAACAGCAATGGCCCCAGATAAATCGGCAAAAACCCCCAGCCATCACGCACCGCCGAACCGACCGCGCCATAAAACGTCCACGAGGTGCAATACACGCCCAAGGTCAGCGCATATAACCACTGCCGCCCGCGTGCGCTAAAGCGTGCCGACTGTCGCTCGCCCAAAAATGCACAGGCAAACAGCACACCGATATACAGCGCCAATGCCGAGGTGATCCACCAGCCATTCATGGGCAGTCCTTGCGCGTGGGCGTGTTGATGGTAATGGATTGATCATACCGGCCACTGATCTGTTTGGTGTGGTCTCATCGACCAAAGTCGAAGTTCCAAGCGCATGCAATCTAGGTATGGTCAAAGGGTGAATTATTCTGATCTGCATGGAGCATCGCATCATGAACAAGACGATGGAGCAAAAGCGCGTTCAGGCCATTTTAAATGATCAAGGCTTTAAGACCTTGGTTCGACAAAAAGTGCGCTTGGGCTGGACACTCACCATCATTCAATTGGTGATTTATTTTGGCTTTGTGTTACTGGTTGCGCTGTCACCAGAGACCTTAAGCCAATCGCTATCGGGCGGTGTCACCACTGTGGGCATGCCGTTGGGCGTGGCGGTGATTTTGTCGGCCTTTGTACTGTCTGGCGTGTATGTCTGGTATGCCAACAGTCGTTTTGACGAGCTGACCCGCCGTGTGGTTGAAGAGGTGAAATCATGAGTCGCATCTCCTCACTGGGTTTGGGCTTACTCAGCCTACTGTCACTATTGCCCATGGGTGCAATGGCCGCTGGCGGTGATTTTGGTCAGGCTGCCCAACAAGCGACCAACTGGACTGCCATTGGCATGTTTGTATTGTTTGTCGGTTTGACCTTATTTATTACCAAATGGGCCGCCAGCAAAACCCAATCGGCATCCGATTTTTATACCGCTGG
Source organism: Moraxellaceae bacterium (assembly GCA_037968855.1). Taxonomy (GTDB): domain Bacteria; phylum Pseudomonadota; class Gammaproteobacteria; order Pseudomonadales; family Moraxellaceae; genus JBBKWH01. The sequence continues at coordinate 54,451 of JBBKWH010000095.1, read as the reverse complement.
TGGTGGGATTTCGGGCTTTAAAAACGGCCTTGCGATTGCCGGTGATTTTATGTCGGCTGCGTCGTTTTTGGGCATCTCGGCGATGGTGTTTAGCAAGGGCTATGACGGCTTGCTGTACTCGATTGGCTTTTTGGTCGGCTGGCCGATCATCTTGTTTGTGATTGCCGAACGCTTGCGCAACTTGGGCAAATACACCTTTGCTGATGTGGTGGCCTATCGCTTAGGTCGACGGCCTGTGCGCACCATGGCAGCGGTCAGTACGTTGGTGGTGGTGGCGTTTTATTTGATTGCCCAGATGGTTGGGGCAGGACAGTTGATCAAGCTGTTGTTTGGCCTGAACTACAACATCGCTGTGGTGGTGGTGGGCGTACTGATGATGGCCTATGTGCTGTTTGGCGGGATGTTGGCGACCACGTGGGTGCAAATCATCAAGGCAGTGTTGCTGCTATGTGGCGCGTCATTTATGGCCTTTATGGTGCTCAAGGCGTATGACTTTAGTCTTGAATCAATGTTTGCCAGCGCGGTAGATGTGTACGGCAAGGTCAACAACACCGACGGCATGAAGATCATGGGGCCGGGTTCATTGATCAGCAATCCGATTGATGCCATTTCTTTGGGTGTGGCGCTGATGTTTGGTACGGCGGGTTTGCCACACATTTTGATGCGCTTTTTTACCGTCAACAGTGCCAAAGAATCGCGTAAATCGGTGTTTTTTGCCACTGGATTTATTGGTTACTTCTATCTGCTGACCTTTATCATTGGCTTTGGTGCGATCTTGTTCGTGGCGCAAAACCCGCAGTATTTGGATCTGGCCAAAATGGCCGAAACCGGCAAACTTGAGTTGCTCGGTGGTGGCAATATGGCAGCGGTTCATTTGTCGCATGCCTTGGGCGGAAGCTGGTTTTTGGGCTTTATCTCGGCGGTTGCTTTTGCCACCATCTTGGCAGTGGTTGCCGGTCTGACCTTATCGGGCGCATCGGCGGTATCACATGACTTGTATGCCAATGTGATTGCGCATGGTCGTGCCACCGAAAAGCAAGAAATGCGCGTGTCCAAAATGGCCGTGTTGGGCTTGGGTCTGCTGGCCATGTTGCTGGGCATTGCCTTTGAAAAACAAAACGTTGCCTTTATGGTCGGTCTGGCCTTTGCGGTGGCGGCCTCGGCCAACTTCCCTGTGTTGTTGTTGTCGATGTTTTGGCGTGGTCTCACCACGCGTGGCGCGGTGATTGGCGGCGTGTTGGGCTTGGTGTCGTCGGTGCTGTTTATTGCCTTGACCAAAGCGGTCTGGGTGGAAACCTTGCACATTAGCGACAGCGCGCCGATTCCGTATACCAATCCGGCATTGTTCTCGATGACCTTGGCCTTCTTGGGTTGCTGGATTGGCTCGGTGACTGACCATAGCGAACGGGCCAAAGCCGAACGCGAGAGCTTTGATGAGCAGTTTGTCCGTTCAATGACCGGCATTGGTGCCAGTCAAGCCAGTGATCATTAAGGCGTTGTGGTAGTGAGATAACAGCGAGATGCTGTGACTGCTGTTTGTTGTACCCTCCTTTGCCCGCAGATTTGCGGGCTTTTTTTGGTCACCTGTTTTTGTGTGTGCATGCGCGATGCGTCTTTAATGATTTAAAAGCAGTGGTTAACAGGCTTTGCATACAACAATTATATTTGCTTACATTTGTGTCTAGCTGTTAGACAAGATTCAGTATTCATTGTGTTTTTTTAAATCTTGTCGGACAAGTAGCGTGATGCTCATCACATAAATTTCTATATGTTTAAGCCAAGCGCAGTTCAGTGAACATCTGTTCATTGAGTTTGCTGCGCTTGATGTCTAAACCCATGTTTAATTCATAGAGGAGTCAACATCATGTTGATGCTATCAGACGTTCATCCGGTGTTCTTTGTCATGTTGATGCTATTTGCCGCTATTGTGGTGGGTCGACTGGGTACTATCATTTTGGATCGCTTTCGTCGTCCAGAAGAACGTAGCCACGTCATGCCTAATGAGCGCCGTCGTTTTGTCCGTGCCTCATCGTATCGCTTGATTCATCGCTAATGCAGGTGATCTTTCCCGTCGTGATGGCGGCATGCCTGCATCAATATGTTGATGAATCGGATTGTCCTGTTGCGATCTCGGCCAGTAGCGTCTGGCCGGATCGCCTTGTTTTAGCCGTGATGTAACGCGTGGTTGATGCTGTTGTGGTTGGTAAAACCATCAGCCTATAAAAGAACATGTATGACCAGTAATCAATGATCGGGTGATGGATCACCTAGCTGTTTTTGAAATATTTTTGATGGGGAATGGCCCAATCAATTGTGACAACACCGCATGCCGCTCCGTTATTTAACGATCAAATCACGAAAAACTGTCAAAGGTCACGGCGCATTCATATCAGACGTGACAAAATGGCCGAACTTTTTTGAGGAGTTCGTCGTCATGTTAGACCAACAACAAATGGCCCTGACCCAAGCGATTAGCGCGCTCGATGTCGAAGCCGTCAAGCAGCTTTTGGCCGCCGATGTGAACCCAAATTTTTTGGACCCAGAACTTGGCCCACCGTTGACCCAGATCTGTGATCAGTTGTTTTCGTGGTGGGAAGCGGTGGTACATGGCTACGAAACCGAAGCGCCATTGTCAGAAGAAGAAAAAGCCCGTTTGCTCACCCCATATATGGCTATTGTTGATGCTTTAATTGCGGCCAAAGCCAATATTCACATGTGGGATGTTGAGGAGTTTTTTGGCCCGTTGTGGGATGCTGCCAGCGCAGCCTGTGTACCCGTGGTGACCAAGTTGCTGGATGCTGGTGTTGATCCTAACAAACTTGATGATGATGGCATGACCATTTTGTCGTCGATTAGTGATCTATGGTTTGATGTCGATTTTGACCTGATCGAATGGTCTGATGCGCTGCCAGAAGAAGAAGCCACGCTCAAATTGCTGCATGCACGCGGCGCAAAAACCACCACAGAGTGGGCCAAAGCTTAAATCGGGTTGGGCTGTATCTGACAGTTTTTTCAACAGGGTGCGCTTGGGTGTGCCTTGTTTTTTTAAGCGAATCAATGCTATTCCGTTACCTTAGGTGGCAAAGGCGGTGGCCGTGGCCCATCAGGATATTCAATGTAGGTTGGCGATGATGCAGGTGCGTGTTGCTGCACGCCAACACTGCTGAGCTTCAGTTCGCTGATTTGTTGGCCCAGTTGCTGGAGCGAGGTTTTGACATCCTCGACGGCTTGTTGGGTTTGTTTGGCGTTGTTGTTGATGCTGCTGGCTTGGCTAAGTTGTTGTTCGGTCGGTTGTAGGGCCAGTAGGCTTTGATTCAGCACTGCGGTGAGTTGGCGCATGGCTTCTTGCATGCCCACTGGCTCGGCCACGTTGACGGCAATGTTGGGTGCAAGATCCAGTTGATGCAATTGCTCGCCCAGTCGGTTGATCAATTGGCTGATCAGGTCATGCAGATGGCTCTGTTGCTGCTTGGCTTGTTCAAGGCTGGCGCTGTGTTGGCTGATCCCATGTTCGTACAGTTGACGATGATGAACCTGTTGTTCGCTGGCTGCTTGCTTGAGGTGGCTTAAGCCATTGTTCAGCCCCTCGGCAATAAAGCCCAATTGCCGGACCACTTTAACGCCGGTGTCTTGATCACCACCGGCTTGCTGACGGCGTTGATATTCCAGTTTGATCTCGGCCCAGCGTTGGGCTTCATCTGGGTTTAAAGTGCCGCGCATTTCTTTGAGTTTGAGTAGGTTTTCTTCTGCGCCTTGGGTTAGCAATTGTGCTTCGCCGACGTAATGATCATCGACCAAGCGTTGTAGCTCGGCGGCAGTCATGATGGGCGAGATTTTTTCGGCCAAGCGGTTCATGTTGCGGTAACTGCCTTGCAAGCGAAAATTTGGCTCGGTGCGGTAGGCATCGGCCTGTGCGCTTGAGGCGATATAGGCTTGATTGACCTTAAGCACGGTATCGCGCACGGTGTAGAGGTTTTGCAGGGTGTTGACAATGTCTTGTCGTTCGGCGGCGCTGTAGTCGTGTTCAAAGTCGGTACTGGCGACCTCGCGGCCACGCGCTAGATCGGCAAAGCGATAAAAGTCTTCCATACCACGGGTCGCTAGTGGCGCAAGGATCGGGCTAGAGCTAATCGCGTTTTCGATATACGACAGGGCAAACACGTCTTCCATGCCGCTCAGTACATCGCCCAAGTTGTAGATGTCGGCACGGTTGGCCAACATGTCTGGAATCTTAAACACCTCGCCGCTTTCGGTGTACGGGTTGCCCGCCATTGCCACACAAAAGCGCTTACCGCGCAAATCATAGGTCTGGGTGCGGCCTTGCCAGATGCCCTCAATGCGGCGGCTGCCATCACACAACGAGATAAACTTTTGCAAAAACTCTGGGTTGGTGTGTTGGATATCATCCAAATACAGCATCACGTTATTGCCCATTTCTAAGGCAAGGTTAAGCTTGATTAACTCGGCGCGGGCCGTGGAGTGCGGTGCGCGTTCAGGGTCTAATGAGGTGACCTCGTGGCCTAAGCTTGGGCAATTGATCTTCATAAAGATCAAGCCCAGACGGCTGGCGACGTATTCCATCAAGGTGGTTTTGCCATAACCCGGTGGCGAGATCATCATCAGCAAACCCATCAGATCGGTACGGCGGTTTTCGCCCACGGTGCCAATTTGCTTGGCGAGATTGTCCCCAATCAGCGGCAGATAGCTTTCGGAAATCAATTTATTGCGCACAAAAGAGGACAACGGCTTGGGCGTGTATTCGTCTAGGCGCAGGCGTTCGCGTTGTTCTTGCAGTACCACTTGGCGCACCTGTTGAAGTTGCTGCCAACCGGCCATCACCACGTGTTGATGATGATCCAATCGCTCGGCAAATTCGTCTAATTGCAGACTTAAGGTCTGGCTGTGAATGCGCGGATGCTGGCCGATCAACCCGCTAATCTCAAAGCTGAGTTTCACATGTTGGGTTTGCGTGAGCAGGGTACTGTCTTGATTAATTAGAGCGATGGCTTCAGGCAAATAGTGTAGAGCAGCCGGTTGATCTAGCTGCTCGGCAAAAGCGCGTAGCCATTCGGCAGTGATCTGCCAGCGTAGACCGTGTTGGCCTTTGGCGGCACTTAGTGCCTGTTCGAATTCGCGTTGGTGGCTGCTCAGTTGTTGCTTAAACTGACTGACCAAATCGCTGGCGTATTGGCTGATCACAAAGCTGGGCTTTGCGCTGCTGAGATTGCTGTTTGCACTGTCGCCATTCGCCAGTTGTTGCACCAAATAATCGGCGGCTTGACTGATCTGACTGCTGCTGGCAGGCAATTCAAAACTACTGCAAAAGCTGTGCAGTGTAGGCAATAGTTGCGCGCTCAGCTTGCGTTGCAAATGATCACTGCCCAGCACAGTCTTGAGCGTGCCAGCCGAGCGACAACGGGCCAATAGACTGCTGGCTTGCTCGGTGCTGTTTGTCTTGGCGCTGTCTGTCTTGGTCTGGTCAGGCTGGTTAAGGTCGCTCCAATACAACATGGCAATGGCGCGGGCAGTCGGTGAGTAGCGCAGCAGTCCGGCTTGTTGTTGCGCGGGCCATAAGGTGCTGACGATCAGCGCGGCATCGGCATCGTGGATGCCTTTTTCGTAGCCTTCTTGGTAGCGTGGCGAGGCAAACTGGCGAATATAATCCGTTAGCGCGGCAAGGTCGGCCACATTGATGGGCGTTTGCTGTGGTTTGCCCTGTTGTTGTATGAGCAGTTGTTGCATGACCAGATAGGCCAAGTATTCGGCCCGATAGACCTGTGGCGACTCGGACGGTAGGTTGATGTCCCAATAGGCTTGCAGCGGGGTCAGTCTGGCATCGTGCAGCGGTTCATAAAACTGGGTGCCGGTCAGGTGCAGCATCGGTTGGCCGTCACGCACCAACAGAGTTAGATCAAGTTGCTGTTGATTAACACTAAAGCGATGGCGCGGGCCAAGCTTGATCACCTGTCCGCCATCTTCAAAGATATCAGCGCGGTCACGCACGCTACGCATCGCGCCATCTTGCGCGGCGCGCAGTTGGCTGGCGGCGCTATCGGCTTCGAGGCTTGCGCCCATCTGGCGCAGTTGCTCGGCCATTTGCCGCACTTTTTGTACCATCGCATCGCTGGCAAAAAACGCATGCAGTTCGGCCAATTGCCCAAAGCGTTCGGTACGCTGGCGGATGTTTTGTAAAATACGCGTGCTGGCATCGCTTAAGGTGTTGATGCGGCGCTGACGTTGTTCTTGCAGTTGTTGGCGGCGTGCTTCAATGCTCTCTTGACTGCGTTCGCGCTCGGCCAAGATCAGGGCCAAAAAGTCGTCAAATTCGCCAAACTGGCTTTCGAGTTCTTGTAGTTGATCCAGCATTCGGGTCAGCAGCGGGTCGCAGTCTTCTGGCCCTGTCAGCGCATTAATGCCATTGGCCAGACTTTGCTCATACAGGCGCATCCGCGCGGCAAATTGCGCCCGTGCTTCGGCGCTGCCTTGCTCGCGCAAGCGCACTTCGGCGTGCGCGCGTTGTTGGTTGATACTGGCGTAAATGCTGGAGATGTTGTCGGCAATTTGGGTTTGTTGGGTGGTGTTATCGCCGCTCATGGAGGCCAACATGCTTTGGATCATGTCCAAGCCTTGGGTTAGCTCGCGGTAGCGTTCCACCAGCGTGGCCAGTTGCTCGCGGCGCTCGGCTTGGCGGACCTGTTCGGACAGTTCGGCCAAGGTGTTGCGATAGCCGCCTAGGGCTTGCTCGCTGGCTAAGAAGTCAAAGGTTTTGATCGTCAGATCATCTTGCGCCTGTTGCAGCGCTTGTTCTAACTGCTGTAAGCGTTCAAGGGCGATATAGCGGCGATCTTTAAGCGTCATCAACTGACCGTGATGGTCGCGCAGGATTTTTAGATAACTGACAAAGGCATCTGGGCTTTTCCACTGGTTGGGCTTGAGGTCGCGTAGCAGTTGCGCTTGGGTGGTGGCGGCGCTATCAATCGCTTGATTGGATTGCTGGCGAATCGCTTGGACTTTGTCGTATTCGTCAATCATCAACTCGGCGCTTTGCCGTGCCTCGATCAATTGCGGCTGCAAGCTGATCTCGGCCAAATCATCCAGCCAAAAACATTGATCCAGCGTGCGGTCAATGGTTTTGATCAAGCGATGAAAATGCAGGGCGCTGCCGGTTGGCTGCTCGATTAGTTTGATGATGGTGTTGAGTTCGGCAATGCCACGTACTAATTCTGGGTTGCCAATTTTGCCTAGTGGATGTTGGTTTTGATCGGCTTGTTCGGCGTGCACACGGTCGGCCATAAACGGCGTATGCCACAGTTGCAGCGGATGCACTTGGGTTGGTTCGTCTTCGGCATGAAAAATCGCCAAGCGGCCACTGTCGTGTAGGGCATAGCCATGACCGATCATCGGCGTGTCGGTTTGCTTGCTGATTAAGTTGTAGCGATACAGCAAGACGTGGCCGGTTTTTTGGGCAAAAAAAGCAAACAGCACGTCTTCGCCATTCGGTGCGCGAATGCTGCGTACAAAGCGAAAGTCTTGCTCGGGGATATCGTAGGTTTTTAGTTCACCGGTTGATAGATAAAACCCCGCCGGAAAAATCAGCCCGTGATTCTCCGGTAGCGGCACGATGGAGCCAGCCAGTTGATCCTCACGCAAGACCGTTTGGGTATCGCGGTTATAGATGTAATAACGCCATGTGGTCTCGGTAAACGGCAAGATGCGCAGCACAATCATGCTACCCAGATCTGCGTATTCAAAGCTGGCATCGTCTAAAGACTGCGAGTCGATCTCGACCGGATCAGAAAAAATGCCCTGTCCCGTGCTGGTGTTGTTTTCGATTTTGACGGTGATGTCACCGCGTAAGTTATCAACAAAAATCGTGTCCAGAATATTCAGGTGCGGCTGGCGGCCTTGCACTTGGCGATCCCGTCCGGCGACTTGCCATTTAAAGCCAAAGCGATCTGGAAATTTAAGATCGCGCTCGCCACGGTTGTCGATATAGCGGTTGACGCTGCCGTTGGGGTACAACTCCCAACGAAACACCCGAATATCAGTGACCTTTTCGCCAATCTGAAAAACCGCCAACAGCTTGCCGTCCATACGGATCAGTTGGCTTAAAAAGGCTTGGCTGTAATACTGCTGCAACTCATTAAAATCACGCAAAAATCCGCCATCGGCCAAAAATGTACCGGCGCTGTTGATCGCAGTCAGTTCAAACTGATCGTCTTGTTCGTCCAAGTGATACAGCACAAACACGTCATCGACGCTTAAGGTCTTGCGCAGGCCCAATTGCAGGTTAAAACCAAACAACAGTTGCTGACCCAGTTGGATCACATCGCGTGCAATGGCGTTTTGTTCGGTTCGCACACGCGCCCGACCCAAGATCGCCATATTGACGCTGCCAAACACGGCAGTTCGTTCAGTATTGAGTTGGCGAATGCCTTGACGCAGGTGTTCGCCTTGATCGCGCAGGCGGCGCAAAATGGTCTCAAACGATGAGCCTTCACGCACGAGTTGTTCCAGATGGCTCTGGTCTTGCTGCGGGTCGTTTGGGCGGATCGTGTCGGACATGTTGTGAGATTCCATTGATTTTTTAATGTGGTCACGCGAATAAGGTGGCGTAGGGCATCGGCCATCATGCAATGACCGATGCCTAATGAGTCAATCAGACCCGTTAGTCGCTTTTATGGTCATGCACGCGGTTGGCAATGCCCGCTAGTACTGCTTGCAGTTGTGGCGATTTAGACAAGATGCCTTCCACCGCTTTGCCATAACCCAAGCCTGTGGTGAGTTTTTCAAACACATCACTGTCGCCGCCAATCAGTTCAAACTTGGCGTTTTGCATAGCGGCAGCCATGATTTTGGCGTTCTCTTGTGCCACGGTGCGCTGGGCGTCGATATGGGCCAAGATTTCTTTTTCATGCAGGGCCAGACCCATGCGGAACTCTTCAAACGAACGGGCGTCGCTGGACAGATTTTCGTAGGTTTTTAGCTTGGCGAGCAGGCCGTTGGCATCGGCAATCGAGATGGCCTCAATCGCAGCGGCTTTGGATTCGCCCAGTTTGCGCTCACCTTCGGCTTGCGCGGTCATGCGTTTTTCCATCACGTCGGCTTCGGCCAGACCGGCTTGTTGGTCGGCTTTTGCCATCGCTTCGCGTGCCACGGCTTTGGCTTCACCCATGCGGCGTTCGCCTTCGGCTTGCGCGGTCAGACGTTTTTCCATCACATCAGCTTCAGCCAGACCGGCCATTTGCTCGGCTTTAGCCATTTCTTGCCGCGCCATGGCTTTGGCGTGGCCTTGTTTTTCTTCGCCATCGGCTTCGATTTGTAGGCGTTGATCCAGCACGCGTACATCGGCCATGCCGGTTTCTTCTTGGGCTTTGGCCATCGCCAGTTTGACTTCAGCTTGGGTCAGTCCGGCGACTTTTTCGGCTTGGCTACGTGCTTCCATCACTTGGGCGGCGGCCAGACCATCGGCGGCGGCCAGTGCTTGGCGACCACGGGCTTGTTTTTCTTCCGATGCAGCTTTTTTGTCGGCAGCGTCAAACTCAGCTTGGGCGCGGATGAGCACTTCATCGGCCTCAAGTTTGGAGGCTTCAAAGGTGGCTTCAGCGGCTTTGACTCGTTTGAGTTTGTCTTCTTCGGCTTCGGCGCTGGCGGCGGTCAGTGAGACCACTTTTTTGCGTTCGGCTTCGGAGCGGTTGCGCACGTCTTTGATGTTTTCTTCTTCTTCAGCCACATGCCGTTCGACTGCAATGCGCTGACTAGTGATCTCGGCAATTTCTTTGCGTTCTTGCTCCAGCTCTTTTTGCATGCTGATGCGTTCGACTTCGACCGCGCGTTGACGATTGACGTCTTCTAGCTCGCGTGCCTGTTGAATCCGCACATCTTCAATTTGAATGGCACGTTGACGGGCTTTTTCGGCCAGTTCGATTTGGCGATTTTTGTTCTCTTCACCAATCGCCAGTTCTTCATCGGTTTTGATCCGTGAGGCTTCGATCTTGGAGCGCTCTTCTTGCTGCACTTGTGCGGTGGCCGACTGCTCGCGCATTTTTAAGGTTTGCACTTCGCGGGCTTGGCGCGCTTCGGCATCGGCTTGGCTGCGCTCTAGCTCTAGACCGGCTTCGCGTGCCGAGACGTTTTTGCGTTGAATCTCTAGCTCTTGATCACGCTCTAGTCGGTTGGTTTCGACATTGTGTTTGGCGGTGATTTCAGTAATGCGGCGGATGCCTTCGGCGTCCAAGATGTTGTTGACATCCAGCGCGCTTTTTGGCGTTTGCTCAAGATAATCAATCGCCACATCTTCGAGGACATAACCGTTTAAGTCTTCGCCAATGGTGGCGACAATCGCATCACGAAAATTCTGCCGTTCTTCAAACAACTGCATAAAGTCGAGTTTTTTACCGACGGTTTTCAGCGCTTCACTAAACTTGGCATTAAACAGTTCGTTGACCGCTTGGCGATCTGAGGCGCGGTTGACACCGACCGACTTGGCGACGCGTAACACGTCTTCGGCGGTTTCATTGACCCGTAGATAAAACGCCACGGTAATGTCGGCACGCAAGTTGTCGCGGCAGATCAGACCTTCTTTGCCAGTCCGGTTGATCTCTAGGGTAATCACCGAGATGTCCATCACTTCGGCACGGTGAATGACCGGCAAAATCATTGCACCGGTAAAATACACCTTGGGCGTGGCGGACAGATCGTTCTTGATTAAGGCTTGGCCTTGGTTGATCTTGCGATAAAAAATCTTAAATAATAATAAAATACCAATGATCACGGTGATAACCACCACCACAACCACTGCTGCCATAATGAGCCATTCCATGTGTTACTTTCCCCTATGTGTTGTCTGTTTTTTGATGACTGTGCTTACTGCGTTGGATGTTAAAACATCAAGATGAATCCATCGCGATACGGACGCTGATTCAAGCCATCAGATATCCATGGCCGATGTGGTGAGCGCTGGTGTTTCTGGGATCACCCGATACAAGTGTTGGTCTGCACGGTAATCCATAAAAATAACCAGATCGCCCCGATGCAGCGGTGTCTCTGAGCGCACATTAAAAATCATGTGTGCGCCATTTAAATGCACCTCAGCACGGCCTTGTTGGGCGTTGACCTCGCCAGAAATCACCACGCCGACTTGTCCAATCACCCGTAGCTCGGTAGCCAGTAGTGGCTCGGTATGAAAGGCTGCGCGAAAGGGTCGTAATAACGTTGCGGTAATCAACAAGCCAATCACCAGCGCCACTGGAATAATCGCGACGCCGACCAAAATCGCCACCACACCAGACCACCAGCCACCGAATAGACTGCTGATGCTGTAGCTAAACACCCACGCAAACAAAAAGGTCAGCGTGAGCAAAATCGACAATGGGATGCCACGAATCCCCAGTGCTTCGAGCATGCCGCCTACGGCTGAACCATCGGCATCGCTGCCATCGCCAGCATCAAGGCCATCGGCGTCTAAATCACCTAGCATACCGGTCATGGAAATCAACCAATACAGCACGGCAATCACCAGCAGTACCGAAAAAATAGCGGTTGGAAATGAGCCAACGACTGTCAAAAAACGATCCATCACCGCACCCTCCTTATTGGTCATATCTAGCGATATGCACCACGATTTATGCGTCTTGATTGTGTCGGTTGCGACGCCAAAAAATCATCGGCACAGTGAGGATGAGCAAGGCGGGAGTTAGACGAGACATGATGCTGATGTTTTAGCTATTTTTTCATGAATACAGTGCTGAAAAAAAGCACATAAATCCCGCATTATCCTTTGCTTAGCTGCCGATAAATGCTTTTAAATCGTTAAGGATTTTATACCGTGAAATGACCCTCTAGGGCAAGAAAAACCGGCAACAATCGGTCGTGTCTGAACGGCTGATCATGCTGGTCAATGATGGAGTACGACACATCCCGACGCCCTCCGCATGGGCAAACGCCACAAAACCGCCTATGATCAGGGCACTGTTAGCAACACCGTATCGCATCGCTCATGACCAGTCTTGTTAATGCCGCCACCGAAAGCCGTTCGGTCGCCGAATTCACCGAACAGGCGTACCTCAACTACGCCATGTACGTCATTATGGATCGCGCCTTGCCGCATGTGGCCGACGGCCTAAAGCCAGTGCAACGGCGCATTGTGTATGCCATGAGCGAGCTTGGGCTTAAAAATAGCGGTAAACCGAAAAAATCCGCTCGTACCGTCGGTGATGTACTGGGCAAGTACCATCCGCATGGCGACTCGGCCTGTTATGAGGCGATGGTATTGATGGCGCAGCCATTTAGCTATCGCTATCCCTTGGTTGAAGGGCAGGGCAACTGGGGTTCGCCGGATGACCCTAAATCGTTTGCCGCCATGCGCTATACCGAAGCCAAACTATCGGCCTATAGCGAAACGCTGCTCAGCGAGTTGGGCCAAGGCACGGTCGAGTGGCAAGACAACTTTGATGGCTCTATGCAAGAGCCGATGACCTTGCCTGCGCGTCTGCCGAATATTTTGCTGAACGGAACCACCGGCATTGCCGTTGGCATGGCCACCGACATTCCGCCGCATAACCTGCGCGAAGTGGTCAAAGGCACGATTGCCTTGCTGAAAAACCCCAATCTGACTGACGAAAAACTCGCCACTTATATTCCCGCACCCGACTTGCCCACCCGTGCTGAGATCATCACGCCTGCCGATGAGTTGTTGAAAATCCAAACCACCGGACGTGGCAGCTACCGGATGCGCGCGGTATATACCGTCGATAAAAACGAAATCATCATCAGCGAACTGCCGTATCAAGTGTCGGGCAACAAAGTGATCAGCCAAATTGCCGATCAAATGAACGCCAAAAAACTCCCGCTAGTGACTGACCTACGCGACGAGTCTGACCACGAATATCCAACCCGTTTGGTGATTGTGCTGCGGTCCAACCGTGTCGATGCCGATGCGCTGATGAGCCATTTGTTTGCCACCACCGAGCTTGAGTCAAGTTATCGGGTCAACCTGAACATGATCGGCCTAGATGGTCGGCCACAGGTCAAATCCATTCGAACCATGTTGCTGGAATGGCTAGAGGCTCGGCAAAATACCGTGCGCCGTCGTTTAAGCTATGCGCTGAGCAAAATCGAAAAACGCCTGCATGTGCTGGGCGGTTTGTTGATTGCCTATCTGAATTTGGATGAGGTGATTCGGATCATTCGGGAAGAAGACCAGCCCAAAGCGGCCTTGATGCAAGCATTTGGCTTAGATGGCATTCAAGCTGATGCGATTTTGGATTTAAAACTACGTCATCTGGCGCGTTTGGAAGAAATGGAACTGCGCCGCGAGCAAGACGAGCTATTGGCCGAACAAGCACGGATTAGCGAGCAACTGAATAATCCCGACTCATTGAAAAAACTGATCAGCGACGAGCTGACCGCCGATGCCAAAAAATATGGTGATGACCGTCGTTCACCGATTGCCCAACGTGCCGCGGCGGTCGAACTGAAAGAAAGTGACTTGATGCCCGCCGAGGCGATCACAGTGGTGCTGTCGCAAGCCGGTTGGATTCGCTCGGCCAAAGGGTCAGATGTTGATGCGCATAGCCTCAACTATCGGGCCGGTGATGCCTACCAAAGCCACACCAGCGGCAAGAGCAACCAACGGGTGTATGTGCTGGATTCCACTGGACGCAGTTACGGGATTGCCGCTGCCACCTTGCCATCGGCACGCGGTCTGGGCGAACCACTGACCAGTAAGCTGTCGCCACCGACCGGTAGTCGTTTTATCGAAGTGCTGATGGGCGATGACCAACAAACCATCTTGCTGGCGGGCAATCATGGTTATGGTTTTATCAGTCATTTGGGCACCTTTGATAGCAACGCCAAGGCAGGCAAGGCCGTGGTCAATTTGGCTGATGGTGCGGAGTTGATGCCGATATTGCCGTTAAACGAGACAGTGGATCGAATTGCCGTATTGTCCTCAGTTGGCCGATTGTTGGTGTTTAAACGGAGCGAATTGCCAGTGATGGGCAAAGGCAAAGGCAATAAGCTGATGCAGCTAGAAGCTGGTGAGTCGATTCAAGCCATCGCTGCATTAGCGCCACAAGACGCCTTGGTGTTGATTGCGGGTAGTCGACCACTGACCCTCAAAGAAATTGACTTGGATCATTACAGCGGTAAACGTGGCCTGCGCGGTCATTTATTGCCAAGAGGCTACCAAAAAGCCAGTCAAATGCAGGCGGCTGGCTAAGCACAGCATCACCAATGCGGCAAAAAGGATGCACCACTTGGTCTAGCGGTTGTTGCCTTTTGCTGCGGGGTGTGAAAGATTGGGCGTCTATGTCGCCAAAATAGACCGGACAGGATCGTCCCGCATGTCAAAAATAGGCCAAGGAGTACATCGTTGAGTAATCGTGGCGAGTCTTCTACCGTCCTTTCGCATCAGGCTCAGGCTGAGCAAGATGGCTCTGAGCAGGATCATGCTGCCGCCGCCGTAGGCCATCTGTCGCCACAAATTGTGCAATATATGCGCGAGTTGTTAGACCATCGTGGATTGACTTTGCGCTTTGCTTTTGATGAGCTTGAGTCGCTGTTTTTAGCCCAGCGCAGTCGTGAGTATCGCACCTTGGTACGGCCCGCCTGGCCCATGATGATGATCATGTACGTCATGCTACTAGGCATGGCGGTGCAGTTTTTTCCGACCGATGTTTTTTCTCAAAATGGCTTGTATCTCAAGCTATTGCTCTTGCCGGGTTTGGCGGCTTTGCTGGCGGCACTGTTGCTGCCACAGCATCGTCGTTTGGCACATCATTTTGAACTGATCATTAGCGTATCTGGTGGCATTTTATTGCTGCTACTGCTGTTGGCTGTTTTTTTGTCCGTGACCTTAGATTTTGCCTTTCATGCCAGCGTTAACGTCAACATGATGTTGATGCTGACCGCGTTTGCCTCGCGTATTAGGACCTCAACCTTTGTGTTGATGTTGGTTGGGGCGACCAGTTGTGCCTTGCTCACGGGCTTATTGCTCAATGCGCATATTGACTGGCTCAAGATGGGGCATTTTTTCTTGTTGTACTGTGTGGTGGTGGTGTTTGTGATGGCGCTGATTGAGGCCAAGGATCGCTTGGGGTTTTTGCAAACCCTGATGCTGTCACAACAGGCCACTCAGTTAGAGTCACTCAATCAACAGTTGGTGCGCGTGGCGAGAGAGGATGTATTGAGCGGTTTGCCCAATCGCCAAGCCTTTGATGATTTATTTCATCGAGAGTGGGAGCGAACCCGCCGTGACCAGCAGCCGCTGGCCTTGGTGTTTATCGATATTGATTATTTTAAGCTGTATAACGACAACTACGGTCATCTGGCTGGCGATACCGCATTGCAAGAAGTGGCGAGTTGCCTGCGTGGTGCGTTATTGCGTCCAGCTGATCAAGCCTGTCGTTACAGTGGCGAATCCTTTATGTTGATGCTGCCCAACACAGGGTTAAATGGTGCATCCGAAGTCGCCAAGCGAGTGATTGCGGCAGTGGATCGTTTGTTAATTGAGCATCGGTGGTCGCAGGTTGCAGCCCATTTAACCGTCAGTGCGGGTGTGGCAACAGCGATTGCAGAGGATGCCGATGAGTTAGAGTTTTTGCGTCGTGTTGACAGTGCCTTGTATTTAGCCAAACGGGATGGGCGTCATCGCTTTTTTGTTGATGCGCATTCCTGTTAGGATTCGCATTGACTGAAGGAGCATAAATCTCATTCGGGCTGGTCAATCGCCAAGCCACGGTCAACACATTTTATTCGAAACGATCTGGAGAGATCCCCATGGAAAAAATTTGGCTTGATACCTACAAGTCCTCCGGTATTGCCCCTGAAGTCGTTTTGCCTGCGGATAACACCTCACTGGTAGACATCTTTGAGCGCAACTTCCAAAAATTTGGCAGCCGTGATGCCTTTGTCTGTATGGACAAGCGAATCACCTATCGTGAACTGGATCAGGCCAGCCGTGAGTTTGCGGCTTACCTACAGTCACTGGGTCTAAAAAAAGGCGCACGCGTGGCCGTGATGCTGCCCAACGTCTTGCAGTATCCAATTACTGCGGTTGCTATTTTGCGCGCAGGTTTTGTGCTGGTGAACGTCAACCCGCTCTACACCTCACGCGAGCTTGAGCATCAACTCAAAGACTCAGGCTCTGAAGTGCTGATCATTTTGGACAAGTTTGCCACCGTCTATCAACAGATTGCCAAAGGCACACCTGTTCGTCATGTGGTGGTTGCCTCCGTTGGCGACTTGCTGGGCTTCCCGAAAGGCTTGATCGTCAACACCGTGTTGCGTCATGTGCGCAAAGAAATTCCAGCATGGTCTATTCCCGGCCATGTGTTGTTTAACAAAGCCTTGGCACGTGGCAAAGGCAAAAAATACAGCCGTCCAACCGTCGCGCTGGCTGATACAGCCGTGCTGCAATACACCGGTGGTACCACTGGTGTGTCTAAAGGTGCCGAGCTGACCCATCGTAACTTGGTCGCCAATCTGATGCAGGTTGATGCCATGTTTGTGGTGGCGTTTGGTGATGGTGAGCAAGACGGTCAAGTGATCTTGTGTGCCTTGCCGCTGTATCATATTTTTGCCTTTATGGTCTGTGCCATGTACGGCATGTACAAAGGCAGCATGAACCTGCTGGTGCCGAACCCGCGCGATATTCCGGGTTTGGTCAAAGAAGTTGGCAAGTATCAACCGGCCTTCTTCCCAGCGGTTAACACCTTGTTTAATGCCCTCGTGCATAACCCAGACTTCCAAAAGCTTGATCATTCCAAAATGAGCATGGCGATGGGTGGCGGGATGGCGGTTCTGCAATCAACGGCTGAAGCATGGCAAAAAATCACTGGTGTTCCGATTGTCGAAGGTTATGGTCTGTCTGAAACCTCGCCAGTGGCCACTGCCAATCCACCAGATATCAAAGCCTATACCGGTAACATTGGTATTCCATTGCCATCTACTGAAGTGGCGATTTTGGACGATGATGGCCAGCCGGTTGCCTTGGGCGAGCGTGGCGAAATTGCCATTCGTGGCCCACAGGTCATGAAGGGCTATTGGCAGCGTCCAGAAGACACCGCCAACGTCATGACCAGCGATGGATTCTTCCGTACTGGCGATATCGGTGTGATGGATGACAAAGGCTATACCAAGATTGTTGACCGCAAAAAAGACATGATTTTGGTTTCTGGCTTTAACGTCTATCCAGCCGAGATCGAAGAAGTCATTACTCAGCATCCAAAAGTATTGGAAGCGGCGGCGATTGGCGTACCAGACGAAAAAAGCGGTGAAGTGCCTAAGTTGTTTGTTGTAAAAAGCGACCCAAGCCTAACGGTTGAAGAAGTATTGGCATTTACCCGCGAAAACCTGACTGGCTACAAACAGCCTCGTCATGTTGAGTTTATGGACGAGCTACCAAAGTCTCCAGTCGGTAAAATCTTGCGTAAAGAACTGCGCAAATAAGCGTCCATGCTGACAGATAACGTCTAGCCAAAAAAAGCAGCCTTCGGGCTGCTTTTTTGTGGGGTGGTATTGAGACCAAATGCACTAGAGGTTTACTGCCAAATATTCAACTTCGAGCCACCTCTTTAGATAATCTCGGGCTTTAAATATTGCGTTCCATAAAGAACACAATCACTTCTTTAATAATATAACTAATAAATCCGCCACCAAGTACCAAGAACATCATGATGGTGCCAAAGCGTCCAGCCTTTGACTCTCTGGCCAAATCCCAAATAATAAAAAACAAAAAGATCAGTACAATCGGTACGCCAACTCCCATACCAATTTTGGTGACCATTGCGTCTGTCAGTACCATCAGTCGTCGCTCAACATCAATCAGATGTAAAGCATAACGCAGCGCGGCTATCTTGTCTGTCCGCGCCGTGTGTTTAAGCGCGGCTTATAGCCCCAGATGGTCCAAGGTGTCTTGATGGATCCAGCTACTGCTATATAAGCGACAACGCCCCATCAGGCTGACACGGCCATGGCCGACATCAACCGTCAATGCGCCGCCACGTTTGGAGGCTTGCCAGCCGGTCACCCGTTGTCGCTCTAGACGTACACACCAGTAGGGGCCAAGGGCGCAATGGGCTGATCCTGTGGCGGGGTCTTCGTTAATGCCTACACGCGGTGCAAAAAATCGGCTGATAAAGTCATACTCGCCAATACCAGGTGCGGTCAAAATCACCCCACGACCTGGCAGGCGTGCCAGACTACTAAAGTCAGGCTCGGCGGTCAGTACCAGTTCGGGGTCGTCGTAGACCACCAGCCAGTCGGTTCCAAAAAACACCTCACTAAAGCCCTGTGGGATGGCATTGACCAAGGTGAGTGGGGCGGTTTCGACCCGACGCTGTGGCTGGACGGGAAAGTCCATGCACAGACCTTCATTGCGCAGTACAACTGGCAAGGATCCATGTTTTTTGGTATGAAACGTGACTTGCCGAACTTGATGATCAACAAACACCGCATAGGCTGCGGCGAGTGTGGCATGACCACATAGATCGACTTCGGTGGTGGGGGTAAACCAGCGAATATAGTAATGCTCTGGCATGTCTTCGATGGGCGTAATAAATGCCGTTTCGGACAAATTATGTTGGGCGGCAATCTGTTGCATCAGTTCATCAGACAAAGGCTGACTGCTTTGAATCACCGCCGCTGGATTCCCCGAAAAAGGTAGGCTGGTGGTAAATGCATCAATCAAATCCAGTTTCATGTGGCCTCTTCTAGGCTAAGTTGGCTATTGGCGGCTGTTCTTCCTAAACCCGCTTGTCTAGCGTCATTATGGTCTAAACCAGATCATCAACCAAACCAGATGACCAAGCAATAACAATACACTGACCGTTTGCCAAAACCTGACCGGCGACCGCTCAATTAAAGGCTGTCTAGGACGAGACAGATCTGGATTTGGCCGTTCAAGGTCAGCCATAAATTCGCCCAAATCAGCATAGCGTAGATTGGCATCAAGGTGTGAGGCACGCATGAGCGCAGCGTCCATCCATGCGGGTACATGCGGATTGTATTGGCTGGCTGGCGTATAAAAAAGTTGATTAAAATCGCTGGTCGTACTGGCGTCTACATAGTGTGGGCCATACGGAAATGCACCGGTTAACAGCTCATAAAAACTCACCGCCAAGGCAAATTGATCCGCCCTCCCGTCAATCGGTTGGCCCAAAACATATTCGGGCGCGGCATACTCATAAGCCCCCGGTCGGGCGCGCTCGTCGTGAATACTACCGACGCGTGCGCTGCCCAGATCAATCAGTTTGACCCGTCCATCGTCCAGCAAAATTAGGTTGTCAGGCTTGATGTCTTGGTGCAGGGTTTCGCGGCGGTGCAAGGCGCGTAAGGCACGCACCACCGGACGGGCCAAACCAATCACGGTTTGCACGGGTGCTTCGGGATGGTTTTGCCGCCAGACCCGTAGGTTACAACCGGACAGGTACTCTTGAATCAGGTACAAAAACTTGCGGTCTGGATCAGGGCTAAAGGTACGCACCACATCAGGATGATCAATACGCTGGCCAATCCAGTCTTCACGCATAAAGGCTTGTAGCGCGTCGTGGTCTTGAGCCAGTTGTGGGGAAGGGGCTTTGAGCACCACTTGTACGCCATCGCTCTCGCGGATAGCTTGATACACGGTACTGCGGGCATTGGCGTGCAGTTCACGCACGATGGTATAGCCATCTACCCGTTGGCCTTCGGTCAATAAATCAGGCAGTGGTGGTAGGTGATAATTGGGCTGGGTTTCGTGTAAATCAGGGTCGATTTGATCAATTTGGATCAGTTGCGCACTTTGGTTGTCGTTACTGTCACGCGCCTGCGCCATATCAAATAAGGCATCTAAACAATCTTCTAAATTATCGCCACTAATCAATCCAACTAACTTGTTGTTGGGTACAAAGCCATGAATACCATCGGTGGTCAACAAAAAACGGTCGCCAGCTTTGACATCAACTTGGCGAAAATCCACATCAATCCGACCTTCCATGCCCAAGGCGCGGGTCAGTTGGTTGCTCCCCATCCCACGAATCACGTGGTCGCTGGTTAGAGGTTCAAGTTGGCCTTCGCGCAGTCGCCATACCCGTGAATCACCCACATGAAACACATAAGCCGATTCGCCTTGCACAATGACAGTGCTAAAGGTGGTGAGGTGACTATTGTGGGCCTCGTATAAATAATGCTGGCTCTGACCTGCCAACCAGCGATGAATGCCCTCAATCACCCGATACCCTGCGGTTTGGATTGACCAGTGCGGGTCAGTGGCAAAAAAATCACTGCAAAAGCTATGCGCTGCAATCGCGGCAGCTTCATCGCCATGACGGGCCACACTCACACCATCGGCAATGGTGGCAATCATGCTACGGCTGGCACGTCCACTACCGCTCGGCATATGGATACACACTGCATCATCGTTCTTGCTTTTGGGTCCGGCACTGCTGCGTTGGGCGATTTGGACAAGTAAAGACATGGCAGGCTCGAGTGCTCAAAAAAAGAAAAACGACTGTAGGGGTATAACACAGACAAAAACGCCCAGCGAACTGGGCGTATTTGTTAGATCAGTCCATCAGGACATGTTGCATGATTATTGAACAGCGATTTTTTCGATACTACCGTCTTCGCGGACTTCGATCATGTGGCCTTCTGGCTCATCCAAGAATAGTGACGCGGCAAAGGCAATACCGGCAAAACCAGCCAAGGTCCAGAAGAAACCAATCGGGCTAATCAGCGAGAATAAGGTCAAGAACAGCACGCCACCGACGTTACCGTAAGCGCCCGCCATACCCGCGATCTGACCAGTCATACGACGTTGAATCAACGGCACAACCGAGTACACCGCGCCACAGGCGGCCTGTACAAAGACCGAGGTACACAGCACGATGAGGACTGCACCGACCAACGGTAGATTGGTCATTTGTGCCATAAACAGATAGCCAATGGTTTGACCGGCCAGTGCAACCATCAATACTTTACGACGACCGACTGCATCGGACAAAAAGCCGCCACCGGGACGAGCAAACAAGTTCATCACCGCAAAGCAACCTGCGGTCAGACCTGCCAAGGTGGTGCTGATGCTGTAGTTGGTAATAAAGTACTGCGGCAGCATGGAGACCACGGCCAGCTCAGACCCAAAGCAGGCCATATACGCCATGTTTAAGATCGCCACTTGCTTAAATTTATAGCCACCCAAATGCGGCTGAGCCACATAGTTGCTGGCAAACAGGTGCTTGTTGACCTGCCAGATTTTGACGTATTGATAAGCTGCTAAGGCAAACACCACCGCATAAGCGATTAAGGTTTGGCTATCTGACAGCAGCTTTAGACCTGTTGGTGACAAGCGCCATGTCAGCAATGCCAAGGTGGCATACAGCGGCAAGGTCATTAGGGCATAAAACCAAAAATCTGACTTGGTGGTGACTTCTAAACCACCAGCTTTTTTGGGTTTAAAGTACGTTGCACCTTCTGGGGTGTCACGTACGCCACGATAAAAAATAAACGCATATACAATCGCGATCACGCCAGTGGTGGCAATCGCATAGCGCCAGCCATTTTCGCCACCAAAGGCCAAGGCCAAAAAGGGCATCGACATGGAGGCAACCGCCGCGCCAAAGTTACCCCAACCACCGTAGATCCCTTCAGCAGAACCGACTTCACGGGCAGGGAACCACTCAGAGATCAAGCGAATACCGACCACAAAGCCTGCGCCAACAAAACCGAGCAAGAAGCGGCTAATGGCCAGCCACTCAAAACTCTGTGCCGCAGCAAACAAGAAACACAGTAAGCCACTGACAAACAGCAACACGCTGTAGGCTTTACGTGGGCCGTAGCGATCAACCAACACCCCAATCAAGATTCGGGCGGGAATGGTCAGGGCAACGTTGAGCACCAAAATCGTTTTGACTTGAGCATCAGTCAGACCAAAATCCACTTTGATGGTCGGCATCAAGGCAGCATGGGCAAACCACATCAAAAAAGTGATAAAAAAAGCAAACCACGTGTAGTGGAGTACTCGGACGCGGGGTAACCCGAATTGAAATAACGGTAAGCGGCTGGCCAAAATGAGGCCTCCTCAAAAATGAGCATAAGTTCAGACAGAAGCAATAAAGATGCCAATAGTGTATTTATCGACCATTTTGGCTGCATAACGTTACATGGCTACAACGCTGTACTTGGGATGCCCCGAGATGATCGCTGCAAGCGCGCTTTTTTGGTGCAAAAAACAGCCTGTCAGCGATAGGTTTGGGTGCGGCTTTGTATCGCAGTTACCTTTTATGCCCGATGCAGGGCATGCTGTCAGAGCGTCATGAGTACGCAGATGCAGATGATCCTGTGTGTTCCGTTGGCTGTGCATTGAAGCACCACGCATTTGCGTGCAAGATCAAACGATTCAATTTTTCATGTGCTGTGAATGGAGAGTCATGATGACGACGGATACTGCCTATGCAGTCCCTACTAACAAAGGCATTGCGGTGTATGCCAATAATGCAGAAGCGATTGGTAACACGCCTTTAGTTCGTCTTAATCGAATCATGCCTGCTGGTGTGACGGTATTGGCCAAAATTGAAAGCCGAAATCCCGCATTCTCGGTCAAGTGCCGTGTCGGTGCATCGTTGATTGCCGACGCCGAGGCGCGTGGCGTACTCAAAGCCGGTGTGCGAATTATCGAACCAACCAGCGGCAATACAGGCATTGCTTTGGCCTTTGTTGCTGCGGCCAAAGGCTATGACATTACCCTGACTATGCCTGCGAGCATGAGTATTGAGCGGCGTAAAGTGCTCAAAGCCTTGGGTGCAAATCTGATTTTAACCGAGGCGGCACTGGGCATGAAGGGCGCAGTGGATGAAGCCCAACGGATCAAAGATGCTGCACCTGAGCAGTATTTTTTGCCACAACAGTTTGATAATCCTGCTAACCCACAAATTCACCAAAATACGACTGGCCCAGAGATTTGGGATGCAACGGGTGGGCAGGTTGATGTGTTGGTGGCTGGTGTTGGCACTGGTGGCACGATTACAGGTATCTCGCGTTACTTTGAGCAAACGCGTGGTCAAGCGCTATATAGCGTGGCGGTCGAACCCGAAGAGTCACCATTAATCGCGCAAACACTGGCCGGTCAGCCATTGCAACCTGCACCGCATAAGATCCAAGGCATTGGCGCAAATTTTTTGCCGCGTAATTTAGATTTATCGATTGTTGATGAAGTACAAGCCATTGATAGCAGCGATGCGATGACGTGGGCGCGGCGAGCCATGACCCAAGAAGGCATTTTGTGCGGTATCTCTTGCGGTGCAGCATTGGCAGCGACAGCGGTCGTCGCGAGTCGTCCAGAGATGCAAGGCAAAACCATTGTGGTAATTTTGCCTGATTCGGGTGAGCGTTATTTGTCATCGGTGTTGTTTGATGGGTTGTTTGATGAACAAGGACAAAGCACACCATGAGCCAAATTAGTCCTGCGATTTACAGCATGATCGCTGCCAGTTTGTTGCCGTTGCTGTTTGCCGTGATTGCCAAAATTACGGCTGGATTTAAGCCCAAAGATAACCAAAACCCGCGTGCATTTTTGGCGCAGACCCACGGTTTGGCGGCGCGTGCCAATGCCGCACAAGCCAATAGTTATGAGACCTTGCCAGTATTTTTGGCGGCGGTCTTGATGGCCGAGTATATGGTGGTGTCGCAGGTGGTGATTAACCAATTGGCGATGTTTTATGTGATCTTGCGGGTGTTGTATGGCGTGGCGTATCTGATTAACTGGGCCACCTTGCGGTCGATTTTGTGGGTGCTTGGGTTGGCCTGTCCGATCATGTTGCTGTTGTTTGCTGCACGACTGAGTTAATCCTTTAGCGCATCAGGTCGAATCATCAGGCCATAGAAATGCCGATTAACGGTTGGTCTATTGCCTCGCAGATGCATAATAGATCTGCCCCCAAATCCGCTTGAGCCGTTATAATCGCCAATGATTTTTGTCTAACCTCTTTTGAGCCTGTCTTATGAGCTACAACAACATTCCACCGGGCAAAGACGCCCCAAATGACATCTATGTCATCATCGAAATTCCAGCCAATGCCGATCCGATCAAATACGAGATCGACAAGGACTCCGATGCATTGTTCGTTGACCGCTTTATGGGGGCAGCGATGTTCTACCCAGCCAACTACGGCTATGTGCCAAACACATTGTCAGAAGATGGTGACCCGCTAGACGTGTTGGTGGTGACGCCACATCCTGTCCAAGCTGGTTCGGTGATTCGCTGCCGTCCGGTCGGCAAGCTAAACATGGAAGATGACGGCGGGATTGATGCCAAGCTCATCGCTGTACCGCATGACAAATTGTCACCGCTGTACACCCACGTACAAGAATATACCGACCTGCCAGAATTGCTGATCCAGCAAATCGAGCACTTCTTTGCCCATTATAAAGACCTCGAAAAAGGCAAATGGGTCAAGCTGACTGGTTGGGAAGGCTCAGACGTGGCCAAAGCTGAAATCATGAAGTCGATTGACGCGTTTCAAAAATAAGCCGAGCTGATTCAACCTGTGCGATCACTGCACCTGTTTGATGATGAAAAAAAGACCTCGCATCTGTGAGGTCTTTTTTATGCAACAGGATCAATGTCACTCAATCAATGGCTCGCGATTTACGCTATGTTCTGTGGCGATTATTTGCCACAATCGAACAATTATTTTGACCTCAATCAATAGGCAGACAACATGAGCTACTTTGGCACCGATGGTATTCGCGGTAAGTTTGGTGATACGCCAATTACCCCAGAATTTGCCCTGCATTTGGGCTATGCCGCAGGCCGCGTATTAGCGCGTGAAGGTCGCCGTACGCAAGTGGTGATGGGCAAAGACACTCGCTTGTCTGGTTATGTGCTAGAAGCCGCCTTACAAGCCGGACTCAATGCCGCTGGTGTCGATGTTCGCCTGCTTGGTCCACTGCCCACGCCTGCCATTGCCCATATGACTCGTGCGTTCCATGCTGATGCAGGGATTGTGATTTCGGCTTCGCATAATCCGTATTTTGATAACGGCATTAAGCTGTTTTCTAGCGAAGGCAAAAAACTACCAGACTCGGTGCAAGACGCGATTAGTGCACAGTTGGATTTGCCGCTGACTATCGACGCACCCGATCAATTGGGCAAAAGCTATCGAGTGGATGATGCCAAAGGGCGTTATATCGAATTTTGTAAGTCCAGTTTTCCGTATCATTTAAGCCTGCGTGGTCTGACCATTGTGATCGACTGCGCCAATGGTGCGGGTTATAGCGTTGGCCCTGCGGTGTTGCAAGAGCTTGGTGCAACGGTGATTCCTATTTTTAATACGCCAAATGGCCGTAACATTAATGATGGCTGCGGCTCAACACATCCTGAGGCAATTCAACGCGCAGTGGTCGAGCACGGCGCGGATGTTGGCATTGCCCTAGATGGCGATAGCGACCGGATTGTGATGGTCGATCACACGGGCCGTTTGATTGATGGTGATTCGATTTTGTATATTTTGGCCACTCAGCGCAGCCAAAAAGCCGTCGGCGTGGTTGGCACCTTGATGAGCAACATGGGCTTAGAGTTGGCCTTGCAAGCGCATCAAGTGGGCTTTCGACGGGCCAAAGTCGGCGACCGCTATGTGATGGCTGATCTGGAAACCGAAGGCTGGACTTTGGGTGGTGAGCCATCAGGCCATATTTTGTGTCTGGATAAAAGCACCACCGGCGATGCGATCATTGCCGGTCTACAAGTATTGGCCGCCGTGGTCGAGCAAGGCAAGAGCCTGCATGAACTATCTACAGGCATGCAAGTTTTGCCACAAAAACTGGTCAACGTCCGTCTGGCACAGATGTCTGATCCGTTTGCCAATACTGTGCTGGTGGATGCCTTTGCGCAGGCCGAGCGTGATCTGGCCGGACGTGGCCGTTTGTTGATCCGCAAGTCCGGCACCGAGCCGATGATTCGGGTGATGGTCGAAGGCGAGTCAAGCAGCCAAGTCGAGCAAATGGCCCATCAATTGGCTGATTTGGTGCGTGAGCAGTTGAGTGTGCCTGCATGACGTCAATAGACCACACCGCATCATCAGATGCCATGAGTGATTTAAGCGATCTACGCCTGAGCTACCAAAAAGGCGCGTTAGAGCGTGAGCACTTAAGCGCTGATCCGTTTGCCCAGTTTACCGACTGGCTCAATCATGCGCTCTCAACCGACTTGCCCGAACCGTATGCCATGACCTTGGCTACTGCCGATGCAACAGGCCGACCGCATGCGCGTACCGTATTATTGCGCGGTTCTAGTCCGGCGGGTTTGGTGTTTTATAGCAATTACGACAGCCAAAAAGGCCACGATTTGGCAATCAATCCACAGGCTGAGTTGTTGTTTTACTGGCCATTGCTAGAGCAACAAATTCGGGTGGGTGGGCGAGTAGCGCGCTTGAGCGAGGCCGAATCGACCGCGTATTTTCATAAGCGTCCGCATGACAGTCAGCTCGGTGCGTGGGTGAGTACCCCGCAAAGTGGCGTGATCGATCATCGAGAGACCTTAGAGCAGCGCTTTGCAGCACTGGCCGAGCAATATCCTGATGGTCAAACTGTGCCTAAGCCTGAGTTTTGGGGCGGTTATGTGCTGATACCCGATCATTTTGAGTTTTGGCAAGGTCGGCCGAATCGGATGCATGATCGTTTTGAATATCAGTACGTCGGTGATGCTTGGCAAATCAATCGCTTAATGCCATAAGGCTGTGATCGCTGTTCCAGATCAGATCGCTCAACAGGATGGTCAGGTCTGGGCGTGATCCGGCATAATGCGCGTCTTCGGTTTGATGCTTTGGGCAGGCGATATATCATGATACGCACGTTTGATTTTTCTATCGCAACTCGGCGAATCATTGCGGCTTTCGTGATGTTGGCCTCGTGCTGGCTGATGATCCAACCGGCCCAAGCCATGAGCGTGCGTGAACGCTACGAGTTAGAGCAGGCCAAAAAAGGCCAAGCGGTACCCCCACGTAAGGCCAAAGCAACCCAGCACAGCACCGCTGCCAGTCACAAAACTAACAAGAAAAAAGCCGTAAAAGCCAAGGTGATCAAGGCCAAAGCGAATAAAAGTAAAGTCAGGCAAAGCTCAGGCACGGCCCGTCAAAGCCAGCAAGAAAAAAGCCGTAAAAGCTAAGGTGATCAAGGCCAAAGCGAAAAAAAGCAAAGCCAAGGCACAACCTGTCAAAACCAGCAAGAAAAAGACGGTTAAAGCGAAGGTCATTAAAGCCAAAACCCAGCGCACGACCAAATCACATCGCATCGCGCATCGTGCATAATTTGCTTGCTACTATCGTCATGTGTCTGATGCCGAATCAGTCATAATATGGTCATGACTATTTCTCAGACTTTAGCGCTGCAACCGCGCTTACAGACCGCCATTCCCGCCACATTGTCCAGTTTGCCGCTGGCATTAGCCCGCCTGTATGCGGCGCGTGGCGTACAACATCCGGACGAACTACAGCTTAAGCTGAGTCGGTTATTGCCCGCACAGGACCTTAAAGGACTCAGCACAGCGCTTGCGCGCTTGGATCAGGCCATTGATCAGCAACAGCGCATTTTGATTGTCGGTGACTTTGATGCTGATGGCGCGACCAGTACCGCGTTAATGGTGTTGGCCTTGCGGCGGATGGGCGCGCTGGTGGATTTTTTGGTGCCAGATCGTTTTAAGTATGGTTATGGCTTAACGCCAGAGATTGTTGGCTTGGCGTTATCCGACTATCAGCCAGACCTGATTGTCACGGTCGA
Organism: Moraxellaceae bacterium; assembly: GCA_037968855.1. Lineage (GTDB taxonomy): Bacteria > Pseudomonadota > Gammaproteobacteria > Pseudomonadales > Moraxellaceae > JBBKWH01. The sequence goes on along the minus strand of JBBKWH010000095.1, from coordinate 26,701 downwards.
TAACGGTATTTCGAGTCATCAAGGCGTTGCGGCAGCCCATGCAGCGGGCGTTGAGGTGATCATTACCGATCATCACTTAACCAGCAAAGCTGTTCCGCCTGCCTTGGCAGTGGTCAATCCCAATCAACCCGACTGTGCCTTTGCCAGTAAAGCTTTGGCGGGGGTCGGTGTGGCGTTTTATCTGTTGGCTGCGCTGGCGACCCATCGGCGTGGCTTGGGTAAGGCGACGGCCAAACTGACCGATTATTTGGATTTGGTGGCGCTTGGTACGGTGGCCGATGTTGCGCCTTTAGACGCCAACAACCGCATTTTGGTGGCGCATGGCGTACAGCGTATTCGAGCGGGTCAATGCCGTGCCGGATTGCTGGCCTTGCTAGAGATTGCTGGACGTAAGCCAGATCAGTTAAACGCGCAGGATTTGGGCTTTGTGCTGGGGCCTCGGATCAATGCCGCAGGTCGTATGGACAATATGCGGATTGGCATTGAGTGCTTGCTGGCAGCAGATATGGACAGCGCCAGACCGTTGGCGGAGCAACTCGATCAGCTCAATCGTGAGCGCCGTCATGTTGAAGCCGAGATGAAAAGCGATGCCTTGGCCTTGTTGTCGGATCGGGTGTTGTTTGCCGATGGTCAGTTGCCACATGCAATTGTGTTGTACGAACCAAGCTGGCACCAAGGGGTGATTGGCATTGTGGCCGGACGGCTTAAAGAGCAATTTCATCGGCCTAGTATCGTGTTTGCACCTAGCGACGAGTCAGCACAATGGCTAAAAGGCTCGGCCCGTTCGATTGCGGGTGTGCATATTCGCGATGCCATTGAACGGGTGGCCGAGCAGCACCAAGGGGTGATTAGTCATTTTGGTGGTCATGCTATGGCGGCTGGCTTAACACTTGCTGCCGATCAGTTACCAACCTTTATTGCTGCATTTGAAGCAGTGATTGCCGAGCATGACGACAGCTTGTTTGCGCCGGTATTGTTGACCGATGGCGTATTGGCTGCCGACCAACTCTCGCTGGGTTTTGCTCAACAGTTGCTGACGGGTGGGCCATGGGGACAGGGCTTTGCTGCGCCAGTATTTGAGGGGCAGTTTGCGGTGCTTGAGCAGCGCTGGCTACAAGGCAAACACATCAAATGGCTGTTACGTCCTACCGATGGCGGCGCATGGGTCGAGGCCATTTGGTTTAATGCCGATCCGGCGTGGCCTGAGTCGGCCAGCACGGTGTATCTGGCCTATCAACTGGACATTAATCACTTTCGTGGTGAGCGGCGCTTGCAGTTGATGGTGCAGTATGTCGAACCGCTGGCTTAACTGCCTGCGCCATAAATCTGCCGATGCAAGGCATTCAAACGTTGCTCAATCAATGCATCCCGTTGCACTGAGGCTTGCGGGTACTGTTGCAAGATCTCGGTCACAATCCGGTTTTCTTCTACTTTGTATTGTTTAAATGCACTGTCATTGCTGAGTGCTTGTTGGCGTTGTTGTTGATCACGCTGGGCCTTGGTTGTGGCTTGTTGATCAAAGCGCGCTTGAGTCTGGGCAATCGTGCTGGCCAGTTGGGGCTGTTGTTCAGCTAACCATTGGCGATGCTCTTTGGCTTCGGCAGGCAGCATAATGCCTTTGCTTTCAAGACTGTCGAGATCGGCTAGGCTGGCCTTGACCACATCTAGATCTAAACCCTGATGCAGCTTGGCTTGCAGATACAGTTGCTTCATGTGGCGAATCAGCCGGTCATGCGTGGTGTCATCGGTGCGTAAGGGATTGGCATCATTGGCAGGTGCGGCGCGGCTAAAAAGTGTGTCGTCCTTGGCAGTTTGTTGTTCATTCCGATCAACGGAGCGCAGTTGGCCGGAATCTGTTTGTTGCAATAACGCAGCTTTGTTAGCTTCAGAACGCTGATTCAGACCGATGGCAATCATCGCCAAGATCAGAATGAAAAGAGCGGCCAGTCCGATCTGTTTGTGCATCTCGCACACTCCTTGGTTTGGGTATTGTTGTTTTGGCGCGTTGGCCCTGCGCCTAGGGTACACAGGTTTGCCCGTAATCCATAATCACAATATTGAGAGGATCTCATGTCCCTTATCCATCGCACCCGACTTGCAGGGATGCTGGCACTTGGTGTTGCATCCAGTGCCATAACCTTGGCACATGCCGACGTTGGTGACTATTCGGCGTTTCAAACCCGCCTTAACCAAAGTTTTCCAAAAACAGCCGATCGCCCCATTACTGCGGCAGATAAAAAACTGATTCCGTTGGCCATCAATAGCAATCCGGCCGGATTTGACGATGGCTTTGATCCCAAAGCCTATGATCAATGGCAAGAGGTCAAACTCGATCCATCGACTGGTGCAAAGTGTGGCGATGGTTCGCCATTTTCATTTTGGGTTAATCGTCGCGCCTCAACCAGCAACCTGATGGTGTTTTTGGAAGGCGGTGGGGCATGTTGGGATTACGACAGTTGCTCTAGCACATTGGCCTCCGGCAATACCCTAGGCAACGTGCTCAAAGCCAGTAGTAATAAAGACACCAGTGCTGTGATTGCGACCTCTGGCCTGAGCAACACGGACAAATCGGCGCTCATTCCGATTTATTCGGCCTTGCTGAAAGACAGCTCGCCAGATCTAGACAATAAGGTCATGGGCTGGAACAAAGTGTTTGTGCCGTATTGCACGGGTGATGTACATGCGGGGCTGTCGACGCATGTGTATACCGATCCGGCTGGCATCAAGCCGCCTGTGACCATTTATCACAATGGGATTATTAACTCGCTCCAAGTGGCCGCGTGGGTGCGTAACAACCTACAAGCCCCACAACAACTGATGTTTACTGGTCAAAGTGCTGGTGGTGTGGGTGCAACGGCGCTATATCACGCCGTTCGCTTGCTGTTTCCGGTCAAGCAAGGCTTTATGCTTAACGATGCTGGCCCGTCATTTTTTGCCGATCAAAACGGCAGCGATGCCGCCAACCCTTCAGCACCACTACACCGGACTGCCTTGCCGATTTGGGGTTTAACCGAAAAGCGCCAATTGGCTGATGGGAGCTTCCGTAGCTTGCTGGACTGGTACAAGGTTGAGTTGACGGGTCTGGATGTCAGCAACTTTGGCACGCTGAATATTGCCACTGCCAATCGCTGGCCAAAAGATCGTCTGTCAATGACCACCACACAAGAAGACTATGTGTTTGGTACTTATTCGTATCGCCGTTTCTTTACCGACACCCAAGGCAATGATCCTGAGGTGCGTAAAGCCAATACCTTGGCGCGTTGGAAAATCGACATTGATCGCTTTACCGACAAGATGCAGCCTGTCCCAAACTATGGCTTTTATATCCCTGCCACCCGTCGTTGGTTGTATGGCCATACCATGACCTCAAATGTGGGCCGCACTGCCGACATCCAAGAGCTTGGCTTGGACATGAACGACTATCTCAATAACTTGACCGACCCAACGGCACCGTTGATGAAGGCCAAAGAGAAAAACTTCACCGCAGACCGTTATCAGTTTAGTCTGACCAGCGAAGCCACAGTGCTCCTGCTGACCAGCATCGGCTTCTAAACGCTGTCCGATTTATGGTGAATAAAACCGCTATGGCCTAACCAGCGATAGCGGTTTTTTGTTGGCTTAACACGCCGTTTGCATCCAAATAAAACTGCGCAAAATCTTCAGCTAAAAATACCTGACCCTGATAGTACGCCTGAGCTTCGGCTAACAAGTCATACACACTCGGTTCGTGCTCAGGCTCGTGACCATAGCGCGCGCTAAAGTGGGTCATGATCAGGTTGGGCAAATGCACCGACTCGGCAAACTGAGCCAAGGTTGTGACATCGGTGTGTTGAGGGAAGGGGCCAACTTTTTGCGAAATCTCTAGGCTGTAGGTGGCTTCGTGAACCAATACTTGAGCGGTTTGCGCAACTTCTGCCAACAGCTTGGGCGTATCGTTATCGCCACCCACAATCACCCGTCGTGATGGTGGTTTAGGCAGTTGATAGTCTTCGGCAACAATCCGTCGTCCATCATTCAGCTCGACATCAACGCCTTTTTGAATCTGCTGCCACAGTGGGCCTTGTGGGATATCATCTTGTTTAAGCTTATCGACATTGAGCGCGCTGCTGGTATAACGCTCATTAAACACATAGGCATACGACGGCACACGATGTGATAAAGCCACCGTGCGAATACAAAAGTCATCGACCGGCAAGACATGGCAGGTCGAGGCCACTAGCGTATCCGGTGTGCGAAAGATCAATGGATAGGGCAGATGGGTGTCGCTTTTGTCGATCACCAGCTCAACCATCTGTTGGATGCCATCGGGGGAAATAATCAGCAAGGGTTCGCTGCGTTTATACATCGCGGCACTGGCCAATACGCCAAACAAGCCAAAGCAATGATCGCCATGCACGTGGGTAATGCAAATCGCGCTTAAATGCTTGAGCGACAGCGAGGTATTCAGCAATTGATGCTGCGTGCCTTCGCCACAGTCAATCAACACCCATGCCTTAGACTGGCGTCGCTTGAGGGCCAATGCTGTCACATTGCGATGACGTGTGGGAATGCCCGCAGACGTACCCAAAAATAAAAGTTCCATGACCCATCAAATGTTTAAATCAACCGACGCTCATCCTAGAGCATTCTAAGCGCGATACAAGACCAGCCTTGTCTAACGGTTGCTTGACCGCGCTGACAGACCAGTCGGCGTGCATCGCGTGAATGGATCGGCGCAACATGCTAAAATCTCGCCCCTTGTGCATAGCCAGTCTAAGAGCGTCTTTACCGTGGAAATTAATCCGTATCTGAACCGACTCAAAGACCTTCGCGAGCGTGGCAACACGCTCAGGGGGTATCTTTAACTACGATCTGAAAAAAGAGCGTTTGGAAGAAGTCCTACGTGAATTGGAAGATCCAAACATCTGGAACGACCAATCGCGCGCCCAAGCGATGGCCAAAGAAAAAGGCGAGCTAGAAAACAGCGTCGGCGTGCTCGACACCTTGGCTGATCAACTTGAAGACGCGCAAGCGATGTTAGACCTTGCCGTTGAAGCCGACGAAGAAGAGCTGCTTGACGAAGTGACCACGCTATTAGACGTGTCCGAAGCCGAGATGGCCAAACTCGAATTCCGCCGTATGTTCTCTAATCCAATGGACCCAAACTGCTGCTTTGTTGATATTCAGGCCGGTTCGGGCGGGACAGAAGCGCAAGATTGGGCCTCGATGCTGATGCGCATGTACTTGCGTTGGATTGAGCGCCACGGTTTTAAAGCCGAGATTATGGAAGAGTCCAGCGGCGAAGTCGCGGGCTTAAAAAGTGCCACCATTCGGGTGGAAGGCGAGTATGCCTTTGGTTGGTTGCGTACCGAAACCGGCGTGCATCGTTTGGTGCGTAAGTCACCGTTTGATAGCGGTAACCGTCGCCATACCTCGTTCTCATCGGTGTTTGTCTCGCCCGAAGTTGACGATGACATCGACATCGATATCAATCCGGCGGATGTGCGTACCGATACTTATCGCGCCTCCGGTGCGGGTGGTCAGCACATTAACAAAACCGACTCTGCGGTGCGTTTGACCCACGTCCCGACCAATACCGTGGTGGCCTGCCAAAACGAACGCAGCCAACACGCCAACCGTGACCGTGCATGGAAATTATTACGCGCCAAATTGTATGAGCTAGAGCTACAAAAGCGTAGTGCGGCCCAGCAAGCGCTCGAAGCCACCAAATCGGACATTGGTTGGGGCAGCCAGATTCGCTCCTATGTATTGGATGATTCACGGATTAAAGACCTGCGCACCAGTGTCGAAACCTCCAATACCGGCGCGGTGCTTGATGGTGATTTGGACAAGTTCATCGAAGCCAGCTTAAAGATGGGTCTGTAAAAAAGTATCGTTTGATCAAACCTTGATCAAAATAGTGGTGATCAAGGCTTGACAGCGATGCGCTGAGTTGCGATATTCGAGATGTAGTGTGACGCTTAGCGAGGTGAGATACATGCAAGTTGCGGGTATTTGTTTTTGCTAAACTGTTGCTGTAGAACGTAAAAAACCCAGCCTGCGAGCTGGGTTTTTTTATGCCTGTCTATCTGGGGTTATTTTGTTTTGTCGTATATCGATAGTTCTAGATATAAACTTTTGTAAGTGGCTATATACCAATGACTCACAGAGGAATACGCTGTGCGAGTCGTGATGTCTGTAGGTGACTATGAGCACTGATCTGAATACTGATCTGCCGAGTGATTTTAATGTGGATGTTGATCTGATCATCAAAGCGTTATCGCATCCGGTTCGGCGAGAGATTTTGGCTTGGCTCAAAGATCCGCAAGCGCATTTTGCCGAGCAAGAATTACCGCTAGAGCTGGGGGTGTGTGCAGGCCAAATTGATCAACGTTCTGGGTTGTCCCAATCAACCATCTCGACCCACTTGGCCATTTTGCAGCGTGCGGGTTTGCTCGACTGCAAAAAAGTTGGCCAATGGAGTTTTTTTAAGCGCAATGATGCGGTGATTCAGGCATTTTTGCAGGCAATGCAACAGCAGTTATAGCCGTTACCCATCGCCCTCGTCATGGTGCGATGCACAAGGTTCTTTTTCATATTGATCACAACATGCAGCAGTGATGCTGTGTGAGAGGAGCAGTCATGTCTGATTTATTTAGCCCGTTACAGGTCGGCGAGTTGTCTTTGCCCAATCGAATCATCATGTCACCGTTGACCCGCTGTCGTGCCAGTAGCGGACGGGTACCGAATGCGTTGATGGCCGAATACTATGTGCAACGCGCCGATGCCGGTCTGATCATTAGCGAAGCCACCTCGGTCATGCCAATGGGTGTGGGTTATCCCGATACACCGGGTATCTGGTCTGATGAGCAAGTGGCCGGTTGGTGCATGGTCACCGATGCCGTGCACAAGGCCGGTGGTCGTATGGTGTTGCAGTTGTGGCATGTGGGCCGTATTTCTGATCCGATTTATTTGGATGGTCAACAACCGGTTGCGCCAAGTGCCATTCAGCCAGACGGTCATGTCAGTTTGGTTCGGCCTAAAAAAGCCTATGACACCCCGCGTGCGCTAGAGACCAGCGAAGTCGCTGAGGTGATTGCGGCCTATCGCTTGGGTGCCGAAAACGCCAAAAAAGCTGGCTTTGATGGGGTTGAGATTCATGGTGCCAATGGTTATTTGCTCGATCAATTTTTGCAAACATCGACCAATACCCGCACCGATCAATACGGTGGATCGCTCGAAAATCGCGCCCGTTTAATGCTGGCGGTTGCCGATGAATGTATTGCCGTTTGGGGTGCTGGTCGGGTTGGGATGCACCTTGCGCCACGTCGCGATGCGCATGACATGGGCGATGCCGCACCGCTAGAGACCTTTGGTTATGTGGCTGAGCAATTGGCCAAGCGTCAGATCGCGTTTATTTGTGCACGTGAGCACGAGGCCGACGATAGCCTTGGCCCACAACTGAAAAAAATCTTTGGCGGGGTGTATATTGCCAATGAGAAATTCGATAAAGCCAGTGCCAATGCGATCATTGCCCATGGTGATGCCGATGCAGTGGCTTTTGGCATTCCGTATATTGCCAACCCTGACTTGGTGACCCGTTTTACCCAAGATGCCGAGTTGAATACACCTGATCCATCAACCTTTTATGGTGCTGGCCCAGAAGGCTATACCGATTATCCGACACTCGCATCTGCCGAAACCGTCTAATCTGACATCGACGGCAAATGCAGTATGATGAGCCATTGCACAAGTTGCGGTGGCTTTTTTTATGCGGGTTTTTTGGTATCAGCTGTTGGTGTTGATGATCTTGCCGTTGTATCGCTTGCGAGTATGGTTGCGCTCGCGGCATCAAGTGGACTATGCAATTGAGGTAGCTGAACGCTTTGGCCCGATTGTCAATATGCAGGCCCAGCGGCAACAGCGTCCTGTATGGATTCATGCCGTCTCGGTCGGCGAGACCAATGCTGCCCAACCGATCATTGCGCATTTGCTGGCACAAGGCTGGCCAGTCTTAGTCACCAATACCACCCGTACCGGTCAGGCCAGATTACGCCAATTGTTTGCCGGTCGGGTGCAATCGGTGTTTTTACCTGTCGATAGCGCGGCATTGATGCAAGATTTTTTTGATGCCTACCAACCACGTGCGATTGGCCTGATTGAAACCGAGTTATGGCCCAATCTCTTGGCCCAAGCCAGTCAACGTCAGATTCCAACCGTTTTGCTTAATGCCCGTTTATCGGCACGCTCTGCACGAGGCTATGGCAAATTTGCCAGCCTTACGCAGCCCATGGTGCAGCAATTAAGCTGTATTGCTGCGCAAGATACGGCAACCGCACAACGCTTTATTCAGCTTGGTGTACAACCTGAGCGGGTACACGTCACTGGCAGTTTAAAGTTTGATCTGGCCCCACCACAGGCGGCCTTGGATTTGGCGCAACAGTTATTTGTCGATTGGCAGTTGGCAGACCGCCCGATTTTGGTGGCCGCCAGCACGCATGAACCCGAAGAAAACCAATTGCTGAATATCTTTAAAGCCATCCACGCTCGTTATCCAAAGGCTTGTTTAATTCTCGTGCCACGTCATCCCGAACGTTTTGATCGTGTGGCGACGCTCATCACCGATAAAGGCTGGTCATTGGCTAAGCGTTCAGCAGGCCAGACGATTACGCCAGCCACGTCAGTGTATTTGGCTGACAGTATGGGCGAGTTGTGGACATGGTATGCCTTGGCCCAGATGGCCTTTGTCGGTGGTTCTTTGGCGACTACCGGTGGGCATAATCCATTGGAGCCAGCGCGCCTTGGTGTGCCAGTGGTAATGGGGCGTCATACCTTTAACTTTGAGCCTATCGTACAGGCGCTGCTAATCGCAGGCGGGTTAATTCAAGCTGATGACGCCAGTGGCGTTGCACAGACATGGCAATCGTGGCTGAGCAACGACGGCTTGCGCGTGCAGGCTGGTCAAGCCGGCCAGCAGGTGTGTTTGGACAATCAGGGTGCATTGGCGCGGCAGTTGGCCGTGTTGGATCTGTTGTTGTCTACTGTGCAGATATCAAGGTAAGCGAATGAATCTGTTACTGTTACAGCCTGAGCAATTACAAGGTCAGCAGGCCACCCTCAACGATCCTCGACGTCTCAAGCATATTGCCGAACACCTCAAGCTGGTCGTGGGCGACACCATCAAAGTGGGTGTGCGTGATGGTCTGAAGGGCCAAGCGGTAGTGCAGCAGATTGATCATCAGCAGTTGGTGCTAAGCGATATTCAACTCAATCAAATACCGCCAGCCAAGCCACCATTGACGCTCATTTTGGCCTTGCCCAGACCCAAAGTGCTACGCCGCGTGATCATGGATGCGGTGACCTTGGGTGTGCGGCATTTAGTGCTATTGCATAGTTATCGCGTGGATAAAAGCTATTGGCAGACGCCTTTTTTAAATCAAATAGACGATTTTATTCTGCTGGGGCTAGAGCAGGCGGGCGATACGGTCTGGCCCACAATTTCACTCAAAAAACGCTTTCGGCCCTTTGTTGAAGATGAGTTGCCACTGCTGTGTCAGGATAAAATCGCCTTGGTTGCGCACCCGTATGCCGATCAAATGGCACCGACCAACATTCAACAGCCTTGTGTGCTGGTGGTCGGGCCAGAAGGCGGATTTATTCCGTTTGAGGTGGATTTGTTGGCAGCCAATGGCTGTACACCAGTGGCCTTGGGCGGGCGAATCCTACGCACCGAAACCGCTGTTCCAGTGCTGATGGGGCGGCTATTTGCATAACCGTGCCATGGCAGAATACACCCTGCTTAAACCGTTTAATCGCGTTCTGGTTTAGAAGACTCAGAGGGGTCTTTACCATCATTTTTACGACCAACCGTAGCAGCTTTGGCGGCTTCACAGGCTTTGTCGGTATTATCTTTGCGATGTGGCCAGCCTTCACGTTGTTTGCTACGGTCACCATCGCCATCTTCGGTTTGGTCATGCAGCAAAATCTGACTGGTTGGGAACGGCATATCCACGCCTGCTTCGGTCAGGCCATACTTCATTGCGGTTAGGACTTCGTCAGTTGAGCTGATGACGTTCATTTGGGTGCTGGTATCAATCCACCAGCGCACGCGCATGATCACTGCAAAATCAGCTAGATTGGTCACCACCACAGTCGGTTTAGATTCTTTATACACACTGGAACACTGATCCAAAATATCCAGCATTAACTGACGTGTCTCATTGATCGGATCACCATAACCAATACCAATTTCGACCTGAATCCGGCGGATATTAAAGGCAGTGTTAACTTGAACGGGGCTGGTATATAGATCAGCATTTGGGATCACGATCCGGCGCCCATCATAGGTTTTGATGTAGGTCGCGCGGATTTGAATGTCTTCGACCGTCCCTTCATAGTTGTTGGTGACGATCTGATCACCAATCCGGAACGGCTCAGATAGCAGCAACAAGATGCCAGACAGCATGTTTTGAAAAATATCTTTAAAGGCAAAGCCAATCGCGACCGAACCAATGCCCAGCGCGCTGATCAGTTGGGCCGGCGTAAAACCAGGGATTGCGACAACCATTGCAATCAAGAAACCCAGAAAAATAATAAAGCTACTACCGAGTCGACTGAGTACCAACACAAGGTTCTGCTTACGATGTGCGCGCTGGCCAAGTGTCTTACGAATGATCAGCTTAAACAGCTTGGCCACTAACCAAAAAATAATAAAGATAATGAGTGCGATGACAAAATAAGGCATACGCTCCCAAAAACCTTGCACCAAGTCATTAACCGTAGTGTAGATGTCTTGGTACTGAATGGCTTTGCTAGTGACCGCATCTTTGGCTGCCGAGCCCACGGTTTCTAAGGTATTGGTGGCCATGATATCAATGCATAGTGTTGCGAATGGTATTGATAATACTGACAAATTTAGCCATGCTGATGTTAGGTAAAAATGTTATAGCATAGAACGCTATGAGTGTTTTTTGTATAGGCATGATATGCCGTTATGCAGTCTTCATAGGCTTGGTTCGCGATCAACCGTCAGCATCAATCAGCACCAAAGTGAAAAAAGGAAAACGCCTTGAGGTCTTCAAGGCGTTTACGATACAAGTAGTCTGCTGAGAGTGTTTGACAGTTATCTGCATTGTTTAGTTTATTGTTGGCTTTCCTTAAACCAGTTCAATCCAACATGCGGTTAAGGCATGTCCATTGATCACCATCGGTGGTCCAGCACGATGTGCAACAATGCCTGCTCGACTGAGTAGACGTTCCACACCCACTGGCGATACAGTGATCAACCGTTTGGCACCCTGTTGTCTGGCACAATCCATTGCCGCTTGGATCAGTGCAAGTGCAACAGGCGATGAGTACTGGGCCGAAGCACCGCTTCCTGTCTTTTTGCTCAGGTCTACCGCAGCAAAGCGCGAGAGTTCCCAAACATCAGACGATGACGGTGGTTCTAGTCCGTTCAACAACTGCGGAAAGACTTCGCTTAGCAGGTATGGTCCAAGTGTGGGCAGGAGTCGTGCACACCCTTGAATCGTTCCATCCTCTTGCTGAGCAACGACATAAACCGTCTCGTTATCTCGATCAAACTGATCCAGCTCCAACCCATCTCGAACATTCAAATTCCAGCCCAAATGCTCGATAAACACATCGTATCGATACACACCAAGTTGCCGGTACAGATGGCTTGGCAGTGTTTCTTTCATCCCTGAGTGCATTCGCATAATTGTTATCCCTTCAATGTGTTGCGGGACTCATCACTGACGATTTAACGGTGTAGAGGGGTGCTCGAACAACTGTTAGTTTTGACAGCTTGACAAGCTATAGATCTGCAAAATTGCATTGATCACGGCAGGCTGCCAGTCCAGCATGTGGATTTTGTTTTTGAGTAAGTCGAGGGTGGCATGGTGGCCAAGATCTTGTTGTTGCTGATCAATCAGCATGATATTGCTGCGAGGAGTGTCTATTAGTTCACATATTAATTGGTGGTCCTGCCAGCTTGCTTGCCAATCCCAGCCAATTGATAAGGCAGGTTGCCCTTCGCTAATCCACTCGCTGTAGCCATTAATATAGGGTGGTAGCACCTGTGGCGCGGCATGACATGGCGTATCATCGTCTAGGGCAGACAGTAGATGCAGCAAAGGAATGTTGTTCAATAAATCAACACTTAGACGGACATAACCATCCGATGAGATCTTAGGCATAGGCAAAGGCTTGTGACGGGCAGGGAGTAAATTCATAAACATTAGCATCCAATCAGCAGTGGTGCAGACGCTAACCGATGCGTCTAGATCGGGATAGTGTTAGTTTTAACAGGCGGGGGAGCTGAGAAATGAGACCTTTATCAAATTTTGTATAGTGATTCTGTCACTGTGCTTGAAATATGATTAAGTCAAAGGGAAAAAAATTGAGGTGAGTAATTTAAGATGCATGTTTGGCAAGAGCATTTATTAGCAGATTTGGATGGGGCGGGAACAGAGCAAGACGTTTTTAATCGTCTGGCGGCATTGGCTTTAGAGTTGGGGTTTGACCACTTTGCGTATGGGGTGCGTCAACCAATGCATTTGTCCCAGCATCGGGTCGTCATGCTGAATAATTATCCAGAGTCTTGGCAACAGCGTTATGCCGAGCAAAGTTATTTTCTGATCGATCCCTCGGTAAAGCATGGCTTAAAGTCCACCATGCCATTGGTGTGGACCGACGAGCTATTTTTGCCAGAGCGCGGTTTTTGGGAAGAAGCTCGCGCGTATGGCTTAAGCGTGGGCTGGGCACAATCAACCTGCGATATGCAAGGGGTCAGTGGCATGATGACACTGGCCAGATCTAACGAGACCTTGAGCACGGCTGAGCTGGATGTTAAGGGCTATAAGATGATTTGGCTGACCCAAATCACGCATCAATTGATGGCCAATCGACTGTCCGAAAAAATTGCACCAGAGCGCGCGTCAGTGTTATCTGGCCGCGAAATTGATGTATTGCGTTGGACGGCTGAGGGCAAAACAGCTTCGGATATTTCCACCATCATGCATATCACCGAGCGCACGGTGAATTTTCATATTGCTAACTGTATCAAAAAGTTAAATGCCACTAATAAAACTGCGGCGGCAGTCAAGGCGGCATTGCTTGGATTATTTTAAGTGGCTGAGGTAGGCAGAGCACATCTAGCAGCAAACAAAAAAGAGGCCAAATCATGACCTCTTTTTTGAGGAGGCTTTAAGCGAGTTTCGTGCTTGATGCCAGTAACGGTTGCAAGAACTGACCGGTAAATGAGCCTTCGACCTGAGCCACTTGTTCGGGGGTGCCTTCGGCAATGATCAATCCACCACCAGAACCACCTTCTGGGCCAAGATCCACCACCCAGTCGGCGGTTTTGATCACGTCCAGATTGTGCTCGATCACTACCACAGTGTTGCCCTTGTTACGCAGTTGATGCAGGATTTCCAGCAACTTGGCAATATCGTGGAAGTGTAGGCCAGTGGTTGGCTCATCCAAGATATATAAGGTTTGGCCCGTGTCTCGTTTGGCCAACTCACGCGCCAGTTTGACCCGTTGTGCTTCACCGCCAGACAGCGTGGTGGCGGCTTGACCCAAGCGAATGTAACCCAAACCAACCTGAATCAAGGTATCAAGCTTACGATGAATACTGGGAATCGCCTCAAAGAACGTTGCCGCATCTTCAACGGTCATATTGAGCACATCAGAGATGTTCTGACCTTTGTAATGCACCTCTAAGGTTTCGCGGTTATAGCGTTTGCCATGGCAGACATCACACGGCACATACATGTCAGGCAAAAAGTGCATAGCGACTTTGAGCACGCCATCGCCTTCACAGGCATCACAGCGGCCGCCTTTGACGTTAAACGAGAAGCGACCGGGTGCATAACCGCGCGCTCGCGCCTCTGGCGTCTGCGAGAACAGCTCCCGCAATGGTGTAAACACGCCGGTATAGGTGGCAGGGTTACTGCGTGGTGTACGACCAATAGGGCTTTGGTCAATATCGACCACCTTGTCTAAGTGTTGTAGGCCATCAATCGACTCAAAGCGCTCTGCGGTAAGCGTACTGGCACCATTGAGTTGCGTAGCCGCTAACGGCATCAAGGTGCGATTGATCAACGTGGACTTGCCCGAACCGGATACGCCGGTAATACAGGTCATCAGGCCCAAAGGGATTTTGAGATTGACGTGTTGCAGGTTATGGCCTTGCGCACCATTGAGGGCGAGCGTGCGCTCTGGGTCAGGTTGATGGCGCTCGCTAGGCACGGCAATCGACAATGCACCCGACAAATACTGTCCGGTCAGTGAGTCGGGATGATCGGCCAAATCTTGTGCCGAGCCTTCGGCAATGATTTGTCCACCATGAATCCCTGCACCCGGCCCAATGTCGATAATATAATCGGCGGCGCGAATTGCATCTTCGTCATGCTCAACCACCAGCACGGTATTGCCCAAATCACGCAGGCGAATCAGCGTGCCCAAGAGTCGTTCGTTATCGCGTTGATGTAGGCCAATCGAGGGTTCGTCTAGTACATACATCACACCCATTAGACCCGCACCAATTTGCGAGGCCAAACGAATCCGCTGAGCCTCACCACCAGATAACGTATCAGCGGATCGAGCAAGGGTGAGATAATTCAAACCGACACTGACCAAAAACTGAAGCCGTTCACGAATTTCTTTAAAAATTTTATCTGCAACTTCACCTTTGGCACCGTCAAGGTGTAAATCTTGATAATAACGAGTTGCATCACCAATCGACTGACAGGTTATCTCTGGCAAAGTAACATCAGCGACTTTGACATGACGTGCAATATCATTTAGACGTGACCCATGACACACATTACAGGGTGCGTTGGATAAATACTGAGCAAGCTCATCCCGAACCAGATTGCTTTCGGTTTCTTTATAGCGCCGTTCTAAATAAGGCAATACCCCCTCAAACGGCTGAACGCGATTCTGTTTACGGCCTCGCTCATCCACGTGGCTAAAATTGATTTTGTCGCGTCCACTGCCATTTAAAATGAGCAATTGCTGTGTTTCGTTCAGCGTATGCCATGGCACATTGCGATCAATTTGATAATGATCTGCCACCGTGCAAAGTTGATGAAAATAATATGGACGCTGACGATCCCAACCACGAATAGCGCCTTGGTTTAAGGACAGTTCGGTATTTTGAATGAGTTTTTCGGGGGCAAAATGACTGCGATGGCCCAAACCATCACAGACCGGACATGCACCATACGGGTTATTAAACGAGAATAAACGCGGCTCAAGCTCGGCTACCGCTCGGTCACAGACCGGACAGCTATGCCGCGCCGAAAACACTTGGTCTGGCCGATCACCATCCATAAAGTGCAAGATCGCCAAATCACCACCCAAACGTAGCGTGGTCTCAAATGATTCGGCGACACGATTGCCCAGATCTGGCCGAACTTTAAAGCGATCAATCACCACTTCAATGGTGTGCTTCTTTTTTTTGTCCAATACGGGGGTGTCATCGAGGTCGACCAAGTCGCCATTAATGCGCGCTCGAACAAAGCCTTGACCTCGTAATTGATCAAATAAGCCTGCATGTTCGCCTTTGCGATCCCGTACCACGGGAGCCATCAGCATAATCGCGGTGCCTTCAGGTAATCCATTCACTTGGTCGACCATTTCGGTCACGGTTTGCGCGACCATCGGCAAGTCATGTTCAGGGCAGTATGGTGTGCCGACGCGTGCATACAGCAAGCGCAAATAGTCATAAATTTCAGTGATGGTGCCGACGGTTGAACGTGGGTTATGGCTGGTCGACTTTTGCTCAATGGCAATCGCTGGCGATAAGCCTTCAATCGAATCGACGTCTGGTTTTTCCATTTGCGACAAAAACTGACGGGCATAGGCCGATAGCGACTCGACATAGCGACGCTGACCTTCGGCATACAAGGTATCAAAGGCCAGAGACGACTTTCCTGAACCAGACAGTCCGGTGATGACCACAAATTTATCTCGTGGAATATCCAGTGAGATGTTTTTTAGATTATGCGTGCGGGCACCACGAATGCGAATCTGGCTCTGACTCATGCTTAAGGCTCGGTATCAGAAAAGAGTAGGGTCTTATCATGAAGGCAAATTCAACAGGTTCAAGTGGCAGCGCGTGAACAGCGGATGAACTACTGCACCAAGCCATCAGAAGCCGCGTATAATCGCGCCACTCTTTGCTGTTCGCTGGTTAGCTGCGCCCATGAATGCTTCTGAACGTCGTGCAACCGTTGCGTTAGGCAGTATCTTTGCCTTGCGCATGCTGGGTCTATTCATGATCGTGCCTGTGTTTGCGATCTATGGCCAAGCCTATAGCGGTGCAACACCGGCATTGCTGGGTTTGGCGATTGGCGTGTATGGCTTAACCCAAGCGTTTTTGCAGATTCCAGTTAGTCTGCTGGCTGATCGTGTACCGCGTAAGCCATTGATTGTGATTGGTCTACTGTTGTTTGCTTTGGGTGGTGCGGTTGCTGCCATGTCTGAGAGTATTTGGGGCGTAATTTTGGGGCGTGCCATTGCGGGTGGTGGTGCGGTCTCTGCGGTGGTAATGGCCTTGCTGGCCGACGTCACGCGGGAAGAACAGCGCAGCAAAGCCATGGCCGCAATGGGCATGAGTATTGCGCTGTCGTTTATTGTGGCCTTTAGTCTTGGGCCGGTGCTGACCCATTGGGTTGGCCTGTCTGGATTATTCTGGCTGACATCCATTGCGGCAATTTTGGCCATTGGTTTGTTGGCGGTCGTACCCACCCCAATGCGTTTGCTCAAACAAACGCCCAAAGCCTATCGCGAGCAGCTCCGTTCGGTTTTAAGCTTGCCTGACCTCAATCGTCTGCACTTGTCTATTTTTATGCTGCATCTGTTGATGACGGCTGCCTTTGTCATGATTCCAAGCCAATTGATTAAGTATGCCAATATTCCGGTGGATCATCATGGTTGGGTCTACTTACCCTTGTTATTACTGGGATTTGTCTTGGCAATTCCGGCAATTATCATTGCCGAGGCAAAGCGTCGGATGCGCCGAATTTTTGTGTCGGCCGTGGCGCTGATTGGCACGTCAATGCTGGTGTTGGCAATCTTTGACCAAACCAAGTGGGGCTTGTTGATTGGTATCGGCCTGTTTTTTATTGCCTTTAACATGCTAGAGGCACTGTTACCCTCGTGGATGTCCAAACGCGCACCGATTGCAGCACGGGCAACTGCCATGGGTATTAATGCATCGAGTCAGTTTTTTGGCGCGTTTGTTGGTGGCGTATTAGGCGGCCAATTGCTAACCTACGTTGGCCCACAGTGGTCGTGGGGGCTGTTAGCAGGTCTATCTATCATTTGGTTTATGGTGGTTTTACGCCTTGCCTCACCGCCTTATTTATCCAGTCTTGCTGTTCGTTTACCTGACGCGTCAATCGACCAGCAAGATCACCTCAATGCACATGATTGGGCGATTCGTCTGCTTGATGTGCGTGGGGTTGAAGATGTAGTGGTATTGCCAGATCAAAACGTCGCCTATTTAAAAATCGACAAACAACAATTGGATGTGGATGCGCGACATGATCTGTCGCAGCTTCTTGGACATCCAGTAGTCTTTTAACCACAGCTGACGTACAGTCGCTGCATTCAACATGCTTTAGCAATGAGGGAATTATCATGCGTGGTGTCAATAAAGTCATTCTCGTCGGTACACTCGGTCAAGACCCAGAAACCAAAACCTTTGCCAATGGTGGTTCGGTCACGCAGTTTTCAATTGCAACCAGCGAAAGTTGGAATGACAAAAATACTGGCGAACGTAAAGAAGTCACAGAATGGCATCGGATTGTCTTAAATAATCGTTTAGGTGAAGTTGCCCAACAGTATTTAAAAAAGGGCAGTAAGGTCTATATTGAAGGTAGCTTGCGTACACGTAAATGGACTGATCAAAATGGCCAAGAGCGCTACATGACCGAAATTCGTGGCGATAGTATGCAAATGCTAGACAGCGCACGAGGTCAAGGTGGCCAAGAGCAAAGTAATAATTATGACGCTTATGCACCACGTCAACAAAATGATCGGCCTGCGGCACAAAATAACCAAAATACTGCTCGTGCGCCTGAACCAGCCCGTAAGCCAGCCGCCGAGCCACAATCCTATTCAAATGATTTAGACGACGATTTGCCGTTTTAATTGGTTTAACGGCTTTACATTAATTCAAATAGTGCAATATGATGCGCGGGTAATACAAAACCCGCGTATTTTTCTGTCTGTTTGATAGATATATGCCTAAGCCAGAATTGTGGAGTAATTATGAGCGTTGATCTGAGCAAAATGTCCGTTGCTGAACTAAAATCTTTGGCCGATCAGGCAGCCAATATGGTTGGTACTCGTCATCAAGAAGAGTTAAAAGCCGGTTACGCACAAGTTGAACAAATCGCTCGTGGTCTGAATGTGACTGTAGAAGAGCTTGTTGCTGTTGGCCAAAAAACTGGCAAAAAAGCCAGCGGTGCGCCACGTAAAGCAGTTGCTCCTCGCTATCGCAACACTACTGATCCGAGTGAGACATGGACTGGCCGTGGTAAACAACCACGTTGGTTGGCTGCAAAAGTTGCTGCCGGCGCACAAGTTACTGACTTTTTGATCAAAGACTGATCGAAACGACGTGAAAGATGCCTGTTTCGACAGGCATTTTTTATATCTGCGTAATACTGCCTCGCAAAAAGGTTTTGATTGCACTTAATTTTGAGCATAATCGAGCTCTAGTGTTGCCACAGCTTGGATTGCAGTGACGAAACGAATGACAACAAAACAGCCGGGCAAAGGTTGGTGGTTTATGGCAGCACTTTTGCTGCTGTTTTTCATTCTCCTTCAATTACCTGCCGCTTGGATTTTGGCGCGGTTTTCTCCCCAAAACCCCTATATCGATCATGTCACGGGCAATGTCTGGCAGGGTCAGGCTGACTGGCGTCTGCAAGGTGTGGAAGGTGTGCTCAGTTGGCGTTTACGCCCATGGGAGTTTTTATTACTCCGTGTGGGGGCGGATATTGAGTTGCAAACCGGCGATACCAGCTTAAAAGGTCATGCTTTTGTTGGCCGACATGTGTGGCAGGTCGTCGATTTGGATGGCCAAGTCGCACCAAGCACGCTACGTACTTTATTGCCGTGGCAGTGGCCTGCTAGTCCGATTCAAGTGCGAGCCGTCAGCGTGGGTCTTGGCCAACAGACCGGCTGGCGCGATGTTGATGGTCAAATCAACTGGGGTGGTGGCGCGCTGGGTTATCCGTTTGAAGGGCGGATTGAGCGAGCATCATTGCCGCCAATGGTGGGGCGTTTTTCTTTAGATAAAGCCCGTTTGCATGTGGCACTGACCAATGCCAGTAATGAGCGTATGGGCGATTTATATTTGTCTCCAGATCAGATGTTAGACGTGCAATTGACGCAACGTTTATTGATGTCTGTCTCCGGCTATCGTGGGCAAGCGGGCATGGATACGGCAGTGGTCAGTACGCGTCAACCTTTGTCTAGTATTGGAGGGTTTTAAGTGCGTACACGCCCTTCTATTCGAATGTTAGACCCGATTGCACCTTGGTTGTTGATGTTGCTAGTGATTTGGTTGTGCTGGCAATTGGCGAGTATCTTCTGGTTATTGGCTGCACCTCCACAGCCGCCGTTAAGCCGTAGCGCCAATCTAGGCAGTGGTCAGCAAAGTAATATCCCTAACATTACCGGATTTGCGTTGTTTAAAGAGCAGCGTCCAGAGACGCAAGCCGCGCAGCAAGGGTTTGTGGCGTCGACTCCCATGAGGCTTGAAGGGGTGTTTGTTGGTCGTCCGGCTTCACGCTCTGCAGCAGTGATTCGTGTTAACAATCAGTCCCGACATTATCGTGTGGGCCAAACCATTGAAGAAAACCAAGTGGTTCTGGTTGCGGTCAGTTGGAATGAAGTGACCTTTGAGGCCGCCGGTGGTTTGCGTTCGGTATTGCGATTTAACGAAGACAGTGCCAGTGCAATGGGCAATGCACCCATTAATGCTCGGCCTGCCTTGGTTCAGCCGACACCACGTACAGAAGCAGAGCAAGTGGGTGATATGCTAGATGATGCCTCCAGACAACTTGCAGTCAATCCAGCCAGCTATTTAAGCAAAATGGGATTGACTGCCACAGGTAAAGGATACGAGGTCTCAGCAAGCGTCCCTGCCAATGTACGTGCGCGACTAGGATTGCGTCCAGGTGATCGGATTGTCTCCTTGAATGGTCAAACGCTGGGTCAGCCCACGAATGACGCTCGCCTGCTTGATCAGGTCAAGCAACAGCGCCGCGCCCAGATTGAGGTGCAGCGAGGCGACCAGACCATGACCATTCAGCAGAGCTTTTAAGCCTTCATCGGCGGAGATTGATGTCAGATGCGTAAAAAATTAACCCCTACAACATTGGATGTAGCCATCGATATGCCAGCGTATAGCACCAAGCGTCATCACCGTCTTTGGTTAATTGCCCCGCTTCTTGGCGCACTGGCATTTCCTGCGTTTGGGCAGACATGGAAGATCAATCTTAGAGATGCTGACATTGCCGCATTTATCGGCGAGGTTGCCGATATTACTGGCAAGAATTTTGCGATAGATCCCCGTGTAAAGGGCAATATTACGGTGATTTCAAATAAAGAACTCACCCGTGATCAAGTTTATGAGCTGTTTTTGGGCGTGCTCAATGTCAATGGCGTTGTGGCGATCCCATCAGGTAACACCATTAAGTTGGTACCAGACGTGAATGCCAAGCAAGCGGGTGTTGCTTTTGATTTGCGCAGTCGTTTGCATGGTGATCAGGTGGTCACCCGTGTGATTTGGTTGGAAAACACCAGCGCCAATGATCTGATTCCTGCGATTCGCCCATTGATGCCACAATTTGCGCATCTGGCAACAGTACCGGGTACCAATGCGCTCATCGTCTCAGACCGCGCACAAAATATTGATCAGCTGCAAGAGATTATCCGAACCCTTGATGGCGGCGATGATCGCTTAGAGATAATCCCACTCAAAAATACTCAAGCCGAAGATATTATTAGCTTGGTTGATTCCATGAGCGCCGCCTCGGCCAGCAAAGATGTGCGAGGCTCTCGTCTGCGGATTATCGCTGACAGTCGCAGCAATCGCTTGCTGGTCAAAGGCGATGTGCGTAGCCGCAAACGTATTCGCGATTTGGTCAATCAACTGGATGTGCCACCAACGGGCCGTCTGGCTGGTCTACGGGTGTTTAGACTCAAAAACGCCAGTGCCAAAAACATTGCCACCATGCTGACGGGTCTCATGAGCAACACCTCATTAACCGCTCCCGCAGTGACCAGTACCTTGGCCAATACAGCAGGTAGTGGTTTAGGTTCTGACAGTAGCAGCGGCAGCACAAACAATAGCACCGCGACACCTGCAAGCACGAGTAGCAGCTTTGGCGGCTCCAGCAGCAACAGTAGTGGCGGCAGCAATAACATGAGCATTATTGCCGATGAAAGCCAAAACTCCGTGGTGGTCAAAGCCGATCCAAGCCTTATGGTCGAAATTGAGCAAGCTATTGAGCAGCTCGATACCAGACGGCCACAGGTTCTCATTCAAGCCGCTATTGTCGAAGTCTCTGGCGATAACATTGATCAGCTTGGCGTACAGTGGGCGATGGGCAACCCCAGTAGTGGGGTTGGAGTCATTAACTTTACCAACTCAGGCACAAGCCTAACCAATCTATATAGTGCCATTGCAGCAAAATCTTCCTCGGCCGCAAGTGGCTTGGCAGGCGCGTTGATTGGCCTAGGAACCTCAAAAACTGATAATGATGGCAATACCAGCTTTTATGGCGCCGTGTTACAAGCATTGCGTACCACCAGTAATGCCAACTTGCTGTCTGTGCCATCGATCATGACCTTGGATAACGAAGAGGCCAACATTGTTGTAGGCCAAAACGTTCCGTTTATCACGGGTTCGACCACCACAGGTACAGCCGGAACGTCAAATCCATTTACCACGATTGAACGCAAAGACGTTGGTATTAACCTAAAAGTCATTCCACATGTTGGTGACGGTGGTACTGTTCGGTTAGAGGTATCGCAAGAGGTGTCTGCGGTTGTTCCTGCTGTTAGCGGGATTAATTCAGCAGATTTAATCACCAACAAGCGCTATATTAAGACCACAATTCTTGCAGACGACCAGCAAACTATTGCACTTGGTGGTCTGATTCAGGATGATAGCAAGCAGTCGCTTAGCCAAGTACCGGGACTTGGGGGACTGCCTGTGATTGGCGCGTTGTTCCGATCAAAAGGTAACGAAAACACCAAACGTAATTTGCTGGTTTTTTTACAGCCAACAATTATGCGAGATAACAACGGCACGAACGCACTGAGCCAACAGCGTTACGACCAGATTAGGACTTTGCAGCTAGAGCTGGACCAGAACGGAGAGTTCACACGGCTGCCAGCGCGTCTTAGTCAGGTTTATGACTCAAGTGCTAGTGATGTCAATCCTGCCCTTAAAGCCAAGCAATAGAGGACGTTATGCTTAAGCTTCAGTTTGTTGATAACCGACAAGGCTCATTTTGGATTGTAGATGAGAACTTTGGTATCGGTAGTGAAATCAAGAACCAAATGGTCATCAAAGATGATCTGGTTCGTCCTTTTCATGCCACGATCAACCAACGCACAGGTCGTCTGTTTATTACACCAAAAGACGAAGCAGGTCAGACCTTTGTCAATGGCCATCAGATTAACGAAGCCACCGAAATTTTGATTGGCGACGTGATCGGTATTGGCAATATTGAGCTGAAGCTGATTGATCCAGCGCGCCATGCACCGCGAACACCAGCCCCCAACAGCAAAGTCAAAGTGGCAGACGTTGGCTGGCAAATCAAAGCCATGACTGGCCCATTGTCGGGCAAAACGATTGCGGTGGATGGCAGCAAGATTGTCGGTCGTGATTCTGCGGCAGATATTGTGATTGCTGGTGGGCATATTTCTCGTCGTCATGCCGAGTTTTTGCTGCGAGATAGTCAACTGTGGGTGCGGGACTTAGGTTCCTCCAATGGCACCTACGTCAACCACAAAAAAGTTGACGAAACAGCACTGTATCTAGGCGATGAAATTAAGTTTGATGCCGTGATCTTTCGCGTTGTGGTTGGTCGAGCTGCACCAAAAGAAAAAGTTGCGGCTGAAGAAGCCAACATGGAAAAAACCCAGTTTAGACCTGCGCTCAATATTCCACCGGCTGCACGTTCTTCAGAGCCTCGTCCAACGGCTGCACCTATTGCACCACCGATAGCGCCTGTTCCCGCGCCAATGCCGGTAGAGCCTCTGCCTGCGGCTGCATCCTCGTCATCCTCACCTACCGAGTCTGAAACCTCTGCCAAAACTGGCTCTGGTGTTCAGTTGTCCCCGTTGGTGTTGTTGGCCATGATTGTTGTACTGGGTATTTTGGCTGCATTGGTCTTCATGAATATGTAAGCTAGCCTGTTGCGTCCTATTGATCCTTGATCGGTAGGGCGTTTAAAAGCGATGGTCTTTTTCTATTGATCAAAGGAATACTGGCATGACAGCGCGACTGGGTCCATTTGGCGGCTTAAAAGCGGTATTTTTTGATTTAGATGGCACATTGGTTGATTCTGCGGCAGATATTCAACGTTCACTCAATCATGCTTTGATTGATTTGGGCTTGCCCGTGGTGAACAACCTACTGGTTCGTCAATGGGTGGGTCGCGGAGCAGGTCGCTTAGTGCATTGTGCCTTGGCGCATTTGGGCGCGGATGATCACTTGCATAAGCCGCTATTAGATCGATTTATGCAGTGTTACCAAGCCGAGGTATGTGTTGATAGCACCGTGTATGACGGTGTGCATGCTTGCCTAGAGGCTTGCCAAACACAGGGGCTATACTTGGCCTGTATCACCAACAAACCGTATGCTCCCGCCCGCGACTTACTTGCTGCCCTTAATATTTTGACGCCCTTTAGTTTATTGCTTGGTGGTGACTCCTTAGATCATCGCAAACCTCATCCTGCACCGATTTTACATGCAATTTCGCATTTTAATATTTTGCCTGATCAAGCCCTCATGATTGGCGACTCTCGTAACGATATCGAGGCGGCACATGCGGCAGGGATTCCCTGTGTGGGATTGACCTATGGTTATAATCATGGTGAAGATATTCGCGCATGCAATCCTGATTTGGTGCTTGATTCATTGCAGCAATTGCTTTAGTTTTTCTGTTTTCCCATCAAGATGAGATCATCATGCGGTCTAGTAACGGCGTTTTACGTTGGCGTGGCTCTTTGCACTAAAGGTTTGGTTTAGGCCGACCGCCGCATCTTCGTTCACCCGATTCTAGAGAGTTTATTGATGATGACCCGCGATCAATTTGAGCAGCTGGTTTTAGCTGGTTACACCCATATTCCTGTTTTTCGTCAACAGCTTGCCGATACCGACACGCCATTGGCTGTCTTTGCACGTCTGCGTGATCAAGGCCCGGCCTATTTGTTTGAGTCTGTACAGGGCGGTGAGCGCTGGGGGCGTTACTCTATGATTGGCCTTGGCCAAGGCACGATCTTGGAGTATCGCAAAGGTTGTATGACCGTCCAGCGTCCTGACGGGGTGAAAACAATATCTTGTGATGATCCATTACAGTTTATTCGTGAGTTTCAGGCGCAGTATCGTGTGCCAACGGTTGATCAAATTCCGGAGTTACCTGGCTTTAGTGGCGGGCTAATTGGTTATTTTGGTTACGACAGTATTCGTTATATCGAGCCGCGTTTAGGCGATGGCCCTGTGCTTGATCCGATAGGCTTACCTGATATTTGGTTGACCTTATCGCAGACGGTGGTGGTGTTTGACAACTTGCGCGACACCTTGTCGTTGATCGTGCATGTCGATTCCTCACAGCCAGATGCCTTTAATCAGGCTCAACAGCAGCTAGATACATTAGAGCAACGCTTGGCTCAGCCGTTACGGTTGCAGGCCCAACCCCATACCATGCCCAACTTTGTGTCACAAACAGGTGAGGCACGCTTTAAGGCCGGTGTGGAAACGGTGCAGGAGTATATCCGTGCCGGTGACGTCATGCAGGTCGTACCAAGTCAGCGCATGACTTCTGATTTTGATGGTGATGCCTTGTCGGTATATCGGGCGCTACGTCACCTAAATCCTTCACCGTATTTGTTTTTGCTACATGGACAAACGACTGGTGATGGCGAAGCCTTCGATTTGGTCGGTTCTTCGCCAGAAATTCTATCGCGACTAGAACACGGCATTGTGACGGTTCGACCCATTGCAGGCACTCGACCACGTGGCCAGACCGTAGCAGAGGATCAAGCACTCGAAGCCGAGCTATTGGCTGATAGCAAAGAAATCGCCGAGCATTTAATGCTGATTGATCTGGGCCGTAATGATGTCGGTCGGGTCAGTAAAATTGGCAAGGTGCGGGTAACCGAGCGCATGACGGTCGAACGCTACTCGCATGTCATGCATATTGTGTCCAATGTGGAAGGCGAGGTCAGCGATGGGATGGATGCGCTAGATGTGTTCCGCGCCACGTTTCCTGCGGGAACATTATCGGGTGCGCCCAAGATCCGCGCGATGGAAATTATTGACGAATTAGAGCCTGTACGCCGTGGTGTGTTTGGCGGTGCGGTGGGTTATTTAGGATGGCATGGCGAGATGGATACCGCGATTGCCATTCGTACCGGTGTGATTCGTCGCGGTAAGATCCATGTACAGGCGGGTGCAGGGGTGGTGGCAGATTCTGTTCCCAGCAGCGAATGGAACGAAACATTGATCAAAGCGCGAGCAGTGATGCGTGCAACGGAGCTTTCTGCCGAAGGTTTGAAATTTTAATTGCAAAATATGCTTGCAGAGCGGCTTGTATCTGTTAAACTACGGGCCGCTTCTGATCTTGAAGTGCGATTAAATAAGCCGGTATAGCTCAGTTGGTAGAGCAACTGACTTGTAATCAGTAGGTCCCGGGTTCGACTCCTGGTGCCGGCACCATTTAATCGATCATCGTTTAAAAGATCAGCAGTTGATGTAAAAAGAGTTGACACTCTAAGGATTTAACCTAGAATTGTCGCTCTTGCTAAGGTGGGATTGGGGAGTGGTTAAACCCAACAGACTGTAACTCTGTCGCGAAAGCTTCGAAGGTTCGAATCCTTCTCCCACCACCAAATTTGATCACTAGATCAGATCGTGCAGCTAGGCTGTGCGGGAGTAGCTCAATTGGTAGAGCGTCAGCCTTCCAAGCTGAATGTCGCGAGTTCGATTCTCGTCTCCCGCTCCATGACTGATCTTGTTGATATATAGCTTGAATTGCTCTTATAGCTCAGTGGTAGAGCACTCCCTTGGTAAGGGAGAGGTCTCCAGTTCAAATCTGGATAAGAGCTCCATATTGCAGAAGGGCGGTCTATGACCGTCTTTTAGTTCAAGCGGGCCTAAATGGCCTGCTTGTGTTTTTGGCGGTAACGGCGCTTAGCGGTTGCCAATGTAGTAAAACGAGACGGGTGTCAAACATCCGGCGTGAACGAGGAATGTCATCATGGCGAAGGCCAAGTTTGAACGTAACAAGCCGCACGTCAACGTCGGCACCATCGGTCACGTTGACCATGGCAAAACCACACTGACCGCTGCAATCAGCATCAACTGTGCAAAAGCCTACGGCGGCGAAGTCAAAAACTTTAACGAAATTGACTCAGCACCAGAAGAAAAAGCACGTGGTATTACCATTAACACCGCGCA
>JBBKWH010000094.1:0-29203 GCA_037968855.1 Moraxellaceae bacterium | reverse complement strand
GTGCTGACCTTGCCTGCGACCGGTTCAGAGATGAACAACGGTGGCGTGGTGACGCGCAAGTCGTTGCAGGCCAAGCTCGCCTTTAGACATCGGATTTTGTTTCCACAGTTTTCGATTTTGGACCCTAGCAAAAGCTTTACCTTGCCTGCGCGCCAAGTGGCCAATGGGGTGGTGGATGCCTTTGTACACACCGTCGAGCAATATCTGACTTATCCCGTCGATGCACGCGTGCAAGATCGTTTTGCCGAAGGACTGTTGCAAACCTTGATTGAGGTTGGCCCTGTCACCTTGGCCGAGCCAGACAACTACGATGCACGTGCCAACCTGATGTGGGTAGCGACTTTGGCCTTAAACGGTCTGATCGGTGCAGGTGTGCCACAAGATTGGGCCACGCACATGTTGGGCCACGAGATCACCGCGTTGTACGGTTTAGATCACGCACAAACCTTGGCTGTTGTGTTGCCGTCGATGTTGCGTATCCGTCGTGACACGAAGCACACCAAACTGGTGCAATACGCCGAGCGGGTGTGGGGTATCACTGATGGTACTGAAGATCAGCGTATTGACGCGGCGATTGAACGCACCCGCGATTTTTTTGAGTCTTTGGGCGTTAAGACTCGTTTGAGTGAGTATGACCTTGGTCTCGATGTGGTCGATCCACTGGTCAAACAACTTGAAGCACACGGTATGACCCGCTTGGGCGAACGCCAAGAGGTCGATTTGACCTTAAGCCGCCAAGTGTATGCCGCAAGCGTTTAATCCTGATCCTGACTGTGTTGCAAGGAGCCAATCTGATGTCGCAATCCCAAATGCAAGCCCAATCTAAGCAAAGCAATCGCCAAATTGTCTTGGCCTCGCGCCCACATGGTGCGCCCACGGCAGAGAATTTTCGTTTAGAGCAACACGAAGTGCTCGCGCCCAAAGCAGGCGAGGTGTTGCTGCGCACGGTATATCTATCACTTGATCCGTATATGCGTGGCCGCATGAGTGATGCCGAATCCTACGCCGAACCGGTCGCGATTGGTGCGGTGATGCTGGGTGCAACGGTTAGCCGTGTTGAACAAAGCCAGAATGCTGACTATGCCGTCGGTGATTGGGTGCTGGCTTATAGCGGCTGGCAGGACTATGCCATCTCCGATGGAACCGGCCTGTCCAAATTGGGCACAAATCCAAGCCATCCGTCCTATGCACTCGGTATTTTGGGCATGCCCGGTTTTACTGGCTATATGGGCCTGCTGGATATTGGCAAACCCAAAACCGGTGAAACGGTGGTGGTCGCCGCAGCCACTGGCCCTGTTGGTGCAACGGTTGGCCAAGTGGCCAAGATTAAAGGCTGCCGTGCCATCGGCATTGCGGGCGGGGCTGAAAAATGCCAGATGGCGGTCGAAGAATTTGGCTTTGATGTCTGTATTGATCATCACTCCGACGACTTTGCTGCACAACTTAAAGCCGCCTGCCCAGACGGTATCGATGTGTATTACGAAAACGTCGGCGGCAAGGTGTTTGATGCCGTTTTGCCCTTGCTCAACACCGGCGCGCGCGTGCCTGTTTGCGGCTTGATTGCGCAATACAACGCCACCTCGCTACCAGAAGGCCCTGATCGTCTGTCCTTGCTCACTCGTACCATCCTGACCAAACGCATTCGTATGCAGGGCTTTATTATTTTTGATGATTACGGCCATCGTTATCCAGAATTCTACAAGGAAATGTCTGGCTGGTTGGCCGCAGGCAAGATCAAAACCCGCGAACAGATTGTACAAGGCTTGGATCAAGCGCCAGATGCCTTTATTGGCCTGTTGACTGGCAAGAATCTAGGCAAATTGGTCATTCAATTGGCTGATGAGTAATCCCTTTTAAACCCCCATGCACTGGCTTTAGGCGGTGCACTTCATCTGTATTGAACCTTGTATTGGAGTTTTTATGAAAATTTTAATGGTGCTGACCTCACACGACCAACTGGGCGACACCGGCAAAAAAACCGGCTTTTGGTTGGAAGAATTTGCCGCACCTTATTATGTATTCCGTGATGGTGGCGCGGCGATTACGCTGGCTTCACCGGCTGGTGGTATGCCTCCGCTTGACCCAAAAAGCGATGAAGCCGACGCACAAACCGAAGCCACCAAACGCTTTAAAGCCGACACCACTTCGCAAGCCGCTTTATCGGATACCGCGCCGTTACGCATTGTTAATGTAAATGACTATGATGCGATTTTTTACCCTGGTGGTCATGGCCCACTGTGGGATCTGGCCGAAGACAAAGACTCGATTGCCTTAATCGAAATGGCTTACGCCGCCGATAAGCCGGTAGCTTTGGTCTGTCATGCGCCAGCGGCCTTGCGTCATGTTAAAGGGGCAGACGGTGAGCCATTGGTCAAAGGCAAAAACGTGACTGGCTTTACCAATACCGAAGAAGACACGGTGGGCTTGACCGATGTGGTGCCGTTTTTGGTTGAAGATATGCTGAAGGCCAATGGTGGCAACTACCAAAAAGCAGCCGATTGGGCCAGCTTTGTGTTGGTGGATGGTCATCTGATTACCGGCCAAAACCCTGCATCGTCCGAAGAAGCCGCGCGTGAACTGCTGAAAATGCTGAATGCCAAGCCTAAAGATCAGATGGTTTAAGTCGCTGACACCATCATCTGTGCGCAGTTTGTGCCCGTTAAGACTTGAGCCTGTCGTCATGATCGGCTAGTATCTGCCAGCCATTTGGGGCCTTTAGCTCAATTGGTTAGAGCGCCGGACTCATAATCCGTCGGTTGCGGGTTCAAGTCCCGCAGGGCCCACCAGTTTTTGCACGACTACGGTCGTCATCCCGCCAGCTTCCACCTTGGATGCTGGCGTTTTTTTTGCTCAAAAAAACCTAAATGCTTTAAAAGAGTGCATTTTTTGGTGGTGGCACTGATTTGGGGCAGTTAGATCAAAAGTGGTGCGAATTTGGTATCACGACCAATCATGATGCACAACCAGCTAGAACAAACGATCTACAGATCAGCATAAAACCATGAAATATTTAATTTTATTAAAAGATATAAACATTGGCACGCAACGTGCTTTATCTATACCGAGTCTTTATCACCCCCGCATAGATCCAGCGCGCATGTTGATAGGACGAACAGTTTAATGAACCCACGTACAGCGCAGCATTAACCGCCGCTGAACTAGGAACAAGGACAACGGCGTCCATACAGCATTGTGCAGTATGGGCGTTTTTTTATTTTGGCTAGAGTGTATTTATGGCAACACACCTTTTGCAGCAAGCAGACCGACCCCGCCTTGTGGTAGTGGGTAACGGTATGGCAGCCATGCGCACGGTCGAAGAGCTATTGGCGCTAGAGCCAGATCACTACCAAATTACCGTGGTCGGCAGCGAACCACACGGCAACTACAACCGCATCATGCTGTCGCCGGTACTGGCTGGCGAAAAGAAATTTGCCGACATCATGCTGCACACGCCTGACTGGTACGCCGAGCGCGGCATTACCTTAAAGTCCGGCGTGACCGTACAAAGCGTTAACCGCGCCCGCCGCCAAGCCACCTTAGATAACGGCGACGTACTGGGCTACGAACGCCTACTGATCGCCACCGGATCAAATCCATTTATTATTCCGTTCCCCAATCACAAACACCCTGCCGTGGTGTCGTTTCGCGATATTAAAGACGTCGAAACCATGGTCGAAGCGGCCAAAACTTGCCACAAAGTCATCGTGATTGGCGGCGGTCTGCTGGGCCTAGAAGCGGCCAATGGCCTGAATAAACGCGGCGTCAACGTGGCCGTGGTGCATGACATCGACTACCTGCTCAACCGCCAACTGGACAAAGAAGCCGCCAATATGTTGCAGCGTTTTTTGGAGGTGCAAGGCGTTGAATTTGTGATGAATGCCAAATCTGATCATATCGCCCTGAATGACGACGGCACGCTGAAAGGACTGGCATTTAAAGACGGTAGCGTGCTGGAAGGTCAATTGGTTGTGATGGCGGTTGGCGTGCGCCCCAACGTGCAACTTGCCAAAGACATGGGCCTACAAGTCGATAAAGCCATTTTGGTTAACGATACCCTGCAAACCTCCGATCCACGCGTGTATGCCGTCGGTGAATGTGTGCAAAACCGTGGTGCGTTGTTTGGGTTGGTTGCGCCGTTGTTTGATCAAGCCAAAGTCGCGGCTAGTCATCTGGCCTTGCATGGCGTGCGGCGGTATATCCAAAAAGCCACCGCGACCACCTTAAAAGTCACTGGCGTTAATTTGTATTCGGCCGGAGATTTTAGTGGCCAAGGGGCAGAGACTGCGGTGCTACGTGATCCGGCCAATAGTGTCTATAAGCGGTTATTTTTTAAAGACAACAAACTGGTCGGCGCGGTGTTGTATGGCGATATTCAAGACGGCGTGGCCTATTTTGATTTGATCCAAAAAGGCACACCGATTGGTGCGCAGCGCGACAGCCTGATGTTTGGTGTACAAGGAGTGCAAGCCCAATGACCTTTACTGCCAATCAGTTGGTCCATGACGGCGTGGTCAAAACCACTTGCGCCTATTGCGGTGTCGGTTGTGGCGTGCTGGCCGAACGCGATGCCAGCAAATCTGAGGCCGAGCAAGCCTTGATCATTAAGGGTGATCCCGATCATCCAGCTAACTTTGGCCGCTTGTGCGTTAAAGGCGCGGCCCTTGGCGAAACCGTCCGCCCTGAAGGCCGTTTGCTGTACCCCAGCATTGGCGGGGTACGGGCAGATTGGGCGCAAGCGACCCAATATGTGGCCGATCAATTTCGCGCGATTATTGCCGAGCATGGCCCTGATGCGGTGGCGTTTTATGTGTCGGGCCAGTTGCTGACCGAAGATTATTATGTGGTCAATAAACTCGCCAAAGGCTTTATTGGTACCGGCAACGTCGATACCAACTCGCGGTTGTGTATGTCGTCGGCGGTGGCGGGGCATAAGCGCGCTTTTGGTAGCGATACCGTGCCGAACAGCTATGAGGACTTTGAGCAAGCCGAACTGATTATTTTGGTTGGCTCGAATACCGCGTGGTGTCATCCGATTTTGTTCCAGCGGATCAAAGCGGCCAAGGCGGCTAATCCGGCGATGAAGATTGTCATTATCGACCCACGTGCCACGGCGACTAACGAAATCGCCGATCTGCATCTGCCGATTAAAGGCGGCACCGATGTGCTGCTGTTTAACTATCTGCTGGTGCAACTGGCCGATGCCAATGCGCTGGATCAAAACTATATCGATCAATATACCGACGGCATTGCAGCCGCCTTAGAGACAGCCCGCGCCGATGTGTCTGATCAGACCGCCGATGCTGTGGCAACCAAGTTGGGGCTGACCCAAGACAGCCTCAATACTTTTGTGCAGTGGTTTATCGACACGCCTAAAGCGATGACCTTGTTTAGCATGGGCGTCAATCAAAGCGGCCAAGGCACCGACAAAGTCAACGCGATTTTAAACGTGCATTTGGCGACTGGCCGGATTGGTAAAACGGGTAGTGGGCCGTTTTCATTGACCGGACAGCCGAATGCCATGGGTGGCCGCGAAGTGGGCGGTCTAGCCAATATGTTGGCTGCCCACATGGACATTGCCGAGCCAAGCCATCGGGCCTTGGTACAAGAATTTTGGCAGTCGCCGGTGATCATTGATCAACAAGGCTTAAAGGCGGTTGATCTGTTTGATGCCGTGGCGGCGGGTACGGTCAAAGCTGTGTGGATTATGGCGACTAACCCGATTGTGTCCTTGCCAAATGCCGATGCCGTGCGCGAGGCGCTGGCCGCTTGTCCGTTGGTGGTGGTGTCCGAGGTGATGGCCGATACCGACTGCACCCGCGTGGCCGATGTGTTGCTACCGGCGATGGGCTGGAGCGAAAAAGATGGCACGGTCACTAACTCTGAGCGGCGTATGTCGCGTCAGCGTGCGGTGTTGCCTGCGGCGGGTGAAGCACGGCCAGATTGGTGGGCCTTGGCGCAAGTGGCGCAAAAAATGGGCTTTGCTGAAGGCTTTAACTATCAGCATCCACATGACGTGTTTGTCGAACATGCGGCGCTGTCGGGCTATCAAAACAGCGATGACGGTGTGCGGCGTGACTTTGATATTTCGGCGCTGGCTGATTTGAGTTTTGCCCAGTATCAGCGTTTGGCGCCGGTGCAGTGGCCTGTGGTGAAAAGCCCTCAGCCTCCTTCTTTCCCTCACCCTAGCCCTCTCCCAGAGGGAGAGGGAACTCAAAAGGCAGAAGGGCTGGATTTGTCGGCATTGGTTCAGACCAAGCGTTTGTTTGCTGAAGGTGATTTTTTTACCCCTAATCGTCGGGCGCGGATTGTGCCGGTGTCGCATCAGCCAACCGGTTATAGCACCTCGGATCAGTATCCCTTTGTGCTGAACACTGGCCGGATTCGTGATCAGTGGCACACCATGAGCCGCACAGGGCTGACCGCGCGGTTGACCCGTCATATAGGCGAGCCATTTGCCGAGTTGCATCCACAAGATGCCAAGGCATTGGGCGTGAGCACTGGCGATATTTTGTATTTGCAGTCGGCATGGGGTACCGCGTTGGCGCGGGTGACGGTCAGTGATGGTCAGCAGGTTGGCATGGTATTTGTACCGATTCATTGGACCGCCGTTAACAGCAGCAAAAGCCGGATTGGTGCGTTGGTGAACCCCGTCGTTGATCCGGTCTCTGGTCAGCCCGAAGCCAAATTTACCCCTGTTGCATTGATCAAAGCAGTATTGCCACAGCAAGGATTTGTTAGCTCGCTGCACGCATTGCCGTTGCTCACCGATGATGCCGAGTATGGCTTG
Organism: Moraxellaceae bacterium; assembly: GCA_037968855.1. Taxonomy (GTDB): domain Bacteria; phylum Pseudomonadota; class Gammaproteobacteria; order Pseudomonadales; family Moraxellaceae; genus JBBKWH01. The sequence continues at coordinate 22,416 of JBBKWH010000094.1, read as the reverse complement.
AGCGGTTATGCGGTCAATGTGCGGCTAGGCACGGGTTCGCGCCAAGAGTTGGCTTTGCTGCATGTGCCCACCGACGTGTTGGGCTGGCTTGAACCAGCGATCAATCTACCGGCAGATGTGCAGCGGATCGAGTATCTGGACGAGGCACGCGGCTTGGTACGAGCAGCTTGGCTGCAAGACGGTATTTTGATTGCCATTGCCATGCTTGGCCCAGCCGAGAGTCTGCCCGCACGCGGTTGGTTAGACGGTTTGATCGGTCAAGCCATTAGCGATAGCGACCGGCGTAGCTTGCTATCTGGCATTGCTGCCGATCCAGCGGCAGATGTCGGCCCCATTATCTGTTCTTGTTTTGCGGTGGGTCGTAACACCATTTGCAATGCGATTAAAGATCAAAAATTGTCCACCGTTGCGATGGTGGGTCAGTGTCTCAAGGCCGGAACCAATTGTGGTTCTTGCCAAAGTGAAATTGCCAAACTGATTGAACAGAGCGCCCCTGCGCCTGCGCTCAGTCCAGCCCTGTTGGGTTAAAGGAGAATCATCATGCGTATCGTCGTTATTGGTCATGGCATGGTCGGCCACCGCTTTGTCGAAGTGCTGGCTCGCGATGCGGCTGCCTTGCATCTGGACACTCCACTGGATGTCACTGTACTGGCCGAAGAGCATCGTCCGGCCTATGACCGTGTGCAGCTCTCCAGCTATTTTTCTGGCAAAACTGCCGAAGACTTGTCGTTGGTTGATCCAGACTTTTTTGCCAACAGCGGCTTTAAGCTGCACTTGGGCAAAGGCGCAGCCGAGATTGATCGCGCGGCCAAGGTAGTTACTACCACGGGCGGCGAAAAAATCCCGTATGACAAGTTGGTGTTGGCGACAGGTTCTTATCCCTTTGTCCCGCCATTGGCCGGTAAAGACCGTCAAGACTGCTTGGTCTATCGCACCATCGAAGACCTTGAAATGATGAAAACCGCAGCCACTCGCGGTACTGTTGGCGTGGTGGTTGGTGGTGGCTTGCTGGGTTTAGAAGCGGCCAAAGCCTTGCGCGATTTGGGTTTAGAGACTCACGTGGTCGAATTTGCCCCACGCTTGATGGCGGTACAGATTGACGATGGCGCAGGCAAAATCTTGCGTAGCAAAATTGCTGCGCTGGGTGTGGGCATTCATTTGGGCAAAAACACCACCGAGATTGTCGATGGCGAAAACCATCGTCATCGTATGAACTTTGCTGATGGCTCGCACCTCGAAACCGACATGATTTTGTTCTCGGCCGGTATTCGTCCGCGTGACGAGTTGGCACGTAGCAGTGGCTTAAACGTTGGCCCACGTGGTGGCGTTGAGATCGACAACGACTGTCAAACCTCCGACGCTGACGTATACGCGATTGGCGAATGTGCGCTGTGGGGCGGCAAGATCTATGGTCTGGTTGCACCCGGTTATCAAATGGCCGAAACCGCTGCCCATGCGATTATTGCAAGCGAAAAGAAAAAAGAATTTGCTGGTGCAGACATGTCCACCAAGCTCAAATTGCTTGGCGTGGATGTGGCGTCAATTGGTGATGCGCATGCTGTAACCGAAGGCGCGCGTAGCTTTACTTATGTTGACGAACCGAACGAAGTCTACAAAAAGCTGGTGGTGTCTGCTGATGGCAAAAAGCTACTTGGCGCAGTGCTGATTGGCGATACCGATGCCTACGGCGGCTTGCTACAACTGATGCTCAACGACATGGACTTGCCGGACAATGCCCAAGCATTGATTCTGCCAAGTTTTGATGGTTCTGCCGCGCCAGCGCTCGGTGCAGACTCGTTGCCACTAACCGCACAGATTTGCTCATGTAATAACGTCAGCAAAGGTGATATTTGCGAGGCGGTTGCTGCGGGCAATCTGGACTTTGACAGCATCAAAAGCTGCACCAAAGCTGCCAGCTCATGCGGTGGTTGTGCTGCGCTGGTCAAACAAGTAGTCAACGCCGAACTGGAAAAAATGGGCGTTGAGGTCAACACCGATCTGTGCGAACACTTCTCGTATTCGCGCCAAGAGATGTATCACTTGTGCCAAATCGGCGAGATCAAAACCTTTGATGATCTGCTGGCCAAGCATGGCAACGGTCAGCACGATGGCTGTGATATTTGCAAACCCACCGCCGCCAGCATTTTTGCCTCGCTGTGGAACGAGCATGTGTTCCAAAAACCGTTGGCCCGTCTGCAAGACACCAACGACTATTACATGGCCAACATGCAAAAAGACGGCACCTATTCGGTGGTTCCGCGCATGGCCGGTGGCGAAGTCACCCCAGATGGTCTGATTGCTTGCGGCATGATCGCCAAACAATACGGCCTGTACACCAAGCTAACCGGCGGCCAACGGGTTGATCTGTTTGGCGCACGCAAAGAAGACCTACCAGCCATTTGGAAAGCCTTAATCGAAGCAGGTTTTGAAACCGGTCACGCCTATGGCAAGTCACTGCGTACGGTCAAATCCTGTGTCGGTTCGACATGGTGTCGTTACGGCATGATGGATTCGGTCAGCATGGCGATCTTGCTAGAGAACCGCTACAAAGGTTTGCGCGCCCCGCACAAAATTAAAATGGCGGTCTCTGGCTGTACCCGTGAATGTGCCGAAGCGCAAAGCAAAGACGTGGGGGTGATTGCCACCGAACATGGCTGGAACCTGTACGTCTGCGGTAACGGTGGTATGAAACCACGCCACGCCGAACTGTTTGCCAGTGATCTAGATGACGAGACCTTGATCAAGTACGTTGACCGCATGTTGATGTTCTATGTCAAAACTGCTGACCGTCTACAACGTACCAGCGTCTGGCGCGACAACATGGAAGGCGGTTTGGATTACCTCAAAGACGTGGTGATCAACGACAGTTTGGGTCTATGCGCCGACTTTGAAGCCCAGATGCAATATGTGGCCGACACCTATCAGTGCGAGTGGGAAACCACCATCAACGATCCCGAAATGCTCAAACGCTTTAAGCCGTTTATCAACAGCGATCAAGCTGACGACAACGTGCAGTTTGTTGAGGTGCGCGGTCAGGTTCGCCCAGCCACACCAGAAGAAAAAGCGGGTCGTATCAATCTGGTCGAAATGGCCTAAATCCTGATCATGCAGTGCGAGGTAGGCCAACTGTGTCGGCCCCGCACATGATCTGACTATTTGCATGTGTGGAGTGATATTCATGTACCAAAAAATCTGTACCTTAAGCGATCTCACCCCAGAAATCGGTGTACCTGCCTTGGTCAATGGCGAGCAAGTGGCGTTGTTTTTGCTCAAAGACGGCACAGTCTGTGCCTTGTCCAACTATGATCCATTTAGCAATGCCAACATCATTGCGCGTGGCATTACTGGCAACATCAAGGGCTTTGATGTGGTCGCATCACCGATGTACAAACAGCACTTTGTGCTGCAAACCGGCCAATGCCTAGAAGACGATAGCGTGAGCCTCAAAAGCTATGCAGTCAAAGTAGAAGGCGATGATGTGCTGGTGGCTGCGGCCTAAGATGCCGCCGTATTAACCACGCTGCAATCAGCCCAAAAAGACCCGATCAGTGAATACTACGATCGGGTCTTTTTGTTTTTAAAGCATATCTGAACAATATTCGTTACTCAGGTTTCGGCTGATTGGGTCAATGGCATATACGAGACGGTTCACACGATCACCCACAAAAAACAGTCGTTCAATACAGTGCAAGCGTGCTGCAAATGGCATACTGGGTTTTTTTAAATGTTGAGCTTATTTAGATGCATATCAAAGTTTATCGTTTGCATGATTTGAGCACTGGGCATGTGTGTGCCTATGGCGAACAAGCCATTCAATTGTTAGTACAACACCAGCTGCCGTACGACGACCATCGCATGAGTGAGCATGACGATGCCGAATACAAACGCAAACATGAGGTGACGACCACGCCACAAATCTGGGTGAATGGCAATCGAATTGGCGGCTATCAAGCCCTGTGCGATTGGATTGAATCTCGCGATAATCTTGAAAAAATAGCCGATTAATGGTCTCAAACCGTCTGATATTGAGCGTTGCAGGTGATTGTTAGACTGCTGTTATACAGTGGCAGAATTGATTTTTGCCGCACCTCAGCCATAAGGTGCGTATTGTTTGATTTTAGAGATGTTGACTGAATGGATGCTGCCATGACCACGATGCCAGAAGATGACCTTGCGATGAGCAAGCAAGATAATGTGATTGATGTTGCGATCATTGGTGCGGGAATGGCTGGTTTAAGCTGCGCACGCCGATTGGCTGATACCGGACGGCAGGTAACGTTGTTTGATAAATCGCGCGGCGTGGGTGGTCGGATGGCAACCCGTCGGCGTGATCAGACGAGCTTTGATCATGGCGCACAGTACTTTACCGCGCATGATGCGGGCTTTGCCAAGCAAGTGGCCGAATGGCAGCAAGCCGGTGCTGTAGCCGAATGGACTGGTGCAGTCTATGCGAGCGATGCTGACAGACAACTGACCCAAACCTCAGCCCAAACGCGTTATGTTGGCACACCACGCATGAACGCATTGGCGCGGCATCTGCTGGCCGATTTGCCCTGTTATTTATCGCATCGACTCACCACATTGCATCACGATGGCGACGTTTGGCATTTGTCGTTTGATGGGCAGCCTGAGCAGTTGGCTCGTCAAGTGGTTTTGGCCTTGCCTGCACCACAGTTGGCGGCTTTGTTTGCGCCGGAAGATCAGATGCATCAATTGTCGACATCGGTACAGATGCAACCAACGTGGGCCGTGATGATTGATACCGATGAGGTGCTTGACGTGCCATTTGATGGCTGCTTTGTCAATCATGGCCCCTTATCGTGGGTTGCTTGCAACAGCAGCAAGCCTGAGCGACAGCCTCTAGATCAGGCACAGTCTTGGGTGTTACACGCCAGCAGTGCATGGTCGCAAGAGCATGTGGACGACCATGTTGAGAATGTGCAAGCCGCATTAATCGCAGCGTTTGGCGATTTGATCGATCAGCCTTTAAAAGTAGATATGAGTAAAATCAGCGCCCACCGCTGGCTGTATGCGTTGGCCGAGCAGCCGCTTGAGCAAGGCCATGCATGGGACGCGATGCGTGGGTTAGGGGTTGCTGGTGATTGGCTACATGGTTCACGGGTTGAGGGCGCGTGGTTATCCGGTCAGCGTTTGGCCGAGCAGATGCTACAACTGGTCAACAGGATTCCGACGGCCTCAGCACTCGATGAGCGTTATACGGTGTTTGGCAGTGATGCGGTGCATTAGTTCAAACCAAGCACCCGCATGACGCACTGACGTTGTGTTAAAAACATAACATACGCACTCTAAAGGTGCGTCGTAGCAACAAAAAACCGTCTTGATCGGTATTGCATCCGCACAATGCCCATTCATTGTCATTACAACTATGCGTAATATTGACGTACAACATACAGAACTTGCACCGTTATGATGCCGGACTTTTCATTCATCGGCCTTATTATAAAAATATATAAAGTGTTCCTTGAGGAGTGATGGTCATGCAACAGCCTATCCGCGTGTATCGAATGTCTCTGCCTGAGCATGAGTGTCCGTGGGGCTTAAAAACGGTTGCACTGCTCAAGTCACATCAATTGACCTTTGAAGATCATCTGTTGACCTCGCATGAGCAGGTCGATGCGTTTAAAGCCGAGCATCAGGTCAAAACCACCCCGCAGATTTTTTTTGGTGATCAGCGAGTCGGCGGTTATACCGATCTGGCCGAACGTCTGGGTGAAACACCCAAGATGGAAGATACCTCCTACTTGCCAGTGATTGCGATTTTTAGCAGTACCGCGTTAATGGCTTTATCATTGACCTATGGTGGCTCGACCAGTGGCGTGACGCTGGATTTTTTTGATGTGTTTATGGCGTTTTCGCTATGTGTCTTGGCCGTTTTAAAGCTGATGGATATCTCGTCTTTTAGCGAAAGTTTTTTAAAGTATGACTTGCTGGCCGAGCGTGTGCCGGTGTATGCCAAGGTGTATCCGTTTATTGAGCTGCTGGTTGGATTAGGCATTTTGTCTGGCTTGTTTGGCATGGGTGTTGCGATATTGGCCTTGTTGGTGGGTTTGGTTGGTTCAATCTCGGTGATTAAAGCCGTCTATATCGATAAGATGGCCTTAAATTGCGCCTGTGTGGGTGGCAACAGCAAAGTCCCTTTGGGTGCGGTGAGCCTAACCGAAAACGTAATGATGGTCCTGATGGGCATGTTGATGTTGGTACGGATGTTTCCGGCCTTTGCTTAAGTCATTGTTTTTTGACGGATGATTGTTTAAAAAATAGCGCCCTTGATGGACTAATGCCAGTCAGTTAAGCAGAAGATGTGCTTTTTGCAGGGATGCCTGAGTGCAATTGTTTGAGCCATGGATGGCGAGTTTTGCACGAAAACGCACTTTTGCTTACTTTTGGTGCATCAAAAGTAAGAAGATTTGCTATCCAAACATAAGAAAAAAGCTCCACGGCAATCTGCGCCGTGGAGCTTTTTTCTTAACTGACTGGCATTACCCTTGATGGACGCTATTTTCTTGGCGGATGATTGATCAATAGCCGAGGCTTAATACCAGAGCTGAAGCCCTAACACGGCAATGGTTTCGCTCGTCGCTTCGCTTGCCTGACGGCGTAGGTCAGCCGTATTGCCATACCAACGCTCGCGCGAGATACCAAGGTATGGCGCGATCTGTCGATTGCGGTCATAGCGCAGACGCAAGCCGCTTTCTAGATTGGCCAAGCCTGTACCGATCTGTTGCTCAGGATCAGATTTGCCATAGGCGTTGGCTTCTAGACGAGGTTGTAATACCCAGTTTTGGGTCAAGCGCAGGTCGTACTCAGCTTCAGCTTTAAGCGCAGTTCGACCATTTTCGCCCAAGTAAGCCCATGCAGAGACATCCACCCAATACGGTGCTGTGCCGTTGATACCTGCCGCCAACCATGTGCGATCAACGCTTGCGCTATGGTCATAGCGGACGCCTAATTCACGGTTCCAAAAGGCACTGATGGGATGCCACCACAGCGCGTGATTTTGGCTATCAAGACTGCCGGTATCATCAAACGCGGTTTCGGTGCGCAGCAGCAGACGGTTTTGATCGGTGCCATACCAAAAACTTGCATCAACAAAGCCTTGATCGGTTGCGTCGTTATGCTGCCACTCTAATCGATCCGCAGCCATAGACCACATGGGCATAGAACCCAAGGTATGCCGATGCTGCCCATGTCCTGATGCATTGCGATAGCCATCGGCAACCGCAAACGGATCGCGTGCATTGGCGGGCGCTTGTCCACCTTGCATACCCGACATGTCCATCTTCATATCTTGCATACCAGCCATGCTGTGCGTCATGTTTGGCATAGCCGTATGATCCATGCTGTGTTCAGTGTTGGACATCTCCATCGGCATGCTGTGATGGTTCATGTTTGGCATGGCCTGAGCCGCTGGACGAGGTGTTGCCGTAGGTGCCGCTGTAGGTATTTGGACCTTCTCGGAATCAGGCATATCCATAGGCATGTCATGATCCATATGGCTCATGTCCATATCGGCTATTGGTTGTGGCGCAGGGGTGCTGGGTACAGTCGTTGCGGGCATGTCGTGAGACATCGGCATGTCGCCCATCTCCATACCGGACATCGGCATATCATGCTGCATATGTGTCATATCATGCGTGGCTGCCCATGCTGATGGACAGGTCAACGCAAGGGCCAATAGCAATAGGCTTGGACGTGTGTTGAGTGATTGAGTCGATAGAATATTGTTCATATTAGGCCACCACCATCTCGCGCATCATGCCGGATTGCATGTGATACAGCAGATGGCAATGCCATGCCCATCGGCCTTCTATCCCTGTCAGATCAAAGCTGACCTCTTGGGCGGGTTGTACCATAAAGGTATGTTTACGCACCTGAAAATCGCCATTCGGTTGGCGTATTTCGCTCCACATGCCATGTAAATGCATCGGATGGGTCATCATGGTGTCGTTCACAAATCTCACCCGCACGCGTTCGCCAATGCCGACATGTACCGGTGGGGCGTCTTCATAAGCTAAGCCATCAATCCCCCAAATGTAACGCTCCATATTGCCGGTCAAATGCAGCTCAATTTCGCGGCTTGGTTCACGGGTGTCTTCACTGCCGCCGATGGTATGTAGATCGGCATAGGTCAGCACGCGGCGACCATATTTGCTGGAATGATCACGTAGATTCACGCCTGCGTCGTCCAGATTGCGCCGTGGCATATCCACACGCATATCGACGCTGATGCCGTATTCGGTCTTGGCATGGTTGACGGCTTTGGCTGCTCCTTGAGTGCCATGGTCGCTGTGGTCGCCATGCATCGCGCCCATCATGTCGGTCATGGTGAGCCATTCCGGTGGATCAATGCTTGGAATCGGTGCATGCAGTTGTGGACTGGCCGCCAAGGTGGCATGGATGCAGCCGCTACGGTCGATGTTTTGCGCAAACACGGTATAGGCGTCTTGTTTGGGTTGAATCAACACATCATAGGTTTCGGCCACTGCAACACGCAGTTCATCAACGGTGACTGGCTCAACGGCTTGACCATCGGCAGCAATCACGGTCAGCTTTAAATCGGGAATGCGTAAATCAAAAATCGTCTGCGCACTGCCATTAATCAAGCGCAATAATACGGTTTCGCCAGAGTTGACTGCACCAAACCATGGTTGCTGGGCCGATTGACCATTGATTAAATAATCTAAGCTTGATGCGCTAAGATCGGTAAAATCAGTCGGACTCATCCGCATTTGGTTCCACATTTTGCGTTGCTGTAGGGCGTTTTTAAGGCCCATTTTTTCGATATCTGCCAATAGCTTTTGCACGGTGGGTTGTTGATGGTTATCAAAGTCACTGTGTTTTTTTAGCTTAGACAGCAGATAGACTGGATCAAGCGTGGTCCAGTCTGACAGCAAGATCGTGTGCTCGCGATCCACCTGATGCGACGGTCCATCTTTTGGGTCAATAATCAGCGCACCAAACAAGCCGGTTTGTTCCTGAAAACCCGAATGCGCGTGATACCAATAAGTGCCGTGCTGTTTGAGGGTAAAGCGATAGGTGAAGGTTGTGCCTGCGGCAATGCCATCAAAGCTAATGGCAGGCACACCGTCCATTTGGTAGGGCAGTAAGATCCCGTGCCAATGGATTGAGGTCGGCACGTTCATACGGTTGCTTACCCGAATGGTGACGGTATCGCCTTCTTTAAAGCGTAGGGTTGGCGCGGGCAGTGAGCCATTGACTAAGGTTGCCATGGTTGCTTTGCCTGTCGGACTGATCAGCTGATGATCAATCACCAGATCAATGTCTGGCCCATGTAGTACAGGAGTGCTGGCATTGCTATGCGCCGCATGTTGCGACGGTGACATCGCAGCCATACTGTGCTGGCCGAGTAATAGCGCACTACCACCCGCAACGGCTTGCAAAAATCCACGACGCGATACCGCGCTCGCAGAATCAAGCGTCCGATCTGGACGAATAAAAGACATGATGATGCCCTCAAAAAAAGTCTAAATAGTGATGATGGCCGCAACGATAAAAGCGGCAATCCAGTAGCGTTTAAGCAGATTTAGACATACCGAGGAGGGCGCTGGGGCGGTTTGGTCTGATAGTAAGTAGCACTGGATAAATAGTCAGGCAGAGTTGACGCTTGAGTGGTCGTTAATACTCGAGGATCATGAGGCAAGACCAATTGAATGGCTGCCGTGCCCCCGCACAAAAACGCACAGCAATGCACGGTCGTGCCATGTTGCTGGCCATGCGTGGAGGTATCTGCTGTGTGTTGATGGCAGTCAGTGACGGCTGGATGTGCGCGTGGATGATTTTGTTTACTGGTCAATGAGTGATGTGATGAATCTATAGAATGGATCTGCGCATTGGCCACTGTATTGATACCAAGACCGAGCATTACGACCAGTGCCAAAGCAAAAGGTCTAAACAACGACGTACCCCGCCGAGCATTGATGATCATCAACGCCAGCGTTTGCGGTAGAGCAGTCAGCAATATCGTCAATAAAGACCAAAGTCGAGTCATGGGTGTTTAGCCATTAAAGCCAGTCTAAAAAAGTGGCAACGCAAACAACAATACAAAAGCACTAACAGGCGCATCAACAACAGCGGCATAGTCACAGATGCTATCGTGCCATAAGTCATAGCCTGCCTTGCTTTGATATGGTTGTCGATGCGTTTTGAGTATCTGTTTTTATACAATGGTTTTATATGCGGCGTGATGGGCAAATGGGTCGTACAATAATGGTAGTCATGTTGAAAGCATTGAAAAGAATATGCAAAACGTCTGTCACACTAGCAGCACGTCACAGCATTCCTCGCTACCAAATAGGAGAGCAAATAGATGAACCTTAAACGATCAATGCAACAATGGGCGCTTCTGGCGTTGGCAGTTGCTGCAAGCGCAGGTGCGGCATATGCCAAGCCGCCATCGACTGTACAGCATGTCGATTTACAGCGTTATGTTGGCACGTGGTACGAGGTGGCTCGTTTCCCGATGTTTTTTCAACGTAAGTGCGCGCGTGATGTTACTGCTACCTATAGCCTAAATGCCGATGGCACGGTCAAGGTAGATAATCGCTGTATCAAGTCCAATGGCGATACCATGCAGGCCGATGGTCAAGCCACTGTGGTCGATGCCAGCAATAGCAAACTTGAGGTGACGTTTTTGCCTGAGTTTTTGCGCTGGTTGCCGTTTGGCCAAGGTGATTACTGGATCTTAAAGCTGGATGCAAAGTATCAAACAGCACTGGTGGGTAGTCCCGACCGTGAGTATTTGTGGATTTTATCGCGTAACCCACAGATCAGTCAGCAAACCTATTTGGATTATGTCGAAGCGGCACGTAGCCAAGGTTATGATATTAATCAGTTGGTTCGTACCCAGCAAACCGCCCGCTAAGCTTCACGTCAGTCGTATGTTAGGAGTCTCAAAGTGAGCAATTCTTTACCGTTAGATCAGTTATCCACCGAACAACGCAATGCGTTAGAAGCGGCGGCATTTCGTCGATTATTGTCACATTTACAGCAGCGCACCGATGTGCAAAACATTGATCTGATGAATGTCGGCGGTTTTTGTCGAAACTGTTTATCCAAATGGTTGCGAGAAGAATCCGAAAAACAGGGGCACAACCTCAGCGATGCCGACGCACGCTTACAGGTGTATGCCATGCCGTATAGCGATTGGAAAGAAAAATTTCAGACCTAAATACAACTATTTTTTGCTAGAATATGACCCCTGTGTGAAAGCCAGTGCGATCTGCTGGCTTTTTAATGTGAGCGATGAATGTGATTCACATTAGCGCTCCATCCGCCGCCAATTGATGACATCAACAACTGAGGACACATCCGTGAGCCAAGACTCCATCCTTGCGCTAACCCAAGAACATATGGGCCGCTGGAAAAACCGTGAAGAAATCGCCGAACGCATGATCTCAATGATCGGCAGACTTTACCGCGAAAGAGATGTTGTGGTTACGGTGTATGACCGTTCATTGGTCAACAGTTCAGTCATCCAGATTTTAAAAGCCCATCGTCGTGCACGGATGATCTCGGTCGAACTATCCGCCGTTGATACCATGCCGATCCTTGAGGCATTGTTTGCCCGCGAAAAACTTCCTCCTTGCGAAGTTGACCTTGGTAAATTGGCTATTCAAATGAAAGAAACCGGCAAAACTGCCGAGGTCTTGTTGGATGAGCTTCTTGCTGATGTGCCTTGTGTTCCGGTCAAAGAGCCAACCGACGTCGTCTTGTACGGCTTTGGTCGTATTGGTCGTATCTTGACTCGTTTGCTGCTCGAAAAAAGCGGTCTAGGCCGTGGTCTGCAACTGCGTGCCATCGTGGTGCGTCGTTCATCGCCGAATGACTTGTCAAAGCGTGCGTCATTGCTGCGTCGTGATTCGATCCATGGTTCCTTTGGTGGTACCATTTCGGTTGATGAAGAAAACGAAGCGATTATTGCCAACGGTCAATACATCAAGGTGATTTACGCCAGCAACCCAGCCGACGTTGATTATTCTGCTTATGGCATCAAAGACGCCTTACTGATCGACAACACAGGCAAATGGCGTGACATGGACGGTTTGTCCGTGCATTTGGGCTGTACAGGCATCAAGCGGGTGATCTTGACCGCGCCATCAAAAGGCGAAATGAAGAACGTGGTGTTTGGTGTGAATAACCGCGACATCATCGACTCTGACCAAATCATCAGTGCGGCCAGCTGCACCACCAACGCCATCACTCCAGTGCTTAAAGTGATCGAAGACCGCTTTGGTATTGAATGCGGCCACGTTGAAACCGTTCATTCGTTCACCAACGACCAAAACTTGATCGACAACTATCACAGTGCAGATCGTCGTGGTCGTAGTGCGGTGCTTAACATGGTCATCACCGAGACCGGCGCAGCCAAAGCCGTGTCCAAAGCACTGCCTGCACTTAAAGGCAAGTTGACCGGTAACTCGGTACGCGTGCCAACACCAAACGTCAGCCTTGCCATCTTGAACTTGACCCTCAAGAGCGACAGCAACCGTGACGAGATGAACGAATATATCCGTGATATTTCGTTGCACTCCAACTTGCAAGGTCAGATCGACTACACCCACTCCACCGAAGTGGTCTCGACTGACTTTATTGGTTCGCGTGCAGCAGGTGTATTTGATGCACAAGCGACGATTGTGACTGGCAACCATGCCACCTTGTATGTCTGGTACGACAACGAAGTCGGCTATAGCTGTCAGGTGTTGCGTATTGCTGAGCAAATGGGTGGTGCTGCGTATCCAACCGTACCTGCCGAAAAAGTTGTCAGCTAAGAGGTGGTCACACTGAGCAGGCATGGATGTATGCCTGCTTGGATCGGCACCCAACAAAAAACCGCCTCATTGTAGGCGGTTTTTTTGTACGTCAGTGGTTGCGTAAAAGGACTTAAGGCGCGTCTTTGAGGTTGTTAATGTCGTTGTTGTTCATGATCGAAGGATCTTCACGAACCCAGACTTGAGTGCGGCCAAGCGCCGAAAAACCAATATAGCCACGCAAAATTAAACGACGATTGTCCGAGCTAAGCTTCATTTTGCCGCTATAGATGTTGCCACTCAGCGGATCAATCACATAGGCCTTGTCGTAGCTCAAAGAGCGGCGAGAATCATCTTTGTATTGCGCGTTCCACAGAATTGGCAAGCCAAGGATTTTTTTGTCCTTAAACGGGACAGGGCAACGGTAGCAGTACACTTTTGGCGTGTAATCTGGCCTCGGGATGATTTTGACAATCGTGCCCAAATAAGTGCCATCAACTGCTTTTTGGATACGAACAATGGCTTTAGAAAAGCCGGTTTGATCATCAATCGTGCGCCAATATCCCAACACATCATCGGGTTTTGGGTCTGTTGTGCTGGCTGGTGCGGCGACTGCCATGATGCTTGCTGATGCCATTACACCAGCGATAAGCCATTGTTTCATGTGAGCGATACTCCCTTCGTTCAAAACAGCATTGCAACTAAATAGCAGGATATGGCCCGAATATAAAGAAAAAAAGAAAAATGGTTCATTTTTTCATTCGGACAAAGATTGTTATTCGGTTTGTGTCGGCAAAAAAACCAAAACACAGCGACCGATTTGAGCAATATACCGAAGAATAGACGCTTCATGTTGTATCCTGCTATCCATAATTACTCAGACCTGTCAAAATATGGCGTTTTTGATCAGCCCATAGGGGCGAGGAGCAGATCATGCGCTTTGTAGATGAGGCCGTTATCTCGGTACAGGCCGGTGATGGGGGCAATGGCGTGGCTAGCTTTCGCCGAGAAAAGTTTATTCCTTTTGGTGGGCCAGATGGTGGGGATGGTGGTAAAGGCGGCGATGTATTAATCAAAGCCGATGTCGATGCCAATACCTTGGTTGATTATCGCTATACCCGCAAGTTTCGGGCAGAGCGCGGCAAAAATGGCCGTGGTGCTAACTGCTCGGGCAAAGGCGCGCCAGATGTGGTGCTGACTGTGCCGGTGGGCACCACGATTGTTGATGTTGATAGTGGCGATGTGATTGGTGACTTGATCGAAGCTGGCCAAACTATTTTGGTGGCAGCCGGTGGTCAGGGCGGTTTGGGCAACACCCACTTTAAAAGCTCGACCAACCGTGCGCCGCGTAAATGCACGTCGGGCGTAGTCGGCGAAGGCCGTGAGATTCGCCTAGAGCTTAAAGTGCTGGCCGATGTTGGCTTGCTCGGTTTGCCGAATGCGGGCAAATCAACCTTTATTCGTGCGGTCAGCGCGGCCAAACCGAAGGTTGCGGACTATCCCTTTACCACGTTAGTTCCCAACTTGGGTGTGGTCGATGTGGATCGTCATCGTTCTTTTGTCATGGCTGATATTCCGGGTTTGATTGAAGGCGCTGCCGACGGTGCGGGTTTGGGTATTCGCTTCTTGAAGCACTTGGCCCGTACGCGGATCTTGTTGCATTTGGTTGATGTGCAACCGATTGATGGCTCCGATCCAGTGCGCAATGCCCAAGTGATTTTTAAAGAGTTAGAGCGGTTCTCGCCTGCATTGGCAGAACTGCCGGTGATCTTGTTGCTTAATAAGCTGGATCAAATTCCAGAAGAACAGCACAACGCGCTATGTACACACATCGTTGCCGAGCTGGGTTGGACAGGGCCGGTCTTTCGTACCTCTGGCTTGACTGGCGAAGGCACCAAGCCTGTGACTTATTATTTGATGGATCAGATTGAGCAAGAGCTTGAGCGTGAAAGCGAAGATCCTGATTTTGCACAGGCACAAAAAGAGCGCCGTGAACGCTTAGAGCAAGAAACCCGTGAAAGCTCACTTGAGCTACGCGAAGCAGAACGTGCTGCGCGTCGTGCTGCACGTCTAAATGCTGGCCTAGATGACGATGATGATCAAGACGATTGGGATGAGTCGGATGGTCCAGAAGTCGTTTATGTGCGGTAGTCAACGATTTAGTAGATTGTTTTAAAAGAGGAGTAAGTAAAACATGAGTACCCAATCTTCTTCACATCACCGCACGCTTGATGGTAAGCGTGTGGTGGTCAAAATTGGTTCAGCCTTATTGACCGCCAATGGTCGTGGTTTGGATCAAAAGGCCATTGGTGCATGGGCCAGCCAGTTGGCAACGCTGCAAGAGCAAGGTTACGAGCTGTTGTTGGTATCTTCTGGTGCTGTTGCCGAAGGTATGGTGCGGATGAATCTACCTGATCGCCCAACTGCCAAGCCTGAAGTACAAGCATGTGCGGCGATTGGTCAGATGGGGTTGATTGAGCTGTGGTCGAATGCATTGCTCGCCCACTCGATCCATACGGCTCAGATTTTGCTGACCCATGATGACTTGTCAGATCGTCAGCGTTATCTCAATGCAGGCTATGCGCTGAGTGCTTTGATTGACTGGCGAGTGATTCCAGTTGTCAACGAGAACGACACTGTTGCGACCGATGACATTTGCTTTGGTGATAACGACACCTTGGCTGCGATGGTGTCCAGCTTGATCGGTGCAGACTTGATGATCATCTTGACCGATCAAGAAGGCATGTTTGATGCGGATCCTCGCGGTAATCCAGATGCCAAGCTGCTCTCGACCGTTCGTGCAATGGACGATACCTTGCTAGAAATGGCTGGTGACGGTGGTAAGTTTGGCCGTGGTGGTATGGTAACCAAGGTGCGTGCTGCGCGCTTGGCCGCCATGTCCGGTTGTCCAACGTTGATTGCCAATGGTGATCAAGAAAACGTGCTCCTGCGTTTAATTGATGGCGAAATGATTGGCACGTTGTTTACTGCCGATGAAGATCCTTTGACCGCGCGTAAGCAGTGGTTGGCGGCGCATCTGCAAATGGCGGGTCGTTTGGTGATTGATGATGGTGCGGTTCGCGCGCTAAAAATTGGTAAACGTAGCTTGTTGCCGATTGGTGTGAGTGCTGTTGAAGGTGAGTTTCGCCGTGGTGACGTGGTCGAGTGCGTCGATAATCGTGGTGAGCGAGTGGCTGTTGGTCGGGTGAACTTTAGCAGCGAGCAAGCCGCGCTGATTATGCGTCAGCCGTCAGAACGGATTAGCGAGATTTTGGATGGTCATGGCTCGTTGGTGATTATCCATCGCGACCATATGGCAGTGCTCTAAACCTTGAACGCTTAGCCTTAGACTGATCACGATGTGTGGTTAGTTCAACAAAAAAGGACATGTTTGCGCATGTCCTTTTTTTATGGGTGGCTTTTGCTCATTTGAGGCCGAGGTTTTTGCCTACGCGTCGGCATTTGAGATAGCGTCCATTGACGCGATTGGCATACCAGTTGGTGTTGTAATCACGGCTCAGCTTAGGGCCACTAATCACCACTTCGGGCATCATGGCGTAGGGCAAAGGTTTGCCAGTTTTGGCCTCGTATAAGCCACGAACCAATGTATAGGTCTCGGTTTGCTCAAACTCGGCTTGTTTTTCTAGCAGTAAATCTTTACGTAGTGCGCGATCACTGATCCCGCCACCACCATCTGCAATCACGCGGCGTAGGGCGGCTTCGGTACTGGTCACATCGCTTAAGGCATCTTTGTCTTTGTTGTAAGACAGCAAGTCACCGTCCAAACTAATAGGCAAGCCCGTCAGTGTGGCTGTCGCTTTTTGGATGGTGGCGTTGCGGCTGGAGTACATACCAGAGTTAAAGTCGGCAAAACGATACAGCTGTTTGTCGTAGTCGGCAGGGTAGCCCATTAAGCGATGGATGCCATAGTACAGACCGCCGTCGCGGGTATACATGCTGTCGCGAATGGCATTGCTGTTGCTGATTTCGCGTGGGTGTTCGAGGGCATATTGAATATGCACTTGCATTGAGCCGAGTGTTTTGACCGGATTAAAGTATTCGGCCATGTCATGACCAGCCACAATGCTGGCTGCACCAGTCACTAAGCCTAATTTGTAGTGCGATTTAAAGTACTCAAACATTTCACGATACAACGCATCAAGCTGTTGTTCAGTTTTGACTTTTTCGAGTCGCTTGGCAAAATTTTCATCAGGCGTTGGCCGTTGCTCTAGCATGCTGGTAAAGCGCTCGGCGACGGCAGCACCCAGCTTGGCAGTCAGTCGCTCGTTCAGCTCGACGGCGGCTTTTTTGCCCAAACCCGGCACACTCGGATCGGCAATAAAATTAGATTCTTGATCGACGACGGCAATAATTGAGCAGGTGTTTTCTAGATTACGCTCAATCTTTAGCGTATCCATAATCGAGATAATGTCAGTTGCCCATAGCTTACGCTCGGCCACACGCGAGGGGATCATTCGAGTGACTTTTTTGAGATCGGCTTTTGGGATCTCAATTTTGACTTCTTCTACAGGACGGTTACAGGCGGTGAGCATCATGCTACTCGCCAGCAGCGACAGTACAATAACGGGAGAGGAGCGCAGGATCATGACAAGCAACGACATCAGACAACGACGTTTGCAGTATGACATGGCCGATTGCGCACTGTATGCGGGTGTATGCCAGATTTTTGCATGATTGGTGAGTCAATATACACGAACGCTATGGACAGATAGCTAGTATTTGGCACAATCAGCGCATTCGTTTTGTCCTGAGTAAAATTCATGCAGCATGTTGAAAAAAAGAGTGTTCTGGTTGTTTTGGCAATGACTGCGGCGCTAGGCCTGACGGCTTGTACCAGTGATCAAGTGACCATGGCGACGCAGGCTGTTGGTGTGTACAACGCGACCCGCGCGGTCGACGTGGGTGCAGTTGGTGATGTTGCAGGCAGCTTAGGTGTGGCAACACCGACCAGTAGCCAAGCACGTCATGTGGCTAGCTTGATGACTATCAATACCGGCAACGTGGCAGCCAATCAGGCATTGCCCGAAGCAGCTAGCAGTATCACCCCGTTTTTACTGGCGGTTTCATGTGCCAAAACCACAGGCAATCCGCCACCATTGTCAGCACGTTATATTGCGTCAAATGCGTCGGGTCAGTTTACTGGTGCAATTAATGGCATGAGCCGTCATCCAACGGACCGTTGTACCGATGTGACCCAGCTCACGGGTTGGTCACGCTCTGGCAACACCTTGAGTTTTACTGCCACATTCCGTTCGGCACAGTCTGGTGAACAACAGCAACGTCGCTACCAGATGGCACGTCAATCGACCGGCCAATGGTTGTTCTCTGCCGGTAATTAATCGGGTGGGATGGATCACATTGCCTATGCTGTGATGCTGTGACTGGATACTCAAAACGCTCGATGGCCTATCGAGCGTTTTTTTATGCAGACGCTCATGAGGTGATCACTGCATGTACGGATGGTGATTGCGTGTCAGGCATGCTTTTCGTATGGTCAGGTGTCGTTGGGTTTGAGCCGAGTAGAACAAATGTTTGAAATGACTGTGCAGCCGCGATTTTACGAAACGGATGCCTTTGGCCACGTCAATAATACGGTGTTTGCCGGTTGGTTTGAGACTGCGCGTGAGCCGATTTTTCGGATCTTTAGTCCAAATTTAAACATCAGCCAGATGAGCTTAATTTTGGCGCGGATCGAAATCGACTTTGTGGCCCAGACACATTACGGCGAGCCGGTCCTGATCAAGACATGGATTGCCAAGATCGGTCATCGTTCTTTTGTGGTCATGCATGAGGCGTGGCAACAGCAGCGTTGTGTGGCACGGGGTCAGGCAGTGCAAGTGAGCTTTGATTTTGAACAGCAGCAATCTATACCTGTGCCGGATGATATACGTCTGGCGCTCTCGGCTCATTTGCCAGATCACACATAGAAAGACCATAAAAAAAGCAAGCTGACCTAAAGGGAGTAGGGTCAACTTGCTAATGGTCTTGAGTAGCAATGCTGATGATTCGGCTTTTGGGGATTAAAGCCGATTCATCTTAGCCGGATGCTGCACACTTAGCGGTAATGCACACCCGCATTTGCATTCATACCCAAAAGATTGGCATTGACACCAACGCCACGATGTTGCTGGTAGCCGTAGGCTTGCGCATGGCTATGGCCTTTATGTTTGCCATGGTCTTTGTGGCTTTTTTTATGTTTGTGTTTATGGTTCTGGCTTTTGTTGTACGAGGCACGACGTAAAGCTTCACGACGTTGTTCTGCGCGCTTTTCGGCCTTGACACGGCGTACCTCGATGGCACGGCGTTGACTGGCAGTTAAGCGATGATCACGAGTGTAAGCAGCACGTTGGGCTGCAAGTTCGCGCTCGCGTTTATCGGATGCTTTATTTTCGGCAATGTTATTCCCTAGCGCAGCACCACCTGCGGCACCGACTGCTGCGCCAATCACGCCACCATTGGCATAGCCCGTTTGGTTACCCACGCCATAACCGGCTGCACCACCAAGACCACCGCCAATGGCGGCTTCTTTACGGTTGTCACGGTCTGTTGCGGCAGCGGCACCACCTGCACCACCAATACCCGCACCAATCATTGCGCCTTGTTCGCCACCCAATTGGCGACCAACTGTCGTACCAATCACACTGCCTAATGCACCAGCGGCAGCCGCACGCGCATTATCACTAGCCAATACCGGTGTAGACAGGCCAATCGTTGCAGCCATTAGGCTGGCCAAAAATAGCGTCGATGGTGTTTTAAATGGTTTCATCGCGTTCATGAGTATTCTCCACATGGACTTAAAGTCATTGATGAGTTCACCATAGCCGGTTTGCTTAAAACTGTTGTCAGCATGATGTAATATTTTAACTTACTGAAAAGTATTGATATTTTTGTTAAATAAAAGAAAAATCTTTAAGTATCATGCTGTTAAGGAATTTAAGGTTGTAATAAAATATGTCGAGTTTCTGTGCTTTGTGCAGCCAATATGTACATTTGCATACCTACTGACACGTTGCCACCGTGCATAGGGTTTGATTTGCGCCTCTACAGGCTTGGTGGCACACTATCGGCCCCGTGATTATTGCCGCACGTTTGCCAACGTACATGTGCGGATAATCTCGTTTTTGCCGTGGAATAGACCAACATGAAAGCCTCGCTACGCCTACGTTTAGACCAAATGTCTGATCGATTTGAAGAGTTAAACGCGTTGTTGTCTGATGCAACAGTGATTAATGACAACAAGCGTTATCGTGCTTTATCGCGTGAGCATAGTGAGCTTGATCCTTTGGTGGCCAAATGGGCTGCGTATGCACAGGCTGAGGCAGATTTGGCCACGGCAGAGGCCATGCGATCTGATCCGGAACTGCGTGATCTGGCTGATGACGAGATTGATTCGGCCCAAACACAACTGTCGCAGTTTGAGGATGATCTCAATATTTTGATGATCCCCAATGATCCAAACGACCGCAACGCGGCATTTTTGGAAATTCGGGCGGGAACTGGCGGTGATGAAGCAGCGATTTTTGCGGGTGATTTATTTCGCATGTATAGCCGTCATGCCGAAAAATCCGGCTGGCAGGTCGAAGTGCTGTCCGAAAATCATGGCGAGCATGGCGGCTATAAAGAAATCATTAGCCGCGTGATTGGCGATGGCGTGTATGGCCGTCTGAAGTTTGAATCCGGTGCGCATCGCGTGCAGCGCGTGCCAGAGACTGAGGCGCAAGGTCGTATTCATACCTCGGCCTGTACCGTGGCGATCATGCCCGAAGCCGACGAAGACGTGCCGGTCGAGATTAATTCGGCTGATCTGCGTGTGGATACTTTTCGGGCCAGTGGCGCGGGCGGTCAGCACATTAATAAGACTGATTCGGCCATTCGGATTACGCATTTGCCAACGGGTACAGTAGTGGAATGCCAACAAGAGCGTAGCCAACACGCCAACCGCGACAAAGCCATGAAGATGCTGGTCTCACGCATCGAGCAGGCCAAGCGCGACAAACAAAACGCCGAAACTGCCAGTATGCGCCGCGATTTGGTCGGGTCAGGGGATCGCTCAGAGCGCATTCGTACCTATAACTTTCCGCAAGGCCGTATGACCGATCACCGGATTAACCTGACCTTATATAAGTTGGACGCGATCATGCAAGGCGATCTGACCGAGCTATTAGACAGTCTGCACCGCGAATACCAAGCCGACCAACTGGCGCAATTGGCACAGGATAACGGCGGATAATGCAGGTCAAAGACGCGCTGCGTGATCTGCATCCAGACATCCGCCCGCAAGATGCCGAACATGCCTTGCTATGGGTACTGAATAAACCGCGCGCGTTTTTGCGCACGTGGCCAGATCATCTGCTGACAGAAGCGCAAGCAACGCAGTACCAGCAAGCCTTGTCACGTCTTGCCAGCGGTGAGCCGGTGGCTTATATCACTGGTGAACAAGCGTTTTGGACCCTGTTGTTGCAGGTCACGCCAGATACCTTGATCCCGCGGCCAGATACCGAACGCTTGGTCGAGTTGGCGCTGGACCAGTGGCGCAGAATGCCGCAAGCCCAGCGGATACTTGATCTGGGCACGGGTAGCGGGGCAATTGCCTTATCACTGGCCAAAGAGTGCCCACAGGCACAGGTGGTGGCGACTGATTTTTCTCCGGCGGCGCTGGCAGTGGCTCAAGCCAATTTGTTAAAAAATAGCCTAAGCAATTGCGTGTTCAAGCACGGTAGTTGGTATGCAGCGTTGGTGGATGATGCCAATCAACGTTTTGACTTAATCGTCAGTAATCCGCCGTATATTGATCCGACTGATCCACACTTGCCTGATTTAACCCACGAACCCATCACGGCCTTGACTGCGCCTGAGCAGGGCTTGGCTGATTTACGTCAGATTATCGTGGGCGCGCCTGATTATTTGCAGCCAAATGGTTGGCTGTTGGTTGAGCATGGCTATGATCAAGGGCAGGCGGTACGGGCATTGTTTGCGGCGGCTGGTTTTGATCGTGTGCAGACGGTGCAAGATTATGGCGGCAATGATCGGGTGACGCTGGCTAAGATCTGATCTTGTGCTGTGATCAAAGGCTCACCCACTGTAATGTCTGATTTAAACTTTGAAGCCAAGCTATCAATGTAAGCTGTGAATTTTTTGATTTACTTCATTAGTACTGGTTGGTATTTATTTTTTCTACAATAGAGTGGAGGATGGTTTTTAGAGGGTTTGCAGGTGTGAATATTTCTTCATGAAAATAAGGTTGGTAAATGCTGTTTTACGGTTGACGACCTATAGTATTCACAGGGCAAACGC
The DNA here is from genome assembly GCA_037968855.1 of Moraxellaceae bacterium. Taxonomy (GTDB): domain Bacteria; phylum Pseudomonadota; class Gammaproteobacteria; order Pseudomonadales; family Moraxellaceae; genus JBBKWH01. Next base: position 313 of record JBBKWH010000094.1, on the reverse strand, counting down.
ACTATACATTTTCATGACCAAAGATCACCTGATGTCGATATTGATGATTGAGAGCGGCCTTCATGCGACTGCGTTTTGCACTTAAAGCAGTCGTGCCATTGCTGCGCAGTAGGTTCAACGCCACCCGACGAAACAAAGCAAGGTTGCTGCGCTGATTGTTGATGTAAGCACGGTTGGCGTCCTCAGAAAATGCGACATCCAACACCCAATGTTGTTGGTTCTCAATCGCCCAGTGATGGCGAACGGTGCTTTTGAAGTCATCAAGCTGCGTTAAACTGGTCAGATAAAAACGACGCTGAACGTCTTGCTTACC
>JBBKWH010000093.1:0-18411 GCA_037968855.1 Moraxellaceae bacterium | reverse complement strand
CTCAAAAGCAGTGGGCATCACATAAGCATCTTTAATCAAATCAGCCAGATCAAACACCAGTGCCCCTCGTCTAGTTTTGCCATGCAAAATGGGGAGGGCAAAGCTAATGCCTAAACCATTTAGTGTCACGGCTGCATAGCCATAGGCCAAATAATTACCATGATCCAAAAAACCATTGGCAATATCTTCGGTCGTTTCGTTCGCGCCTTGCCCCTCCATTCGCTTAAAATTAAAACCAAATCCACTGGCAAGCTTCGCATACAAGCGAGAGGCCCAACGACCTTCAGCTGCCAGCAAATAGGTCATATCTTGCCCACGCGCAATATCTGCGATAAAGGTTTGAACGACAGTATCATCCAAAACAACACCACGTTTAACCAGCTCAATATTACTTGACCAAGCCTGCTGGGTAATTTTGATCCGCTCCAGCAAGAGAGCTTTGCCCATCTGCAAGCGTGTTGGCTCGTCAAGCCATGCGCGCATCCAGATTTGCATATATTCGGTTGGTCGATACTCGCTTTGCGGGGCTAAAAAGGTTAAATCCAGCGCCGAAAAAAGCGGTGATCCTCCAGAGCCACAAAATCCAACCATCACATTTGATTCTGCCAACCGTCTGGCAGCAGCATCGGTAAGAGAGCTTCCTTTACCCAATAACAAAAAGGCCGTATTGCGTTCAGGAATATTATAAAAATGCTCAACGGGCTGCCCGCTATCTGTGAGGTAGACAATGCGGTCATCTTTTAAAATGACCCGCACATGCTCCAGATAAAACACACACGCCCGCTTTGAGAGCATTAACGGACGTGGGCGGTGCTTTTGATAATCACTCATCAGTCAATATTTAAGGCAGATCAGGCAGTGCAAACGGCTGATCCGCACGGGCCAAGCCATAGCCATCGGGTAGGCCATCACCGGCTTGTTCCGCTGCCACTTGCTGCACAAACAATGTAAAACGCTGTTTCGTTGAACTACTGATGATCTGCAAGTACGGCATCCTTTGATGTTGCGCCTCACGTAACCGCCGCTCTTTTAAACTAGAGTGGCCGTCCTTTGCGTTGCGATCAGACTTTGCCGTAGGAATGCGAAAGCGTTTATAGCTGGCCCAAGGCCCTTGGTGAGCGCTGACATCATGGATTGGACTAATCACTGCATAATCACGCACCGTCCAATGTTGCTTGACCATTGCAATTAACTGCATTAGTTGATCAGCAGTTGCCGCAAAAACGCGCAAAACCTCTGGCTTTTTTTTAGGCAAGGCCAGCGCAAACGTAGCGGGTAATTGCCGAAATGCCCCATGTAAGATGTGATACACCTGATTTCGTAGGATCATTTTATCCAAATCAGGATCTTGCGGTGTTGCCACCGCAAAATCGGCGTAATAATTGGCTTGCATTACGCTTCACCTTCAGAGTAGACCCCACCACGAATCAAACAAGCCAGCATAAACATGCCGTCATTGCTATTGGGGTCAAGTGAGCCAATTTGCTTCATCAAATCAAAGCTAGAGGTTTTTTTGCTACGAAAAAACTGCTGTGCCTCAAGGCTTGCACCATTTGGCTCCACAGGAATCGCCAATTGTCGGTCGGCATAACCTTCGTACCACGTATCAATCGTGCGTAAGGCATTACCGATTTTTTGATCGCGTAGCGCGGCTTGACCTAGCATTTGATTATCTGAGGCTTTTCTGTCTAATCCCACAATGTCGACTTTATATAATGAGCGTGAAAAACCTTTAGGCTTTTCTTCAAGGTAGTTTTGTGACGGAAAAACCTCGACATTGCCCATACCAAAATAGACCTTGGCCCGCACATGTAAGGCTGCATTTGACTGACCACACAGATGCTCTGCCACCACTTTAGCTAGTGCTAACTCGGCGTCACTCGGTTGATCAAATTGATTGAGTGGAATATTCAGCGCATCAAAGCAATACGGCGTTTGGTCATCACCCACAGTGACTTCAATCTCAATACGATCCGCAACCGTACGATTGCGCCATAGCCAACGGCCATTTGCGATGTTTCGCACATAGCGGGCAGCAACCTGTTGCAAGCCTTCACTGGCTTTGGCCCGTTGAATAAAATCATCAAAGGCCAGCTTAAATTGCTGAATGTTGTCCATCAGATCGTTTTTGCTTGGCGCACATGCAAACAAGATATGTTTGAGATCGATAAAGCGTAAGTCAAATTTGACCAACAAATGATCTGCGCCCGTTGCCAGTTTTGCCGATTCAGTATGTTGGACGTTAGACACCTCGCGGCCACGCGCATTGCCCACGGCAGAGCCTTTGGCTTTATCATTGGCAACGTTTTGTGTGCCACGAATACCGTGATACATCACCTGTAAGGGCACGGACAGACCATCGGCAAAGCCGCTATACATCAAGGCATCGCTGACAATCGTACCGCGCTGTAACGACAAACTGCCCGGTAGTTTTGTGAGAGGGGTAAATGAAGGTGAAGTCATGATTTAAGCTCCTGTTTTTACGGTTGTTGTTTCAATAAAAAAACATCGTCATGATCCAATGCTGGGTCGGATTTTTGCCAGTGACGCGTCCAGAACGGCTGTTCTTCTTCGTACTCTTCAGCGTTTAGCAATTGTCGTATCGAGATATATTGCACCAAGCCTACCAACGGTTCGGCATAGGCGTGTGAGAGGTTTTCTCTGACGCCGCCGCGTTGCTGTGGTGCTTCAAGTGCGGCATAACCAACCACGGCGGCGCTTAGCCATGATCGTTGAGGATCTTTTTTGGCTAGCAATTGCACCAACGCGTCTAAGCGGTTAATGCCATGTTGTTGTTGGTAGTCGATGAGCCACTGATGACGATCTTGAATGACAAAGCCGTTAGGCATTGAGCCAAGTGCATCGATTAAAGCGTCTGAATCTTCAAAGACCTGAACATTTCCAAACCGAATCACTTGTCCACCGGCAAAGCGCGCATGGCTTAACCAGTGTTTGATCTGTTCGGGCTGATCAACGTGCTCAAATTGAATGATTAAGCTGATGGTTAAATGTGCCGATGCAGTGGGTTGCAGCGACAGCGCATACTTGTTTTTGGATGAATAATCAGTTTTGCCAATAAAAACAGCGCCTCGGCGTTGCTGAGGATAAAACCGTGCAAAGGCATACTCGCCCAGTTCTTGCCGATCATGATGAATTAATATCATGCCATGATCTGGGGTATTCAATTCGCGGGCGAGGGCATGGGCAAACAGTGAGGCGGCATTCAGCGGCGCACCTCCCATCAAAAAACCACACGACTGCAAGTTGGCAGATTGCACTTTGATCTGAGAAATTAAGACATAGCTCATGATACATTTAGCTCCGCAATAATTTTTTGGCGCACAAATGCAATCGCTTCGCTTTCCATTCCAAGCATACGAACACGTTCACCTTGATCGGTTTTTTTGGTATAGCCAACGATGTACTTGGCGAGTTGTTTGGCAAACTCTTTTTTCCATTCATCATGACGATATTCGGGATCAATCAATCCACGCTGCACCAGCCCTACTCCATTACTCAACCAAGCCGATTCTTGTGGTTGATCGTTTGTGCTCGGAAGTTTGGATTGATGGGTGATTAATATCTGCTGCTGCTCATGTGCTTGCTTGAGCACATAGGACAACAGGCGCTTGACCATGATTTTTTCGCGTTGGCGTAGTTTTAAAATATTGTCTTTAATATCTGGATCATGGCCTTTACGTTGAGCATTTTTTAATGACGCAGTGACAACATCTTGATATTCAAGCATCAGCTTATACGGCAAAAACCATTCAAAGCCTTTATAAAAAATACGCAATGCAGCCCGTAGATCATTTTGGTATTTGGGCGCAGACATCAGTAAAGGCCGCTGCATATCACGCACCCAAGAACCGACATTTTGTGGATTAGAACCACCGATACCCACGTGAGCAGTAAACAATCTTTTAAATGCATAATCAGCTTTTAGCGCAACGGGTACGGCTTTTAGCGCTTCATTATTAGCATCAACCGCTTGATTGATCAGGTAACACAGGCCCGTTGCAGTGATCGGACTCAGACTGATATAGGGCTTGGGCTGCATGATTGGATCAGGTACTAAAATTTGCCGCATCCGAATATTGACTTGCTCGGTACCCGCCTTAAAACCCACATCAGCCAGCGCCGCGAGTTTGGCTTTAATCTGGTCAATTTGCTGTTGTTGTCCGTCTTCAAGCGTTTCTGGCAGAATGGTCACCACTTTAATGGCTTTAAAAATCGTCGCCATTGGCCCTGAGTTGGCTTGGTAGTCCACAGGAATATCCACCCCATCTGCCAATAATGTCCGCGCACTGACATAAGGCAAGTCTAAGGCTTGTGAGCGACTAAGACGGATACCGCCAGCGGGAATATTGGAGTTGGTGGTTTTAAACGATACATGCACAGACTGGGTCAACGCGTGGTCAATCATCTCTGCGGTAATGGTTTTTTTGGGTGGTTCGGTACTGTCGTTCATGGTGGTTTGGTCTCGTGTTTTAATTAAAAAAACATCAAACTTGGCGCTAACTATACAGCGCCAAGTCGTTTTGAAAAGGGGGGGTAAGCAATGCAGCGACAGTCTATGTCGCTATGATGTGTTGTTGCAGTGCATATAAACCAACCGCCGTGATACGGACTTGTGGAACCAGTCTGACCGTACCTGTTGCACTGATCACCTCACGCGGCACAACCACCAGTTCTTTGGATTGCACGTGGGATTGATAGGCGGACCAGATGTTTGAATCACGACGTTTAAAGATCCAGCGATGCTGTTGCAGCCATTCGATCAAGGTTTTGCGTTGTATGCCAAAAATTTTGGCAACGTCTGTCATTGTTAGACTGCTAGATGTTACATTCATGCGGTGTACTTCCTTTATGCAGATGTAGGGGAACACAACGGGCTGCTACTTTTCGAACGGGAGCAGCTCGTTTTTTTATCAGCAAGGTTGCTGATGTGATCATAGTACAGGATTTTAAGAGTGATACTTGGGCGGGAGAATGTTTTTGGATTCAAGAAATGAAATAGAATGTTTCTAATTAAATAACCACCTACACGGTGGTAAAGATCACTTATTTAGAGTGATACGTGGGCTTTCTAAACCACCTGCTCGGTGGTGAACTTTTGTTACATAACCTGAGCTTTAATCCCATGGCCTTCTCATCCACCTATACGGTGGAGCGCCAATGATATCAGATTTTTCCGACGTATCATGCAATAACCTAACGACAGCCTATGTCGCAACATCATTCTGCTATTGGTTTGAACTTGTTAATTTAGCGGGCATCAAAACCATTTGTGACCAAGGGACTAATCTATGCATATCATGCTGATTTCAGCTTGCGAAAAACGCGCACTCAAAAAAACCAGAGCCATCCTAGACAGTTACGCCCCACGTGTTGGCGAGCGCACGTGGTCAGCCCCAATGACGCAAGAGGGCCTTAAAGAGCTGCATCAAGCCATGCGCCGAGTCGCAACACGGCAAACTGCGGTGGCGTGTTATATCAATCATGGTCGCCGTAGCATGAAGCTACTCTGGACGGTAGGGGCCAAACATCGGTTTGATGAACAAGGCCGCTATCCGGTTGCCAGTACCCGCGCCAATCAACTGCGCCCAGTCATTCCCGATTGGGTACGAGCATCCAGCTTGTTGGCCGGTGCTGCTGGCGATATGCACGACATTGGCAAAGCCTCGCAGCGTTTTCAAAACAAGCTCAAGCCGGATCATCAAGGCATCTCTGCCGATCCAGTTCGGCACGAATGGCTATCGATGAAGCTATTGCAACGACTGCGGCACAATGGCTGGAACTGGGGAGAGGCATGGCAAAATATTGACCATAAGATTAAAGAGCTCACACTTGGTGATCGAACGCTTGTCAACAATGCCAACGGCTTAGAGAGTGCACAAGAAGCCGTGGATTATTTGGTGGTGACCCATCATGCCTTGCTCAGTGCAGGTGATAGAAATGCTAAAGATCAAGGAGTAGTTGGCCCTAATGCCAATGGTCATGTTCGTCAGATAGAAGATCCAGAGCGTTTGCAATATCAATGTGCTGGCGATTTGCCCGATTCTATTTTTCAGAGTCATCAGCATCGGATGCGGCGTTTGGACAGCAAGTTTGCTGCGCGTTGCGCTGATTTAGCGACTGTAACGAGTACATCGACATCCAGCGTAGCAGACCATGATTATTGGAAAGCATTGGCTTTACATAGTCGTGCGGCCTTGATCTTTGCCGATCATACGGTATCGGCACAATCCTATGCAGCCCCAGATGCAGCGCGTCCCCCAGATGCGTTATATGCCAATACCAAAACCCATCACGATGTGCGTTACCGCGATCAGCCGTTGTGGTGGCATTTACAACAGGTGGGAGATCGAGCGGCACGTATTGCCATGCAAATGCACAGCGACCTGGCACTCACAGGCTTAAGTGAATCCACGGTAGAATCGATTTGCAAAAAATCATCCGGACGTTTTATTTGGCAGAACCATGCCGCGCAAGCCTTAAGTAAACAGCAACAAAAACATCCAGATCGGCCCGCGTTAATTTTTAATATTGCAGGGACAGGTAGTGGCAAAACCCGTATGAACCTACGCGCCTTGTGTAGCTTATGCCCAGTGCAACCACGGGTTGCTATCGCCTTGAATCTAAGATCGCTAACCTTACAAACTGGAACCGCGCTAAAAAATGCCATGCATTTAGACAGCACTGAGCTGGCGGTGATCGTGGGTGATCAAACCATCATCAAACTGCACGAGGCCACTCAATCAAAAGAGATATTGATTGATGAGGATGAAAACAGCCCAGAAGCAGATTTTAGTGTTTGGGGGAGTGAAGATGTTTTGCCGGAATGGTTAAAGCCATTGTTTCAAAACCAACGTCAAGCAACGTCATCGTCACGCGCTCAGACGGTGCTCACCTCGCCGCTATTGGTCTCCACCATTGACTATCTCATTGCAGCCGGTGAGCCAAGTCGGCAAGGGCATCATGTCAAAGCGCTGCTTAGAATCATGAGTAGTGATTTGATCTTAGACGAAATTGATAGCTATGACCCACCCTCACTGATGGCGGTGTTACGCGTGGTCCAGTTATCGGCACTGTATGGCCGTCGTGTGATTTGCTCCTCGGCAACCTTATCGCTCAGTGTTGCCAAGCGTATTGAGCAAGCCTTTGATTCGGGTTTAAGGATGCGCCAATCCTTATACCAACAACCGCAAACAGCGATCTATGGCATCTTGGACAACCAATTAGCGCCTGATGTTTGGCTCAATCAGGTCTGTGACTCGGCGTCATTTGTCAGTAGATATCAGCAGCATCTTAAGCAACTGGCAACAGCATTAATAGACAAGCCCATTCATCGATTGGCTGAGCTACAACAACTGGCTCAAGAGGCCAGTATTGAAGACTGGCAAGCAGGTGTGCTGCAAGCTTGTCAACGCCTACATGAGCGGCATTACTGGATACTAAAACAATCTGATCCACACAACAGATCTGAGCAAGCAAGCAAACGTGTGTCAATTGGCTTGGTGCGCGTTGCCCACGTCAAAACCGCTGTTACATTAGCTCGCTATCTGGCCAAGCATTATCCGGCTGCGCGCATTGCTTGTTATCACGCCAACGATTGGTTGATCTCACGCCATTGTAAAGAGGTTCATCTGGATCGATTGTTATCACGGCAAAAGGGCAGCACCCATCTACAAACCGACCCTGCAATTGTTGCCTATGCCAAGCAAAGCATAGACGAGGACGTGCCATTTATTGTGATTGCAACACCTGTTGAAGAGGTAGGTCGAGATCATTGTTTTGATTGGGGGGTGATAGATATCTCAAGCTGTCAGTCCTTGGTGCAAACGGCAGGCCGGATTAATCGACACCGTTTGGTTGAAGTCACACAGCCCAATATTGCCATCATGCAAAGAAACGCAGCTTATTGCCAAATGATCGATAAAAACAAACGACAAGCCGTCTTTTGCTACCCTGGTTATGAGCCATACAACAAAAAAGAGGGCAATACACTGCGCGCCACCAAACGCGAAAATTTTTATGGCGATCAAGATTTGGCTAGTTTGTTGCCTTGGGATCATGCGTCTGGTCATGCGCAGTTGGTGATTGACGCACGATTGCGGTTTGATGGGCAGTATTGTCGTTTGGCCTACTATGATGATGGTGGGATTGAAGCCTTTACCCAAAAATACTTTAGCGCATTTGACGATGCCACAATCACAAAAGCAGGCTATTTTAGCCATCAAACAGCGGTGTCTCTAGGGCTATCGCCATATGATAAAACGCCACTGCGTGCCTATACCAAAAAACAATCATTCTTTTTTAGGTATGAAGATGAAGTGCTTGGATTTTTTGCCAAAGAGTTTAAACAAAGTCGCTATGGCAAGCTGATACCAGATGATGTTCGTGTGAATAACAACTTTAAACGCTACCCTCTGATTGATCAGGCTTGGCTGGCACTATCGGCTGACGACTTGATTGATCAGTGCGAGCATTATGACCTGCGGGTTGAGGACGGTTGTCGGATTGAGCTTCGGCAGTACAACAGTGCGAGTGAATCTATCGATTATGGGGATTGGATTTATGACGAGTCTTTTGGGGTAGTGAAAGCGAGTAATTCATGAACTCAGGATGAGTGCTGTACAAAAAAACAGCAGGCCAAAACCTGCTGTTTTTCCATATCACTTTAATCGGCTAAGCGTGTCCCACTTAGAACATTTGGCTATAACGGGTGGTTTCCCACTGGCTAACGGTCAAATGATAGGTTTGCCATTCTTCGGTCTTGTAGCGGATAAACTCGTCGCGTAGTTCTTGGCCCAGCACTTGAGTGACCAGTGGATCGGCGGCAAACGCTTCGACCGCTTCCATCAAGGTTTGTGGCAAAAACTCAATGCCACGTGCTTGGCGCTCTTCATCGCTAATGGCATACAGATTGTCTTCGTTGGGCAAGGCAGGATCGATTTTGTCGCGGATGCCTTCAAGTCCGGCGGCCAGTGCCAGTGTGGCAGCCAAGTACGGGTTGACTGCGCCGTCAGCATTGCGCGACTCCATCCGGCCACCGCCAGATGGTACGCGGACTGAGTTGGTGCGGTTGTTCGAGCCATACGAGTTAAATACGGGTGCCCACGAAAAATAGCTCATCGCACCGCGACGAACCAGACGCTTGTAGCTGTTCACTGTTGGGGCAAACACCGCACACAAGGCACGCCCGTGTTTTAAAATCCCACCGATAAAGTGATAGCCCATTTCGGTCAGGCCCAGACCACGCGGGTCATCTTTAGGGTCGCAGGCAAACAGATTACTGCCACTGACCAAGTCATACAGCGAGATATTAAAGTGCGCGGCGTTGCCGGTTTTGTCGGCAAACGGTTTGGGCATCATGGTCGCAATCAAGCCCTGTTCTTTGGCGTAGTGCTTGGCCATCATGCGAAAGAAAATCAACCGATCACAACTGGTTAATGCATCACTGTATTGAAAATCAAACTCGAACTGGCCGTTGGCGTCTTCGTGGTCAAACGAGTACAAATCCCAGCCCAGATCGTTGATACAACTGGCCACTTGATCAACCCACTTGTAGCTGTTGAGGAAGCTTTGCACGTCGTAGCAGGACTTGGTCAGGTTGTCTTCAGGATCAGGTACGGTCAGCGAGCCATCGGCTTGTTGCTTGAGCAAAAAGATTTCGCATTCAATGCCCAGATTCATACCCAAGCCCATTTTGGCGGCTTCGGCCAGTTGTTTTTTCAGTGCCACACGGGTGTTGAGTGCATAGGGCTGACCCTGAAAACCATTGTCAGCAGGCATCCATGCAATTTCGGGTTGCCATGGCAGTTGCACGATGTGGTGTAGATCTGGCACCGAGACCAGTTCGTCATCGCTAGGACTTTGGCCTAGGCCGTCGAGCGCATAGCCGGTATAACGCTCCGAGCCACGGGCCATTTGTGGCAAGTGGTCAATCGGGACAATTTTGGCTTTGGCTATGCCATGAATATCGACATAGCTGCCCATACAGTATTTGACCCCTTTGGCTTTCAGGTCGGCGTGTAGCGTGGTCAAAAACTCATCGCTATATTGCGGCAGTTGAGTCAGTTCTTTGGCCAGTTGAGCGGCATCAATGGCGGTGTGGCTGTTTTTTGGCGTAGCAGTACTCATGATTTGCACTCTTGAAATCGATAAAAAGAAAAACGGTGATGTCGAGTTGACGGATTGATCAGGCAGACCCATGCCAAGACACAAGCTTTGGCATAGGGGCTGATCGATCCGTCGGGCAAATCAGGCGTAGGGGGAGTAGTAGCCAATCGGTAGGGGTGGTTTTTCTTTCACGCCATCGCGGATGGCTTGGCCTAAGTCTTCGACCATCCACGTAAACCATTGTTCGCCATCGGCGCGAGTGGCACGACTCGGATAGCCAGTCACACCGTTTTTGCTGGTGCGGTTGACCGGATGAGAGAACACGCAACCACAGGTGCGGTCTGGGTCATCGGCCTCGGCGATTTTGTCCATCCGGAGCATTTCTGGCGCGAGTGCCATCATTAAGGCGGTTTCGGCTTGGTTGGCGTGCCAGTCTTCGGCATCGCGAAAATGGAACTCGCGTACGCGTTCGCTAATGGTTGAGGTGTTGATCACTGCCACCATCAGGTCGTCGTATTCGGCGCGTAGCATTTCAAGGGCGCAGCGTAACGGCGCGGCATTGGTCACATGTCCATTGATGATAAATAAACGCCGCACGCCACTGACATAGGCCCAATCACCAATTTGTTTGACCAGTTCAATCAACAGCGTTGGCTTTAGGGCAATGGTGGTGGGCCAGCGTTGGCTATGACCCAATGAGCAGCCATACGGTAGTGGTGGCAACATCGGCACACCGGTTTGTTCGGCCACCACGCTGCATAGCCGCTCAACGATGGTGGTATCCATGCCGCTGCCCATGTGCGGGCCATGTTGTTCGGTTGCGCCAACGGGCAGCATGGCGGCACCATTGACTGCGGCGAGCACATCGGGCAACTCTTGCCATGTCAGTTGTGACCATTGCATACGGCTTACTCCACGTTATCGTCGACGCTGGTCAGGCGGGTGGCTGCCGGAATGGGCAGGTCGTCGTCATCGTCGGAATGGGCATTGCCATGAATCAGTTGATCTAAACGCGCACGAGTCGCCAAAAACTCAGGGCTGGTCAATTGCTCAATTGAGCGTGGACGCGGCACGGGCACTTCAATCACCTCTTGCACGCCACTGGGATTGGCCTGTAGCACCAAGATGCGGTCGGCCAGCAGCACCGCTTCGTCTAGATCATGGGTAACAAACAAAATGGTGATGTCGATGTTGCGCCAGATGTCGAGCAAATGCCGCTGCATCTTGCTACGGGTTTGCGCATCCAGCGCGCCAAACGGTTCATCCATCAACAAAATGCGTGGTTCGTTGACCAAGGCGCGCGCAATCGCCACCCGTTGTTTCATCCCGCCAGATAATTGGTGCGGATAGGCATCGGCAAACTTGCTTAAGCCAATCAGATCCAGCCATTGCAAGGCCATTTCTTCGGCTTTGACTTTGCCCTGACCGCCCATTTCGGGGCCAAACATGACGTTTTCTTTGACCGTCCGCCATGGAAACAGCGTGTAGCCCTGAAACACCATGCCACGATCACGTGCAGGCCCAGTAATCGGCTGATCGTCTAACAGGGCTTCGCCACCGTCGTAGCTCTCTAGACCAGCGATAATCCGGCTAAAGGTCGATTTACCACAGCCCGATGGCCCAATCACACAGACAAACTCGCGCCGATAGATCTCAAAATTAATGTCGTTTAAAGCCAGCACTTTGCCTTGTGGGGTATCAAAATGCTTGGTCAAATGACGCACTTTTAAAATCACATCACGCTCATATAACCGTTTAAAGCGTGCCTGAACCTCGGGTGATTGCTGCTTATAATCGGGAAGTTGATTGTTTGATTGGTTGATCATCGGCTGGCTCCACGATCCCAAGGAAAGAGTTTTTTACCCAAGGCTGCAAGGATCAAATCAATCCCCAGACCAATAATGCCGATCATGATGATTGCCGCGTATACATTGTCAAAATGCTGATAACGTGCTTGTTGGGTGATAAACCACGTGATGCCTGAACTGGTGCCAATCAACTCGGCCACAATCAAATAGGTCCATGCCCAACCGAGTAAAATCCGTTGATCGCGATAAACATCAGGCAAAATGGCCGGAATCACCACTTTGCCCAGCAAGCGCCGCCGGTTCGCGCCCAAGGTCAGACCGGCTTCAATCAGGCCAACATCCATTTTTCGGGTGGTATTGGCAATAATCAAAATCTGTTGAAACAGTGTGCCAATCACAATAATGGCAATTTTTGGCCCGTCATAAATGCCCAAGATTGCCACTGCTAACGCGCCAAACGCCGGTGCAGGCAAATAGCGAAAGAACTCGACAAATGGCTCGGTCAAGCGCGAAATCACTACCGATGTGCCGCACAAAATACCCAACGGGACGCCAATGATCGACGAGATTAAAAATGCCCAAAACACGGTTTTGACACTGTGCCACAAGCTCTCGTGCAACCAAGGATCATCCGGTTGAACTGGCGGAGTGGTAAAGGCGGTATGAAACGCTTCAGCGACTTCATGCGGGGCAGGTAAATAGACTGGATTGGCCGGAATGCCTTGCGGCAGATCCAACTGCTGTTTCTTCATGCTGGCCAATTCGTCATTAAACGTGGCCTGATCGGTGCGCATATCCGGTTCAAAGTACATCACCCCACCAGCGTCGGTGATCAGCACTTGTGGATGCCAAACAAACGGCAAATAACTCACCGCAGACCAGAGCAGCAGCGGCAACAAAAACGATGCTGCGCCATAGCCCCAACGCGCTTTGGGCGAGAGTTTGCGATGCGGGTTATAGGGTTGTGCCATGGTCAAGACACCTACAAGTGGTCAGTCGGCTGGATCAAGGGAGGCTAGCTCCCTTGCGGCGAGGTGTTATTTGCCCAGAATCAAGTTGGGATCAATCAAGCCATCAACATTTTGCGATTGCTTATAGATGCCATTGCTCACGTTGAATTCATTGACAAAATAACTAGAGCCATACAACGACTTAAAGCCATCGGCTTTGATCATCGCTGCTTTGTTATCCGCCAGACTCATCAGCTTGGTGCCACGCAAAAAGCCTTTGTAAGTGGCAGGTGTCACACCCGCACGAGCGGCCATAATGCGCAGTGCATCCGGTTGGGTTTTTGGGTCGTTGATATAGGTCACGACCTTGTCCCACACCTTGACCACTTTGACCCAATCGGCCCGACGGGTATTCAGGCTGGCAGGACTGACCGCCACCACGTCATAGATCAAGCCGGGTTCATTGGCCGAGGTATAGATGGGACGCGCACCAGCCGCCGCTTTAATCGCTTGGCCAGCCACCGGTTGCCATGCACCGACCGCCGCCACGCTGCCCGAAGCCAATACTTGTGGCATCTCATTGGTTGGTGCATTGACCAGTTTGACAGTTGCCGCAGGTACGCCAGCTTTTTTGAGACCATTGAGCAACAGCAAATGCTCGACCAAACCCCGCTCAACCGCAACAGATTTGCCAGCAAGGTCTTTTAACGACTTGACGCCGGATTTGCCAATGATCATGTCATTGCCGTTGGAGTAATCGGTCATCATGATCATGATGCCTTTACTGCCGCCAGAACCGGTCACCAACACATCGCCATTGGTGGCGGTGACGGCATCAATTTTACCGGCGGCAAAGGCGTCTAATGAGGCAGAGTAATCAAACCATTGAAAGCTCACATCGACACCCGCTTGCTTGAGCCAGCCTTTTTCGATGGCGACTTGCCAAGCGACCCAACCCGGCCAATCGCTATAGCCGACTTTGAGCGGTGCAGCGCTGACACTGCCAATGGTGGTCAAACTGATTAAGGCGGCAAGGGCCGTCCGGCGTGACATCAAGGTGGTCAACAGCGACATGACATGTTCTCCAGAGCCAAAACAGTAATAAAGTCTTTGCGAGATTCCAGTATTACCATTTCAATTTTTGGTAATACTGATGAATAAGCAATGTGCGTGCCATGTTTTTATCATGCTGTTTTTCAATGATTTTAAGTAATTCTGTAATTTGTGGGCAGGATTGATGCAAGTTAGTGGCGCGTTTTAAGACAGATTGCACAGATTTGGTGCTTTTGGTTGATAATCATTTTTGACTAAATTACTTAAATGGAGAGTTCCCATGTATTGGCCTCAATGGTGATGATGTCACCGGACTGCATTTCCACCTCGAACTTGGAGTTGGATAGCTCTGTTGCTTCGTTGATGGATGCCGATGGCCCCCATGGCATAGATCGAGAAAGAGAAAACGCGGTGAGACCACTAAATGTCAAATTTCGCTGCCCAGAGGCTAGTTGCAAAATAAGTGTGCATTGTCCATCAGCCCAGTTGACCTGCAATGAGGTTAGAACGGCATCGTGTAGGTCTTTTAAGATGCTCATATGACTAACGTTTGAATTAAGGGGCACCGTTAGGCGTCCTGATTGAATGATGGGTTAGGCATATGGCGGCCCTTTTATTTCTCGCCTACCAACAACCTCTATTTTAAAGCACTTAAAAGTGAGTGCTACAGTATGTTTTGGAGTTCCAATTTTCACACAGATATAAGGCAGTAGCGGTGTTACTCCATCGGCATAGAAACCTCGTTCTTCAAAGGAAAATGTTAATTCCTCTATAACGTTTTGATAGTTGAAATAAGACATTTCGATTGAGTCGCAGTCGTGGAATTTTAAATCAACGATGAATGGACGAGAATGCCTAGCCATTTCAATAGAGGTTTCAATTGTAGGGGAAATGTAAACATCATCTTCTGGTCGTGAATCTCCGCGCCAAAAATTAAATGAATACACTTCCGACTCGTAAAAACTTGGCCAAGTACCATCAGTCTCAAGAATAGCTGAGCTTCCTATAATGTGAAGAACTGGGTCGAATTTTTTCATATGCCTAACTAAGGATATACGGCGTTTTTGATGCAGAAGCCATGATCATCACGCTGTATATCCTGTTGATATAAACAGTTAGCAACGCTTGCGCTGCCACCAATACACCCATTAAACACCGAAGCGGCTTGCTCGACAAGCGGATTGTGTAGGGCATTAAGGTTCCCAATTATTCAGGTCGGCACGCGATAACGCATATATGGCTACGAGCGTACAACACACCCAAAATCAGATCACAGCATCCCGTTACACAGTTTAGCGACTCGTCACATAAGCCTACACAAAACAGAAGGTTAAAAGATTACCCTGAATAGATACATTGATGTTTTACAGGAGTGATCCGTGGCAGACGCTAATTTTTATCAAACATTAGGTGTGGCAAAAACCACAAGCGACGACGATATCAAAAAAGCCTATCGCAAGTTGGTCAAGCAATATCACCCCGATGTCAGTAAAGACCCTGATGCTGATAGCAAAATGGCCAGCATCAACACCGCCTACGAGACCCTACGAGACAAAGACAAACGCGCCGAATACGACCAGATACTGGCCAATCCACAAGGTTTTGGCGGTGGCTATAGCGGCGCTGGCTCGCGTGGTGCTGGAGCCGGTGGTTTTGGTGCAGGCGGTTTTGGGGCTGGCAATCGCGGCTTTGGTGCGGGTGGCTTTGATGGGCAAGGCTTTGACGCCAGCGGGTTTGATTTTTCCGATCTATTTGGAGGTGGTTTTGGCGGACGGCAACAAACCCGCCGTGATCCCAATCAGCCGTGGCGCGGTGAGGATCAACATGCCCGTTTAAGTGTTGATCTCTCGGCAGTGTATGAGGGCGCTGAACGGAGCATTAGCTTGCGGGTGCCGAGCATTGATAGCAGCGGCCAACCCACTGAGCAATTGCGCACCCTACAAGTCAAAATCCCTAAAGGGATTAAGAACGGTCAGCAAATTCGGCTGAGTGGTCAAGGCTTGGCGGGTGGCAATGGCGGTCCCAATGGCGACTTGTATCTAGACATTGAGATTAGCGCCGATGCGCGCTACCGGATTGAAGAGGCCGATGTGTATATGCATCTGCCGGTTGCCCCGTGGGAGGCTGCGCTAGGTGGCCCGATCACCGTGCATACGCCAGCAGGTACGGTGCAACTGAATATTCCGGCTAACTCGCAAACAGGCCGCCAACTACGGCTTAAAGGCAAAGGCATTCCGGCCAAAATCGCGGGGGATCTGTATGTCGAGCTACAGGTGGTGTTGCCTCCGGCCAATACGGATGCCGCAAAAGCCACTTATCAACGCATGGCCGATGAGTTGGCCTTTAATCCACGCGCATCTTAAATTGAACAATAGGAGACATCATCATGGCCGTCCATTCGGTTATTGTGGTTGACGAACAGGGTCTTAGCTTAGATGAAATTGCCGCCGCGTGTGGCTTGGGTAAACAGTGGATCATGACCTTGGTAGACGCCGATATTTTGCCGGTTAATACGCATGAACAAAGCGCATGGCGATTTGAGAGTCTGCATTTGAGTCGGGCGCGTCGGGCCTTTCGCTTGCATCGAGATTTTGATGCCAGTTTAACCGCTGTATCGCTGATGCTAGATTTACTTGAGGAAGTCGAGCAATTACGCAAAGTTGCCACCCATCAACGTCGTGATCAACAGGTGTATGTGCTAGACGACGATGTTTAAGCCCTGATTTTGCAAAACCGAACGCTAAGCATGTTGCTAGAGTGGCAAGTGATTGCGCGTTATGATGCTGCGATTGATTCAATTTGGTGTGATCTGATGTCTACTGATCATGATGAACACAGTGTCTAAGCCGCTATCGCCGCCACCCCTGAGCCACCCACCCGTTGGCGGCTTACAGATCATGGCCGATCTATATGGCTGTGCGCTTGATCATTTAAGTGATGTGGCATGGCTGCGTGAGCAGTGTACCCAGTTGGTGCAACGTGCAGGATTGACTGT
The DNA here is from genome assembly GCA_037968855.1 of Moraxellaceae bacterium. GTDB lineage: Bacteria > Pseudomonadota > Gammaproteobacteria > Pseudomonadales > Moraxellaceae > JBBKWH01. The sequence goes on along the minus strand of JBBKWH010000093.1, from coordinate 1,480 downwards.
GGTCGGTGAGCGGTTTTATGCCTTTGCGCCGTGTGGAGTGACGGGCGTTTTGCTGCTGGCTGAGTCGCATTTGGCGCTACATACATGGCCTGAGCATGGCTTTGTGTCGGTTGATCTGTATGTGTGCAATTTAAGCTGCGATAACAATAGCAAAGCACAGCAAGTGATTGATGATCTGGTGGCCTTACTCGCCTGCCAGCAGCCACAGATTCAGCGCGTGGAGAGAGGTTCGCCATTGCGTGCTGATCTGGTCGAAGCCCTGCGTGATCAGCAATATCCTATTTTGGCCTAGATGCTATTGATGAGTGCCTGTTCACCAACCTTTTTTGAGTCTGATTTTTGATGAATCGATTGCCTGTTCCGCGTTTACGTTTGAGTTGGCAGTCCAGCTGGCATGCCGATGCGGTTGATGACCAACACGGCCCACGGATTGCCCTGATGCATGGCCTGATGGCGGGCAATCATATGCAACGCCACTTGCTGCAACAGGTGCGTGACTGGGGCTTTGCTGATAGCAGTCTATTTGCCAATCATGCCCGTCCTGCGTTGATTGCTGATCATCTACAACGTGCGGCAAGACATGGGCGGCCGATTGTATTGATTGGTTATAGCCAAGGCGGATTTTTGGCGGTTCAGGTGGCACGCGTGCTGGCCCAGCGGGGGGTGGCGGTTGATCTGTTGGTGACAATTGCCGCTGGTGGGTTGGGTCGCATTTATCCGGCGCAATGGGGTGTCGATCCACGGCCTATACCGGATAACGTTAAGCAGGTGATCAATGCCTTTAGCGCGGTGGATCGCTTGGGTGGGGATCGTCGTTGGTTGAGTAATTGGGCCATGCCGAGCCATTGGCAAACCACGGTGGAAAACATTGGCCTGACTGCTGAACATGGCATTGATCATTTGGCGTTGGCGCGTTGTTATCCGGCGGATCGGGTACATCCAGTCGTGCAACGTCAGTTATGGGATCGGTTGCGGGTGGTGTTGGATGGGTTGGGGCGTGGATTGCACAAGGACTAGAGCCAGCCATTTGGTGAAACAAAAAGAGGTCATTGTTATGTCACAATTTTATCCATTTCGCCGTAAAACTTCGGGGTTTAGCCCGAGGATATAAGGCGGCGATACCGGAGGGATTAGGCTGTGGCGAAGCCCAGTTTAATCACGTCATGGTATCGCTAAAAAGGCGTGAATTTAGAACAGGAATTTGTTAAAATTCAATCATGAAAACCCTCAAACTGCGGATCAAAGACAAACACGCCAAGGTGCTGATGCAATTCGCATCAGAAGCCAATTTTGTCTGGAATTACGTTAATGACTTGGGCTACAAACACTTGCAACGCACGGGTAAATTTCTCTCCGCATTCGATATTGCCGCCTACACCAAAGGCGCAAGCAAATCAGGTCTAAATCTGCATAGCCAAACCATTCAGGCAATCACCGAAGAGTTGGTGACACGACGTAAGCAATTTAAAAAAGCCAAGCT
>JBBKWH010000092.1:0-57171 GCA_037968855.1 Moraxellaceae bacterium | reverse complement strand
GTTAAACACAACTCGCCAACGTGCATCACGTATACCACGACTGGTCACATACACGTCTGAATCAAACAACTCGACATAGTTGGTGCGTGGTGACTTAACCTCGCGCTGGATTTGGCACTCAGTAAAATGCTCCCACAGATAGCACGCCTTGCGCAGATACTGACTAGTCGGACTGTCCGCATAAGCCTGCCGCAGCTGTGACTCGTCAATCAGCGGGAGTGCTTGTGCCAAAATAGTCAGGTTAATTCCTTCGTATTTGAGCGCAAACAGCACATGTGCCAGCGGACAATTTGTTGTAGGTGCAACCGAAGTGGGGACAGCAAGACAGCTGCCGATCTGCTCAACTCGCGTAACAGAGCGCACCTCCGCATAGTACTTAGGCATCGGTGCTTTCACTCCTGCACACTCTGCCAACCACGCATAACCAATCCGCATCTGAATCTCGCTGTGCTCTATCGGACGGATCGTCCCAGATTTTTTATACTGTACATATATTTTTTATGCAAAATAAAAAAATGCCAATATTTTTTGTGCGAAAGTGTTTTTGTGCTGACCTGTTATGACTGTCGCTAACTATCCGTTTTTTGGTTTGTTGCATGGTCATTTTACTGGCAGCGCGAGACGCAGTATAGCTACACACGGGATTGGTCATATCAGTCTGTGGTGTGGCTCAATCCTGAGCGGTCTGAGACCAAAGATCAGAATGATGTTGTTTGAATAAGTGGACAACTCGCTTGACAAATACCGATTTTTTTATATCCCCATTTGAGGAGTATAAGAAAAAATATCGGCTGTCTTCTCTTGCTCAGCGCAAACTTACTATGGCACTGGAGTTGATTCAGTCTTTGGAAGCTTTTAAACGGTAATTCAGCCGAACAAAGTAATTAGGCTCGTACCATGATCTATACAGCCGAGGTTATACGTCTCGATGATGATGTAGGAGTCGCCGTAGAAAACGGAATTTAAAGCACGCTAAGGCTTGATGCTTTGCCGAGTTGCACAAACGATCGTTTGTGCAAGTCCCTAGTGCGCTACGCCGTTGTTGACGTTGCGGCTTGCATAAACATATTGCACAATCAAGATGAATGGCAACTGGATTACGCACGATGTTGATCGGGTATGCACGGGTCTCGACGCATGAGCAAGACAGCCAGACAGCCAGACGTAGATCAGAATGCCATCTTTTTTAAATCGCTTCCAACACTCTTAACTCCACATGCAACCCTGCCGCCACAGTCATATTGACCAAGGTATCCAAGGCAAATAAGTTGATTTTTCCTCGAATCAGATCGGAGATTCTTGGCTGGGTCACACCAAAAAGCTTGGCAGCTTCTGCCTGAGTAAGCTCACGCTTGCTGATCTGATCCTTAATCGCCGTAAGAAGCACTGCACGTAATTTCATGTTTTCAGCTTGTTCTGGTGTGTCCTCTAGGGCATCCCAGATACTGTCAAATCGTTCACCCATGTTAGCGTTCCTCCAGTAACTCACGGTAGCGTTTCTCAGCCAACGCTAAATCTGGCCGACTGGTTTTTTGGGTTTTCTTTTGAAAGCAATGCAAGACGTAGACTGCCTCTGCAAACTTCGCAACGTAGATCACCCGATATGCGCCCATTTTGCACTTCTCCCAGTTGGTAGCCTGCTTGCTGGCGGGCTGTGATCGGAAAAGCTCGAAGATCATCCAAGGATGAGCCAATGAACTCGATGGGTTTACAGTCCATACCATCCCATATACATTTTTTTGTATAAAAACAAAGATAGCTGTTTTATAGTCTTGTGGCTAGGATTATTTTTTCAATGAGGGGTTTTCGGTCATTGACCGAGTGTATGAAGACCACAACATCATTCGGTAATCTACTGTTTGACGTAACTTTGCAGTCAAGCGTACAACGTTAATAGAGACGTTGGCTCGCCAACAGACGATTCATTCCAAAATCCATGAACGTGCTTTAAATTCCGTTTCCTGAGACGACGCCAAGTATGGCAATGGCTGAAAAGCCGATATCTGTCGAACCGCTGTTATAGTGGTTATGAGCAAATCATTGAAGCTATTTGCCATGCGTGGTGTTGCTTTGCCGAGCAGCCTGATCTGATCAAGTCAATTGGGACTCGGGATTGGGCTATGGGTTAGGTTTATTTAATGGATTGGTATCACACGCTGTTTGGCTTTGACGTACCCGCTTTGGTATTGGGCACGTATTTACAGCAGGGGATCTGGCTGCGTGGGGTGGCTGATCGGGTGCATTTTCGGATTCCGCTTTGGGGTCGTGGTGTGACCCGTTTTGGTGGGTTTAATGGCACACGTGAATCGGTCAGTGCCTTAATGCAGGCACAACAACACATTCTGATCTTCCCCGGTGGTGGACGCGAAGTGATGAAAAACAAAGGCGAAGCCTATCAGTTGATCTGGAAAAACCGAGTCGGCTTTATCGAACTGGCCTTACAGCATGGCTATGACATTATTCCCTTTGCCGCGCATGGTGGCGAGGATGCCTTTGATTTGCGGGTAGATTCACAAGACTTTAAACACTCCAAGCTCGGCCAGCTTGCCCACAAAACAGGCTTAATGCGCTATATGCGTGATGGCGAAGCGTTTTTGCCGCTGGCGACGGGCCTTGCTGGACTACCTTTTGTGCCACGTCGTCAAGCGCTACACTTTGAGTTTATGCCACGGATCGAAACGGGCCATTTGCCCGTTGCTGTACACGATCAAATCAAATGGGCGCTCAGGCAAAAAGTCGCAGACGCCATTGAGCAAGGACTCAAAAAACAGACGCAGCCTTAATCACTACATCTGTTTTTTAATCCAACAATCGGCTTAAAACAACCGATTCAAACCATTTAATGCGGCAACCCGATAGGCTTCTGCCATAGTCGGATAGTTAAAAGTGGTTTGGGTAAAATAATCCAAGCTATTATTAGGTGATAACATCACCGCCTGTCCAATATGGATAATCTCAGCCGCATTATTACCAAAGCAATGAATACCCAAAATTTCGCGAGTTTCACGATGGAATAACAGTTTGAGCATGCCCACTGTTTCGCCAGTAATTTGCGCACGGGCCAAATGACGGAATGAGGCTTGACCCACCTCGTAGGGGATTTTTTCCTCGGTCAGTTCTTTTTCGTTTTTGCCAATCGACGAAATCTCTGGAATGGTATAAATCCCCGTTGGTACACTCACCACCGGCTTGGCATCGTTGTCGCCCACCATATACGCCGCAGCAGAACGACCTTGATCATACGCCGCAGAGGCCAGCGACGGCCAGCCGATTACGTCACCCGCGGCATATACATGTGCTACTTCGGTTTGATAATGCTCATTGACCGCCAACTGACCACGACTATTAGGATTTAAACCCAGCGCCTCAAGGTTTAGGCCATCGGTATTACCAGAGCGTCCGTTACACCACAAGATTGCATCCGCTTTGATCTTTTTGCCCGACTGCAAATACAACACCACCGCATCATCGCTAGTATCTAAATGATCCATTTGCTCGTTATGCCGAATCAATACGCCAAGTTCGCGCAGATAATACGATAACGCATCGGAGATTTCGTCATCCAAATAACTTAACAATTGTGACTGGGTATTAATCAACTCAACCTTATAACCCAGACCAATAAAAATAGAAGCGTATTCGCAGCCAATCACCCCTGCGCCATAAATAATGATTTTTTGAATCGGATAATCCAAAGATAAGATTTTATCGCTATCAAATACCCGATCATGGGTAAAATCGAGCTCTTTGGGTTGATATGGACGGCTACCCGTCGCCACCACCAACTGATCAAAGCTTAAACGCTCAGTGCCGCCTTCTCGCAAATGGACGATCAAGTGATGCTCATCTTCCACCACCGCACGGCCATGATGCACATCAATTAAATTGCGCTCGTAAAAACGGGTGTGGGTATCGACTTGCTGCTCAATCACCTTGTAGGCATTGCCCAAAATTTGCGTCAGCGGCACATGCTTCCACTCGCCGACTTTTTGAAACAGCGGATCACGCTGATAACGCATGATGTTAAACACGGTTTGCCGCAATGCCTTACTTGGAATCGTCCCCACGTGAGCGCAGTTGCCACCTACTTGGTCACGCATATCGACCATGCCGACCTTACAACCTGATTTGGCCAGCTTCATCGCTGCACCTTCACCGGCTGGGCCAGCCCCAAGCACGATGGCATCATATTGATAACGAGGTTCTGCTGTTTTTTTTGCGCGTGCCATAGTGGGTTGCCTATCCTATACGTGACGGTAATCCTGCAATCTTAACGAGTTTTAACAGATCGCACATACGACCAAAGCCGTGTTTTGTAGCATGTGACACAAAGGCCACACAGCAACATCACCCTTAGCCACAAGGCATATCACGCCAGAAAATCCTCACTATTGTCACAAAAGCGACCGACCCACCCCTTGATCTGTCCTATAATCAGCGCACCGATTGCATCGATGTGGACATGATCATGACTCAGCCTGCGACACCTGCCGCCGCCAGCCCCAAAAAAGCCGTTCAGGGTGAAAAACTACGCGGTGCAGATAAGATGGCTCGGATTCCGGTCAAGATCATTCCTACCGTTGATTTACCCAAAAAACCGGACTGGATTAGGGTCAAAATGACCGCACCGGCTGAAGTGCAACGGATCAAAGACACCCTGCGTGCGCAAAAACTGCATACCGTCTGCGAAGAAGCCGCCTGCCCCAACCTGCCCGAATGCTTTGGCGGTGGTACTGCTACCTTTATGATCATGGGTGATATCTGTACCCGTCGCTGCCCGTTTTGTGATGTGGCGCATGGCCGGCCCAATGCACTGGATGCCGAAGAACCACGCCACATGGCCGAGACCATTGCCGGATTAGGCCTAAAGTACGCGGTGATTACCTCTGTGGATCGCGATGATCTACTCGATGGTGGCGCACAACACTTTGTCGATTGTATTGTCGAGACACGTACGCTTAGCCCCAATACGTTGCTTGAAATCTTAGTGCCTGATTTTCGCGGTCGGATGGATATTGCCTTGCGTATCATGAGTGAATGCCCACCCGATGTGTTTAACCACAACATCGAAACCGTACCTCGCCTGTATAAAGCCATGCGGCCCGGTTCGGATTATCAGCACTCGCTCAACCTGCTAAAAAAATTCAAAGAAGTCTGTCCAGACATTCCAACCAAATGCGGCCTCATGGTTGGCCTTGGCGAAACCGAAGAAGAAGTATTGGCACTGCTGGATGATCTGGCCGCGCATGGTGTGAACTATGTGACCATCGGTCAATACTTGCAGCCCTCACGTAGTCACGCGCCAGTCGAACGCTTTGTTCATCCCGATGAATTTGAGCGTTATACCGCACATGGTCAGGCGTTGGGCTTTACCAACATTTGGGCCGCGCCGATGGTTCGGTCGAGTTACTTTGCTGATCGTCAATATTATGGCGAGCCTTGCCCACCGGTTCGTCGTGCTGCAACGACCGTTCAGACATTGGCAACACAGGCTTAAACCATGAGTGTATCGGCAACGCTACATCGATTTTCGCTTAAGCTGGTGTTTGCCATGGCTGGGGTGTTTACCCTAATGCTGGCATGGCCATTTGTGGTTAGCTTTAGTCGTTTAATTTTGGTCGGACGCTGGAGCTGGGATGCGCTGTTTTGGCTGTTACTCGGCGCTTTGGCCATTAGCAGTAGTATGCTTGCCTTTCATACCATGCGGCAGGTGGCGCAACTGTCGGCGCGGCAACAATGGTTACGTCTGGCCCTGATGATTGGTCTAGGCTTGCCTGCCGCTGTGGTATTGCTTTTATTGGCCAGCCATTCGGCTTAACGCTAGCACGGTATGCACTCCATCCTATTGGGTGCATCTTGCTGCATCCAAATGCGGTTAAAGCATCAACAAAAAAGTAGACCAGTCGATCCTGTCGAGGGTCTACGCATCACTGACAACACAGGAACGGCTGTTATGTCTGTTGTTTATCGTACTTTGCGCTATGTGGTGAATCGTTTTTGGCTGATTGTGCTGATCTACTTATTCAGTCTTCTTCTGGCTGCCAGCCTGTTTGCTTTAGCCGAACAACAAACCTTGGTCGAAGGACTATGGTGGGCCGTGGTGACGGCCTTGACCATTGGCTATGGTGATCTCACGCCTGCCACCACTTTTGGTCGAATTATTGGCATTGTGTTTGGACATTTTTGGATTTTCGGCATTGTGCCTATGATCGTGGCCAACATCATCACTCACTTGCTGTATGACGAGCATCAGTTCACTCACGATGAACAAGAATGGACCATCAGTAGCTTGCAACAGATCGCCAAACGCCTTGATGCCAAGTTGCCAGAGCCGCCCAAGCTGGATGATTAGCACAGAATACGAATCTTGGCCCATCGTTTAGATTGATTGGGTCTAGATTGATCATGGGTCGATATCGCCGCCCTTTTGCATTTTCATGTAAACTCATGCCCCAATACGCAGATGTACGTCACCTGTGCACGCCATTTGTGATTGACACATTATTTTCACCTGCCATTGCCGGAGTTGCCATGCAGAACGACCAGTTGTCCAGCTTGATCGAACAAGCATTTGAAGATCGCCTGAAATTTTCGCCAAGCGATGCCCCACAAGACGTTCGTGATGCCGTCGAACAAGCCTTAGCCGGTCTAGACAATGGCAGCTTGCGTGTGGCCGAAAAAATCAACGGCGAATGGCAAGTCAATCAATGGCTAAAAAAAGCCGTGCTGCTGTCGTTCCGTTTAAACGATAACGTGCCAATGGCTGGTGACGGCACCATGCAATTTTTTGACAAAGTGCCGACCAAGTTTGCCGGTTGGACTGAGCAACAGTTCCGTGATGCTGGCGTGCGTGTTGTACCGCCTGCTGTTGCGCGTAAAGGCAGCTTTATTGCGCGTAACGTGATCTTGATGCCGTCCTACGTCAACATTGGCGCGTATGTAGACGAAGGCTCGATGGTTGATACATGGGCCACCGTTGGCTCCTGCGCACAGATTGGCAAAAACGTCCATTTGTCTGGTGGTGTCGGTATTGGTGGTGTGCTTGAACCGCTGCAAGCCAACCCCACCATCATCGAAGACAACTGCTTTATCGGCGCACGCTCTGAAATTGTTGAAGGCGTGATCGTTGGTGAAGGCTCAGTCATTTCGATGGGTGTTTACATCGGTCAATCGACCAAAATCTATGACCGCGAAACCGGCGAAGTGATGTATGGCCGTGTGCCTGCTGGCTCGGTGGTGGTTGCAGGCAACTTGCCGTCTGCCGATGGCAAATACAGCCTGTACGCCGCGATTATCGTCAAAAAAGTCGATGCCAAAACCCGCGCCAAAACCGGTCTAAACGACCTATTGCGCGTGGACTAATCGATTATTACCGCTTAGGCCAACGCCTTTTACACCACCGTTATGTTGATCCTTGCATCACATGACGGTGGTTTTTTGCCTTATAGAGATGCCTCATGTCCCATACGTCGATGCGCAGCGCCCAAATTCCGGTGACCGATCCATCGGCAGGCTTACGGCTGACAGAGATTTTTTATTCCCTACAAGGCGAAGCCAACGATTCGGGCTGGCCAACGGTGTTTATCCGGCTGACCGGTTGCCCCTTACGTTGCGTATATTGCGATACCACCTACTCGTTTGATGGTGGCGAGCGGCACAGCTTGGCCGACATTCTAGCTACCGTGCAAAGCTACGGCGTACGGCATGTCTGTGTAACGGGTGGCGAGCCACTGGCCCAGCCCAATTGCCTGCCCTTGCTGCGGATGCTCTGCGATGCTGGCTTGACTGTCTCGTTAGAAACCTCTGGTGCACTGGATGTCTCTGCGGTTGATGCACGCGCCTCTAGAATTGTTGATCTCAAAACACCAAGCTCTGGCGAACAAAGCAAAAATCTGCTCAGCAACTTGGCCCATCTGACCGCGCATGATCAAATCAAGTTTGTCATCATGAACCGGCTGGACTATGAATGGTCGCGTGAGATGTTGCAGACTCATCGCTTAGATCAATTGGTCAGCACCGTTTGGTTTTCGCCCGCTTTTTCGATTGAAAAGCATCAGATCAGATTGCCTGCATTGGCCCGTGACATGGCCGACTGGATCGTCGCCGACCGTTTACCGGTTCGCTTTCAACTGCAATTGCATAAACTACTCTGGCAAGACGAAGCCGGACGTTAAGGAGACTGCATCATGAATCCTGCACATCGCCCTCGCGCCGTGGTCTTGCTGTCTGGCGGCTTAGATTCCGCCACCTGTTTGGCATGGGCCATGCAGCAATACGACTGCGAAACCCTCAGCTTTAGCTACGGTCAACGCCACTGTAGCGAACTCGACGCCGCCAAACGCAATGCCGCACAAGCGGGTGTGTCGCATCGGGTCATTACCATTGATCTACGCAGTCTTGGTGGCTCGGCCTTAACCGACGACAGCATTGATGTGCCAGAAGATCAAACCAGCGGGATTCCCGTCACCTATGTGCCTGCGCGTAATACCATCTTTTTGTCGTATGCGTTGGCAGTGGCCGAAGTCACCCAAAGCCAAGCCATTGTGATTGGCGTGAATGCTGTGGACTACTCTGGTTATCCTGATTGTCGGCCCGAATATATCGATGCCTTTGCAAAAATGGCAGCTTTGGCCACAAAGTCGGGTGTCGAAGGAGAACCGGTGCAGATTCAGACCCCGCTGTTACATTTAAGCAAAGCGCAGATTATACAGATGGGTCATACGCTTGGCGTAGACTACAGTCTGACCGTCTCATGTTATCAGGCTGACGGTCTGGGTCATGCATGCGGCCGCTGCGACAGTTGCCGCTTGCGCCAGCAAGGATTTGCCGATGCCGGTCTGCCTGATCCGACTCCTTATCAGGCCTGATTTTTTTACTGGATGCTTATGAACTTCTTACGCGTTGCCCTACCTATCGCCCTTTGTCTGCCTATGGGTCTGGCCTTTGCCGCACCAGACAGCAAAGATGCCCCAAAAGATGTCCAATCGATGATGGTACAACGCTGTGTGGCCGAAGCCACGGCAGCCAAAGTCACTGACGCCAAAAGCGCACAAAAAGTCTGTAGCTGCACCATCGACGTTCAAGCCAAAAACCTAAAACTTGGCGAGTTCTGGGATATCCAAACCGCTGCATACAAAGGTCAAGACCCTCGCAGTATTCCAGCATTGGCCCGTATTCAGCCACAACTGGATAAATGCCGTGCAGGTGTCACGTTAAAAATGCCAACCGCGCCAACCAAAAAATAAACCGCATGGTGGTTGTGATCGGACAACAAACGACATAGGACGCTTTTATGCTAAATTAGCGTCCTATTTTGTTGTGCACGGAGCGCACGTAAATGTCCACGACAGTTGTTCCTCAGCAACTACCCGACTTGGCGGTATTGACCACGCAAGGCAACTTGAATTTGGCCGATCTACGCCAACAAGCCGTGCTGCTTTACTTTTACCCCAAGGATGCCACCCCCGGCTGCACCACACAAGCACGTGATTTTCGCGAACTGATGCCTGAATTTACTGCGCTTGGTGTGCGGATTTTGGGTGTCTCGCGCGACAGTATGAAAGCCCACGAAAAATTCACTGCCAACGAATGCCTACCGTTTGCTTTAATCAGCGATACAGACGAAACCTTGTGTCGTCTATACGACGTGATCCAAGACAAAAATATGTATGGCAAAGTGGTACAAGGTATTGTACGCAGTAGCTTTTTGTACAATGTGCAAGGTGAACTGGTGCAGCAATGGCAAAAAGTTAAACCCGCCATTCATGCCGAAGAACTTCTGAACTACATCCGACAGCATCCTGTGGCCTAAGTCCTAGCATGATCCACAAAAAAACGCCTAAATTTAGGCGTTTTTTGCATCAAGCAAGGTTGGTTTTATTTTACTGACTCAGTCGATTCAGCAGGGCTCATTTCAGCATCAATGCGCACTGGAATCTCATCGCCCACCGCAGGCACATAGGCCATCATGCCAAAGTCGCTACGCTTGACCGTGGTGGTTGCGACAAAGCCAATGGTGTCTTTTTTGGTGATTGGACTCACCGCATGTTTGTTTAAGGTCACATGCAGTACGACTGGCTTGGTCACACCCAGTAGGGTCAAATTACCAGAGACATGCGCTTTGTCTTTGCCCATCATCATCACGCCAGTGCTTTTAAACTGCATGGTTGGAAACTTTTCGACGTTAAAAAATTCCGGTTTTTGTAGGTGCTCATCACGCGCCTCCCAACCGGTATTGATGCTTTTGGTATCAATGGTAAAATCGACCGTCATACTTTTTGTTTTTTTTTCATCATAATCAACCATGCCCTTAAAGCTGCCAAACTGACCATGCACGGTCGAAAAACCCAGATGATCAACCGTAAAGCCAACACGGGTATGCGAATCATCAAACTGCCATGGCGCTGCCTGAGCCAAACCACTGGCCATGCCCATTAATACAGCCATTCCACTCAATACTAAAGTACGCATCTTGTCTCACCTATGTGTGTTAAAGGGTCTGTTCAAAAACTCAACTGATCCTAACCAATTTAAACCGACCGATTAGCTGCTTTTTACTTAAAACTGTATTGAACAATGTAAGCGGATCTAGATGGTTCCATCGCACGCGTCGTTATACAATCTCCGTACAAACCATGCCAAATGACATACAACCTGATCAAACGGCATCAAAAAAGCCATCATTGACGATTAATGCCAGTCACTTAAGAAAAAAGCTCCACGGCGCAGATTACCGTGGAGCTTTTTTCTTGAGTTTGGATAGCAGGTCTTCTTACTTTTGACGCACCAAAAGTAAGCACGAGCAACACTGTGGCGAGGCGTTTTCGTGCAAAACTCGCCATCCATGGCTCGAACAATTGCACTCAGGCATCCCTGCAAAAAGCACCCATCTGCTTAACTGATCGGCATTACATCATTAACGATGGCTTTTTTTGATCTCAAACACACCAGTCAGCTTTACCAACCGGCACGCGCCCGAATGGTCAGCAAGTCATCTTGCACCAACAACTGACCATTGCGAAACACCGGACGTAGCAAGTTATCGCGACCGGCCAACTCGTCCTCACGGATAGTGTCGATCTGACCGCTGGCATCTTGCACCACCGCCAAGCGACCACGTTTGCTGCGTTTGGCCCGACTGGTAATTGGGTCTTTATACACGTCGCGCCACGCGCCATCCACACGTGCGGCACTGGCTTTCATGGCCCAGCCCAGTGTGTCGCGGTCAACTTGTTGCAACAGCCCACCGCCCATCCCAAAGGCCAAGTTATCAATGCTAAAACCCGCTTCAATCACCGCATCAATAATCTTTTGCAGACTCACCGGATTAATGCCATCGCCTTGAATCAGACGGACACTATCTGGTAGCACTTTATAGCCTTTGCTATTGATCCGTGTACCAAAACGCACCGCCAGCCGCTCCAATGCTTCACGCACCACCTTGACCGGATCACCACTGTCGGGACGGATGACCAACGTGCCGCCGTTTTGCAGTACCTCATCACGTAGCTCGCCGCCCCATAGATTGTCGATGGCATTCCACAAATCATAGCTATCACTGACCACCGCGACGATCTTGCCCGCGCCACCAAATTGCTTGAGCATATTGCGATAGGCATCGACTTCGGCATCACGTCCCCACGAGGTCATGGTGCTATGTTCGGCAGCCGGAATCGAAAATCCCGCCATCCGTTCAGGCGTGTTCATGCCATACCAACGCGCCGCACCAATTAAGGCACTGACTGTATCTGTGCCAGCAAAATTGACTAAATGACCCAAACCACCCAAGGCTGCCGACTGCTGGCTGGACGCACCACGTGCGCCAAAGTCATGTAGCTTAAACGGCAATCCATCAAGGCCATCGCAGGTTTTTTGCATGGCAGTTTTGATAATGCCGCGACACAAATAGCTTAAGCTGGCCACAGTCGATGGATACCACACTGCCCGCAGCAAGGCGGTTTCTAGATAACTGGTCAGCCAATAGCAGTTGGGGTCGGTATTGACCACTTGTACCACGGCGTTTTTGCAGGGCAACACCGTGCCTTCGGCAATGGCATCAATGGCAACCGGCAAGAATCCCTTGTGATTGTCCAAAATATATTGCCAACCGGCTTGATAAAACGGCACCCCGTGCGCACCCATCAACAGCGCAGCCTCGTCAATATCTTGTTGGCTAATCGGCTTGCTGAGTGAATCCAGCAAATAGGCCTGTAAGCCAAAAAATACGGTATTGGCAAACACGCCACCACGCGGCTCGATATAGCTGGAGATAAATTCGGTTTGTGGTGGGTACTGCAACCAGTGCGACGACTTATAGCTGTCGGTGTCTAATAACAGGTTATCAAAACGAGTGGATAAATGGGCCATGACAGAACTCCTCTGTATGTTGGCGGGGGTGATCACTGCGCTGTGGTCTATCCACGTTGCAGCTGTTTATTGTTTACAACAGGTCAAACATTGTTATGCAAAAACTTTATAAACCAACCATTTCACAAATCATCGCGTAATGATCTTCATACATTTTGCTGGCGTTAAGCTCAGACAACGGCACCCAAAATGCGCTTTTGGCATCATCGCCACCTTTGACTTTAGGCAAGCCTTTGGCATCAGCTTTTAGCTCAAAATAAAACGCTTGAGTAATGGTCCGGCCACGCGCCGAGCGGTACGGATCGTCAAAGGTGCGTTGGCCTTTAAACGAGCCACGTAGCACCGGATCAGGAATTTTTAAGCGAGTTTCTTCGCGCAATTCACGCACGCAGGCATCCAGCAAGGTTTCTTTTTCATCAATAAACCCACCGGGTAAGGCCCACAGGCCGCGACCGGGCATCGCTTGCCGCTCAACCAACAGCACATGGCCCGATTGCACCACAATCGCATCAACAGTGACAAAGGTCGGAGGATACGGCGAACGCTCCCACTGTTTTTTGTAGTTGTCGATAAACCATGCTTCATCTTGCAGCGCTTGATAAGCGTCGGTTTGTTTAAAGGCTTGTAAGAATTGCAAAGTCGATTCCGGCACACGATCCAGCGACGGCATCGCGCCAAGCAAATAGCTGTCTCGAATTGGGGTGGCCGAAATGCCGTGATAATTTTCGACTGGCACCGACTGCCAATGTGGAAACAACGACAGATAATATGAGCTACGGTCTTTATTATGCCCAATCAGGCCAATCGTTAGGCTACTGGCGGTTTGATCAACGTGAGTGACCACACTGGACACCGCTTGCTGAACTTGCTGCACCCAACGCACATCGTTATACAAGCGATCATCCAAGGCCACGCAATGAATCCGCGCAGCGTCTTCTGCCGCAAATGCGCCTAAGATCATGTGCGTTCTTTCGGACACGCTAAAAGCATTGCGGGTACTACGCGGCACGTGGGCCGACCCGATCAAAATAATCACATGCTTACTTTGGCGCAGGGCTTCAGCAATCACGGCCTGATGGCCTAAATGAAACGGCTGAAAGCGGCCAATAAAAACCAGATAATCAAACACGCACAAGCTCCTTGAGCGTCGAAAAAAGCACACCGTCTATCGGTATGTGCTTGGACAATAAAACGATCTTGTCAGTGCTGTCAAGCACCGTCCATCTACAGCATGCTCGCGCGTCCGCTATAGATCTGGTTTAGGATAAGCACACACTTTTTGCTGCCCTGAAGGATCGTGCGCCATGTCGTTAATCTGTCTGACCCAGCCCCACGCCAACCTCAATGCCAGTCTAAACGACGGTGTTTTGGAGTTAGTGCTCAATCGTCCAGAGCGCAAAAATGCCCTGTTTAGCGACTTTTATCTAGCCTTAGAACAAGCCTTGCTTGAGGCAGAAACCGCCAGCGATGTGCGTGTGGTGATTGTGCGCGGCGTAGACGCCGACTTTAGCGCAGGCAACGACATGCAAGACTTTGCCAAAGGCGCATTGGGTGACACAGATGCCCCTCCCTTTAAAGTGCTGCGTGCGGCAGCCAGCCTGAGCAAACCGTTGATTGTGGCGGTGCGTGGTGTGGCGATTGGGATCGGCACCACCTTATTGCTACATGCAGATTTGGTCTATTGCGATGCCACTGCACGCTTCCAACTGCCCTTTGTCAGCTTGGGTTTATCGCCTGAAGGTGCATCAACGTTAATCCTGCCGCAAAACGCCGGTTATCTCAAAGCTGCCGAACTGCTGCTACTGGCTGAACCGTTTAACGCCGCCACCGCCTTACAAGCGGGTTTGGTCAATGCCATTATTGATGGCGACGTCTACCAGCATGCGCGCGATAAAGCAGCCCGCTTGGTTAGCCTGCCTGCGATCTCGCTCAAGATTACTAAGCAAATGCTGCGCAAAAACACCGTGCCGCAGGTGATTGACTGTATCAACGAAGAAGCGGCTGTGTTTATGGAGCGAGTCAAATCGCCAGAAATGAAAGAAGCGGTGACTGCTTTTATGCAAAAACGTCCGGCTGATTTTCGTCAGTTTGACTAATGGATTGTTGTTAAACCGCTAACAATGCAGTCACATCATAAGCAGGCGTCTCGTATGGATGCGCCTGCTTGAATGCCGCAATCACCGCGCTCAAATAACTGTCGTCCATCACCATTTCAACCCGCCATTCATCAATCGTTTCTAACTGATCAACTTGCCCCAAAAACGGCTGTGCGCCTTGCATCGGCTTAAACTGCCCTTGTCCCAGCACTTGCCAACAGCACTGCTCATAATCGCCGATCCGACCCGCACCGGTAGCAAAAACGGCTGATTTGACCTGCTCAACATGACTATCCGGCACAAAAAACGTGAGTTTATACATACATCATCACTCCATTGTCATTACATGTGATTAAAATCGTTAAAAATTCATTGACTTCATCTGCTGTCAAACACCCCTCAGCATTGAACTGCAATTAAATCATCATAGCAGCGTCATCTAGCCTCGCTAGGCTCTGCAAGATTTTTAAGCAATTTTTGCGCTTTTGCGCTGACGGGGATTTCTTCATGAAAAAAACAGCACTCACCGCACTCATCATGAGTAGCGTCCTTTTAACCGCTTGCGGCAATGATGGCAGCGACGGTAAAAACGGCACCAATGGCACCGATGGGACAAACGGAAGCAACGGATCAAATGGAAGCAACGGTACAAATGGCCAAACCAGCCTGATCATGCAACAAGCGCTGGCCTTGGGTGATCAACATTGTTGGATGGGCGGTACTGCGGTGCAATCGGGTCTAGATGCCAACAGCAATGCGCTATTAGATGCCAGTGAAATCAACCAAGCCAGCACGTTATGCCAACCCAACGCCTTTGCATTTGCCGGTGTACGCCTGCCCTACCAATCTATCAGCTATACCAGCAGCGACTATATCGCCGCCAATGTCGATCTGCGCAATGGCGGTTATGGCTCGGATATGACCGCGCACCCAAGCAATCCAATGCAGTTTTATGCCTTAACGGATCGCGGCCCAAATGCTGATTTTACTGGCGATCAAGGTGACGGCAAGATGTTTATCACGCCGGACTACACCCCACGGATTGGCCTGTTTGAAGTACAAGCCAACAATCAAGTTCGTCAGCTCAAGACCATTTTGCTGCGTCGCCCTGATGGCACCGCAGTGACTGGCCTGCCCAACCCAGTCGGACTCGGCGGCACCAAAGAACTGCCTTATGATGCCTCTGGAAAAATACTCGCGGTTGATCCAAATCAACCGTATGACGCCAACAGTAACCCCTCTCGCACCGATGACTATGGCATTGATAGCGAAGGCTTGGTCGCCATGCCGGATGGCACCTTTTGGGTCAGTGATGAATACGGCCCGCATATCGTGCACTTTAATGCCGATGGCATTGAGATTGGCCGGATCAACGCCTTTGCCAATGACAGCCGTGATACCTTCCACCTGCCTGCCGAGTTTGCCAAACGTCGCGCCAATCGTGGCATGGAAGGTCTAACCGTCACGCCAGATCACAAGACCTTGGTCGGTATTATGCAATCCACCTTGTCCAATCCAGACAAGAGCGTCAACAAACTCACCGTGACCCGCATCGTCACCATCAACCTTGAAACTGGCAAAGTCGCGCAATATCTGTATAAGCAAGAAATTGCTGCCAACTCAAACTCAGCAATTGTCGCGTTAAGTGCCACCAGCTTTTTGGTGTTAGAGCGTGATGGCAATTTTTATAAAGACAGCCCAGATGTCATGAAACACGTCTACAAGATCAGCCTGACCGGCGCAACCAATCTTGAAGACGTAGCCGAAACCGACAGCATCAAACAAGACGCCAGCTTGGGTCTGACCATCAATGGCAAAACCCTTGAGCAAGTCGAACTGGCCGATGGCTGGGCTGGCTTGACTGCGGCGGGAATCACACCTGTGAGCAAAGCATTGGTGCTGGATATGGGCGCGCAAGTCAACTATGCCCACGACAAAATGGAAGGTTTGTGGTTGATCAACCCAACCCGTTTGGGCGTGATCAATGACGATGACTTTGCCGTTGAATCGCTCAATAACCAAGTCGTGCAAAAGCATCTCGACAAGGCCAAAACCCGCATTGATGGCAGCACCTTGTATGTGATTGATGGCCTCGATCTCAGCGCTGCGCCGTAATCACTGATAAACATCAACGCAAATACCAGACAGCTTGCCGTGAAGGCGGGCTGTTTTTTTTGATTGATGACTGATTTTCGCCTGTTTTTTGTCTCATTCTGCTGTTTTGGAGTATTGCTGATGCGTGTCTATGTCCTATCGATCTTGGCGCTTAGTTTGGCCAATGTGGCGATTGCCAACCCAGATATCACCTCGCGTGAATACAAGTTAATGCTCAATCCCAACAACTTCACCTCATCCACCGAAGCCAGTAACGTCAACAGCTACTTTCAAGCCGCAATCCCAGTGATTGAGCAACGGATTAGCCGTGATGTCAGTGGCAGCATGAGCTTGGACAAAACCCGCCAAGTCCGCTTTTATGATGCACCAAATAGCTGCTTGCTCAATCAGCGTGGTTATATTTTTCGCGAGCGTGTTGAAAATGGCAACTCGGAAGTCACCTTAAAATATCGTGGCTATGATCGTTATATTGCCGATTTTGAAGATGTCAGCGGCAGTAGCAGTCAAGCTGAAACTAAGCTTGAAGCCGATATCAGCAGCAAAACCAATCAACCGTTTGCCGTGCTATATAGCCACTCCACCACCGAACCCAACACCCGCACGCTGAATGATTTTCAAGACGTCAATACTCACTTTCCGGCCTTTGCCAGCAACTATGGTATTAGCAACAATCAAGCATTGGCGATTGTCGGTAACTTTACTGCTTATGAACGGGTATATAGCGGTGGTGTGATTGATCTAGGCCAGTTTGATGCCGAAATGAGCGTTACCCTGTGGTACAACGGCACACCGAGCGCCAGTAGCCATCCAGTCGTGGCAGAAGTCTCGTTCAAATATGCCGACTCCAGCGCCGACTACAGCAAAAGCGTGGTCAATCGCGCCGCCAATAGCTTTGCAGCGCTGAAAGAACTGAGCACATGGAATTCGCCGTCATCATTGACCAAAACCCAGTACGCTTATCAATACAATCCGCAGTTTTGTCAATAAAACAGTGTGACTTGGCCTGCGACAGTGTGTGAACTGAAGCAGGCCGAATGGTGACCTTTAACCTCTCCAATCAGCACCTAAACAGCGCTCAGCCGTGCAACCCACTGCGCTGTTTTGGCGACTGCCGCCGCTTGATCGGGGTACGGCAACTGCCATGTCTGACGCCATTGATCCGCCTGCGTAGTCTCTAACGCCTCTGTGCGAAAAAAATGCAGCATCTCCGCTGATAAATTCAATTGATTGGCTAACCATGGCCACTTCAGGATCAACCGCAACACCGACAACGGCACATGGCGCGATGGTGCTGCACGCTGGATGGCTTGGCCCGCTTGCTGCAACACTGTCGCCACATTTGGTGTACTCGGATCGGCTACCAACACACACTGACCAATGGTGCTGGCATCACGACTGGCTGCAACGGTCATACGAACCAGATCATCCACGCAGACCAGTGGCAAGCGATGCTGTGGCGTGGCTGGAACTGCTCGTAAGGTTTGATCACATAACTGTTGCAGCAGTAATGCAAATTGCTGGTTTGGTAAAATCTCACCCGTCTGTGACGATCCAATCACAGTCGCCGGATGGATCGCCGTCCATGCCAAACCTTGCGCCTGCGCAAAGGCTTGCATCTGATAATGCGCCTCAATTTTTGACGCCTCATACGGCCCCAACCGTTGATACAGCAACCGCCAATCGGTCTGCATGGGTGCAGCCAGATTGATTCCGGCCTGTTGCAAATGCGTCTGCATGGTCAGCATATAACCCGATAGCCACACCACGCGTTGCAACGCACAATGACGCTGGCAAGCCGCAATCAATTGCAAAGCACCCGTCACATTGACCTGCTTTGCCATTGCAACATCCAAGCCCCAACCAAACATGGCCCCACTATGAAACAGCACATCAACCTGCGCCAATCGCTGCCAGTCTGCCAACGAGATCCCAACATCGGGCTGGCTTAAATCGCCCTGAATCCACTGCAATTGGTCGGCAGCCACCTCAATCGACTGAGTGGTCAGCCATGCCAACAACATCGCGCTTTGCTGCTTGGGCTGCCGTAATAACGCAAACACTTGATAACCCTGCCGCAACAACTCAGCCAATAAAAACCGCCCAATAAATCCACTCGCGCCGGTCACGAATGCCACCTTGTTCGGCGGGTCTTGATCATGCTGCAACATCTCACCTCTCCTGTGTGTGGTACGGCGATTGATCCGTACTAAGCACAGGCTAAAGGATGGAGTACACTCCAAGGTCAAGCGATATTTTAAGCATAAACAGGTGGTCGCATGTTGATTGGTGCAGTGGCGCAGCAAGTGGGCATTAGCCGTGACAGTATTCGTTTTTATGAAAAAACTGGCTTGATTCAGAGCCATCGTCGGGCCAATGGCTACAAGGAATATTCAGCGCAGATGGTCGATCAGCTTGAGTTAATTAAACTGCTACAACAGTTGGGTTTTTCGCTGGCGGAAGTAGCGCAAATGTTACCAATGATGCAGCAAGGCCAACTGCCCGCCGCGCAAGTGCAAGCGGTCATTGACGAAAAAATCTCGGTCATTGATCAACGGATTGCCGATTTGCAGCAGCTTAAAGCCCGCTTGCAGACACTCCCGATTGGCGAGCACTGTCCTTTACGGCGGGATTGTGCGGTTGGGAGTTGAGCTACAGATGGTGCAAGGCTAATGTTCATAGCCGAATATGTGACCCGCACCAGCAGCAAAAACCGCTGCTTTGACCGGCGCAAGATGACTGTCTGGCACTTAAAACATTAGTTTGTACATATCACCTCACGCCATGCTGATCACCGTTGGTTCAACCTCAACCCCACATAAAATCATCTCTTAATCCAAAAATCGAGATTAACGAGCGATTTTTGCCGCTAGTATTGTTATTTTTTAAATGGATTGAGTCGGTTGCCCAAAAAATACTGAAGTGTGAGGGGCAATGGACGCATACTACTTGCCATCACTTTGTTGACCATACCTGTCACGCACACCGGCTGCCCACGCATCACCGCACGCCAACCTTCCGCCACCACTACATCCGCCTCTTGCCATAACAGACTCGGCAGTTTATTGGCTGCATCACGTGTGCCCATGTGGTCGTGAAATTCGCTATGGGTAAAACCGGGGCAAACGGCCGTCACATGAATACCTTGTGGCTTTAGCTCCATATCCAACGACTGCGACATATTCAGCACATAGCTTTTGACACCGGTATAAATCAGGCTTTCGGCAGGTGGTGAAAGTGCCGCAATCGACGACATATTGATAATCCGTCCCCAGCCTTGCGCACGCATGTGCGGCAACACCAAATGACATAACTGCGTTACCGCCGTAATCATCACTTGAATCTCACCAGCTAGCTCCGACCACGGGCTACCTGCAAATGAGCCTTTGCCCGCCAGACCCGCATTGTTAATTAACACATCAATGTTGATTTGCTCTTTCTTGGCAAAATCCATGATCGCTTGTGGCGCGGTGGGATCATTGAGATCAGCAGTAAACACAGTGCACGGCACTTGATACGCCTGTTGTAATTCGGTCGCTAAAGCCTGCAATTTTTCGGCGCGACGGGCGACCAATAATAAGCCATAGCCCTCTTTGGCTAAGTGGCGAGAAAAGGCTGCCCCAATGCCTGCGGATGCGCCAGTAATCAGCGCGGTACGTTGATTGAACATGATTAAACCTGTGGTTGGACGAGAAGCGGTAGACTAGCGGGCAATTCACGCCCACTGATCACAAATCCTTGACGGCGTTTGCCAATATCTTGGCGGTATGCGGTATCGGTTTTTTCGAGTAGAAACGGCCATGCAATCTGCCGCTGCGCATGACTAAAACCATAAGTCCCCATGCCCAAATAGAGATCGGGCATAATCTGGCGCACTTCATCGACCATATGAATCGCACCACACGTCGAATGAAAATAGCGATAAATCAAAGTATATGCAGGCTTACCGTCATAACGTGACGCAGCGATTGTGGTGAGCATCGGATATCGCTGCACGACTTCTCCATGCTGTAAAAAGGTATTGTAACCGCGACCATAATACGCATCGATAGGCCGAAAGGCTTTGCACAGCCATGTCTGAATGGGGTTATCTAAAAACAGTTTGCCTAGCTGACCCACAACACCATACGGCTGAGCCAATAGCTCAGCACGGTATTCTCCATCCATCTCGTTCAAGTTTGGCGCGTTAAGAGTGGCAAACAACGCCTGTAGCGCAGCCGGCGACAAGCGGCGTAGTTGTTCAATTTGGGCTTGCTGTTTCATTGACGACAACCAATGTGGATCATTAGGCGTCATTTTTAACACTATCTTGAATGTCATTCAAGATGTAAAAATCGGTGGGCGATGAATAGAGCGGCTTGATCTTACTCACCTGATGATACTTCACGCTTTTGGTTGAGGGTTAACAGCACTTGAAATCACTTACCAAGCCGTCTGGATCAAAAAACACATTAAGAATCATGGCTAACGACCAGTCGGATGGCTGCTCATAACGCTTGCTTATCTGTGTGATGGCGTGTTCTTTGGTCCACAGCGGCTTCCGGCCATTGAGTTGATTGGCAAAACGCTTGTCGTAAATCATCTCTCGTGCGAGTGCAACAAACAGGTTACGCACATTTAGGGCCTGAGCAAAAATATCCTCACTGGGCAAACTTGCCTGTGCTTGCATTTCAGGGATCATTGATACCAACCAATCGGCCTGATCACGACTGATGCCACGCATTTTTTTGGAAAGATCAATAAAATCATCAGGTTGAATCATGGAGTAAAATCCTTGATCACTGATAATTTTGTTGAGTTCAGATTCAATCTGCAAAAACTCTGTGGTGGGTTGCAGCGGTTCAAAAAATTTTACTTTACGACAAGGAAAATCTAACTCTGCGATCAGTTGATCAAAGAGCAACTCGTCAGCACCAAAAAACTCGTAATCATAATAGCCATAATCATCAGTAAAATAATACAGTGAGAGATTTGGCTTATAAATTTTAAGCAGCAACAATAAAACACCAGCCAATGCTTGATAATAATCATGTGCATGGTACATAAAACAGCTATACTGCTGACCATTCACACCCATTGTATAATATTTAACAAACTCAGACCAAGACGCTACTGCTGTATTTTCATTCAGCAACATGACACTATCGGCAATATTCAAAGCATCATCATACCGAAAAAAATCAGATTTTAATCCCAAAAACCCCCTGCAAAAACCATCAAAGATATCACGCATATTAAAATTCTTCCTTTGGATTATGATTTTATTATCATCACAACCAATTCTCCAATCAAGATCGGAGAAAAAATCACACATATCATTAAATTCAAATGGACTACTAATTACACCACACTCAATAAAACGCTGGTAAACCTCATTTGCAGATATTTTTTTGTCAACCAAACACAAGGCATATTGATCCCAATAACCAAGATATTTACGATAAATTTCTGGCAATGCAAATTTATTTTCATGGGCTAAATAGACAATACGATGAACATCCCCAAAGCCACTATGATCAAAAAAATCAATAATATTAATAATTTTTTCACCCACAATAGAACGATCAATTTTTTTATCCAAAAGCAGCAATTCTATTATTTTTTCGAACGAAACTATAGTCTTTATATCCTGTCCGCTAGTAGCCAAATCTTTCATCGACTCAAGCTCTTGATCAATTAGCGAAAGTAAATTTTTAGTTACTTCCGCTTGTTCATTATCTATCGACATTTTATAGGTCAACGTTTCAATTGCCTGATAATTCCATTTTCTTTCTCTATAAAAACAAACAAGATCCTCAATACTAAAAAATCTATTGTCTTTAAAAAAGTCTATGCTGCCTATTCGAGTACTTGGGAAGTAAACATCAGAATCAGAACAATCAACATGAAATACACGATCAATAAAAACACGTAATAGCTCATGTCTTGTATTAAAAATATCCAACATTAATAAAGCGCATTCAGTTCGCAAGTAAAGCAAAAATCTATTACTTTCAATTATGGATTGTAAAATATTTTTCATTTGGTCTGAATGAAAAAAATTTAACGCACTTAGCAAAGGGATAAAACTAGAAGAATCGTCCTTTTCCTGATAAACCATTAGCATCTCAGGATGCTGATAAAAAACCTTAGAAACGCTCTCAGAAGCAATATTAGCAATGACTTCTTTTGTCACAGATTTTTTAGTTTCTTCCAGCCAACACAAAAGATCCGTGTCTAATTTATGAAGAATTTTTAATGGATATTTTGTTTCTTGTACCAGCAGCAGAAGATCCTCTAAAAAACCATCATTATCATCTTTTTTTCTACCACATCTTACTCTTAATTCCAAAATACTCTGATTTTTTTCATAAAACTTAGTAATCACTTTAGCTTGATCATAAAATTCATCCAACATCCACTGTATAATTTTAATATCATGATTATCTAATTTTTTCTTTCTAGAAAAATACCGCTGCAAACTCAAACAAAAATCATCCATGTTAATAATGTCTTGATGATTGAAACGAAGCCTAAAGAGATCACCTGTCGAACAATACAAGTAATGATAATCGCTCATAAATTCATCAACAATAAAATCTAAATTTTTATCTTCACTTAAAAAACTTCTAACGATCAAACACCCCAGATAGAAAAAATAATTTTTGCTTTTTCTGACCGATGTATTTAAATAATCAATAAAATCTGGCGGCATACGATCCAGATCAACAATTTGATCAAAAGATAAATCGTAATATTCACGAACAGACATCGCATTATAAAACGCATAGTTTACACAAACGTTATCATGTTGAGTATGTTCCATCATTCAAACCTCAATTAACTGTCATTCCTAGAATCATTTCGCCTAATTTTTTTGGTCTGTAGGCTTGTTCTGATATTTAAGCACAAAAAAGACGACCCGAAGGTCGTCTTTTTCAATCGATGAAGGCTTAGCCCACAAAACGCCGTGCATTGCGGAACATGCGCATCCACGCGCCGTCTTCAGTCCAGTCTTCCGGCTTCCAGCTATGCTGCAAGGCACGGAAGTTACGCTCAGGGTGCGGCATCAAAATGGTGGCGCGGCCATCACCAGACGTCACCCCTGCAATGCCTTCTGGCGAACCATTTGGATTGAGTGGGTAATGCTGCGTGGGTGTGCCGGCGCTATCGACATAACGCAAGATCACTTGGTTTTGTCCATTCAGCGCGGCCAACTGTGCAGCGTCTGCATCTGCACGGCCTTCACCGTGGGCAATGGCAATCGGTAATACCGAACCCGCCATATCTTCAAGCAACACTGACTTGGTTTTTTCGATCAACACGTTCGCCACACGCGCTTCAAAGCGTTCACTGGTGTTTTGACGGAAACGCGGCCAATGATCTGCTTGTGGGATCAGGTCTTTAAGCTGCGAAATCATCTGGCAACCGTTACACACGCCCAAGCTAAAGGTCTCGGTGCGATGGAAGAAGCGCTCAAACTCATCACGCAAACGCGCGTTAAACAAGATCGACTTGGCCCAACCCCCACCCGCGCCCAGCACGTCGCCGTAGCTAAAGCCACCACAAGCCACCAGACCTTCAAAGTCGTTTAGACGCACACGACCGGACAGCAAGTCGCTCATGTGCACATCCACGGTGCAAAAACCGACCTTATCAAATGCGGCAGCCATTTCAAGCTGACCGTTAACGCCTTGCTCGCGCAAGATGGCCATTTTTGGCTTACGGGTGTTGATGTACGGCGCATCAATCGGTGCGTTGATGTCAAAGGTTGCTTTGGCAATAATGCCGCCATGATTGGCATCAGCAATCAAGGCAAACTCTTGATCGGCACAGTCGCTGTTATCGCGTGCGCGTTGGATTTGATGACTGACGCTGGCCCATGCGTGTTGCAGTTCAACACGGCCAAGCGTAAGACCTGCTACGCGGAGCATTTGATCCGTATTGAGCGTGCCAATCTGATACAGGGTATCGGCCAGAACGGTACCACTGACTGCGTCTTGCAAGGCCGCCCAATCGCTGTGACGGATTTGAACAACTGCGCCCAGTTCTTCGGCAAACAGTTCGGCCAGTGCATCATCGCTGCTTAAGCTCACGTCAATGCCGATACGGGCGGCAAACATCATTTCGCTCAATGTCGCCAGCACGCCACCATCGCCAATGTCGTGGTACGCAAGCAAACGGCCTTGCTGGTTCCAATCTTGAATCAGGTTAAAAAACGCGATCAGATCATCGGCGGCGTCAAGGTCGGCTGGTATATCACCCAGTTGGCTATACACCTGCGCCAACACCGATCCACCCAGACGAAACTTACCGCGTGACAGGTCAATACGGACCAAAATGCTATTAGCGACATCACGGAGTTCTGGGGTCAGGGTTTTGGTGGCGTCCAGCACAGGAGCAAAGGCTGAGGCAATCATGGTCATCGGCGAGGTGACTGACTTATCAACGCCATCGTCCTGCCACGTGGTACGCATCGACAGCGAGTCTTTACCGACCGGAATGGCAATGCCCAAGGCAGGACACAACTCCATACCGACCGCATGCACACCTTCATACAAGGCTTGGTCTTCACCCGCTTGGCCAGCAGCGGCCATCCAGTTGGCTGACAGTTTGATGTCAGACAACTGTTCAATCCGGCTGGCGGCAATGTTGGTAATCGCTTCGGCAATCGCCAAACGTGTTGAGGCGGCAGGATTGAGCAAGGCCACTGGTGGACGCTCACCCATGCTCATCGCTTCGCCGGTAATGCTTTGGTGGCCGGTCACAGTCACCGCACAATCGGCGACTGGCACTTGCCAACGACCAACCATTTGGTCACGTGCGACCATGCCGGTAATCGAACGGTCACCAATGGTGATCAAGAACGACTTGCTGGCGACGGTTGGCGCACGCAACACACGGAAGATCGCGTCTTTTAAATCAATGCTTGTGCGATCTAAGGCCACGCCCTGACGGGTGATGGTCTCGTAGCTACGTTGCAAACGTGGTGTACCACCGAGCATCACTTGCATCGGCATATCCACGGCTTTGTTATCAAACTTCGGATCATTGACGGTCAGGTGACGGGCTTCGGTGGCCTCGCCCAATACCGCAAACGGGCAACGTTCGCGCGCGCATAGCGATTCAAACAGCGGCAACGATGCCGGACGAATCGCCAACACGTAACGCTCTTGCGCTTCGTTAGACCAAATCTCCATCGGCGACATGCCCGACTCTAGCGATGGAATTTTGCGTAGGTTCAGCACTGCACCGAGTTTATGGTCATTGACTAACTCTGGCATGGCATTGGACAAGCCACCCGCGCCCACGTCGTGAATCGACACAATCGGGTTGTCATCGGCCATGCCCCAACATACGTCAATCACTTCTTGGCAACGGCGTTCCATTTCTGGGTTTTCGCGCTGCACCGAGGCAAAGTCCAGTTGCTCGCCCATGGTGCCACTATCGACACTCGATGCCGCACCGCCACCCAAGCCAATCAGCATGGCAGGGCCACCCAGCACGATCAGCAAGTCGCCTTCTTCAATCGGCTGTTTTTCGACATGATCAGGGCGAATATTGCCGTAACCACCGGCAATCATAATTGGCTTATGGAAGCCTTTTACATCCACGCCGCCTTGCGCGTTGGCAACGTTTAGCTCAAAGGTACGGAAATAACCGCACAGGTTGGGCCGACCAAATTCGTTGTTAAATGCCGCTGCACCCAATGGGCCATCGGTCATGATCTGCAACGCTGAGGCCATACGGGATGGCTTACCGTAAGCAAATTCCCACGGTTCTGGCTGGGCTGGCAAATTGAGGTTCGACACGGTAAAACCGGCCATACCGGCTTTGGGCTTGCCGCCCCGTCCGGTTGCACCTTCGTCACGAATCTCACCACCCGAACCCGTCGCTGCACCGGCAAACGGCGCAATTGCGGTGGGATGGTTATGGGTTTCGACTTTCATCAAAATATGCACGGCTTGTTTGTGCATGCCATATTCAAAGTGATTGGTTTTTTCGTCACGCTGCGGATAAAACCGCGCCGCATCAAAACCGACAATCACCGAGGCATTATCTTTATAAGCCGACAACACATCCGCCGGTGACTCTTTATAGGTATTTTTGATCATGCCAAACAACGAGCGCGGCTGTACTTGGCCGTCGATGGTCCATTCGGCATTAAAAATTTTATGACGGCAATGCTCAGAGTTGGCTTGGGCAAACATCATCAACTCGATGTCGTGCGGGTTGCGGCCCAATTTGCCAAACGCATCGGTCAAATAGTCGATTTCGTCATCTGACAGTGCAAAGCCAAATTCACGGTTGGCTTTGACCAAGGCGTCTTTGCCCTGCCCCAAAACATCTACCGATTGCAGCGGCTTTGGCTCGGCATGACGAAACAACGCTTGGGCGGTCTCCACGCTCACAAAGGTGCTTTCGGTCATGCGGTCATGCAGCAGGCCGACTAGCTCGGCGTTGAGCGCATCGACACCGTGCAGGGTATACAAAATGCCGCGTTCCATACGCTCAACCGGCACTTGGCAATTTTTGAAAATATCGCAGGCTTTAGATGACCACGGCGAAATCGTACCAATACGCGGCGTGACCAACAGTTGCACACTACCGGCAGGCGCAGTCGATAGATCAAAGGACTGGCCATCATTGAGGAGTCCCAACGCTGTTGGCAATGCAGCCTCAGATAACGGCTGATCGAACAAATAGACGAACTGGCTGTCAATCTGGCTGACCGGCACACAGGCGGACAAACGAGACAAAAGCTGACGCTGCTTGAAAGCAGAAAGTGCAGGCGCACCGGCCACGATAAACATGCTGGGAACGGCTCCATCGACCAGTCAACACACTGGCCGCTATGCGGATGGGAAAGGCCGATATAATACGCGCAATCTGAACAGTCGGCCAGCATAAGCGGCATAAGAAGTCCATTTGCCTGCCATGCACTTTGTGTACGCAAGCTGTAATGGCCCTTACATCCCACGCACAGATCCGGTCTTTAGACCTACAAAAAACACCGGCAAGATAAATCATCCCTGCAAGATCAAGCATTTGATCTTGTTTATGTTTGTACGCCTAAAACCACGGAGTTTTTGCTATGTCTAGCATGAAAAAAATCGCAGAATTGATCAAAGATGTGAAGTTTGCCATGTTGACCACCATCACCGACGAAGGCCATCTGCATGCCTGTCCAATGACCACTCAGGATGTCGAGTTTAACGGCGAAATTTGGTTTATTGGCTCAAACACCACCGAAACCGTCAGCGATATGCAAAAACGCCCACAAGTCAATCTGGCCTATAGCAAACCCTCTGATAGCGCCTATGTCTCGATCAATGGCACCGCTGAACTGGTCAATGATCCTGCCAAACTTGATGAACTGTGGAGCGATATGTACAACGCCTATTTTGAAGGTGGCAAAACCGATCCACGCGTGCAACTGATCAAAATCAACGCCCATGGTGCAGAATATTGGGACGGTCCAAACAAACTGGTTGCGCTGTATGAAATGACCAAAGCCGCTCTGACTGGTGAAACCGCCGATATGGGCGATAATGGCACGGTACGGATTGCTTAAATCTGTTTAATCCGATGACACAGCAAACACTATTTTAACTGTTTGATGCCTGTCCGCTAACAAAGGAGCTTCACGGCTTAGACTGCTGTGGAGCTTTTTTATTGAAGTTGGATAGCAGGTCTTCTTACTTTTGACGTACCAAAAGTAAGCAAAAGTACCTTTTCGTGCAAAACTCGCCATCCATGGCTCAAACAATTGCACTCAGGCATCCCTGCAAAAAGCAATTCAGCCTCTTCACTAACCTTCACTAACCAGCTTGATGGCCGGTTTTTTGATGTCAAAAAAAAACTAGCGGTTTTGCAAGAAACCCCCTATTTTTCTAGAGCACGTCAAAACGGCTGTGCTTTGTTAACTGGTCATGATCACAGACTGATTATATTTTTTCAAAAATCCGCAGGAGCACGCTTTTGTCCATCATCATCGGGATTGATCTGGGAACCACCAATAGCTTGGCATCGGCATGGATAGACGGCCAAGCCGTGTTAATCCCCAATGCGCTGGGCCAGCACTTGACGCCCTCTTGCGTCAGCATTGATGAAGACGGTGCAGTCTTGGTCGGTCAAGCCGCCAAAGAACGCTTGCAAAGCCATCCCAACCGTAGTGCAGCTTTGTTTAAGCGCGTGATGGGTACGCAGCAAACGGTATTGATGGCAGGCAAACCCTACCGCGCCGAAGAACTCTCCGCATTGGTACTCAAATCGCTCAAAGCCGATGCCGAAGCCTTTTTGGGCCAGCCCGTCACCGAAGCCGTAATTACCGTTCCAGCTTATTTTTCTGATGCCCAGCGCAAAGCCACCCGCGTTGCCGGTCAATTGGCCGGTCTAACTGTCGAGCGACTGGTCAACGAACCCACCGCCGCCGCGCTTGCTTATGGCCTACATCAAGCCGGTGATGAAGCGCAGTTTTTGGTGTTTGACTTGGGCGGTGGCACCTTTGATGTGTCAATTTTGGAATTATTTGAAGGTGTGATGGAAGTCCGTGCCACGGCGGGTGATAACTTTTTGGGTGGCGAAGACTTTGTCTCGGTCATTTTGCAAGCCTTTATTGCCCACACCAAACTGCCCGAAGCCGCCCAACGTGACCCACAACTGCGCGCACAATTGCTTGATCAAATTGAACAAGCCAAACGATTGTTGTCTAGCCAAAGCAGCACCGACATTCGGGTGACATGGCAAAACCATGACTATCACTACCCGCTGGATGAAGCCACTTTTATCCAGATCAGTGAGCCGTTATTGGCCCGTTTGCGTCAGCCGGTTGAACGCGCCATGCGTGATGCCAGCATTCGTGCTGCCGCGCTAGATAGTGTGGTATTGGCGGGTGGATCGACCCGTATGCCGATGGTGCGCAAAATGGTGGCGCGGATGTTTGGTCGTTTTCCGGCGGTCGACATTAACCCTGACGAAGTGGTGGCATTGGGCGCGGCGGTTCAAGCGGGCCTTAAAATGAAAGACGCCGCACTTGACGAAATTGTCATGACCGATGTTAGCCCATACAGCTTAGGCGTGGATGTGGTCAAGCAAATGGAGCATGGCCAGCAAATTGCCGGTTATTTTTCGCCGATTATTGAACGCAACACCGTGGTACCCGTCAGCCGTGTCGAGAGCTTTAGACCGATTAACGACAACCAAAAAGAAATCCAATTTGAGATTTTTCAGGGCGAATCTCGGCTGGTCAAAGACAACATTAAGCTTGGCGAAATCACCGTCCCGTTACCAGCCAAAACCAAGCGTGACCAAACCGTGATTGAGGTACGTTTTAGCTATGATGTCAACGGCTTACTTGAAGTCGAGATCCAACTGCAAGGCCAAGACAAACGCCATCGTCTGGTGATTGAAGGCAACCCCGGTGTGTTAAGTGAAGCCGAGATTGCCGAACGCCTTGCCAAACTGAACGCGCTTAAAATCCATCCACGCGACCAAACCGAAAATCGCACCGTCTTGGCTCAAGCTGAACGACAGTTTCAACAATTGCGCGGCGATCAACGCAACTGGCTTGGACACGAAATCGCCCGTTTTGAGTTGGCCATCAACTCACAAGACCCACATACCGTCATCACCGGACGTAAAGCCCTGCAAGCCGTATTACGCGAACTGGGCCAGCACGATGTCTTTGCCGATGACTTTGAGCCAGAACAAACTTAACAACCATCTGAACAACGACAGAAGAATCTTTCTTTATGGATCTGCCTTGGTATTTTGAACGGCTAAATATTGCACCAACGGATGACCGAAAAACCATCCGTCGCGCCTATGCGGTCGAATTAAAAAAGATTGACCAAGCCGCAGATCCAGCCGGCTTTGAGCGTTTACGTGAAGCGTATGAACAAGCGCAGCAATGGCGGCCAGTTTTTTCTGATGACGAATACCAATGGGATATATCCGATACAGACGACGAGACTGCGACGAACGCGGCTATCGATACTGAGCAGCCAACACCAACGACGATCAACATCACCATTGAGCCAATTGTCTTTTTAAACGACGACCTAGAGACCACTTCATCAGCAAACACCTCAACCCCGATACCAGTATTCGACAACAGTCAGCCTGAGGCTGCATCGCACAATCTTGCAGATGGGCCAGCATTTAACCCAGCATTACCACCTGTATTACCGCTAACCTCTTCTGCTGTACAGCCACCGCCACTGCCTAGTGCGCCACCCGATCTTGCAGTAGACGCTTTGCATGAGGACTGGTACAGCCAAGACCCTGATGCGTTGGTTGAGCCCTTAGTACAAGCGCTAGAGCAACGCTGGCTCAAAGGCGCTGCACCCAAAAACGTGCTGTCACACATATTGCAGCAGCCTGTGTTGGAAGCCTTTGAATGTCGAGACGCGTTTGAACAACAAGTCAGCGCACTATTGCTAAGGATGGAATACCCTTTTGTCTGGCCAGCCTTTAAAGCCGCCAGCGATCAGTTTGCTTGGGCGCAAGAATACCGACAGGTACAACGTCTGGGCTATGCATCGCATTGGATCAGTCAAATTTTGGATCAAAACACCCTGTGGCATCGACAGGACAACAGCAGCAAACAACAACAACTGGCCGATCTGCAACGGCTAGACAAGCACGACAAGATCAGCAAACACATGGCACGCGATGTCACGCCGACGGTTCGAGTCTTTGTGCAGCAGTTTCCAGACTTGGCGCTATTACGGATTGGTCGAGACAAGATTGATCAAGTGCAGTCTTTGACCAATAACTTGCAAGAATATCGCTCGGTGGGCAGATGGATTAAACAGCATCCCATTTGGTTTGCCATCATCTTGGTCATGCTACTCAAACTCAGTAATGCGTTTATTGATCAATTTACTGAAGTCTTTACGCCAACACCGTCGCCACCCGTTACAACCCTGTATGCCAATACGGATCCATTGGCTGATGTCCCCGCTACCGTACCAGCCATCACCAGTGCTTCACCGCAATATACTGATGAAGAATATCGCTTCTCTCAGATGACAGGTATTCCCGTCGATATCGCAGCCTCACTGATGGCACAAATCAACAAAGAAACCGATCTGATCGTCACACCCAAGCTATGTGAGGCATTTGATGGCTATGCAGATCATTGGTATCAACACCAAGTCACCAACCCGCTCACACAGCCCAATGAGCCAAGTCAGATTGGGCAAGAAATCATCAAAACCTGTATTAAGATCAAAGAGAGAGAGCAAAAAAAGAAGCAATTTCCAGAATTAGCAGGTGCTATCCCTAGCCATATCACAATGCAAAAAATGAAATGCCGTGAGATCCTAGGCTTGCAAACAGAATTTAGGATCGTCGATGGTCTACACGCCAACACCGAACTCCAAGCCCTGTTTGACCAATGCACCAACAACAATCCACCAGCACAAACCCCATAGCCCAATCATCAATCCTTGCGTTATATTCCAGCAAACATAACGCTTTTGGATTGTGCCATGCGCCGTGCTGGTTTTTTCTTACCATTGCTCATGCTGGTCGTTGGCGGCACTGTGCATGCCGAAACACTGACCATTTACGCCGCTGCCAGTCTCAGCAACGCCGTCACCGCATTGGCCGAACGCTACCAAGCCAGCCATCCTGACGTGCAGATTCAAACCTCGTTTGCTTCATCCGCCACCCTTGCAAGGCAGATTGCCGCAGGTGCGCCAGCCGATGTATTTATCTCGGCTGATCAAGCATGGATGGATGAACTGGCCAAACAAAACCGCATTGTGACCAATAGCCGCACCAACCTGTTGGCCAATCGCTTGGTGTTGATTAGCCCCATTGCGTCCACCCTGCACCTATCGATGAATAAGGGCATCAAACTATCGCAACGGATGAGCGGACGCTTGTGTATGGGCAATCCTGATAGCGTGCCTGCCGGTCGTTATGGCAAACAAGCCTTGCAATGGATGCGCTGGTATCAGGGCATAGCATCGCGCATTGTACCCACCGAAGATGTGCGCGGGGCGTTAGCCTTTGTCGAGCGTGGCGACTGTCAGGCCGGAATCGTTTATCAAACCGATGCGTTAATCAGCAACAAGGTCAAAACCATTGGTGTGTTTCCGATTGGTAGTCATGATCCGATTATCTATCCGATTGCGGCCATTCGTTCGGCAGATGATCCAAGCGCAGAATCTGCGTTACAGTGGATACGCTATGCCCAAGACCCTGCACAAAAACCACTGTGGACACGTTTTGGCTTTGCTCAGCTTGGCCCGCAATTCACCCTTGCCAGCACGCCATGATGGATGTGCTTACGCTCACCCCTGACGAATCTCGTGCGCTTTGGCTATCGGTCAAAGTAGCATGTTGGTGTGTGTTGCTCAGTCTGCTTCCGGCGATTGGACTGGCATGGCTGATGGCGCGAGTATCGTTTTGGGGCAAGTCAATTGTCGAAGCGCTGATCTTGTTGCCGATGGTCTTACCACCAGTCGTACCGGGTTATTTGCTGTTGTTATTTTTTGGTCAGCAAGGTTTGGGCGGGCAACTGTTGGCCAAGATTGGCATTGTGCTGCCGTTTCATTGGACGGGCGCAGTCGTGGCCTCTATGGTGATGAGTGTGCCGTTATTTGTGCAGCCAATTCGCTTGGCGATGCAAGGCATTGATCGACGCACTGAACAAGCCGCTCGTTTGCTCGGTGCAGGGCCGTGGCGGGTGTTTTTGACCATGACCCTGCCCTTGTCGGCGGCGGGTGTGTTGACAGGGGCAGTGTTGGCCTTTGGCCGTAGCTTGGGCGAATTTGGCGCGACCATTAGTTTTGTCGGCAATATTGACGGTCAGACCCGTACCTTACCGTTAGCGATTTACTCGGCTATTCAGCAACCCAATGGCGAACAGATGGCCATGCGCTTGGTGATCTTGTCCATGCTGCTGGCCTTTGCCGCGCTCTGGATCAGCCATCTGATTAGTCAGCGACAACAGCGTCGCTTAGGACTGTCTGATGTTTAATCATTCCAGCACGACGCCACATCTACGCTTTGACCTGCAATATCAACGGGGCAATTTTTGCCTTGATATGCAGGCCGACTGGTCTGCGCCATGTACCGTGATTTTAGGGCCATCGGGTGCGGGCAAGTCGAGTTTATTGATGCTGCTGGCTGGTCTATATCGGCCCAATCAAGGTCAGATTGAAGTCGCTGGACGCTGCTTAACTGATCGCAAGCGTCATATTTTTTTGCCACCCGAACATCGTCAAATCGGCTTGATGTGGCAGGACGGGCAGCTGTTCCCCCACCTCACCGTTGAACAAAACCTGCGCTATGGCTATCGCTTACTCGCACCAGACCAGCGACGGATTGAGCCAGCATTTGTGATTGAGCTATTAGATATTGGTCATTTACTGACACGCCAGCCACGGCATTTATCCGGCGGAGAAAAACAACGGGTTGCCCTTGGCCGCACGCTATTGGCTGCGCCGCGTTGTCTGCTATTAGATGAACCGCTTAATGCCCTCAATCACAGCTTACGGATACAGATTTTGGATTTTTTAAAACATGTGCCCGAACGCTTTGGCATTCCATTGGTGTTGGTGACTCATCAACCTACTGATGCCGTACAGCTTGATGCAGAAGTTTGGCATTGTGAGGCGGGGCGGTTGTGGCGGGATGTGGTGATGGATGTCGAGCGCGAGCAAATTCAACAGATAGCTCAAGCGATACCGACAATTTAACCCTTAAAAACCAACCCCAATGCCTGTAACTGCGCATCCAGCAAAGTATAACAACCCGCTGACAACTGCGCTTGCACCGGCACAACCCAGCCGGATATCCCCAATGCCTGCAATTTCACCGCATCTTTGGCCGTGGTCAGCATCGGCAAGCCATCATCAAACTGTACATCGCTGGCTTGGTAGGCATGATGATCGGCAAAGGGATGCTCAATCGGCACAAAGCCCAACTCGCGCACCGTAGCAAAAAACCGTGCTGGATCACCAATACCTGCCATCGCATGCACCCGCATACCTGCCTGTGGGACGCTGCCAGTGGCTTGATTGGCTTGATTGGCTTGATTGGCTGCATTGACCTGCAATGGCTGCAATGCACCCGCCACCAGTTGCATCTGTAGATCAGCGCTAGATGGCCCATGCTCAATCACTGTGGCGGTTTGTAAACGCTGCGCCGACTCACGCAATGGCCCCGCCGGAAGCAGCCAGCCATTGCCCAAGCCACGACGGGTATCCAGCACAATCCACTCCAAATCACGAGCCAAAGCCAAATGCTGCAAGCCATCATCGCTTAAAATCAAATCCAACGGCCCAGCCGCCAGCAAGCACTCAATCGCGGCTTGTCGATTTGGCCCAACTGCCAAAGCCACATGGGTCTGTTGCACAATCAATAACGGCTCATCACCCACTTGATCCGGCGAGTCATCAGCCTGTACCACCCGTGGAAACGGCCCATTGCCACCATAACCGCGACTAATCACGCCAACGCGTACACCCCGCTGTCGCAAATATTCAACTAAGGCAATAATCAACGGAGTTTTGCCACTGCCGCCCACGGTGATATTGCCAATGATCATCACGGGCACGGGCGCACGATAGGCGTGCTTATAGCCGACCCGATAGGCCAGCCGTTGGAGCGAGGTTACTGCGCCATATAAGGCTGACAGCGGCAGCAGGGCCAGTAACCACGGCGCACGATTGGCCCATGCGCGTGGTAAGGCTTGCTTCAGATCAGGCATGCTGATACGGCAAATATTGAACCAATCGCCAACACGTCATCGTGCTCATGTCGGCAAGTCTTCATCAAAGTTGCGCTGGTGCATTTGCGCATACAGGCCATTTTTTGCTAGTAGCTCGGCATGATTGCCTTGCTCGACAATCCGGCCTTGATCCAACACCACAATCACATCGGCTTGTTCAATAGTCGATAGTCGGTGGGCTATCACAATGGTGGTACGGTCTTGCATCGCCGCGCCCAAGGCTTGTTGAATAAAATGCTCAGACTCATTGTCCAAGGCACTGGTCGCTTCATCCAAAATCAAAATCGGCGCGTCTTTGAGCAAAGCACGCGCAATCGCCAAGCGTTGCCGCTGACCACCGGATAACGACAGACCATTTGGCCCAATCAAGGTGTTATAGCCATTGGGCAATTGACTGATAAATTGATCGGCATAGGCATCAACGGCGGCGGCTTTGACCTGCTCATCAGTTTTATCAGCCAGTTGACCATAGGCAATGTTGCCGCGCACGGTTTGATCAAACAGCACCACTTGCTGACTGACACTGGCAATTTGCCGACGTAAGCAATCAAGGGTCAAGGCATCAATCGGTTGGCCGTCAAACAACAACTGTCCCGAAGTCACTTCTTGAAAACGCATTAATAAGTTGATCAAGGTGGTCTTACCCGCCCCACTACGACCGACCAAGGCCACGGTCTGACCAGCTTTTACATCCAGACTAAAATCATGCAATGCCATTGTGCCATCCGGATAGGCAAAGCTGACCTGATCAAATCGAATTGCACCGCTTAAGGGTTGATCAATCACGCCCTCATCTTTTTCGGCAGGGCTATCAATCAACTCAAACACCGACTCGGCTGCCGAGATGCCGCGCTGGACTTTTTCGTTCACTTCGGTCAAGGCGCGGACGGGCTTACTCAGCAAGCCTGCCGCCGCGATATAGGCAATAAACTGCCCCGCGCTAATATCGCCCAAAATCTGTGGCTGTAACGCCAACCACACCACCACCGACATCGCCGACGCCATCAACAACTGCACAGCAGGCGTGTTGATGCTATTGGTCACGGTAATTTTCAGGCTTTTTTGCAGATTTTCTTTGGAGGCATGATCAAAGCGTTGATGTTCGTACGGTTGGCCACCGTAGTTTTTCACCACGCTATAGCCATTGATTGCCTCGGTCACGATATGGCTCACGTCGCCCATCGAGTTTTGTACTTGCTTGGACAATTTTCGAAACCGCTTACTGGCTTGGCGCACCAACAAGCCCACCAGCGGAATCACCACCAGCAAGGTCATCGACAAGCGCCAATTGCTATAAAACAAATAGCCGAGCAAACTCAGCACCACCATGCCATCACGCAGCACGGTTTTGAGCGATTCGGTTGCGGCACCGGTGACTTGCTCAACGTTAAAAATCAACTTGGCCGACAAATGCCCGCTGGCATTGGCCAAATAAAAACTGGTTGGCAACCGCAATAACTGATCAAACACTTGCACCCGCAAGGTATAGACCAAATTACGCGCAATCACTGCGCTGTAATAGTTGCCCAAAAACGCCCCAATGCCCCGCACCACAAACAACACAATAATCAGCAGCGGAAACATGCTCATCTGGCTACGGTCGTTATTGTTGATCGCATCAATAATAAACTGCATCAGCTTGGCAACGGCCACTTCAGTGCCTGCGTTAATGGCAAAGCCAATCACCACCAACACAATCGCCCACCAATAAGGCCGAAGATAGTTGATAAGCCGTAAATAAATCGCAACGCTGGTCACTTAAGGACGCTCTCCGGCAGGGATACGGGTACTGATGTTGAGATTCATAAAGCCAAGTTTGCCCACCACATCCATCACCCGAACCACCGATTGATGGGTGGCTTTGCCATCGGCAGCCAACACAATCGGACGCTGATGATCATTACCAGATGCTTGGCGAATCGCTGCGCTGAGTTCGGCCTCACCATCACCGGCCAAATCTTGACCATTGACGGTGTAACGACCCGCCGCATTGACGGCAATTTCAATGGCTTTTTTCTGCTCGGCTTCGGGTACACCCGTGGCCTGTGGCAATACCAGATTTAAGCGGCTGTACTTGTTAAAGGTGGTCGAGAGCAGCAAAAACACCACCAAGAACAACAGGCAATCAATCATTGGCGTGAGGTTGATTTCAATCGGCTCAACCTGTGGTTTACGAAACTTCATGACGGCTGGCCAGACACATGACCGCGTGCCGATAAACCTTCGCTGGCAGGCTGGCCGTCGGTTTCGGCAATCATGTGATCCATACGGACATGGGGCGCGACACCCGGCCCGAGTAAGGCTTGGGTCAGCAAGCTGGCTTGCTCTTCCATTTCGACTGCAATATCAATTACTTTCCGTTGATAATAACGATAGCCCGTCAGTGCAGGCACCGCCACCACCATACCGGCAGCAGTGGTGATCAATGCTTGCGAGATGCCACCAGCCATCATGGCCGGATCGGTCATGCCACCAGCATTAACGGCCAAAAATGCACTAATAATGCCCAGCACCGTACCGAGCAAGCCCAACAATGGCGAAATATTGCCAATCGTGCCAAGCAAGTTGAGATGTCGCTCCAAGCGATGAATCTGGGTACTGGCACGGCTTTGCATTTGCAAGGTCATATAGTCCAACCCCCCTGCGGCATGCAACACGCCGGTCGCCAGTACATCACCCAGTGGGCTGCCATGCTGAATTTGCCGTAAGGTGGATTCGTCCAATTGGCCTTGATCAATTTTTTTGATCAGGCTTTGTGCCAGACCCGCAGGGGCAATCTTGCGAAACCGCAGTCGAATACCCCGCTCCAAAATAATCACCAGTGCCAACACCGAACACAGCACAATCGGCGCCATCAACCAACCGCCCGCTCTGACTAATTCCCACATTGTTGTTGTTCTCCAAAAACAGCATTGCAACGGACTGCGCCACACCGATCATCACATACACCATCAAGCCAGACGATTGTCGCAGTCATGTGTGTTAGGCCGACTCAATATCACGATCAATAATGGCCAAAATACCGTCCAACTCATCGAGTGAGTGATAACGAATGGTCATCCGGCCACGGCCTTTATCGTTGTGGTCAATCTGCACCTCTGCACCAAAACGCTCAGACAACCGACGGGTCAATTGCTCGACATCCGGCAAGATTGGGCGCTCAGGCTTGGGTGCTGGTGGATGCAAAATATCGCGAATCAATTGCTCAGTTTGCCGAACTGACAAACCACGATCGACCACTTGGCGCGCCACCGTCACTTGCATCACAGCATCAAGCGGCAACATGGCCCGCGCATGGCCCATATCTAGATCACCATGATCGAGCATGGTTTTGACATCGTCTTCTAGACTCATCAAACGCAACAAGTTAGATACGGTGGTGCGCGCTTTGCCGACTGCATCGGCAATTTCTTGATGACTCATGCCAAACTCATCATGAAAACGCTGCAAGGCATGCGCCTGTTCCATTGGCGATAAATCTTCGCGCTGGATGTTTTCGATTAGCGCCAGTGCAATCGCCAACTCGTCTGGCAAATCGCGCACAATCGCCGGAATATGCGTCAGCCCCGCTAGGCGGGCTGCACGCCAACGACGCTCACCAGCCACAATCTCGTACTGCGCACCGTCTGGCGCATTACTGCCCAAACGTCGCACCACAATCGGCTGCATAATGCCGTGACGCTTGATTGAGTCAGCCAAATCATTAAGGGCTTCTGGCGCCATCTCGCGACGCGGCTGGTAGATACCGCGCTGTAAGCTATCCAGCGGTAACTCGTCTAAAGTCGCCCCTGCTATCGGTTGCTGGCTACTTTGTACCTCATCACGCGCTTGCTTGATCGAACCGAGTAAAGCATCCAGACCGCGTCCTTGTGCCAATCCGCGTTTACGACTCATGCGACTGATCCTTTTGTGGCTTTTTTCTTTTTGCTCATGCGCACCATTTCGGCGGCTAGGCTTAAATAGGCCAGCGCCCCGCGCGAGCCTTTTTCATAAAACAATACCGGCATGCCATGTGCTGGCGCTTCGGCCAATCGCACGTTACGCGGGATAATGGTTTGCATCATCTGTGGGCCAAAATGAGTGACCAACTCACGCGACACATCATTGGACAAGGTATTACGTGGATCAAACAGTGTGCGCACCACCCCGCGAATATGCAGGGTCGGATTTAAGGTCTGTTGAATCCGTTCAATGGTGGTGGCCAAATCGGCCAGCCCTTCGAGTGCATAATATTCGCACTGCATGGGAATAATCACGCCATTAGCTGCACACAAGGCATTGATAGTCAATAGATTTAAACTTGGCGCACAGTCAATCAAAATATAGTCATACTGGCTTTCAATCCGCGACAAGGCATCTTTGAGCACGTATTCGCGGCGTGGCTTATCGACCAAGGACAACTCAACACCCGATAGCTCACGATTCGAGCCAATCACACGATAACCGGCATTGGTGTTTTGGATCACCGCTTCAATCGGGGCATCTTCAAGCAACACGTCGGCTGCACTGTAGGGCAGTTGATTTTTTTGGACGCCTGACCCCATGGTGGCGTTGCCTTGTGGGTCAAGGTCAATTAACAGCACGCGTTTTTTGAGCACGCCCAAAGACGCGGCCAAATTGACTGCGGTCGTGGTCTTACCGACGCCGCCTTTTTGATTGGCAATCGCCAAAATTTCGGTCATGTCGTTTGATCGTCCATCAGCTCAAGGCCATTTACGAAAAAGAAATCAACCCAGAAGGGTTAACCCGTCCATCCATTTTAGCCACAACCAGCAACTCGCAGCATCCATCCGGTTTAGCAAAATGGCATTGATTGCATGCGCAAACGGCATTACACGTTTTTAGGCGTTTGGCGTTAATACAATCAAATGCCGCGCTTCATTCAAACGCGGCACAGACAACTCAATCACTTGCTGCTGCCAATCGCCAAGCTGCTGCATTTCATCCTGTGGCAGCAACGCTTTCATTGCGGCCAACACGCCATGCTCGCTGCGATAGCTCGCACAATCGCGCACAAAATCGGTCAGCGACGCAAAGGCCCGACTGGTCACCACATCAAACTGGCCCAAATCACGACGGGCCTGCTCATCTTCAATGCGCACCTGAATTGGCTTGGCATTGGTCACTTTCATATCGGCTGCAATCTGGCGCAAAAAGCGGATTTTTTTGCCGTTAGAATCCAGCAACACACACTCACGCTCTGGCTGGCACAGCGCAATCACCATACCCGGTAGGCCACCGCCTGTGCCGACATCCAGCAAACGACCGGCTGGCAAATGCGGCAAGATACTTAAACTATCCAGCAAATGTCGCACCAACATGTCTTGAGGCTTACGAATCGAGGTCAAGTTGTAGGCTTTATTCCACAGCGCCAACTGATCTTGATACGCCAACAAACGAAGTAGCGTCTCATCTGAGAGCGCCAAATTCATCTGCACCACACCCGATTTTAGCTCGGCAAATAACGCATGCATGTTGATTCATCCAACCCAATGTCTGACATTTAGCCCAACGCCAAATACCCGCATAAAGAGGGCCGCATCATAGCAGTCTTGGCCGATAGCGGCTATGGTCAAGCCAACGGCCAGATCTTATGCAGAGGCTATCGTTGTGCAGACAGCTCGATCACAGCGGCTTGGGGTGTTTTTTGGCACAGAGACCCAGCAGCATTGCGATCCAAAACGCAGAAATGAACTTTATTTCACTCAAACAACTATCTATCAAAAAGATTATTAAAATGAGCGATAACAACCGCTTTGTTAAAAAAATCCGATCATGAGCTGCTTAAATTATCTGCTGACACCTTGACTGCTTTGCTTGTGGCTCAAATTGACATTGACTATTGTCAGTAATTCTCACTACTCTTGAGCCATAACCACCCCTACTCTTTTGAGGCTTGCGATGACCCAACAACATGTAGACGTCTTGATCATTGGTGCAGGTATTTCCGGCATTAGTGCGGCCTACCATCTCAAGAAATTCTGCCCAAACAAGACCTTTCGCGTTTTGGAGCGTCGCCACGCGATTGGTGGTACATGGGATTTGTTCCGCTATCCAGGCATTCGTTCAGACTCCGATATGTCCACCTTTGGCTTTAACTTCCGCCCATGGACCGAGCCGAAAGTGCTGGCCGATGGTGCCTCGATTCGTCAATACGTCAATGACACTGCCCAAGAATTTGGCGTGATCCCGCATATTTCGTTTGGTCGTCGCGTGTTAAATGCCAATTGGTCATCTGTCGACAATCAATGGTCACTCAACGTGGTCAACGATGCTGACAACAGCGAAGAAACATGGACCGCCAATTTTGTCATTAGCTGTACGGGTTATTACAACTACGACCAAGGCTTCCGCCCACACTTTAACGACGAAGAAAAATTTGCCGGTCAGATCATCCATCCACAACATTGGCCAGAAGATCTAGACTATAGCGGCAAAAAAGTAGTGGTGATTGGTAGTGGCGCAACCGCCGTCACCCTCGTACCCTCTATGGCAGGCACTGCGGCACACGTCACCATGCTGCAACGCTCACCCAGCTATGTGGCCAGCGTACCTGCCATCGACAAACTCCACACCAACCTGATGAAAGTGTTGCCAACCAAACTGGCCTACCGCGCAACCCGTACCCGCAACATTGGTCTACAACGCTTTGTCTACGAAGCCTCTCGTAAACAACCCAAGATCATGCGTCGTCTGTTGTTAGCTGCG
The DNA here is from genome assembly GCA_037968855.1 of Moraxellaceae bacterium. Classification (GTDB taxonomy): domain Bacteria; phylum Pseudomonadota; class Gammaproteobacteria; order Pseudomonadales; family Moraxellaceae; genus JBBKWH01. Next base: position 15,159 of record JBBKWH010000092.1, on the reverse strand, counting down.
GTCAAAAAACAAGTCGGCGACAAAGTCGATATGAAACACTTCACCCCATCGTATAACCCATGGGATGAACGTCTGTGCGCTGTACCTAACGGTGACTTGTTTAAAGTATTACGCCAAGGCAAAGCTTCTGTCGTGACCGACCATATTGACCGCTTTACCGAAACCGGCATTTTGCTCAAATCGGGTGAACATTTGGATGCCGATATCATCGTCTCAGCGACTGGCTTAAACATTCAGATGATGGGCGGTGCAACCCTGAGCCTAGACGACAAACCTGTCAACGTCAGTGACCGCATGACTTATAAAGGTGTATTACTCGAAAATATTCCCAATGCCGCGATGATTTTTGGCTATACCAACTCGTCATGGACGCTCAAAGCCGACATCGCCAACGAATACATCTGCCGCGTGCTCAACTGGATGGACAAAAAAGGCTATCGCACGGTGATGCCAATCGACAATGACAACTGTGTCGATAATGGCACGATCTTGGGCAGCAACATGCGCTCAGGCTACATCCAACGTGCCGCCACAGTCCTGCCAAAACAAGGCAAAAAAGCCCCATGGCAAGTGCTGCATAACTATCTGGTCGATATGCGCATGCTGCGTAACAGCAAAATCGAAGATGGTATTGTGACGTTTAAAAAATAAGCTTGAGTCGATAAAAAGCCCTGATTGATCAGGGCTTTTTTATGCGTTCACATCAGCACGTTTTAAACTGCTGCCGCATGTGTCCGCATGCCGCGTTTTTTGAGTGTCACCAGCAGCAATTGCACGGCCGCAGGGGTTACACCCGAAATACGTCCCGCTTGCGCCAAGGTCGCAGGGCGAACAGCTTTGAGCTTTAAAGTGATTTCTTTGGATAGCCCCGAAATATCATCGTAGTCAAAATCAACCGGCAAGACGGTTTCTTCCAAGCGTTTAAGCTGGCTAATCTCGTCTTGTTGACGATCAATATAACCGGCGTATTTGACCGCGATTTCGATCTGTTCACCGACCATTGGTGCAACTGTCGATTCGGTTAATTCGGCAATCTGTGCAAAGGTCACATTGGGGCGTTTCAGCAAATCAAAAGCGTTTTGCTCTTTGCTTAACGCTTCACCAGTCATGGCAACAAACTGCTGGCCCAAGGCATTATGCGGCATGGCCCACAAGCCTTTTAAACGCGCCGACTCCCGTTCAATCGACTCCATTTTTTCGCAAAACGCCGCCCAACGCACATCATCCACCAAACCAAGCTCGCGGCCTTTGGCGGTCAAGCGTTGGTCGGCATTGTCTTCACGCAGCATCAAGCGATATTCCGCACGACTGGTAAACATCCGGTACGGCTCTTTGGTGCCGTGGGTGATCAAGTCATCCACCATCACGCCGGTATAGGCTTGATCACGCGTTGGTGTCCAGCCGTCTTGCTCCCATGCTTGACGCGCCGCATTTAGACCGGCCAGCAACCCTTGTGCGCCCGCTTCTTCATAGCCTGTTGTGCCGTTAATCTGACCCGCAAAATACAAGTGGCTAATCGACTTGGTCTCAAGGGTTGGTTTGAGGTTTTGCGGATTAAAATAATCGTACTCAATCGCATAACCGGGCCGTGTGATATGGGCGTTTTCCATGCCACGAATCGAGCGTACTAAGCCCAACTGCACATCAAAAGGCAAGCTGGTCGAAATGCCATTGGGATATAACTCATGGGTATTTAAGCCTTCAGGCTCCAAAAACACCTGATGGCTGTCTTTATCGGCAAAGCGATGAATCTTGTCTTCAATCGACGGGCAATAGCGTGGGCCAACGCCCTCAATCACACCGGTATACATCGGCGAACGATCCAATCCACCGCGAATAATCTCGTGGGTGTTGCTATTGGTATGGGTAATCCAGCAATTGACTTGCTGCGGATGCATCGACACATCGCCCATAAACGACATCACTGGCAACGGCTGATCGCTACCTTGCGGCGTCATCACCGAAAAATTCACCGAACGCGCATCAATACGGGGCGGTGTACCGGTTTTTAACCGACCGACTGGCAAATCAAGTTCACGCAAACGATCCGCCAGCGCAATCGAAGGCGGATCACCGGCACGACCACCACGCGACTGCTGCATACCAATATGAATAATACCACCCAAGAACGTACCCGTGGTCAACACCACCGCCTTAGCCGAAAAGCGAATACCGCTTTGCGTCACCACGCCACAGGCCCGATCACCTTCCACAATCAAATCATCAGCCGCTTGCTGAAAAATATCCAAATTGGCTTGGTTTTCTAAGATGCCGCGAATCGCCGCCTTATACAGCACACGATCTGCCTGCGCACGCGTGGCCCGTACCGCCGCACCTTTACGCCCATTTAATACCCGAAACTGAATCCCAGCATGATCAGTTGCCAAGGCCATCGCCCCACCAAGCGCGTCAATTTCACGTACTAGATGAGACTTGCCAATCCCACCAATCGCAGGGTTACAGCTCATCTGACCTAATGTTTCGATATTGTGGGTCAGCAACAAAGTTGCCCGTCCCATCCGTGCCGAGGCCAAGGCCGCCTCTGTTCCGGCATGACCACCACCAATCACAATCACATCATAAGACTTGGGGTATTGCATGGCGCACCTCAGCAATTGGCAAAAAATCAGTGAACAAAAATTAAGCGGCAAATCATAGCAAAAAATCAGCTGTCTTGCAGATATATCCTACGAGGTTCGGCTTGATCAGATTGAGCCTGCCCTTGCGGTCGCTTCGATCAGAAGACCCGATAGCACGGGATAAATCAGCACTAGACGCGCATCTTCAATATGCGCTTTTTTTTCCACACCATATGACGGTTACATGACCAAAAGCGCATCGATTCAGCACATCAAGAGATATGGCAGGACACTGAATTTTAATTCATTTTTAAACTGTATCGCACCCAATTAATTTGATCTGCTATTCCGTGCCGTCCATAAAGCAAAATGTGACTCAAGTCACTCTTTTGTGTCATATTGCTAGAATCTACGCCCAACCTTTAGCTCACGACCCACGACCTAGGATGCCTGCATGACTGCCCAACTCCCATTGACCGGTCGATTTATGCTCGACTGGTCAATTGCGCGCAAATGTACAGTCACCATGCTATTGCAGACCTGTGTCGAGCTTTTTTTTATGAGCTGGAAACTCTACGTGGTGGCCCATCCCGCCATGGATCAATGGCTCAACTTAGATGTCATTCGTGCCAACTTACAGATTTCTTATGCATTAGTGGGTTTATCTGCGGCGATGACGTGTCTGTGTTACCTGTGGTCACATCGGCCCATTGTGATTCGAGCGATGCCTTATATTGCCGCGTGGTTCGTCGCCATTGTCATGAGCTATCACGCTCACTTAATCGGCACATTAACGCCTGTCACAGGGATTTTGTTAATCGGAATCAGTATGTTTGGCATGCTGCTGTTTGGCCGATGGGTAACTTATCCGGCCTTGGGCTGTGCCTTAGTCATGCTGGGCCTGAGCATTGCGTTCACGTTGAGTGGTCAATGGGTTTATGCACCTGTGTTTAAACACAACATCATGCCCATGCCTCATGATGCCTTGGTGTGGCTCAGCAATATCATGCTATTTGGTGCACCGTTAACGATTGGGATTTTTTTACTCCTCGACCGAATTATTGCCCAGTGGAAACAAAACGCGGCAGATGTCTGGCGTCTGAGCCAAACGGATGCGCTCACTGGTCTGTATAATCGGCATCATCTGAGTGACCGCCTCACCCGACAATCCAAACTCCCCGAAACCGTCAGTATCGCCTTACTCGACATTGATCACTTTAAACAGATCAATGATCAATGTGGTCATTTGGTCGGTGATCAAGTGCTGCAACAAGTCGCAACCACCCTCAGTCAAAGCACACGCCATACCGATTGGTTGGCTCGTTTTGGCGGTGAGGAGTTCATTGTGGTGATGCCCAACACCAGCACCAATGACGCAATAGCGGTCATCGAACGCTGTCGCATCGCCATACAATCTATCTATGCCCACCGTGATCCTGAGCACGCATGGCCGATTAGCGGCAGTTTTGGCGTGATGACATTTCATGGCCCATTCGATGTGAGCACCGCCTTATCAGAAGTCGACCATCTGCTCTACCAAGCCAAAGCACAAGGGCGCAATCGGGTCATTCATCAACAACACCTCAACACCAGCACCTTGCCTCAATCTGCTGTCGCAGCACCCCATCATCAAATCTCAACAGTCAACGATCCGACAACAACAGAGCCAAAGCCCAACGCTTGATTTCATCACTTGTTTTTTAACACTATCCTGTCATATTTGCGCCACATACTCAGGTTTTGGCCAATCGCTGCCCGCTCATCAAACCTGATTTTGGAGCACTGACCGCATGTCATCGCCTGCCTCCACCACAACACCTACCCTAGCGCAGGGGGTTGAACCCGCAACCTTTGGCCAAGCGCTACGCTTTTGGTTCAAGCTTGGATTAATTAGTTTTGGTGGGCCTGCCGGACAGATTGCCATCATGCATCAAGAGTTGGTCGAGCGACGGCGCTGGATTTCCGAACAACGCTTTTTGCATGCACTCAACTACTGCATGCTACTGCCCGGTCCAGAGGCTCAACAACTCGCCACGTATATGGGTTGGCTGATGCATCGTACGGCTGGTGGCATTGCGGCTGGGGCGTTGTTTGTCTTGCCATCCTTGCTGCTACTGATCCTGCTGTCATGGCTGTATATTGCTTTTGGTGATCTGCCGGTTTTGGCAGGGATCTTCTATGGTATTAAACCAGCCGTTACCGCCATTGTTGTGCAAGCCACTCATCGCATCGGCGCTCGCGTACTCAAACAACCGGCCCTTTGGCTGATTGCAGCGGCATCTTTTGTGGCGATTTTTGCCCTAAATGTACCGTTTCCGCTCATTGTGCTCGGTGCAGCACTGATTGGTTATATCGGTGGTCGATTGCAGTGGTCCGCGTTGATGCCCAGTACTCCAGACCATGCTGCAAACCCAGCACACAGCCAATCAGCATGGATTGATGACCACAGCCCAGCACCATCACACACACAGTTTCGATGGTCGCGCCTGATCATGATTATCGCTGTTGGTGCACTGCTATGGCTCGTACCTATGGGCTTGCTGACTCTCGCTTATGGTTGGCAAGATCCACTCACCCAAATGAGCTGGTTCTTTAGCAAAGCCGCTTTACTGACCTTTGGCGGTGCTTATGCCGTGTTGCCATATGTCTATCAAGGCGCAGTCACAGCGTATGGTTGGCTGACTGCACCGCAAATGATCGACGGCTTGGCACTAGGTGAAACCACACCCGGCCCACTAATCATGGTGGTGACATTTGTGGCCTTTGTTGGCGCTTACACCCATGCGATCTTTGGGCCAGATCAATTGTTTTTGGCCGGCACAATGGCAGCACTACTGGTGACGTGGTTTACCTTTTTGCCATCATTTTTATTTATTTTGGCCGGTGGCCCCTTGGTGGAATCCACCCATCGACAACTGTCATTTACCGCACCACTCACCGCCATCACTGCGGCGGTGGTTGGCGTGATTCTAAACTTGGCAATTTTCTTTGGCTATCATGTGTTGTGGCCACAAGGCTTTGCGGCCTCTATCGACTGGGTCGCCTTGGCGATCACTGCATTCGCCGTAATCTCACTATTTTACTTTAAACGCAGCGTGATGCAGGTCATTGGCATGTGTGCATTGATTGGCTTGGCCGTGCAGCTTGCTTGATGCCGTCACAACATGCACCCGTTGGCTAATGTTGCATTAGCCATGACCCATACTGACCAACCAGCCCATCAAACAAATCGCACCAAAAATCAGCGTGTATTGAATGCCACAACGCAAGTCTTGCTTAAATTGGTGCTCAAACTGATGCTTACCTTGAGTGCTTTGCATGATGATGCCTGCTATTGGATCGCAAAAGATTTGAAAAGCAATTTTCTGGCCATGTGGATGATTTTTTTATACCGATAAAAACAAGCGATAAATCCCAGCAAATTATTTTCATTTTCCAAAACACAAAAAACCCGTTTAGAAGTTGATTCTAAACGGGTTTGGTGTACAACAGAATGTGGTAGGCGCAACTAGATTCGAACTAGCGACCCCCACCATGTCAAGGACGCCAGCAATCGGTTCTTACTATTTGACGGACAAGAAATATTGTCGAAAACGAAGCGTTAAATTTAAGACTAATACAACAAAATCATACACATAGATCAAATACATCTGATAAGCGCACAATAGCATACTCTGGCCAAAATGAAACCTTCTCGGAGCAAAGCCGCTAAAAATTGAGGAACAAAATAGAAGGGTTACAAAGGTTACATCTACATAGAAAAATAACTATCTATATGATTTTATGATTAAAAAATAGAAATAGTGAGAGTTACAGATTGGTGATGAATCGGTTACGTGTAACCCGTTTTTGAAGTTATGCGTTGTAACCACATAATCATATGATTCATATCAACTTTATAAAAAAATCCCTAATAGCATAACCTGTTGTAACCTCCAATGGGTTACAGATTTTTGTGATCAAAAACATCGCTTTAACTATGTATTTTTGACCTGTAACCTTTGTAACCACTTTTTTGGATAGTCTCCAAAAAATGATCTCATCTACTCGGACGACTATCCGCTTTATCAACTGCATCACCATGCATCAAAGCGCATCAAGACCATTGCCACTTTCCATGTGCCTCACGCGAGCAACGGCGTGGCCTCAGCCACTTGATGCAACTGCATCATGATTCGCATCTTTAGTGGGCAGGTGGGGCGCGGAGATAACTGCGCCGCAGCACAGTCGACTAGGCATAAAAAAGCCAGCGACGGGGCTGGCTTGGTGCAGATTGATTTGTATTGGTGCAATTGTGGACTAGCTGGGTGGCGTGGTCTCGATGGCCTTGATCAACTCGTACTCATCGAAGCGGATGATCTCCATGCCTAGTCGCTCATTGATGTCTAGCAGCATGTTCATGCGGTAGCGGATCTCGTGGGCAAAGAACACTCTGGCCGCCTTTTCAATATCCCCAAAGCCACCCGTATTGTTTGGAACAACGCCGATCAATTGCGGTGGCATGCAATGTGCAGCGAGCTGATCATCACGGCTGGCGATCTTGATGTTCATGAATTCATCTTTGGCTGCGACCTCCGCTAGTGGAATGACCTTGACCCCATCCTTCTGGCCGTTTGGTGTGTAGATCATCATGTTGTTGAAGTTGCCAGCCCCTTTCGAGTTGCGCAGCGCCTCCTCCACATCGTCGATGTCCTCTTGTGTATTCATCGCATCAGAGATGTGTAAGATGAATCCTGCATGTGCGCCGTTCTTGTAATACTTGCGCCGGAACAAGGTGGCCGCTTCATTCAGCAAGATCGAATTGATCGTGGACAGGTAATGCGGTACCCCATAGATCTCCTGATCCAGATCCGGTTCATAGATGTGCAGGATCTCACCTTTGGCAAATTCATGCTCGGTCCCTTGGGCGATGTCGATGCCGCTTTGCAGTTGCACATACCGATCCAGATCACGCATGCGCCGCATGTGTAAGGCTGGTCTAGCACGGATACGCAAGATAGAACCTAGTCGACTGCGCTCGATGTGCAAGTAACCATTGGCAAAGGTCAGCAGGTTCAGCACCAGCGCACTGAACTCTTGCCGATTGAGCAACGGATGCGGTTTAAACGCAGTGGTGAGGATATTGCGCTTGGTGGTCAAGGCACTGGTGTGGTGACTGGTGGCACGGAACAATCGACTCACGGCGCGAATGTCATACGGTAGGTCATACCAGTTGTGGTAGATCGGACAGTAGCCATACTCAAACAAGGCATGGCCATCGAGGACTGGCTCTGGATCACCAAACTTAAAGGCAACAGTTTTTGCCACACCTTGGCGCGTTTCGGTTTGCTCGGTCATGAAAACACCTTAATGCGCGACTTGCGTGCGCCTTGAATTTGTTGATCGGTAGAGTCCGCAATCGGTGCGGCTTCCAGTGCATTCATCACAGCCCAAGCCACATCAGCATGACCGGTTGCAGCAGATCGGTTGGCGACCAGCGTCATTTGTCGGCCTGATCCAGTGAGGGCTTTTTTGATGGATAAAAATGATTTGGCCACGTCCTGTAGCCCTGCATCAAAGTGTAGCCGTCGACGGGTAAACAACTCTTTGGCTCGCAGTGCCATACGGGTTTTGATGTCCACGCTGTAATTGATACGAGTCAGCGATGGGTAGAATTTGGCGACATGCTCAGATACCGCCAGACCATTACCGGTGTTATCGATACCAAAGAACTCGACCTGGTATCCGTCGATCAGATGCTGGATCTTTTGTGCTTGGACATGGGGTGGCAGATTTTTAAACTGGTGACGCTCTAACAGCCGATACGGTTGGTATTGGCTTTGCGGTGGTGCAATGATGGCCAACGCCGCATCATCACCGGTAAACGATGGGTCATAGCCCACCCAGACGGGTCCATCGAAGCGACGTTTGCCAAAGGGTCGAAAGTCCTTCCAGACCTCCCATGAGTCAACCATGTTGGGCAACAGCAACAGCATGGGAAAGTACGAGCCAACATCATCAACAAATTCGCAGTTAAACAAGTTGCCAAAGCGGTCGCCAAACTTATCGAGTAATGACTCACGGTCAAACAACTCACAGCCACCCGCCTCGGCATCGCTTAAGGTGACAATCTGCCGAGTCCGTCCATCAATACATTTGGTCGGTTGTTGTAGCGCACGGTGTGAAATATCAATCTCAGACTCTTGGCCTTTTTTGTGGTCTTTGCCCGACCACATCTTGTAGGACTCATGATTGATACTAGAGGGCGTGGACAGGTAAATGTTTCGATAGAATTTCTGCGAGGCCATTGCAGATGCGGCCGTGTCAAAGATCTCGAACTTGTTGATCCACATGAACTCATCCATGACCACATCACCATGCCGACCCTGTGCGGTCTTGTGGTTGGTACCCATGTAGTAAATGGTGGCTTGCCCTGACGGTCCGTTAATCACAATCGGATCACCCGTCAATTCCACCTCAATGGTCTCCAGTACGAAGGCTTTGATGTATTCGATGAATTGGTAGGCTTGGGCTTTGGATGCTGAGAGAAAAATCTTGTTGTGGCCGGTTTCCAGTAGGTCGATCAGCGCCCAGCGTGCAAACACATAGGTCGCTCCGATCTGGCGTGATTTGAGCAGCATAAAGACTTTGGACGATTGGATCGCTTGTTTAACCCATGTCTGTTGGTAGCCAAATAGACTGGCTTGATAGGCGGTTTTAAGCTGCTGAAACTGTTCTTCGGTGATTTGGTTCTTGAGTGGTTTTTTACGCTCGCCTTTGTTGCGGTTGGCGATCTTGGGATTTAGGTCGGCTTCGGTACCACCACGGCGATAGCGTTCGATTTTGGCGGTGCGCTCCAGTTGGCGCATCAGGGCATCGAGTTCTTTGTAGTCGGCGTTGGACTTATTGTCCTTGCCGATCACCAGAAGTAATCGGGCGCGTAGACCCATGGTGACGTCATCGAAGATATCGGAGCGTTTCCAGTGGTCACGCTGTTTCCAACTTTCGACGGTGGATCGGGCAACTTTAAGCTGCTTGGAGATATCGGTGATTTGGATGCCTTGGGCAAACAGGAGCCGACCTTGCTCGCGTGGGTCTAGACTTTGATAACTGGGGAGTACGGTGGCATCATTCATGCGGCTACTGTAGCCGAGCAAATCACAAATGCTGCAAAGCAAAAACCCGCTTAGGGCTTAAGCGGGTTTTGATTGACAATTGAAATGATTAGATGCGTTTAAAATCATATTTTAAGAATAGGTAGCGATCAATTTAATATGGTTAATAATCCTGTTAATCTTGTGATCATAAAAATTCAAACTAATTCCTTACAAAATACTTAAATTCATTCAGCGTCATAATCTTAGTTTCAATACCAAGCAGTGGATAAACAATTTTAGCCCTAGCAATAAGACGTTCATCGTTTGTGACAAAATAATCACATATATAAGCGTGCTCTAAGTGACATTTATCTCTGTAGGCGCTGACAATTTTTTTAATATTAGAAAACTTAACTGCTTCCGTCTTAAAATTCACAAAATCAAAAAGCTCTAGCAACTTCTCAATAGCATCTCTATTTGAATCGATAGCTCCAACTTTACCAGTTTCAAGCAGCTCAACCAACCATTCACAGTCATAAAAAAAGCAAAGCACTTTTTCAAAACCAGAAACCGACTTTTTCTCAGCATTTTCAAAGAAGGAGATGGGATTTTTTGAGAATTTATTAGAAAAATCACCACCCTTTCTTAACTCTGGATGTAAATGATAATTCATAAAAAATTTCGAAAAAACATCTTTCTCAAATTTTTTTGTCAAACCTCTATACTTTTCAACCCTACAAATAGTATCTCTTATGTCTTCCTTAACAAAAACCAAACCCTCATCCATATAACCAACCATATTTCCATTAGTTATCGCCAATAAATCTTTAACAAAGGTCGAAAAGAAAATAGGGTTAGAATTAATAGCATCTTCTATGGTGTATGAGCTGTAAAAAAAGTTAAAGCCCTTTTCATTTGCATCTCTACGAAATCTCTCATCAAATCTTGAATCTTGAATGATATTATTATCTAGATAAACAGAAGCACCAATAAAGTCAAACTTAATAAACTTAATATTTTTTTCATCGATCATAAAAGAGTCAGCAAAAAAATCATCCTGCGCATCCACCCTCGCATAATTCAAAATTTTTAGCCGAAAGCTCAAAATTATTTCATCCAAACCTGAAATATAACTACAAAAATCATGAAGATAATCACCGTCAACTCTATTTTTTAAAAATTTTTCATGGTTATATATAGTTCCTGCGATCAAAAAATCATCACTCGAAACAAGATCAAACTCCTTCTTGATAAAATCAATAAAAGACTGATAATTAAGATTCAATTTCTCAACTGATTCACGAATTTCATTCCAAGCTGAAATCACTATATCGTAATCAATGTCGTCCTCACACTCAACACAAACTCCTGAGTTTTCTATCAACTCTTGGACATCCAAAATTATTTTAAAAACTGGCTCTTTTTGAATGGACATCATTGACTCGATGTCATCAAAGTGTTTAATGAGCTCATTAAACAACATACTAGCCACTGCTCTTTTCAATATTTTTTTCATTGCTCACCCTTTATCTCAAGAGACTGCTTTCAAAAAAGAAATTTAAAAATAACACCCTACCACTGTGATTGACAAAGATTTTCTCACATTTCGTAAGCATTCACACCCCAAAAACCCGCTTAAGCCCTAAGCGGATTTTTGCCAATTGCATCCAGCAATACCCAACAGGCAACCTGAGTCTCACATACAGGTTCTGTCGTTAGGTGTTGTGGTTATGGCTGATCTCGCTGGTAACGGTCGCAAAGTAAAACGGTTTCGCGTCGCTCGCGAAGGCCAAACAGTGGATGGCCGCAAACTCAGCAGCCAAGAAATCACCGAGATGGCGCAAAGCTACGATCCAGTCACCTATGCCGGTCGGATCAATGTCGAGCATCTACTGGGCTACTCACCCGAACCACCGTTTAACGCCTATGGCGATATTTTGGCCGTTGAAGCGGTCGAAGAAGCCGGTGTCATGGTGCTCTACAACACCATCAGCGCATTGCCCAACCTGCTAGAGATGAACAGCAAAGGCCAAAAAATCTATCCCTCGATTGAGTTTTATCGAGACTTTGCTGGTACTGGCAAAGCCTACCAAGTCGGCCTTGGCCTGACCGATACCCCTGCCTCACTTGGCACAGAACCCATCAAATTCCATCAACAGGATCGACGGCCTGTGCTGCGTACAGTGCCGGATCAGGAGCTTTTTATCATGTCTGCACAGCCCACTGCCTCGCCAGTCCAGCAACCGCAACACCACCAAGCCCAACCAACGTGGGGCGAGAAGTTTCGCACCCTGTTTACCGGACAAGGACAGGACAACCCATCAGCCGATCCTGATCAAGAGTTTAAAGATGCGGTCTACCACGCCCTGATTGCCAACTCACAAACCCTATCAACACTGGGTCAACAGGTTCAAGCACTGACGTCCAAAGTGCAGCAGCTCAGTCATGCACCAGCACCACAGCAGCAAAACACCCAGCAGCCAACCCAACAACAGTATGCGCCAGCGACACAACAACCAGCCCAGCAGCCACAGCAGCACGCCGCATCACCAGTACCGATGGATCTCAACCAACTGGCAGCACTACTGGTGCATGGACAACTGCAAAGCCAGCAAATCTTGCACAGCCTCAACATCACCCCAGCCAATCCCGCGCCAACCGCTACCGGCGGTGTAATGGGCATGAACGAATACTAAGACTGCCATTTCACAGTCTCCGATTGACCCTTTCGGTCAGCTCAATCCCCATCCCCTTGAGCTGACCGCTTTTTAAGGACATCCCTTATGAGTGTTGCTCTTCATCCCGATGCATTTGCCAAGCTGCGGCAATACCAAGCCAATATTGCTCGCGCCAACCAAGTCGATAGCGTCCAGACCACCTTTAGCGTGCAGCCGGTCCCCCACCAAAAAATGATTCAGGCCTACCAAAAGTCGGCTGAGTTTTTAGGTCAGATCAATATGCTGACGGTGGGTGATGCTCATGGCCAAAAACTCAGCCTGAATGCTGATCGCTCAGTGGCTAGTACCACCAACACGCTGATGACCCCACGCCGTCCAACGCCAATGGGTGCGATTGAGTTGATTGACGAGTACCTGTGTACGCAGACCAACTATGACGTGGCGTACCTGTGGAGCTTGCTAAATGCTTGGCGGCATATGCCTGACTTCTTTAATAAACTTGCCAGCATGGTGGTGCGCCAAACCGCTCTCGATAAGCTCAAGATCGGTTGGCATGGTGAACTTCGTGCTCCCACTTCGGACAAAACCGCATACCCGTTGCTCAATGACGTCAACATCGGCTGGCTAGAAAAAATCCGCCAGTACGCGCCCGAACGTCGTTTGGCCGATATCTCGATTGGTGGTGGCCAAGACTTTAAAAACATCGACGCCATGATCGAATCAGCAGTCGAAGACCTGATCGGTGAGCAATATCGTGATGCGGGTCTGATTGCGATCTGTGGTCGTGGCATTGTCAATGACAAGTACCTGCCGATCATGAACCAAGAGCTTGCGCCGACTGAGCAAATCGCCATGCGCAACATCTATGGCACACGGCAATTGGGTACGTTGCCCACCCTGCACGTCCCGTACTTCCCTGAAAAGACCATCCTGATCACCAAGCCATCCAACTTGTCGATCTACATCCAAGAAGGCACCTTGCGCCGTTACCTCAAAGACGAGCCAGAGTGGGATCGCACCAGCGACTTCCAATCGGTCAACGAAGCCTTTGTGGTCGAAGACTACGAGATGGTCGCGTTGCTCGAAAACGTGGAGTACGTCTAATCATGGCTGCACCACGTCCGAACATCTTTAAACAGCACTTTGAGCAAACGCTTGCTCAAAAGCAGCAACAGCAACAACTGGATGCAGCACGCAAGCCAAAACGGGTCACGGGTAGACGGATCGAGCCGCCACCGGTGGCCGAACCCATGGATGCGACAGCCCAAAACATTGAGCTGCGCTTCCATGCCGATATGCAGCGCATCAAGCAACTCAAATCGATTGATGCCCGTATCGCGCTCAAGGCCGACATGCTGCCGAATTATCACGGCTGGATTGATGGCATTTTAGCGGTGGCCAATCCCAACCAAAACGACATGCTGATGCACCTGATGGTCTGGAACATCGATGTCGGTGATTATGAATTGGCCCTCCGGATTGGCGAGTACGCCCTACTCAATGGCTATGTGATGCCTGAGCCATACACCCGTTCGGTCGCCTCAATTCTGGCCGAACAGATCAGTGAAGGTTTACTGACTGATCCAGAAGGGATTGCTGAACACCTGCCACTGATTGAGCACTTGGTGGAACTAACCAACCCAGAAGACATGGTCGATCAGATCCGCGCCAAGGTGCATAAGTGCTTGGGACTGGCCTTACAGGTCGGTCGTCCCAAAGAGTCACTGGCAGCCTTTGAGTCCGCCAAACGCTTAAACAAGCAGGTCGGCGTGACCCCTCAAATCAACAAACTTCGTAAGCAACTCAACAGCCAAGCCGTCCTAGATGACGATCAGGATGATGAGTCTGACGATACCGAGTCGTCCCGCGACGCACCGAGCGGCTCGCAGGACACGGCAGAGACATCTGATGTTTCTACCGCTGATCCTGCGTCCACCGCTCCCTTGGTCAACACGGGAGCCTAACCATGCTGATCAATGCGCCAATCCAAACAGAAGTGGTGGCCAACACCCAATCAGGACTACCCAGTATCGAACTGGGCAAGCTGTCTGAGGTGACGCGCATTGATAAAAGCATGGGTGAGTCCTATTTGGTTGAAAAGATCCGTCATGCGATGGATGTGATCAACCAGCAAGTCATGGATGTACCGCTGCCGCTGAACGAAGCGAAGGAACGCTTCTATGTTCGGGCAGTCCTTTATGAAGCCGGTGCCTTAATCAGTGAAGAGAACACTGATTACGACACCACCGCCACTGGACAAGATCGCAGTGACATGACCTCAAGCAAAGCGCAGCGTCTGCGCCGCTTGGTCAATCATGCGATTGCGGATCTCACGGCCAGACGTCGCAATCGGGTCAAGCTGATATGAACAGCGCGATGGCCCAACAAGGGGAAAGCCTTGATGCGCTTGCATGGCGGATCTATGGCCAACAGACCAGCGCACTGTTGCCTCAACTGATTGACATCAACCCTCACCTCTTGCCGCATGCCATTTTGCCGCAGCATCAGGTGGTGTGGTTACCAGATCAACCGGTCGAACGGACGCAACGACCGACACTCAAGTTATGGGATTGACATGCAACCGCAAACGCCAGATCCAAACACCAGCGCCATTGTCATGCCGATCTTGACCTACCTGTGGGTCGCTTTGATCGCCATGTTTGGTGGCTTGGTGTCATTTATTCGCAAACTCAACAAACGCACCTCCCCGATGCCACTACGCCGCCTGTTTATCACGTTGGCAGGAGAACTGGTGATCTCCGCCTTTGCCGGTTTGATTACCTATTGGCTGTGTCAGTACTGGGGCTTGCACCAAGCCATGACCGC
>JBBKWH010000091.1:0-3566 GCA_037968855.1 Moraxellaceae bacterium | reverse complement strand
GTCACCAGTAAACCACAGCACCGAGTTGGTCGCTGATTTACGGCTTGAACCAGTACCGACCACGTCACCCACATAAGCAACGGTATGGCCTTTTTCTTTCAATGCATTGATTTGCTTGATCGGGCCGATTTCGCCTTCAACATCAGCATAAATACCATCACGCGAGTTTTTCAGCATGGCATTGGCATGCAATGGAATATCTGGGCGGCTCCATGCGTCCTGTGCCGGGGACAGGTCGTCAGTGTTGGTTTCGCCAGTGACTTTGAACACAGTCAGCGTTTGCACGGTTGGTACTGCTGGACGGCTGGTGAACCATTCGGCATCTGCCCATGACTGCATGACTGCTTGCGCTTGCGGATTGCCTGATTTGGCTTTGTCTGCAACATCATGGAATGAGTCAAACACCAACAGGGTTTTTTTCAATGCAGTGGCAGCATCAGCGGCCAGTTCTGCGTTGTCGAGTAGTTCAACCAGAGGTGCAACGTTGTAACCACCGAGCATGGTGCCCAGTAAGAATACAGCGCGTTTTTTTTCGATTAAAGGCGAAGTGGCTTCACCTTTGGCGATTGCTGCCAAGAAAGCAGCTTTGACGTAAGCGGATTGGTCGACACCAGCTGGGACGCGGTTTTCGAGCAAATCAACCAGATAGGCTTCTTCACCAGCGGGAGGCGCTTTAAGCAACTCGACCAGATCTGCGGTTTGCTTCTCATCCAGCGGCTTGGCCGGGATACCCTGTGCAGCACGTTCAGCGACGTGTTGGCGGTAAGCTTCGAGCACGGTGTTTTCCTCTCGTGGGGTGATTTAAGTCCACCCAGAACAGCCATCGGCAGTTCGGTGGACACATTCTTTAGGTGGTCAAATGGTACGCCAATCTGTTGCAAATGTTAATCCGCCTAACAGCAATCGGTGCTAATGACCGGCATTTAGTTATGAAATAGTAGTCAGTTTTGGCTTATTAAATGTGCAAACGCATCCGGCAAGGTGGGATGTCGAAATAAAAAGCCTAGCTCCTCTAATCGGCTTGGCATCACTCGCTGACTATCCAGTAGTAATCCAGACATCTCACCAAGCAAAAACTGAAGCACAAAGGCTGGCATTGGAAAAACTGCCGGACGATGTAGAGCCTTTGCAAGGCTCTGCGTAAATACTTGATTACGTGCCGGATGTGGTGCACACAAATTGATCGGTCCTGTCACCGCTGGCTGTTCGATCAAAAACAACACCGCCGAGACCCAATCGTCACGACTAATCCAGCTCATCCATTGTTGTCCATCGCCTAATCGTCCACCCAAGCACAGCTTAAATGGCAATAACACTTTGGCTAACATACCACCAGCGTGATCAAGCACGACGCCTGTACGAAGCAACACTGTTGGGATGCCAAGGTCTGTGGCTTGTTGGGCACATTGTTCCCATGCGGCACAAAGCTGATGGACAAACTCATCATGTGGTGAGCTTTGCTCGGTTAGGGTTTTCTCTTCTTGTGCCCCATACCAGCCAATGGCAGAGCCGGACAAAAACCGCGTGGGCTTTTGTGCTGTTTGGCGCATCCAATCGATCAAGGCTTGAGTCGTTTGTAAGCGGCTGTCGAGTAGTGTTTTTTTGCGTTCATCACTCCAGCGTTGCTCAGCAATACCCGCCCCTGTCAAATTGATCACCACATCAAAGTGCTGCGTTGCTGTGAGATCTGCCAACGATAGTGCCTGTACAGCGAGCTTTTTTTTCACTTGCTCTGGATCACGGCTAATGACCGTTAATTGATGGCCTTGCGCTATCAATGCTTTACATAAGGCTGCGCCCAAAAAGCCGCTTCCGCCTGCAATCAATATCTTTTTCATGGTGAGGTTCCTTTGTTTGTTTCCATCTTACTTTAGTCTTTTATTTTTTCGAGAGACGCTGTTAGTACAATAATTTTAATGCTTAGGCTATTTTGTTTTTCATGAAAGCATCTATGAGTGCTGGTACATATAAAAGCCTCCTAATAGGGAGGCTTTTATAGGATTTATCGTATCTATGCTATGGCATATGGCACAAAACCTGTCGATCAGTCACACAAGATATTAATTTCAGGACGTTCAACCGACCAACGCATTGGTACAAAGGCGATACCGTTTTTGTGCTCAACTTTGGACAACACATAAAAACCCAAGGCTTGATAGACAGGCACGGCATATACCGACGAATTAACGGTAAAATATCCTTTATAGCCAGACTCTTGCATCGCATGACTTTGCAAATAAGCCCATAGCTGTTTGGCCACACCACGACGATGCCACTCTGGATCAACAAACAAATGGTATAGATGCTCGTCATCGCGAAGTGCTGCCACACCAATCACTTGACGCCCCTGCTCTGGCTGATCTTGATCTAGCGGCATGGTCGCAACGATGTATGAAAAATCATCGCGATGTAGATATTCTTCAATTGCTTTGGGCGAAATGCTTTGCATAAAGGCTTCGGCACCCATACCCGATGGGTGTATCAAGAAGTGATGAACCACTCGCCCAATTAATGCTGAGATATGGATGGCATCGTCAGGCTGAGCATGACGAATGTCGAGGTGATTCAATACAGTCATCGGGTTCAAACACACAAATCATTGGATACCCGACTGTAACAACTTTATGCAGTGGTTCAAATAAACAGCCGGTTTATTTTGTTTTTATTTGCACGGCATTGATGATTCGTTCACTTATTTTGTTTATTTGGTGCAGTCAGCTTGTTGACGACTGCACCAAACACTTTTGGAGCATCCAGAAGATGGTCTGCGTTTAATCGGCCATCCGGTGTTCTTCTTGCAGGTATTCATCAGACTGCATTTCGAGCAAACGTGAACGTGTCCGCTCAATCTCAAAGGCCAGCTTTGTACCGCTGTATAGCTGCAAAATCGACTGTTGCGCGGTCACAATCAGCTTGACCCGACGGTCATAAAACTCATCGACCAAGTAAATAAACCGACGCGTTGGATCATTGACGTTGTCATCAAGAATCGGTACACGGCCAACCAACACTGTGTTGTATGACTTGGCCAGCTCAATAAAATCGGCAGCACTACGCGGCTTTAGGCATAGCTCATCAAAATCACACCAGAGCAAATCTTCGGTGTGGCCTCGGGTCTGAATATGACGATTATTGACCGTAATCGGCTCATCTGAAATCACATGCTGTTGCGATAACGCGGCAAAGCGACGGGCCAGCCAGTTTTCGCTGTCATCAGATAATGGTGTACGGAACAAATCGGCTTGTTTGAGCACCCGTAAGCGGTAATCTACACCGGCATCAACATTTAATACCGACGTGTATTTTTTCAGCATCTCAATGGCAGGCAAAAAGCGATCACGCTGAATGCCGTTTTTGTACAATCCATCTGGCATGATATTGGATGTGGCAATCAACGTAATACCACGTTCAAACAACATGGCAAACAAGTCTGATAGGATCATCGCATCAATGACGTTACTGACAAAAAATTCATCAAAACAAATCACTACTGCATCACGATGAATGCGATCCGCGACTTGCTCTAAGGGGTCACGCTGCCCCTGCAAGTCATTTAACTCACGATG
>JBBKWH010000090.1:0-11232 GCA_037968855.1 Moraxellaceae bacterium | reverse complement strand
TTTTAGTCAATCTGATGTCTGGCTTAGTGGCCTATGCGTTAAGTCCCAACAAGCCCAAATTGTCACTGTCAAAGGTGCAGGCTTTGCAGGTGAGTGCTTGAAAAAGCAGGTGGGCTTATCCCGAACTCAGGTTACCTACTTGAAACATAAAATTCTGAAAACGCAGCGTATCAGCCTATCGTATGACCGAAAAAATTATGGCTGTAGGCTTGCCAGAAATCTTATACCACGCAACCCACCCCCACAAACCCTTTCTAGCCCTACGCCCGCTCCACCGTAAACCCAATTACCTGATCAATCCGCCGCGTATCCAGCAGTACCATCAGCAAGCGGTCTAGCCCCAACGCAATCCCCGCGCACGGCGGAAAGACTTCAAGTGCGGCCAGCAAATGCTGATCAACCGGCATCTCAGGCATGCCATGTTCAGTACGGGTGGCATTGTCGGCAGCAAAACGACGAGCTTGCTCGGTGGCATCGGCCAGCTCGTCATAGGCATTGGCAATCTCTAGGCCATCCAGATACAACTCAAAACGTGCTGCCACGCGGTTGCCGTGTGCATCCGTTCGTACTTGCGCTAAGGACGCCATTTCTGCCGGAAACTCAGTCAAATATAGCGGCCCATCAATGCCCAATGTTGGCTCAATAAAATGTGAGAACAACAAATCCATCCACGCCAAACGGTCATCACCCAAACGAATAGTTAAACCCAATTGTCGGGCGCAGTCTTTAAGCTCACTTAAGCTGGCCTGTAGCGGATCAAGATCAATCCGGCGCATAAACGCCTCGCGATAAGTGCGCACTTCTGGTTCTAGCTGGCCTTGAAACACCATCTGTAGCAATTCGGTCAATTCATCCATCAATTGTTCTAGCGTATAGCTCGGCTGATACCACTCCAACATGGAGAACTCAATATTGTGCCGCCGACCACGCTCACCATCACGAAATACTTTGCAGATTTGATAAATCGGCCCACTGCCTGCCGCGACTAAGCGCTTCATGGCAAATTCTGGCGAGGTATGCAGATAGCGCGTTTGTATCTGCCCTTCAACATCAACCTGTGCGCTGACTGAAGCCAAATGTAGATCGGTCACCGCCGCTTGTGATAGCAATGGCGTCTCGACCTCTAACACGCCACGCTGGGCAAAAAACTGTCGAATCTGGGTATACAACCCTGCCCGAATTCGCATCGCATCCCATGATGCTGTTGGGCCAAAGCTTAAATCCGGCACATAACCATGTTCAGACATTAACCACATCTCCATAGGCCGACCATTCGCGGCGTAGCGGATAATCACGGCGCAAGCGATCAAATTCGGGGGCGCTGACCATGCCGTCAACCACGCAAGCGCGCAATGCGGCATCGTCACGGCGAATATCGTACAACTGGGGCAACAAGCTCAGCACTTGTGGCGCAAGCGGTTGGGCGGGATCAAACCACTGCGGCACATCGGGCATCGTGCCATCCATGGTCTTGTTTTCTGGCATGCCCTGCCATGCACAAAACGCCTGATACAGCATATAGGTGCCACGAATTTTGCCCTCTAAGCTATAACCTGCAATGTGCGGTGTGGCCAACGCCAACAGATCGAGCAACTCGCTAGACACCTTTGGCTCATGCTCAAACACATCCAGCACCACCTGCCGACGCGTCTGGCGAATATCGGCCATCAGGTCTTGCTCGACCACCACTTCTCCACGCGCACTGTTGATCAGCATGGCGTTGGGCTTCATGGCGGCCAACTGTGCAGCACCAATCAAGTGATAGGTCGGATAATCTCCATCGCGGGTAATCGGCACATGCAACGACACCACGTCTGCCTGTGCCAGTAGATCATGCAAATCGACCTGCTCAACCCCCTCACGCTGTACCAATGGGTCATAACCCAGCACGCGCCAACCCATACGCGTGGCCAGCGCAGCTAACCGCATTCCGACATTGCCCAAACCAACAATACCCAACACTACATCTGTCCCTGTTGTCGCGCGTTTGGGTTGTAGCGTGAGTACCGCACTGACCACATATTCGGCGACCGCTTGGGCGTTACAGCCCGCTGCATTGGCCACCGTGACGCCCATCCGATGCAAACCCTCAATATCCAGATGATCGGTTCCAATGGTCGCAGTGCCGACAAAACGCACAGCAGAGCCGACTAACAGCGCTGGCGAGACACGAGTCACAGAACGTACCAATAGCGCTTTTGCTGACCATAAATCTTCAGGAATGATCGTTCGACCCGATTTTTTTACAAGTGGTTCATCTTGAATGAAAAAATATTCAGACAAGCTAATATTTTCATCTACAACGATTTTCATCACCACCCCAGTCTGATTTAACTTCACAAAAAAATGCCAACAACATCACAATTGACCCGCAGCTCATTTTGACTTCACAAGATCAAGTGTGTCTTAATTCACAACGCGACAACACATATATTAGTGGATGAACATGACCGCATACGCCTCGCACATCTCTATTGGCAAATCGGCATGGTGCAAGATTCGGCAGGGAGCCGTTTTACTCACATTCCTCAGCACGCTATCTGGCGTTGCATGGGGTGATGACGCATTACCGCCCCCCTCTGATCTAGAAGGCGCCAAGTCCGATATCCTGCAACTCGACCGCGACCTTGCGCAGCTCGAGAATCGTCTTGTCTTGACCGAACGTACCACGTTGCTGTTTGGTCTATCGGCCAAAAGTAAGCAAAAACTCAGCAGCATTAGCGTCAAAATCGACAATAAACCTACCCTGACCGCCTCATTTACGGCAGACCAAGTCGACAGCCTACATAAAGGCGGCATGGCCACGCTCAAAGATTTTAACCTGCCCATCGGCGCACATGTGCTTGATGTGAGCTTGCAAGATGCAACAAGCGGCAAACGTGTTGAGCAACGCTTTAACTTTAATAAAGCCACTGCTCGCAACATTATGGCGCTGGAATGGGTTGAGCGTCCTGCCCCAAATCAACCGCCGATTAAGCTGATCGAATGGAATCGCCATGACTAAGCTCTACACGCTGGCTCAGGCCATGGCCTCTGGCACAACCAAACATGTATTACTGGCCACGCTGTGTCTGGCCCCAATCTTGTCGCATAGCACGCCACTTGAAAAACGTAGCGACTCACGTGAACCCAGCTTTAAGCAGGTCATGTATCATTACTATCAAAACGAACCATATGACGCCCTGACCACGCTCCTGTCCAATCGCGCGCTGGAATTTAACGCGACTGGCACGGTGAACGTGTTACTTGGCGACTTATATGCCCGTTACGGCCTCACCCGCGAAGCAGATGTGGCTCTTTCACGCGCCACCAACAGCGACGTCACCGCTAGCAATCGTAATACCCCGTGGCTACGTTATGGCAAGTTGCTGTACAACACTGGCCAAGATGCACTGGCCCTAAATTTCTTGCGTAAACCACCGAGCTTGCTCAACCCACTACAAGAAAGCGAACGGGTGATCATGGTCGCCAACATTTTGCTGCGCCAAGACCGCGCCGATGAGGCCATCGAAGTGTTGCAAGACTATCGCACACCATCGCCTTTTTATCGCCAACTGGCCCGTTACAATCTTGGACTTGCCTTACTGCAACCCGCAGACATCAACGGCAAACCGATGAGCGATCAAGAAAAAGAGCGCCGTACCGTTTTAGCCATTGCTATGTTTGAACAACTGCTAGATGGCAAAGTACCGGATATTGATCCCATCATTAAACCGACACGGCCACAACTCAAAGAAGACAAGCCCTTTTTAAGCAATCCATTTCGTGAAAAAAAACGTAGCCTCATTGACAACAAAGACCTCGGCAATGCGTCAACACTGACTCAAAGCGCCCTAACGCGTGACATTGAAGACGACAGCATCACTGAAGATGATCGACTCAACTTACGTGACAAAATCGCCCTGTCTTTAGCTTATTTATACCTATCACGCGACAAAGCCGAACAAGCACGCTTGGCACTGCGCGATGTTCGTCTCGATAGTCCGTATAGCAACCAAGCCTTGCTGACGAGCGCCCACGTGTACTATCAACTGGGTGATTTTGGTCGTGCGTATAATTTTGCCACCGAGCTATCCTCACGCAATAACGCTGACCCGATGGTACAAGAAGGCTGGTTATTGGCCGCACGATCATTAGAAGACAGCAAAAAAAATACCGATGCGATTGAGCGCTATCGCCAAGCCATCATGCTGTACAAGTCACAATCCTCAGCGATTAGCCAATTGTCGCGCCAAGTCGAACAGATCGACATCTTGCGTCTGTTTCCAGTACAGACCAACGATCCTATTTTGCTTGACCTACCGACCATTCCAAACTCGCCATTTGCTGGTCTATGGGCGCAATTATTGGATCGTCCAGACGTACTCTCGACTTTGCAGCAGGTTCGTCAAACCCAAGTCCTGCAAGAGCGAACAGAGGACTATGGCAAACGCCTACAGCATCTCAATGGCCTTGCAACCGTTGACGAAGACGCTCAGATCCAATTACAAGACACACAAAAGCTGTATGACAAAGTGTTTAGCGATTTTCGTAAAGCCGGCTTGCAAGATCGAAAAGCCTTGATCGCGCGTATTCAACTGCCGCTCCAGCAACGCCAGACTCAATTGGATCGCTACTTGACCGAAGCGTTGCTCGGTTTGCAGCGTTTAGGCCAAACAGCCAACAAGGATCGTTGATATGCGCGTTTTTTCACCTTTGGTGTTGGCACTTTTGAGTGTTGATGCGCTGGCGGCAACAGGCACGCTAGCGGATCTTGAAAACACCACACCGCAAGCCCCAACGCTTCATAGCAGCGCTCGCTTATCTGCTGCCGAAGAAGCACGGATTAACGCCCAGCTCTATGATCGGATGATGAAAATGGCCCGCAGCTCACGCGAGCCAGCCGTCATCAACGCCTATTTAGAGCTTGCACGTAAGATCAAAGGTGGCTTAAACAGCGGTCAAGACGAAACCATTGAACTGCAAAATCGCATCGATTTTTATGAAGAACTGCTACGCACCTTGCCAGCCAGCGAGATTCAAGCCGACTTTTATTATGAGTTGGCCAGTAGTAACGACAAATTAGGCCGTAACGAACGCTCCGTCGAACTGCTGTCCGATATGCTCAAACGCTTTCCAGACACCAAATATGCCAGCGAAGCACACTTTCGGATTGCCGAAGGTTACTTTGCCCGTGGCAAATTTACCGACGCACTCAAGGAATATGCCCAAGTCCTTGACGATGGTAACGACCGCTACTGGCAACAAGCGCAGTATCAGTTGGCGTGGACCTACTACAAAGATGGCCGCTACGAAGACGCTGTCAAGCCGTTTGAGCGTTTGATTGATAGCCTAGAAGCCAAGTATCAACTGTCCAAAGGCGAACAACTGCGCCTAGACGACAGCTACACCACCTTGTCTAAAGTGTTTGTGCAATTAGGCGGCGCATCTGCCTTGGCCAGTCACTATGCCAAACGAGAACTAACCGAAGACGAGATTCGGATTTATCGTGCGGTCAGCAATCGCTATAAAGAGTTGCAACAACCATTTGATGTGGCACAAACCTTAGAAGGTTTTATTCAACGTCATCCGCTTGAGCCACAAACGGCAGTCTTTAACCGCGAGTTGATCAAGGTCTACAAAGACGCCGGTTTTGCCAAAGACATTATTCGAGTCAAAAGCGAGTATGTACAGCGCTTTGATACGCAAAGTGACTACTTTCAAAAAGCCGCACCAGAGTTACAAGCCACCCTACGACCAGAACTCAAAGCCAACCTTGACGATCTGGCCAAGCACTATCACGCCTTGGCACAAAGCGATAAATCTAGTGCCGAATACCAAAAAGCCGCTGATCTATACCGCAAACAATTAGAACTGACCACTGATCCCAAAGATCAAATTCGTATCCGCGAACTCATGGCCGAAGCCTTGTATAGCGGCGAGCAATACGAAGCAGCAATTTCAGTCTTCGAACAATTGGCTTACGAGCAAACTGGCACCAAACCAGTCGATTCTGGCTACTTTGCCCTGCTGGCGTATCAGGCACGGCTGAAGCAACTGCCAGCCGCCCAGCAAGGCACATGGTTGGCACAACAAAAAGCCAGCACACTGCGCTTTGCCGACCGCTTTAGCAATGACAAAAACGCCGCAGCGGTGCTGTTAGCGCTAACGGGCCAATACCTTGATCGCAAGGACTTTGCCACCGTCAGCGAACTATCAACACGTATTCTAAAACTGCCGGTACTGGCCAACGATGACCGAAAAACCGCCAGCGTGTTATTGGCCAATGCCGAATTTGACCAACAACAATGGGTGAATGCCGAGCGTGCATATCGTCAAGTCCTAAACTTAAACGGTCTAAGCCGCGACGAAACCACCCGCTACCAAAACCAACTGGCCGCTACCTTGTATCGTCAGGCTGACCAAGCCCAAGACAAGGATAGCAGCACTGCATCCAAGCTGTATCAACAAGCCAGCGATACCACCCAAGACAATGCCATTAAAGTTGACGCTGCATGGCGCTCGGCCATGGTATTGGGCGAAGTACCGGCAGCCGTACCAACCTTACAAGCCTTTTATTCGCGTTACCCAGACAACGAACAAGCCGTTGGTATTCCAGAACGAATTGTCAAAATCCAAGAACAAGCGCAAGACTGGCAAGGGGCAGCGCGTACCTATCAGCTGATTTATCAACGGGATAGTAAAGCCAAACCAGACAATGCCTTAGCCGCACTCTGGCTATCAGCCGATAGCCAGCGTAAAGCCACTGGCGCTGCCGAAACGGACCGCAAAATTCCGGCCACCGCTGCTGAGGTCAATCTGTATCGGCAGTATTTGGCCGAGCCACGTGCAGACCTTGCCCAATCGCTGGAAGCCAGCGAGCGCCTGTATCAAGATGCCGTACTGCGCCGCGATAGCACAGGGCAAATGCAAGAACTGCAACGCCAACTTGGTTTTGCCAATCGCTTAGCTACTGCACCCGCAACCGTGCAACCCCGCCTACGCTACTTGGCAGCACGTGCGCATAGCATTATTGATCAACCGATTATTGAGCAATATCGCGCTATTACCATTACCCAACCGCTCAAAAACAGCATTCCGCGCAAACAAGCCGCGCTACAAAAGGTCATCGACAGTCAGCAAGCCATTTTGGACTTGCAAGTGGCTGACTTTGTTACCCAAGCACAGTTTGTGTTGGGCGATAGCTTTACCCAGTTCTACAAAGGTGTAAACGACGCACCCGTTCCAACCGGCATGGATGATCTAGCCGCCGAGCAATACCAAATCGCCATCGAAGAGCAAACCCAGCCGCTCAAAGACAAAGCGTTGGAATGGCACAAAGCCAACGTCGAATTGGTGACAGGTGGTGCTGATAGCCTGTGGGATAACTGGATTGCCCGCAGTTACGACGCCTTGGCCACATTGTCCTCAGGTTATTTTGGCCGTGAGCTACGTCGTCCAAGCATTGCCACAACAGACAGTGCGCTACTGGCTGGTTTTGCTCAACTTGATGCCAATCAAGCCCAAGCCGCTTTGACCACAGCCGAAGGATTAATTAGCAAGCGGACAGCAACCACAGACACCAGCAAAAAGTCCAAAAAAGACAAATCAACAGACCTCACCGAACTCGCGCAAGCCCGCGTGCTGCAAGCCTTGGCCCAAATGAAGCTTGGTCAGTTTAGCCAAGCAGAGCAAAGCCTCAGTGCGGCCATCAAAGATGCACCGACCATGGCAGAAGGCCCATATCTACAAGGCATCAATCGCGAGCTTTATCTTAAGCAGCCGCAAGCCGCATTGGATGCTTATACCCAATACTTGGGCCTATCGGCCAATGACACCAGCGTGCAAAAATGGATCAATCTGTTACAGCGTCAACTGAAGTTGCCCATGACCTCGTTTGCCAAGCCCGCACCTGTTGCTGTGCCAAGTACCGAAGCCAATAGCACTGAAACCAACAGCGATACCACAACTACCCCCGCTGCCCCAGCAACCCCAGCCACGGAGACTGCCTCATGATGTGTATTCATCGATCTGCACTATTGCTGAGCATGCTCTGTGTCACGGGCATGGCACAAGCGGCAGACAACCAACCCAGCACCTTGGCCGAAGCTGTCGCACGCGACCAAGCAGCCGGTCAAACCGACGTGATCGCTACCGTGGATACCCCATTGGTCACCAACATCGTGCCGTGGCAAGAGCAAGAAGCACATATCCCTAAAGGGCCTCTAGAATTTACGGCCTTAAAAGACTCACTGACCCCGACGGATCGGGATCGTTTAAATGGTGAAATTCGTTACACGCAAATTTTGAACCAGACGTCCACTCGTCAGTAAACACCCACCATTGCCAATCAACACCTCAAGGAGCGTTCATTCGTGAACTTCATCAAGTTTATTCAGGACGGCGGTTTTTTCATGTACCCGATCTTATTGGTCGGTGTACTCGGTATCGCTATCGTTGTTGAACGTATTATCTTTTTGAATAAAATCAAAAAACAAAACCAAGCCCTGTGGTCTCGTGTACAGCCTGAAATCAGCAATGGTCAACTGGCCACCGCACTCCGCACCGCCAAAGAAGACGACAGCGAAGTCGGCCGTGTGCTGGATTACGGTTTAAGTGCAGCAACAGCAGGTGCAGACATGGACCACGTCGAAAGCGCCCTTGAAGAAGGCCTGTTGGAATCAATGCCACGCCTAGAAGCGCGCACCACCTATGTAGCAACCTTTGCCAACATTGCCACTTTGCTAGGTCTATTGGGCACAGTTCAAGGTCTAATTTCTGCCTTCGAATCCGTTGCCAATGCCGATCCAGCCGCCAAAGGCGACTTACTGTCTGCTGCGATTTCGGTTGCGATGAACACCACCGCCTTTGGTTTGGGCATGGCGATTCCATTACTGCTGGCCTATACCTTCTTGCAGAACTATACCCAGCAAGTGGTCGAAAGCATCGAAATGATCAGCATGAAAGTGCAAAACCAGATCCGCCAACTGCGTCGCGCGCCATAAGCGTCTGACGGCAAGGAGAAAGCCATGCGTCGGCGGATGCGCGGCAAGCGCGAAACCAATGTCGAACTCAATATCACCTCATTTATGAACTTGATGGTGATCTTGATTCCGTTTTTATTGCTCAATGCAGTCTTTATACAAGTCAGCGTGTTGCAAGTCGATCAACCCGGTGACGGACCCAGCAGCGCCAGTAGCGATGCTCCGCCTCCCTTGGTCTTAGATGTGTACGTCTATCCAGATCGTTTTGTGGTCAACAATCGTGGTCAATCAGGCAACCTTGGCGTGATTAGCGGCCAAGACTTTAGCGCCTTAAACACTCGTTTGCGTGAACTTAAAAGCCAATATCCACAAGTCAACAGCGCCACATTACGCGTTGAAGACGGGGTGACCTATCAGCGTGTGATTAGCACCATGGATGCGGTTCGGATTGTGACCAGCGAACAGACTCAAGCGATCTATCCACTTTTTCCAGAGCTACAACTGGCCTCAGTTGAGGGGGCATCATGAGTGCAACCCAACGACGCCAATCGCGTCAAAAACAGCGTAAAGCCCAAGTAGCCCAACTGAGCCTGACCTCCTTGATGGATATTTTTACCATCTTGGTGTTCTTTTTATTGGTCAGTGCACAAAACCCCGTGCAACTACCGTCGCTTAAAGACCTCACACTGCCAACATCCAGCACCAGCAATTTGGCCGATAACAGCCTAAAATTGGTGATTAATCAGCAGCAGATTTTGATTAACGATCAACCGATTATGCAGCTGAACGCCAATGGTGCAGAGAACGACTTTACGCCACTGGCCACTGCACTGGCGAATCAGCAAGGCAACTACAAGCCTCAGCAAATCGTCAACGGCCAAGGTGAGCGCAATGTGATCATCATGGGCGACCAGCAGCTACCATACTCAACCTTGCGTCAGATTATGCAGATCTGTAGCCAACAACAGTTTGGTCGGGTGTCATTTGCCGTACTACGGGAGAAAAAAGCCAATGCATAATTCTCGCCTACCGTGGGACACCGGCCAATTTCGCCGTAGTGATCTAGGCTTTTTTGCCGGTGCAGTGATTATTTGTATCGCCATTCCCTTGGTCACCGTACCGATCAAGCCCAAAGCGGTGATCCTGCCCGAACGGACTATATTGCTGCCGCCAGTGGTAGAACTGCCTGAACCAGTGAAGCCGCAACCAAAGCCCGAGCCTAAACCTGAGCCAAAGCCAGAACCCACACCTGAGCCGGTAGCCAAGCCAGAACCGAAGCCTGAGCCAAAACCGGTAGCGGTTACGCCGCCACCGGCCAAGCCTGCGCCACCTGCACCTAAACCAGTCACGCCGACGCAAAGCGGCTCGCCAGATAAGCCAGTGGTCAAAACCGAACGGCCAGCCAAAGCGATGACCACTGTTGCACCTGTGGCCAAGCCCGCAGCAACGCCAAACCCTAAACCGGTTCCTGTTGAAACCCCAACCCCAGTGACGGTTAAACCCGGTCCAACTGCCGCCGAACTGCGTGAAGCCGCCCAACGCCGCGCCCAAGCTGCCGTGCAAGACACCGGCCTTGGTAGTGCGATTGGCAGCCTGACCAGTGGCAGCAGCAAAGCCAAACCCGTCGAAGGTCATGGCCTGCAAAAAGGTGGCATTGAAGGTGGCAAAGCAGACGTCAAACTCAACACGGCGGCCAGCACCAGCAAAGCCTCCAAAGTCGATTTTGGCTCGGCCACTAGCGGTGACAAAAACGCCAAAGTGAGCGACAAGCTATCTGACCGTAAAACGACAGAAGTAAGCGGTGAGATTAAAGACTCGGCCACTGCAGGCAAAAGCACCGCCAAATCCAGCGGTAACGGTAATGGAAAAGGCAAGCGTGGTGACATCGAACGGATCATGAGCCAAGCCAAAGGTCGTCTACAGAGTGCCTATAAACGTGCACTGGACGAAGACCCCACCATGCAAGGCAGTGTCACGGTCAAACTGCGTATCTCAGACGACGGTAAAGTGCTCAGCGCGGTGATTGTGTCTAGCGATCTGAACAACAGCGCGCTTGAATCGAAGATGTTATCGCTGATCAAAGGTCTGACCTTTGACAGTGGCGACTACGATGTCTGGGAAGACACTTACAAATTCAACTTTATTCCACAATAATTGGAATAAACCGTTGAAAAGGCCGTAAAGACTCGCTATCATTTGCGGCCTAACGGAAGCGTGGCTGAGTGGTTTAAAGCACCGGTCTTGAAAACCGACGAGGGTGTGAGCCCTC
>JBBKWH010000089.1:0-8838 GCA_037968855.1 Moraxellaceae bacterium | reverse complement strand
TGTCAATATGACTGACTTGAATACTCATGTTAAAGCGCCTCGCTCAATGTGATTTAAGAGGATTGATGTCATCTTTGATCGGATCGACGTCAGGTCCAAGACGGCTTTCGACCCATGTTTTGATGACTAAAGTGATCAAGGCCAAAAACGCGAGTAAAGACGCCACGGCAAACGCCGCACTAAACGCATATTCGTTGTAGAGAATCTCGACATGCAGCGGTAAGGTATTGGTTTCGCCACGAATATGCCCAGACACCACCGACACCGCCCCAAATTCACCCATCGCACGGGCGTTACACAAGATCACCCCGTACAACAATGCCCATTTGATATTGGGTAGGGTGACGTGCCAAAAGGTTTGCCAGCCACTCGCGCCAAGGACCGTTGCTGCTTCCTCTTCTTCAATGCCTTGCGACTCCATTAAGGGAATCAGCTCTCGTGCCACAAACGGGAAGGTAATAAACACAGTGGCCAGTGCAATGCCGGTCACCGAAAAAATCACCTTGATATCATGCGCACGCAACCAATCACCAAACCAACCTTGCGCGCCAAACACCAACACCATCATCAAACCGGCGATCACCGGCGATACCGAAAATGGCAAATCAATCAAGGTGGTCAAAATCGCTTTACCGCGAAAACGAAATTTGGTGATCAGCCATGCCGCCGCGACCCCAAAAATGACATTCAATGGCACTACAATCGCAGCAACCCACAAGGTCAGCTTGACCGCCGATAAGGTGTAAGGATCAATCAATGCCTGAACATACACAGCAAGACCTTGCTTAAAGCCTTCCACAAACACCAGTAACAGTGGCAAAAACAAACAACTGGCAAAAAATACTAAACTGATCGTGATGATCAATCGACGAACCCATGCCGGTTCACGAGTGGCATCGCGTGATTGCAGACCTTGCGCCAAATCTTTGTTGATACTGATCATTTGGCCAATCTCCCTGCGCGGTGATTGCTCCAGCTTTGCAACAGATTAATCAGCAGCAATAAGACAAACGACAGCAGCAGCATCAATACCGCAATCACGGTTGCACCGGTATAATCGTATTCTTCTAGGCGAGAAATGATTAAAAGCGGCGCAATCTCAGTTTTAAACGGTTGATTACCAGCAATAAAAATCACCGAACCATACTCGCCCACACCACGAGCAAAGGCCAAGGCAAAGCCGGTCAGAAGTGCAGGGGTTAACACCGGCAAAATCACTTGTGACAGGGTCTGCCAACGACTGGCACCGAGTGATGCTGCGGCTTCTTCTAGCTCGGTTTCTAGATCAACCAGCACAGGCTGCACCGTCCGTACCACAAAGGGAATGCCGATAAAAATCAAGGCAATCACAATGCCGATCTGGGTATAGGCAATCTGCAAGCCAAGCGGGGCAAACAGTTGACCAATCCAGCCAGTTGGGGCGTACAGACTGGCCAACGCAATGCCCGCCACGGCAGTTGGCAAAGCAAACGGTAAGTCAATCAGCGCATCGACCAAGCGTTTACCGCAAAAGTCGTAGCGCACCAACGACCACGCCAACAATAGACCAAACACCACATTAACCAGCGCAGCAGCAATCGCGGTGCTAAAGCTTAGCCACAGCGCGTGCTGAATGCGTTCTGAGCCTAAAATAGCGAGCAATGCAGGCAAATCAATCTGAGCAGATTTGATCAAAACGGCACTTAGTGGAATCAGTACGATCAGTGATAACCATGTCAGCGTGATGCCCAGCGATAAGCCAAAACCGGACAACACGGTATGCGGTGAGCGAACAATCATGGCGGTAGTCCTATCGTTCGATCATCAATGTGCTAAGCGGCTATTGGCTTCGACAATCTGATCAAAGATGCCCCCATTGGCAAAATGCACCTCTGTGGCTTTGGTCCAACCTCCGAACTCTTTGTTAATGGTGAACAGTTTGACTGGCAGGAACACGTCTTTATAACGAGCGGCAACTTGTGCGTTGCGTGGACGGAAGTAATGCTTTGCGGCTAACTCCTGACCCACAGGGCTATATAAATAGTTCAAATAACCACGGGCCAGATTTAATGTGCCGTGTTTTTTGGCATTTTGCTCAACCACCGCAACGGAGGGTTCGGCCAAAATTGAGATGCTCGGTACGACAATTTCAAACGCACCTTTGTCTAATGAACGCGTTGCCAGTTGCGCTTCGTTTTCCCAGCTAATCAGCACGTCGCCGATGCCGCGCTCGGCAAAGGTGGTCAACGCACCACGCGCGCCAGAGTCTAAAACCTTGGTATGGGCATAAACTTGTTGCACAAAATCTTTGGCAGTCGCATCACTACCATGTGGTTGTTTTTTTGCCCATGCCCACGCGGCAAGGTAGTTCCAACGGGCACCACCTGATGTTTTGGGATTGGGCGTGACCACATCAACACCCGACTTGACCAAATCGCCCCAGTCTTTAATCCCTTTTGGATTGCCCTTACGGACCAAAAACACAATCGTTGAGGTATAAGGCGCAGCATTGTTGGGTAGCTTGGATTGCCAGTTTTTTGGAATGAGATTGCTGTTGTTGGCAATCGCATCAATGTCACCACCGAGACCCAAGGTCACAACGTCAGCCTCAAGACCATCAATCACTGAGCGTGCTTGCTTGCCAGAACCGCCATGTGACTGCTTAAAATTAACCGCTTCGCCGGTGCGTTTTTTCCACCATGTGCCGAACGATTGATTGTATTCATCGTACAGCTCACGGGTGGGGTCGTAAGACACATTAAGAAAATCAGTGGCGGCTTGGGCCTGACCCAAGCTGAGTGATGCGAAAACAACAAGACTTGCCCATTGCTTAATATTCAATGACATAACCTGCTCCAAAGCGTTGATATGGCTGATGGAGCCGATCATAGCTAGTCATCGTTAGCAGGAGAACGAAGTAAATTTTCTTTGTTTAGCAGAAAAAAAGAATTGGGTATTTGGTGTGAAGGCGATGTTATGTGCCTGTGGTGACCCGTTCATATACCGGCTGTTGATTGGTGATGCGTATGTTTAAAGTGTTCTAACGCATCAATCGTCGTCGATTACGTTTTTTTGGACACAATGATGTCTTTTTTTGGCTGTTTTGCAGTTCTTTAGATACAATAGTGTCCATGAAAATTTCATTGCTTTCAGTTCATGACGTACAAACGCATCTTGCCGAAGCGATTCGTATACGTCGTAAAGCCTTGCGCTGGTCAAGGCAAACACTTGCTGAGCGCAGCTTGGTGCCTGCATCCACCATCAAGAAATTTGAGACCACAGGGCAAATTAGTCTGAGGCAGTTTTTACTGTTGTGGCAGTGTGTCGATGAGGTGGCGCGTATCGATCAGTTGTGTGACCCCATGCCTATTGCCCCAATAAGTATTGATGAGGTGCTCAAACGATGAACGCGTTGACATCTGTTTCACGCTTAGAGGTCTATCGCACAAACCCAGAGCTTCCATTGGTCTTCCATTGCTGCGCAGATGAACGTATCAACCACGACCATACGGAGCATTGCGCAGATGCTTGATCGAACGACAGCAGCCAATCATGTGCTGTATCGCTGAGTTTGCAGTAAGCGATGGAGTGCTTGGTCAGACTCAGACATGCTGCGATAGGCCAAAACATTCTAGCCAAACCAGACCATCTGATCTTTTTGGCAAATTCGCTCATGCATCAAAACCGAACATCGGTTTTTAAACGGTATATCTGAGTTGTCATTTTTAACCACGGTGCTGGTGAGTTGGTACAAAATGCCAGTGCTGAATGTTTGATAAAAAATATCTAGCTGTTTTGATTGATTTTTTAATATCAAAAAAATCTGATTTTGCTCAATCTGGCCGAGAGATTTACCCGAGTTGAATCCGAACAAAAGCTCACTATAGGATGAATCATCACCTGACATCCGACCTTGACCACACGACGTCGTCGCTCATTGAATTCAATTGAGCACGATGATCGCGGTACAGGTCTGGCGCTGTCTTCATCCGTAACGCCTAACACTGCTGATGAGTTGCCAAGGCGTTTATTTGAGGGATTGATCATGATTGCCACGACATTGAGTAAATTGAGCCTACGCCAATACGCCAAGATTTCTGATTTTGCCAAAAAGGGCAGTATGCCGATTCGGCATTTTGATTTTAAGTTTGATTCTCAAACCTTTGATTCAAAATTCTATATGCAAAAAGAGTGGGCAACCGGCTACTTTATGGCCTTGTCGATTTTTTTGACCTATGGTGAAGAGTTGGTGATTGAAACAGCTCGTTATCATCGTGACTTTATTCAAGATCCAGTATTAAAGCAGCGCATCACGGCATTGATTGGGCAAGAGGCGTTGCATTCAAAGCTGCACAATGAATATAACGAAGTCATGAAGCCGCATAATTATCCGGTGACGTTTTATCGATTTTTGGCCGAGAAAGTATTTGAGTATGGTTTTTTAAAATTTCCCCAGCCCTTAAAGCTGTCCATGATGGCCGGTATCGAGCATTTTACTGCGGTGCTGGCCGAATACATGATGAAGCACGAAGATCATTTTTATTATTCAGATGATGAAAAAGCGCGTGCGTTGTGGCTGTGGCACATGCTTGAAGAGTCTGAGCATAAAGACATTGCCTATGATGTGTACCAAGTGCTGTCGGGCAATTATGCCTTGCGAATTTTTGGCTTTGGTGTGGCGTTTTTGACCATTTTTGGTGGGGTGTCGCTCGGTGCGTTGCTGCTGCCGTTTATTCAAAACCCACGCAATATTGTCAGCCTAAGCTTTTGGAAAGAAGCCAAGACCAGCGCCAGCTTGTTGTTTGGCCCAAAAAACGGCGTGTTTGGTAGTTCGATGGGGCATATTTTGGATTATTTCCGGCCCGATTTTCATCCCAATGATCACGACACGACGGCGTATTTGGCCTATTACAAAGAAAAGCTTTTACATCCAGAAACCGGCGTATTGACGCCATATTTTGTCAAAGAGTTTACCCCGCCGGTTCGTAGCGCTGCCTAAGAGGCATGAGCAAAGCATCACCGCCTGCTGGTATCTGTGAAACGCTCGTTGATACCAGCCAACCTTTTTTGATGAGAGAACAGCATGGGTTTATTCACTAAAGCCATTGTCCCCAGCCAACGGGCGTATGCCGTGGTGACGGGTGCGGGCAGTGGGATTGGCCGTAGTTTTGCACTAGCGCTTGGTAAACGCGGTGGAACTGTGGTGTGTGCCGATATCAACCTTGATGCGGCTGAAGAAACGGTCAGTTTATTACGCCAGCAAGGCGCGACTGGCTTTGCAGTGGCGTGTGATGTGGGCATTGCCGAGCAGGTCAAACAACTGGCCGAGACTGCCGAACAGTTGATGCAGCATCCGGTCACGTTGGTGATCAATAACGCGGGTGTGGGTTTGGGCGGTAAGTTTGATGAGTTGTCGCTGGAGGATTGGCAGTGGGTGACCCACGTCAATCTGTGGGGCGTGATTCATGGCTGTCATTACTTTGTGCCCAAGTTTAAACAGTTGGGCTATGGCGCGATCATTAATGTGGCCTCAGCCGCTGCCTATACCGCTGCACCAGAGATGACCGCGTATAATGTCACCAAATCGGGTGTATTGGCGTTGTCTGAGACGCTATCCGCCGAGCTTAAAAAGTCCAAGATCAAGGTCAATGTCCTGTGTCCAACCTTGGTACCAACCAACATCATCAAAAATGGCCGCATTCCAAGCCGCTATTCTGGGCTGGCAGATCATGCCCTGATGAACTTTGCCATGACCTCCAGCGATGCGGTGGCGCAGCTCACCTTGAACCGATTGGACCAAGGCAAGCTGTACACCATTCCGCAACTGGACGCCAAATTATTCTGGCTGATGAAGCGCGTCTCACCGACCTTGTATGCCAAGTTTTTGGGCTTGTCGTACACCTTTATCAAGTAAGCGCATTGCGCAGCCACTTCTAGACCTTGGGGTTTCACATGACTAAACAGACGCATATCTACGACAGCTTTATTGTTGGTGCTGGAATTTCTGGCATTGCTGCGGCCATTCGCTTGCAAAAAGTTGGCTATGACAACTTTAAAATCATCGAAAAAGCCAATCGCATTGGCGGAACGTGGCGCGAAAATACTTATCCTAATTGTGGCTGTGATGTGCCGTCTGCACTGTATTCGTATTCCTTTGCGCCGAGTGCCAAATGGAGCCATCTGTTTGCCAAGCAGCCAGAGATTTTAAGTTATCTCGAAGAAGTCAGCGAAACCTTCAATATCAAACCAATGATTCAGTTTGATACCGCGCTTGAAAACGCGCAATGGGACGACAGCCGTCATCTATGGGTGCTCGATACCAACCAAGGTCAGTATCTGTCCAAAACCTTGATCTGTGCGACTGGCCCAATCACCGAACCACAAGTGCCACGTCTGGCTGGTCTGGAGACCTTTACCGGTGAGATGTTCCACTCGGCCAAGTGGAACCATGATTATGATCTGACCGGCAAACGGATTGCGGTGATTGGTACAGGGGCATCGGCCATTCAGTTTGTGCCACAGATTCAGCCCTTGGCCAAACAGTTGTATGTCTTTCAACGGACTGCACCGTGGGTCTTGCCCAAGCCGGATACCGATCTAGGCGATTGGAGCAAAGGCATCGTGGCCAAATATCCATCCATTCAAGCCAATTGGCGTAAAACGGTGGCGACATCACTAAATGTGATTAACTTTGGTTTACGCCATCCTCATGCGCTCAAGCCTTTTAATGCCTTGGCCAAGCAACTGCTCAGGCTGCAAGTGCATGATCCCGTCTTGCGCCAACAGGTCACACCGAATTTTTTGGTTGGCTGTAAGCGGATTTTGTTTGCCAATAACTACTATCCGGCCTTGCAAGCGGCCAACACTACACTGATCCCACATGGCTTGGTCAAAGTTGAGGGCAATACCGTGATCGCCGCCAATGGTGAGCAGCATGAAGTGGATGTGATTATTTGGGGAACGGGCTTTGAAGTGTCACATCCGCCGATTGGTAAGCGGATTGTCAATGCCAATGGCCAGCGCTTGTCTGAACTATGGAAAGACACCTCACCAGAAGCCTACCTTGGCACTAGCCTGCAACAGGTGCCGAATGCCTTTTTGATGCTGGGGCCAAACGTGTTGGTCTATGACTCGTTTATTGGTTTGGTTGAAGCGCAGCTCGACTACATTGTCGATGGCTTGCTACAGATGAAGGCTAAAGGCATCAGTAAACTCACCATAAAGCCAACCGTCCTGCACCAACACAACCAGCGTGTGCAAAAGCATCTACAAACCACTGTGTTTAATAGTGGCGGCTGCCAAAGCTATTATTTGGATGCCAACGGTCGCAACTTTGCCGCATGGCCGTGGTCACTTAAAGTGCTTAAACAGCGTCTGAGCCGTTTGAATTTGCAGGACTACGAGGTCAATTATAGCAGTGATGTACGGCGCGAAAAAAAGCAAGCGGTAGCGGTGTAACGTACGTCGTTGAATCGTGAGCGTGGTTGTGTCGACAAGGGGACGGTGCGTGAGTGCTGTCCTTTTGGCTTTAAGTCATTGTTGGCAGTGACTTGGTTTTGACATGGATGCGGGAGTGACTTGAGCGATACCATCGACCTCACGATGACAAAAGACATACGGGCTTTACCATCCAAAAGAGATGTCCGACATCTTACATCTGTACGACATAACATTTGCTAAGATTCGTACAGGTTGTCCTCAAGCGATCGGTTTTGGATGTAGAGAGTTATAGCAACGAGTTGTTTTTCAAGAATTTGGCGTAATAATAACGTATTTCAACTTACATTCTTATGATTGGAATTCTTGAAAATAATTTTTAAACTTTTCCACTTTATTAAAATCATTAAAAACTTACACTTTAGCCTTTCTATAAAAGATCCGGATTGCAAATACTTTTTTTTAAGAATATCTCGTTGTGCAAATAAATGACCTTGTTTTGCGGCCTTGTTAAGGTAGTGCATATATAGGCTGGAGTCTGGATTGGCACCTTTATAACCATCACATATTTGCGCTGCCCAGTAAGTTGCAGAACTATTACCTTGCTCTGACGCGAGAGTAAAAAAAACAATGCCTCCTCTGATCGATTCAAGCTGAGTAATAAGCTAGCTAAATCATAGGTCACGATAACATTACCTTTTTCAACAAGGTCGCGATATAGCTGAATAGAAGCCTCTAATCTAGGCTCACCCCCTAACCCTAACCGATACATATAAGCAAGCTGAATTTTGGCATCATCAGTTTCAAGATGCTCAAATAGCTCTCTTGCTTGAACATAACGTCCATTATTCAATAAATCAAATGCTTTCCAAAAAAAATCATTTTTATCTAGCATAAGAATCTACTTTTTCGGGTCAGAGGGTCTATGCAATGTGGGTGCTGGAGGCTTTGGAGGTGGATTAGATGGTCTTCTATCATTAAAATAGCATACAATAAGTATAATAATTCTGCCAATATTTTCCGAGCATTCTTGATTATTTTTTTATAGTAATCAAGAACACCACACTCATTTTTTTGTGCATAAAGACGGCTTTGTTGCACAACCCAGCCCAAAGTTAGCCAAGCCCCTGACCCCAAATGTTTAAGAGACGCGCAGGGTGCAGGGCATTTCCAGTTGGATATAGCGATTTAGAATTGAAGAACTCAGGCAACATCGGTGCATCACCAATCGTATTCTCAGTCACTTCAATTGCTCGAATCTCAAGGGTTTGAAAAAGTCATTAGACTAAAAGCCGCTATTGCACTTCAATCTTGAGACCTCCAGTTAATATAATAGAGCCTTCCAATTAGTGTCTAAATACTGATCACTTCTAGATTCTTCTACTTCAGACACAATCAATGCCATGCTACTAGCATTTAATT
>JBBKWH010000088.1:0-20845 GCA_037968855.1 Moraxellaceae bacterium | reverse complement strand
ATATCGGCACTGAGCATTAAGTTACGGTCCAACGGACGGCCAATATGCTTGGAAATATCAATGCCCAGTTCGGCCATACATTCCACGGCCATGGCATCAGCCGGATGGCCACTTAAGCCAACAATACCGGCGGACAAAATGGTCTTGTTGGGCAAGGCCGCTTTAAGCAAGGCTTCTGCCATGGGGCTGCGGCAAATGTTGCCAGCGCAAATCACCAAAATCGTTTGAAATTTCATGATCGATTAATTGCCCGTGCCAATCACTTGGGCGGTACGCACCACACTGGCAGACGGCAGCAGCAGATTGATCACACGGCTCCAACGCGCCAGACCAGACGCATCGATATACACCATGTCGTTGGGCGCCAGCTTAAAGCGGTCGGCCAACGCCAAGCTACTGATCGAAGACAGATCCAGATGATAAATCTGGGCGACTTGTTGGGCCGGTTGATCACGCACCACATAAATCCGTGTCGGATTGGCACTGAGTGCGTTTAGCCCACGGCCCTCACCCAACACGTTGGCCAAGCTCATGCCTTCTTCTGGCATCACAAAGGCGTTGGGATTGCCTGCTTCGCCAATCAAATAGATTTTTCGGGTTTCTTTGGAGTACACATGCAGGCTATCGCCTTCTTGTAGGTACAACTGGCTTGGCGAATAGCCTTGTTGTTGCAAGGTGAGTAGGCCCAACCGATAGTGCTGGCCTTTGCGGGTAAGACTAATATTGTTGATATTGGCCGTTGGTAGCGCGCCACCCGCATTGGTTAAGGCGCTATACAGGGTTTGCGGCTGATCGGTCATGGCAAACTGGCCCGCGTTACGCACTTCGCCATCAATAAAAATTTTGCGTCCGTTATACGACAGCACTTTGACCTGTGCATCGGGATTGCGCAGGTAAGTGGCCAAGCGACGGCGTAGATCATCACTAAACTGGCTCAGGCTTTTGCCCTGCGCCCGAACACGACCAACCAAAGGAAAGGTGACATCGCCCATTTGATCAATCACAAAACCAGCGTTGTTGGTTGTGCCGGTAGTTGGTGGGGTAATTTCGGGATGCGCCCACAGATTAATATTTAAGACATCGCCTTGCTGTAGACGATAAACAGGTGCTGCGGTCTGAACAAATAAATCTGCAATGTTGGGATCTAGGGTGGCATCCGGCGCAGCGGGCAAAGTAGACACGGTAATGGGCTGAACTTGAATGCTTAATCCATTGGCCGCAG
The DNA here is from genome assembly GCA_037968855.1 of Moraxellaceae bacterium. GTDB lineage: Bacteria > Pseudomonadota > Gammaproteobacteria > Pseudomonadales > Moraxellaceae > JBBKWH01. The sequence goes on along the minus strand of JBBKWH010000088.1, from coordinate 19,623 downwards.
TGATCATACCGGAGGGCGGTAACTCGCCGACTTGCAGACCCGGAGACAAGGCACAGCCGGTCAACGTGATGACACATGCCAACGCAAATGCACCACGATGCTGCTGCACAATCGTTGTGCGACGTTTATCCAAAATATGTTTTAACACCGACCCATCCCCGATTTGTAGCTACACATTTTAGGTTCTCAAGCATCGTACTGTTGCGATATGACGTTTTGTGTATTGAAGGCGATGTTCAGCACACGCTGACCTCTACATTGCCGGTTTAAATCAACACCATCATCGACTGTTAATCGTTGTATATGCACAGCATATGCTCTGTAATGTTGCGGAGTGTACTGTGCTAGGCCAATTATTTCTAGCCGCGATTTAAATGGATCAAATAAAATGAATGCAATAGGCCAGCCGCACAACATTAATCAGCACGATTAAATCGCAACCTACTTAAAGCCCAATATTCATATCTAAATACAAAACAGGCTGCCAAAAAAAATATTTTTGATATCAATACAAACACCTACAAGAATCAACCAGAGGTGGCTGAAATGATTGACTACTCAAACTGTTTATCCTGACTGATCGTTAAATGATCTGTTGGCGCGTAGCGACACAAACCAATACAACGGACAAATGGCATGGTCTGACATCGCCTATTGATCACAGAAACTGGTTGTAATCATAGACCACCGCAACAACCCACGACTGTGCCAAACATAAATGAATTTATATTCACATGATATTATTGGTTTTTTTTGTAACCAGACAACAAAGTGTTATAGCATAGCGGCTCGCACTGCATGCAATGCTTGAATATTGTACTGCACCCTTGATTGTTTAGGATTTTTGTCATGGCACACACGTTTCAAATCCAACACGAAATTCCAAATTTCAGTATAGAGCAAATTAAAGCCGCACTGATTCAGCCTCGTTTTCACGAAAACCTCTGGCCAAGACTGCCAGGCACCAAGGTTGTTGTGGCGCGCTCTGAGGCGATAGACGGGGTTTATTATGTTGAGCGCTCGTTAAATCTGGAGGCTGACATCCCTAAAGTGGTTAAAAAAATGCTCAGTGATGCGCTACGGGTCAAGCGTGTTGAAGAGTGGAACTCACATACTGGCTTGGCCGAACTCAAATTTATGCTCAACTTGCCTGCCGAGTTTCGTTGCAAAAGCCGCGTGGCAGAAGACAATGGCCGCGTCATGATGAAGCAAGACTGGGAAGTGGACGTCAATGTGCCGTTGATTCATGGCATGTTGTCGCGCCATGCAGAATCTGAAATTCGCAAATTCAATCAAATTGAGTTTGATGCTTTCTTGGCCAATATGGCTGATATGTATCGCTAGTTCACTCTAGCCTATTACCAGCACCTTAAAAAAAGACCGATTGATCGGTCTTTTTTGTGTGCTTTGATTTGCTATCAACGCCATTTAGTTAATCACGAGGTTTAGGCAGCTCTAGCATGATGCCCGCTTGGGCATACAAACGCTGAATTTCTGCCAAATCAGTGCTCATATCGCTAGGCATAATCTTACCCAAGAAACGGCCCTTTTTATTAGGCAAATCAGACAGCATCAGCACAATCGGTACATTAGCGGCTTTGGCAATATGCCAAAAACCCGTCCGAATTGGTGGCTTGGCTTGGCCTTTACCACGCGTCCCTTCAGGCGCGAGGATTAAGGTAAAGCGTTGGCGGGTTTTAAACTCTTCGGCCATTTGTTCGACCACTTGACTGGCCGACTGACGATCTACCGGAATGGCACCAAACTGCTTTAGCACTGGCCCCAGTGGGCCTTTAAACAATTCTTTTTTGATTAAGGTGTTGGTTTGCAGGCCAATCGCATTAAACAAGGCAACCGCACGAATGGCATCCATATTGGTGGTATGTGGAAAGCCAATCACCACTTGCTTGTCTGACCATAGCGATGGGTCATGCTCAAAGGTCCAACCATTGGCCCAAAAAAAACCTTTACCTAATAGCTGTTTAATCATGATCTAGCCTATTACCTCAAATGTGTGTGCTTCGGCTATTACAGCAACGACTGTTGCAGCATGCCTGTCAACGTATCGCAGTATAGGTGGGGGCATCAGACTGCAACAATGGACAAAACTAACTGTATTTGTTGGCAGTTTGGCCTATACGAGTGTTCTGTTTTAAACGCAAAAATAGAAACAACAACAAAATCAAAGCTGTGATCTAGTACTCATTTTGTCACTGTTCCATCTAGACCCATACGCAGGACCATATCGGTGAGTTGATCTAACGAGACTGGCCCTGTTGCTTTGTACCACGTCACCGTCCACGAGATCGCACCGCCAATCAATCGCCGCCAAATAAACGGCGGCTGACTGATCAAGCCTTGTGCTTGCGCCTGTGCTAATACGTCTAGCCACAACTGCTCGTACTGATCACGCAGGGCCAGCAATGGGACTTGCCGCTCGGCATTTAAAGCATCCCATTCAAACACCAATACCGCCATGGCTGCACCCGTATCGCCATTAATTGACTCTAACTCCGCACGAATTAGGCCACGCAGCTGATCTACCGGCCGTTGGTGGTCAGTCACTGCCGCTTGCATACGCTTGAGATTGTAACGAATCGCCTCTTCCATCACTGCGGCCAGAATATCGTCCTTGGTCTTAAAGTGATGAAACAAGCTACCGGACTGAATGCCTACAATTTGCGCCAACTCACGCACGGTGGTACGGGCAAACCCTTGCTGGCGGAATAAATACGCCGCCGCCCGCAATACTCGACCGCGCGGACTGTCATCTAGCCCAGCCATATGTGGGATGTCTTGCAGGGTATGGATGGGTGCGATTAGGGCAGCCGATGTCATGTTGAGATCCTTTACTTAGGCTAAATAATCACATGCCTGATGATCAGCGCTTGACTGGCCGATGTGCTCATCATCTGACTGCAAAAAGGACAGTATTGGTCAGTCACAAACCAAGCGCTTGCTTGGTACTGTTGTCGCATGACCGCTAGGCTTGAGTCAAGCAAATGAATTCGACCGATCCATCGTATGCCACAGCACGACCCACTGATCCGCGCACAGTACGGATTGGCTGTGCTTCTGGCTTTTGGGGTGATACCAATACCGCTGCGTTTCAGTTGGTGCATCAGGCGCAGATTGATTACTTGGTGTTTGACTACTTGGCTGAAGTCACCCTGTCGATTATGGCCAAAGCGCGCCAAACCGACTCGAATGCAGGCTATGCAACCGACTTTGTCAGCCGCGTAATGGCCCCACTACTGCAAGCCATTGCCCAAAAAGGCATCAAGGTGGTGAGCAATGCGGGTGGCATTAACCCGTTGGCCTGCCGTGATGCCTTGGTTAAGTTGATTCACGACGCCGGTCTAAACCTAAAAGTTGCGGTGGTGTTAGGTGATGACCTGATCGACCAGCAAGACGCCCTACGCGCACAGCAACCGACCGAAATGTTTAGCCAGCAGGCCATGCCAGCGCGCTTGGCCAGCATCAATGCCTATTTGGGCGCAACCCCAATTGCGGCAGCCTTGGCACAAGGGGCTGACATTGTCATTACAGGGCGCTGTGTCGATTCTGCGGTGGTGCTTGGCCCGTTAATGCACGAATTTGGCTGGGCCAGCGATGACTACGACAAACTTGCGCAAGGCTCGTTGGCAGGGCATGTGATCGAATGCGGCGCGCAATGTACCGGCGGCAATTTTACCGACTGGCATTTGGTCGCCGATGGCTACGCCAATATGGGTTTTCCGATTGTTGAGGTCAGCGCTGACGGATCATTTGTGGTCAGTAAGCCTGCCAAAACCGGTGGCTTGGTCAGTGTGGCGACGGTGGCCGAACAAATTGTCTACGAGATTGGCGACCCACAGTCTTACCTGCTGCCCGATGTGATTGCCGATTTTAGCCACGTACAGCTCGAGCAAGTCGGGCCAGATCAGGTATGGGTCACTGGCGCACGCGGTCGCGCCCCGTCAAACGACTACAAAGTCAGTGCAACCTATGCCGATGGCTATCGGGTGTTGGTCAGCTTTATGTTGGGTGGCCGTGACGCTCAGCAAAAAGGCCAAACCGTGGCACAGGCGATTATTGATAAATGCCAACGCGTGCTGGCCTTGCGCGGTGCACCTGCCTTTAGCCAAACCTCAATCGAAATTTTGGGCACCGAAACCACCTACGGCGCACAGGCGCATCCCGTACAGGCGGCATGTCGCGAAGTGGTGGTCAAAATTGCGGTCAAACATGCGCTGCGCGAAGCCTGTCAGTTTTTTGCCTCTGAAATTGCCCAAGCCGCGACCGGCATGGCCCCAGCCCTGACCGGCATTGTCGGCGGTCGGCCTAAAGTCTCGCCGGTGATCAAGCTGTTTTCCATGTTGGTGGACAAAGCACAGGTGCAGATTGAAGTCGATCTAGATGGCAAGCGTTGGTCGGTTGCCCATCCACAAGGCAGCAACGCAAGCCACCTGCCCGCGCTGCCTGCCGGTGAGACGGCACAGCCAAGCGATGATGACATCACGGTGGCCTTAATTGATCTGGCCTACGCCCGCAGTGGCGACAAAGGCAACCACGCCAACATTGGGGTGATTGCGCGCCGGCCCGACTATCTGCCGTGGATTCGTGCCGCGCTGACTGAAGCTGCGGTGGCGCGTTATATGGCGCATGTGTTGGATGACCCCAACAGTCGGGTCACTCGCTTTGAGCTACCGGCCATGCATGCGCTGAATTTTTTGTTAGAAAACGCCCTTGGCGGTGGTGGCATGGCCAGCCTACGCATTGACCCGCAAGGCAAGGCGTTTGGCCAACAGTTGCTTGATATGCCGGTGCGTATTCCTGCTGACCTTATGGATCGCGCTTAGGCGCTGGAGTTGTTATGTCTGATCAATCTTCCTCAAATCACGCTGTATCCAATCAATCTGCATCAAAGCAAGCCGCAGCCTATCAATCGGTTTTTCGGGCCGATGCCTTTGCCGGTCAAGTGATTATGGTCACCGGTGGCGGTTCGGGCATTGGTCGTTGTACCGCACACGAACTCGCTGCGCTGGGCGCACAGGTGGTGATCACCGGTCGAACCCAAGAAAAACTCGATCATGTGGTGGCTGAAATCACCGCAGATGGCGGACGCGCCGTCGGTCTGTCCTGTGATATTCGCGATGAAGCCCAAGTCAAAGCCACCATTGCCGCCGTGATTGCCCAATTTGGCCGCTTAGATGGCTTGGTCAATAACGCAGGCGGACAGTTCCCCGCGCCGCTTGAGACCATCTCGGCCAATGGCTTTGATGCCGTGGTGCGCAACAACTTAAACGGCACGTTTTTGATGATGCGCGAAGCCTACACCCAATGGATGGCCGCGCATGGCGGCAGCATGGTCAATATGACCGCCGACATGTGGGGCGGTATGCCCGGTATGGGCCATTCGGGTGCGGCACGCTCTGGCGTTGACAACCTAACCAAAACTGCTGCGGTGGAATGGGCCAAATCAGGCGTGCGAGTCAATGCGGTCTCACCGGGTTGGATTATGTCGTCCGGTATGGACACCTATAAAGGCGCCATGCGCGCCATGATTCCGCTGTTGGCCAGTCACGTGCCGCTAAAACGCATGGGCACCGAATCCGAAGTGTCGTCAGCCATTTGTTATTTGCTCTCACCGGCAGCAGCGTTTGTTTCGGGCGTGACCTTACGCATTGACGGCGCAGCCTCGCTAGGTACGCGCATGTATCCCTTGGCCGATGCCAGCCATAGCGAATCGTATAACGGCTTTCATCGCGCCTTTATGCCGGATGTGCTGAAGGACAGCCAATCATGAGCGTGATCCACAGCGATCTAGACGTGTATAGCAGCGATTTCGCGCGCAACCGCGAGGCCATGCAGCAGGCGATTGATGCCATGCGAGCGATTCAGCAAAAAGTCATGGATAAGTCGTTTGATGCCAAAGCCAAATTTGCCAAGCGCGGCAAATTACTGCCGCATGAACGCATTGAGCATTTGTTGGATGCCGGCTCACCCTTTTTGGACATCCAAGGGCTGATTGGCTATCAGATGTACGACGACAAAGACGGCTCGGACGCAGGCGGCGGGGTGATTTCTGGTATTGGCATGGTGCAAGGCGTGCGCTGCTTGATCAATGCCAGCAATAGCGCGATTAAAGGCGGCACCATGTCACCGATGGGCGTGCATAAAACCCTCCGCCTGCAAGAAATTGCGCTCGAAAACAAACTGCCGGTGATTACCCTGACCGAAAGCGGCGGGGCTAACCTCAACTATGCCAGCGAAGTGTTTGTGTTGGGCGGGCGTACCTTTGCCAATCAAGCACGGCTCTCGGCGGCAGGGATTCCACAAATTTCGGTGGTGCATGGCAATGCCACCGCAGGCGGGGCGTATCAACCGGCGCTGTCTGATTATTTGATTGTGGTGCGCAAGCAAACCGAGATGTTTTTGGCAGGCCCACCGCTATTGCGAGCAGCGACTGGCGAGATTGCCAACAGCGAAGACCTAGGCGGCGCGGAGATGCATGCACAAATCGCGGGCACTGCCGAGTTCTTGGCCGAAAATGACGCCGATGGCATTCGGATCGCCCGCGAGGTGCTGTCGATGCTGAACTGGCGCGAACAGACTGCAAGCAGCCCAACCGACTATGCCGAACCGCGCTATCCAATCGATGAACTATTGGGCTTGATTCCTGCCGATACCAAACAGCCGTTTGATATGCGTGAGGTGATTGCGCGGCTGGTCGATGACTCCGACTTTATGGCGTTTAAGGCCGAGTACGATAGCTTAACCGTATGTGGCTGGGCAAAAATCGGTGGCTTTGTGGTGGGCATCATCACCAATAATGGCCCGATCACCCCGCAAGGTGCGACCAAAGCAGCGCAGTTTATTCAACTGTGTGAGCAAACCCAACGCCCCTTGCTGTTTTTGCACAACACCACTGGTTTTATGGTCGGTACGGATGCCGAACAACAGGGCATCGTCAAACATGGCGCCAAGCTGATTCAGGCGGTCGCCAATGCCACTGTGGCCAAGCTCTCCATCGTGGTGGGTGGATCTTACGGTGCGGGTAACTACGCCATGTGTGGTCGTGGCCTATCGCCGCGTTTTATTTTTGCATGGCCAAATGCCCGCACTGCCGTGATGGGTGGTGCGCAGGCCGGCAAGGTGCTGCGTATTGTCACCGAAGACAAACAACGCGCGGCCGGTATGACGCCTGACCCGCAAGTGTTGGACTTTTTGGAACAAAGCACCGCACTCAAACTGGATCAGCAATGTGGTGCGCTGTTTAACACCGCACGCGGTCATGACGATGGCCTGATTGACCCGCGCGATAGCCGCCGTGTGTTGATCATGCTGCTACAGACCATCCATGAAGCCAACGCACGTCGCCCAAACACCAGCAGTTTTGGTGTGGCACGCCTGTAACTGCATCAACCGACTGATCGCCCTAACGGATAAAAAGGATATTCGCCATGAAATTCTCTGCTGAACATGACGCGCTACGCCAGACCACCAAACAGTTTGTCGAAAAACAACTCAATCCGCATATTCCGCAATGGGAACGTGACGGCAAGTTTCCCATGCACGAGGTGTTTAAACAGATGGGTGACTTAGGTCTGCTCGGCATCTGTAAGCCGGTCGAAAACGGCGGCATGGGCTTAGATTATTCTTATAACTTGGTGGTGGCCGAAGAACTGGGCCGCGCAGCCTGTGGCGGTGTGCCGCTGGCGATTGGCGTACAAACCGACATGGCCACCCCTGCCTTGGCGCGTTTTGGCAGTGCCGAACTGCGCGATGAATTTTTGACCCCTGCCATTGCTGGTCAATACGTCGCCTCAATTGCAGTGTCTGAAGTGCATGCTGGCTCGGACGTGGCGGCGATTAAAACCACCGCCAAAAAAGACGGCGATGACTATGTGATTAGCGGCAGCAAGATGTGGATCACCAACTCGCTGCAAGCCGATTTTTTGTGTCTGTTGGCCAATACCTCAGACGACAAACCGCACGTCAACAAGTCGTTAATTATTGTGCCAACCAACACCAAAGGTGTGTCGTTTTCTGAGCCATTGGACAAACTGGGCATGCGCTCAACCCAAACCGCCCAAGTGTTTTTGGATGACGTGCGCGTGCCACAGCGTTATTTGATTGGTGCTGAAGGCATGGGTTTTATGATGCAGATGATGCAGTTTCAAGAAGAACGCCTGTGGGCAGCCGCCAACGCGATTGGTGGCCTCGAAACCTGTATCGAACAGACCATTCAATACTGCCGTGAGCGCAAAACCTTTGGACAGCCACTGATCAACAATCAGTCGATTCACTTTCGCTTTGCCGAACTACAAACCGAAGTTGAAGCCCTACGCGCCCTCACCTATCAAGCCTGTGAAGCACATATTGCCGGCGAAAACGTCACCAAATTGGCATCGATGGCCAAGCTTAAAGCCGGTCGCCTGACCCGTGAAGTGGCCGATAGCTGCCTACAATACTGGGGCGGCATGGGCTTTATGTGGGACAACCCTGCGTCGCAGTTGTACCGCGATGGCCGTTTGGGCTCAATTGGCGGCGGTGCAGACGAGATCATGCTGGGCATTATTTGCAAGCTGATGGACACCCTACCCAGCAAGCACAAGTAAGCCTTTATCCCCCTTTGATCACGGAGCCTGCCGCATGTCCTCTTTGGCCACCTTACCGCCGACCGACACCCTGTTGCTCACCCTTGACGGTGCAGTGTTGCATGTCACCCTAAATCGGCCTGCATTGCGCAATGCCATGAGCGAACAGATGGTCAATCAACTGCGGGCGGTGTTTGACGCCATTGCAGATGACCTAAGTATTCGTGCGGTGGTGCTACGTGGGGCAGGCGGGCATTTTTGTGCTGGTGGCGACATCAAAGACATGGCCGGTTTACGTCAACAGGCAACAGCCGACCGATCGACCGATGCCTATGTGCGTTTTAACCGTGCCTTTGGTGCGCTGATTGAACAGGTCAATCATGCGCCGCAAGTGGTGGTGGCGGTGCTTGAAGGCGCGGTGTTGGGTGGTGGGTTTGGCTTGGCCTGCGTGTCTGATGTGGCCCTTGCCCAGCACGACGCGCAGTTTGGTTTGCCAGAAACCGGCCTTGGCGTGATTCCGGCGCAAATTGCCCCGTTTGTGGTGCAACGGATTGGCCTAACTCAAGCGCGTCGGTTGGCTTTGTTGGGTGTGCGCTTTGATGCCATTGAGGCCGAACGCTTAGGCGTGATTCATCAGGTGCTGGACAGTCACGAGGCGCTCGAACACGCCCTGCAACAGACCCTACAACAGATTCGCCGCACTGCCCCGCACGCTAGTCGTGTGACCAAAGCCTTACTGCACCAAAGCGCCGCTTGTAGCCAACTGGGCCCCTTGCTTGATCAAGCGGCCACGCAGTTTGCCGCAGCGGTGGCCAGTGCTGAAGGGATGGAAGGCACCTTGGCTTTTGTACAAAAACGCTTACCCGCTTGGGCCGAATAAATATTTATATATATAAATATTTATTCTTGGAGGATGTATGTTTTCAAAGGTATTAATTGCCAATCGTGGCGAAATTGCCGTCCGCATTATGCGCAGCGCCAAAGCCTTGGGTTATCGCACCGTGGCGGTGTATTCCGAAGCCGATGCCAATGCCCTGCATGTGCAAATGGCTGATGAAGCGGTCTGTATTGGGCCAGCCAAAGTGGCTGACTCATACTTAAATGTTGCCAATATTTTGCAGGCGGCACGCGCAACCGGCGCAGATGCGATTCATCCGGCCTATGGCTTTTTGTCCGAAAACGCCGCCTTTGCCCGTGCCTGCCAAGACGCCAATCTGGTGTTTATTGGCCCAACCCCAGACGCCATTGAACTGATGGGCAGCAAACGCCTGTCTAAACTGGCCATGATTGCCGCCGGTGTGCCGTGCATTGCCGGTTATGAAGGCAGCCAGCAAGACCTTGATTATTTGGTGACGCAGGGCCAGCAGATTGGCTTTCCATTGATGGTCAAGGCCTCTGCGGGTGGTGGTGGTCGCGGCATGCGCTTGGTTCATCACGCCGCCGAGCTACCCGCTGCGCTCGCCACGGCACGCTCTGAGGCCGAAAATGCCTTTGGCTCGGGCGAACTGATTTTAGAACGCGCCGTGATTGCCCCGCGCCATGTTGAGGTGCAAGTGTTTGGCGACACCTTGGGCCATGTGGTGTATTTGTTTGAACGCGACTGCTCGATTCAACGTCGCCATCAAAAAGTGGTCGAAGAAGCGCCCTGCCCTGTCATGACCGACGACTTACGTCAGCGCATGGGTCAAGCGGCGGTGGCGGCGGCCAAATCGTGTCAGTATGTTGGCGCAGGCACGGTCGAGTTTTTGCTTGATGCCAACGGCGATTTTTTCTTTTTAGAAATGAACACCCGCTTGCAAGTTGAGCATCCGGTCACCGAAATGATCACAGGGCTAGATTTGGTCGAATGGCAATTGCGGGTTGCCAATGGTGAACCGCTGCCGCTCACGCAGTCGCAATTGACCTTAACCGGCCATGCCGTCGAAGTACGCTTATATGCCGAAGATCCGGCCCAGCAGTTTTTGCCACAAACTGGCTCGGTGTTGCTCTGGCAACCGGCTAACCTGCCCAATGTACGCATTGATCACGGCATGACGCCACAAGGCGTGGTCAGCCCGTTTTATGATCCCATGATTGCCAAGATTATTGCCTATGGGCAAACCCGCACCGACGCCGTGCGCCTGCTGGCGCGTGCGGTTGAAGACTGCGTGTTGCTGGGCGTCAACAGCAATAAGCAGTTTTTGGTCAACTTACTGCGCCATCCCGAACTCGTCGCTGGTCGCACCAACACCGCTTTTATTGCCGATCATTTTAGCGATGACGCCAGTATGCAACCCACACAGGCCGACTTTGAGTCTTTGGCGATTGCAACGGCACTATATGCCCAGCCCAACGTGCGCGATGAAGCATGGCAGGCGGCGGCAACGACCCGCAGCACGCGCACCATCCGCCTACAATGGGATGAACAGATTCATCAGGTGCATCTACAGCAGCAGCACGATGATTTGCGGATGACGTGGCAAGATCAAAACGCCACGCTGACCGTATTAGAAAGGCAGGCCAATCGCCTGATTTATGTGTGGCAAGGTGTACGGCGTCAGGTGGCTTATGTGCAGCAGGGTGACACCCTGTATTTAGATCGCGGCCATGGCAATCTGACTTTGCAACACGTTAGCTATGCGCCGCCTGTTACGGCTGACAGTGCTGGTGATGGTCAGATTCGTGTCCCGATGGATGGCGCAATTGTTGACCTTTTGGTGCAGGTGGGTGAACGCGTACACAAAGGCCAACCGGTGTTGATTTTAGAAGCCATGAAAATTCAGCAGCAGATTCGGGCCAATTGTGATGGCGTGGTGTCTGAGGTCATGGCACAGATTGGCCAGCAGGTGAAAAAACGGCAGGTGGTCGTGGTGATTGATGCGCGGTGAGTGGGTTGGCGATGCTTACAACGAATCAAATGACCATTTGATCCGTATACAAGTCACCTTGCTTACTGTTGGTTAGGAATCTCCATCCTTTAGGGATCGTCTCAGAAAACGGAAAAAATCGTAAGCTAAGTGTGCGTTGAGGCTGGGACCCAACGATACAACGTAGCAACGGACACACCGAGGTTCTTGGCAACGTCCTTGGGCGGTACACCGCTGGCTAGAAGCTTTTTGGCTGATTCGATCTTGCTATGTGTCATTTTAAGTGGTCGGCCGCCCTTGCGCCCGAGCTGACGTGCCACCGCCAAACCGGCACGGGTTCGCTCCACAGTCAACTCCCTCTCCATCTGCGCAAGACTTGCCATGATGTTAAAAAAGAAGCGTCCAGATGCTGTCCCTGTATCAATTGCATCACTGAGACTACGAAATTGTACGCCCTGTGCCTGTAAATCACTGAACCAGCCAATCAACTGTTTCACACTACGGCCGAGTCGATCCAGCCTCCAAACCACCAAGGTATCGCCTTCACGCAACATCTCGATGGCTCTAGTCAGGCCAAGACGATCGTTGTCTATCTGGAACGAGCCACAAATGCACTGCGTGGGAACGGTCATGCTGTCGATGACTCGCTGTTGCAATACTTATCACCGCTGGGATGGGAGCACATCAACCTGACTGGTGATTATCTATGGCGCAGCCGCATCAAAGGTGGTGTAGGAAAATTCAAGTCGCTCAGACCGCTTCAACCGGCTTAGCGTACGATTTTTTCCGTTTTCTGAGACGACCCCATCAACAGTTTGAAAAAGAAGTACGCGATATGGATGGCATCCTCGATTCCGTAGGCATGTCCAACCTATTGCTAGATTTTCAGTGCATTCGCACAGGCGGCACAGTCATATCGATTGCCGATGGACCAGATGTCGCCTTGGCGCGTCGCCTTAAGGTCAATTGGCTACTCTGGCCGATTTTCTGGATATTGGGCGTAAAACCAGACGCAGCAGCCAAATGGGTCAATGCACGTTACCATTACTTGTTTATGCGTTCAGATGGCTTACAGCTTGAAAGTATGAATCTATTGATTGAACAAGGCATTATCCGTCCAATCGTAGATCGTGTATTCCCGTTTGAACAAACTGCGCAGGCAATCGCACATTCTGAAGAGGGCAAAGCACGCGGAAAAGTCATCATTCAAATGCGATGATTGATGATGGTTTGGTGTGAGGATAGCTCAGCATACCTCACCTCTCAACGCATCAAGCTTTCAACCCTGCTGCCCTTCGATAAGGGCAGTTTGGGCTTATGACTCAAAAGGTATGAGTGAGAGTGATCAACATATTCCTTTTGCCGAACGCTCAAAAAATTACAATGTGTGTATAAACCTTGATAGCAATATTCTTTACGTAAAAATACTCCTTGTGAATCAAAGAAATATAAGTAGAATCCGGTTTAATTATAATGTCTTAAACGATCAGCGCCCCTACTGCAATCGACTCATCTGCCAGTCGGAGCGGATCGACCGGTGTACCAACTGCAATCAGTTTTTTGCTGAGCATAAATTCCTGTGGCCGATTGACGCAATCTGCCGCAATCAGGCGATTGTTTTTCAGATAAAACGCCGCAAAGCTACGCCCTGTCTGCACATCACCGCGAATAACAATCTGATCGTAGCCTTGACTTAGTCCTGCAATCTGAAGTTTTAAATCATATTGATCTGACCAAAACCATGGCAAACTCTGCGCAGTGCGTTGAATGTCGCACAAGGCCGCTGAGGCAATTTTGGCCTGCTCATTGGCGCTTGGTACAGATTCCAAACGCAACCGCCGCTGATAAATCGAATGAAACGCATTGGCACAATCACCTATTGCAAAAATATCTGATGCACTGGTACGGCAATATTCATCAATCACGATGCCGTTATCCACCTCTAGGCCAGCCTCGATTGCCAGCTCGACATTTGGAATTACCCCGACCCCGATGATCAACAGATCTGCCGCAAACACCGTACCATCGGCGCAAACTACGGCTTGCGCCCGTCCATTGCCGGTGATCGCAGTCACCGATACGCCGGTATGGATGTGTACGCCTTGCTCACGGTGAATTCGCGCATAAAAATCTGATACCTCAGGGGCAGTCACCCGTTGCAAAATCCGCTCGGCGGCTTCTAGCACCACCACCTGCATCCCTTGCTGGGTGAGCGCAGCAGCGGTTTCTAGGCCAATATAACCCGCACCAATTACCACGGCTTTGCCAGCGGGGCGCACTAGTGGCTGTATGGCCTGTACGTCACTGATGTTTCTTAAGTAATACACGCCAGCCAGATCAGAGCCGGGCAGCGATACTGTACGGACTCGCGAACCAGTACATAGGACGAGTTGATCATAGGCCAGCGTATCGCCGTCTTGTAGCGTTACACTGCGTGTAAACCGATCAATCGCAACCACTCGTCCCTGCCGAAAGGTAATCCGATTTTTGTCATAAAACGCTGCCGGACGAATCAACAACTCGTCAATCGACCGCTGCCCAGACAAAAATGTCTTGGACAGCGGTGGCCGGTGATACGGCAAACACGGCTCATCACCGATCATCACCGATCATCACAATCTCGCCTTGCCATCCATCTGGCCGTAAACTGGCGGCGAGTTGCGCGGCGGCGTGGCTTGCACCGACGATGACGAGGGTCTGCATGGGGGGTACCTCCTGAGCGATTACGGGGCGATTGAATGGATTGCGTTATGCGGCGCTGGACGGCGTATCCGCAGACTGTGCTGGTGCTTTAGCGGTCAGCTTGACCATCATGTTGCTATAGCCGCGCACAAAGTTAGACTGCACCAGCTCAGGTTCACCGATCACGTCAATCGCATCAAAACGTTGCAACAACTCTTCCCACAAAATACGCAACTGCATCTCGGCCAAGCGATTGCCCATACAGCGATGCACCCCAAAGCCAAACGACAGGTGATTGCGCGCGCCTTTACGGTCAATGATAAATTCGTCTGGCCGCTCAATGACGCGCTCGTCACGGTTGCCGGAGGCGTACCACATCAGGATTTTGTCGCCTTTACGAATCGTCTGCCCGTGCATTTCGATGTCTTGTTTGGCAACTCGGCGCATATAGGCCAGCGGGGTTTGCCAACGGATAATTTCAGACACCATGTTTGGAATCAGACTCGGCTGGTTTTTCAGTTTGACAAACTGTTCTGGAAACAAGCTCATCGCATACACGCCGCCGGTCATTGAGTTACGTGTGGTATCGTTACCACCGACGATCAATAAGCCCAAATTGCCCAAAAACTCCATTGGACGTTTGATCAAGTCTTTGGTGCCCTCGCTATTGAGTAACAAGCTAATTAAGTCAAAACCCATTGGCTCACCGGCAGCTTGTCGTGCCGCTTTGTCATGCCAAAGTGCCGAAAACTGCTTGGCCATGTCGGTCGCTACGTCATAAAACTGTTTGGTGTTGTTGAATTCACCACCCGTGCCTTCGGCAACACCGCCCATCACGTCCGACCATTCCACCAGCTTGTGCCGCCGCTCGTATGGAAAATCCAATAGCGTAGCCAGCATACGTCCAGTGATCTCAATCGATACTCGCTCAACCCAATCAAATGGCTGATCGACTGGCAAATCGTCCAAAATCTCTTGTACCCGTGTACGGATCAGACTTTCCATTTCTTTTAGATTTTTTGGGGCAACCACCGCTTGTACCGCTTGACGTTGTACATCGTGCTTGGGTGGATCCATCGCGATAAACATTTCGACTTCAAGCCCTGCCGGTGTATTGCCGAGGATGATTGCCGGTTCTGCCGAAAATAACTCATGGGATTTATCGACAAACACGATATCGTCATAACGGGTAATCGACCAAAACGGTCCAAATGGACTATGCTTTTGATAATGGACTGGGCGCTCATCACGCAGTCGCTTAAAGTATGACTGCCACTGGTGCTGCCGGTACAAAAACGGGTTGCTGGTGTCGATGTCTTCAATTTTAAGTGTGGTTACATCTGGCACGGGATTTTCGACAAAATCTGGAAACGGCTGTGCTTGCGTGACTTTTTGTTTGACATATTGAAACACCTGCATGCCCCGAATCTGGACATGCATGGGTACCGGTGCAAGCGCTGAAAGTTGCTGCATCGTCGGGATGGTTGGGCGAGTAATATTCATAACAGGTTCCTGAGCCGGCGATACAGGGCTTGGTTGGTTTTTGATATTGGTTGTAGGAGTTACATTTGAAACTCTGGCAAGCGCACCACCATGCCATCTAATGCTTCGGTCAATTCAATTTGACACGCCAAGCGCGAACACGCTGAGCCTTCGGGTAGCATTTCCAACATGCGCGATTCTTCTTCGCTAGGTTGGCTTAGCTGAGCTAACCATGCCTGTTCCACCATGACATGGCATGTGCCACAGGCACATACGCCGCCACAATCGCCGTCAATTCCTGATACACCATGGTTAACGGCCAATTGCATTAACGAGGTGCCTGCCGTGATGTCTAGGCAATGTTCTGTCCCGCTATGCTCGATGAGGGTAATTTGACCCATGACAGTGGTTCCTATGTTTGATGCAAGCATTGGCTTGACTGATGTGCTTTTACAGCGTTGCAGTAATAGATAGCGGCAAAAAAGCCGATAACTGATACGATTTACAGTAGGCTTTTGTGGTTTATGTTGACAGGTCTTTTATTGACAACACGGGGTCATTAAAAGACAATTATTTGATTCGATAGTTTCTTTAGCCAGATGTGGCAAACGTTTTTTTAAATGGATCAAATGGATGAACGAGATTGCCAACATTCCATGCAGCTATACTCGCCTCATTGGTCGCGAACTAGACTTGCAGGTGCGTGATTTACCGCAATTGTTAAAATTTACGGATTTGAGCGTTGAACAATTGCTGCGTGACGATGGCATGCTGACGGCACGACAACAAGCGCAAGTTTTGCAAAATAGCTTAGCGCTGTCGCCCTCTGAACACTTTGGCCTGCGATTAGGTCGACGTTTAACACCGTCAACACATGGGGCAATGGGATTTTTAATCAACAGCAGTCCCAATTTGCTCACCCTTCTAAACGCCTTTGAAACTTTTTTGCCAACTCGGATGAGTTTAATTCGGGTTGATGTACAATCTGATGCCAACTGGACAACCAGTTTGATTTTTTTTGAACAAACACTTAGTTATGCAGTGCACCGTGTGATGTCGGAGACTGTTGCGGTTATTTTTTCAGAATGCGCAGCGTTTATTTTAGGTCGTCCGCTGACGGAGGCTATTCTACAATTTAGCCATGCTGCTCCTATGTATGCCAATGACTATGCACAGTATGTCAATGGTGAGTGCCGCTTTGATCAGACACAGCTTTCAATTTGTGTACCCACGGATTTGTGTCTGATTGCCAATGCCGCAGCACAACATGACAGTTATGTCATGGCCATGCAGCAGTGCAAAATGATTTTAAATCGACTGCAAAATCAACAATACAACACAACCTACCAAGCACAAAAAATAATGCTGTCCTATCCATTGGGCCATATCAGTGAAGACGATCTAGCCGCCGCGTTATTTATCAATAAACGTACCTTGGCGCGCCGTTTAGCCAAAGAAAACACCAGTTATCGACAGATTCGGGATCGGATTTTATCTGAACAAGCCACTGGCTATTTACGTGACTCCCAGTTATCCGTTGAAGCGATTGCAGGCTGTTTAAACTATCACGATACGGCTAATTTTAGACGCGCATTTAAGCGTTGGTTTGGAATGTCACCTAGCGAATATCGTAAAGCCTTATTGGGATCGTCTCAGGAAACGGAATTTGAAGCACACTAAGGCCGCTCAGACTCATTGCAGCCTTAATAATCGTTGTAGGAAGACATCCTACCGCTACTGGCCATCAACCTCGTCACCGTAGACGGATACACCCGAAACAACCTTGCGGCATCAGCGGCATTCTTCTGGCCAGAACTGACCATCTCAATAATCTGTTGTTGCTGTGCTGTGGTCAGCTTATGACGTCGGCCACCAACGCGACCTGCTTGTCGGGCATTGTCTAAACCCTGCTTGGTTCGCTCACGCAGCATGGCACGTTCAAACTCAGCAAAAGCACCCACCATCTGCATCTGCATCATCATTCGTCCAGCAGCCGTACTGGTATCAATCTGCTCGGTGAGACTTTTAAAGTGAGCGCCAACCGCCTCAATCCGCTCTAGGATGATCAATACGTCTTTTAGTGATCGTGATAAGCGATCCAGCTTCCAGACCACCACCACATCGCCTGCACGCAGCTGATTGATTAACGCATGCAACTGCGGTCGATCCCATCAACCACCAGAAGCGGTCTCTTGGTAGATCTTTTCACAGCCCGAAGACGCCAGAACATTGGTCTGCGTTTGGTTGTCTTGTTCATGCGTCGAGATACTGCCAACCGTAGGATATGTTTCTAGCACGTGCCGATCTGCTTCGCGTTCATGTTGCCGCAGAGTCAACTGATGAGAGTCTTTTTGGGTCAACACTTGTCTTTGACCAGCCGCACCTTGGTCTATACATAGGGTCCTCCTCACCCACCAACCCGCACCCCACCCTCAAGCGACTGATAGATCGCCAAGTTGATCACCCCTGCACGTTTTCAGGCAGTATGCGCTGTGCATACAGATATTGGCTGATGATTTCTTGCAGGGTTGGAGTTTGTGTGCTCATTACTCAGTCCTCTTTAATTAATAAGATTGCTAATATAAAAAATTAGCTTTAGCGAAAGCTACTTTTCACTCTTTCCTCATCATCCCAATCACCGATCTTATTGCCACAAGCATCGACGTTAATAACAGAAACAGAGGGGCCATCATTATGTTTGCTTCTAAAGCTGCCAACACTGTATAGCATGCCTTTTTCTTTTACCTGCTCAGGAGTGATCAGTGTCACATCACGATACCATTTCATTAAAGTTGCCATCTGCATATCAGCCATTTCATCCAAACTCACCGAAAAATCTTGGGGTTTAATGGCGATATTTTGGCGCTTTAAACGTTCCAGATTTTGATCAATCTCTTCTTGCGAAATATATTCACAACAATAGCGCATCAATCCTCCATATTCAGAATACTCGTAACGCCCCTGACTTTTTTTGCTGTAAGAGCTAAACGGAATGATCGAAAAACTACCTCTATCAGAACCATAATAGACAATCCAACTATAGTTTAATGGCAAGCTGCGAAAGTATGCTTGATCAAGATTGCCATTCGCATCAACAATCGGATGCAAGCCATGATTTTCTTGCCTGACGATATCAAGGCTGATTGCTGGTTTCTTGCGTTGTAATAGCCTTGCTGAGGGTCGTGAAATATAGCCAACAGCAGCAATATTCTCGTAAAAATGACGATCAACGCTAGATTCCTGCATCATCTGAATGATTTGCTCTTCTTCACGCAGGTCAAGCGCGGAAACATAATATTCCATCCCCACTCTAGCCAAAGCATCACGGCTAGTGAAGTTAAAAAGCTGGGTAAGATGGCTGGTTATCACACGGTGTAGCATCTCTTCATCAGGAATGAAGCGGTTCTCTGCGGTACAAAATCCTTGTGCTTCGTTTTGCTGATAAATGTATCGCTGATATAGCCATCTCGCAGCAATCAACGCAACCATAATAATCAGCACAATCATGACTTTCATCTGTATAGAAAACTGTCTTTGCATTTGGATTGTCATCTTTCTCAATTCCGACGCGAACCTAAAATTTACTCAGCCAACATCTGCTCAGCCAACACCGTCTGCACCACCACCTCACCATCCACCTCAGCCGCAGGCCTTGCCTTCACCTGCAACAACCGCTCAGGCCGCCATTGCTTGGTAACCTCCATCAAGCTAAAAGTCTGGTTGGGGTCGGCGTAGAAAACGGAATTTAAAGTACGTTAAGCCATTTCGAGTAATTTTTTCCCATCGTCTCGTAGCTTCCCCTTTGGCGACACATGCCTATACAGCGTTTGTCGTGTAATAGGGGTCGTCTCAGGAAACGGAAATTAAACCACGCTAAGGCTGCTCAAACGCATAGCAGCCTTAATGATCGTTGTAAGCTGAAATCCTACCGCTACCAGCCATCAACCTCGTCACCGTAGATAGATGCACCCGAAACAGCCTTGCGGCATAAGCGGCACTCTTCTGGCCAGAACTGACCATCTCAATAATCT
>JBBKWH010000087.1:0-99429 GCA_037968855.1 Moraxellaceae bacterium | reverse complement strand
TCATCTTTATTGATGAGATTGATGCGGTTGGTCGTCAACGCGGCGGCGGTGGTATGACGGGTGGCCATGATGAGCGCGAGCAGACCCTCAACCAAATGCTGGTTGAGATGGACGGTTTTGAAGGCTCAGAAGGCGTAATCGTGATTGCGGCGACCAACCGTGCTGATGTGTTGGATAAAGCCTTGCTGCGTCCAGGTCGTTTTGACCGTCAGGTTTCGGTCGGTCTGCCAGACATCAAAGGTCGTGATCAGATTCTAAAAGTGCATCTGAAGAAGCTGCCGTCAGTGACTGGGATCAAAACCGAAGTGTTGGCGCGTGGTACGCCGGGTTTTAGTGGTGCTGATCTGGCCAACTTGGTCAACGAAGCCGCTCTGTTTGCTGCCCGTCGCAACAAAAACACTGTTGATATGAACGACTTTGAAGACGCTAAAGACAAAATTTTTATGGGTCCTGAGCGTACCTCGATGGTGCTGCGTGAAGATGAGCGCAAAAACACGGCCTATCATGAAGCGGGTCATGCCTTGGTCGCCGAGTTGCTACCAGAAACTGATCCGGTCCATAAAGTCACCATCATGCCGCGTGGTTGGGCCTTGGGTGTGACATGGCAGTTGCCAGAGTTTGATCGCATTAGCCATTACAAAGACAAGATGTTGAATGAGTTGTCGATCTTGTTTGGTGGTCGGATTGCCGAAGAGGTTTTTGTCAATCAAAAATCAACTGGTGCATCCAACGATTTTGAGCGTGCCACTAAAATGGCCCGTGCGATGGTCACCAAGTACGGCATGAGCGACGCGTTGGGCATCATGGTGTACGAAGATGATGACTCAAACGGCTTTATGAGTACCCGTTCGATCAGTGAAGCGACACAGCAATTGGTAGATCAAGAGGTGCGTAGCATTCTTGAAAAACAATACACTGTAGCGCGTGATTTGATCGAAGCCAACAAAGACAAGATTGAAGCGATGGTCAAAGCCTTGTTGGAATGGGAAACCATTGATCGCGAGCAAATTCGCGACATCATGGAAGGCCGTGAGCCACGTCCACCACGGGTGTACGAAGCGGTGAATCCTGTACCAACGGGTGTGGTATTAGATAAGCCGACAGGCTCAACACCGCCGCCATTGCCAGCCATGTAAGCTAAGTTTTGATCATGAACAGCCTCCGCAAGTCGGGGGCTTTTTGTTGGCTATGTTATTTTAAGTCATGTGATGTTATTGAGTCGATGCCATGCAGTTACACGCTTTACCTCAGCAGATCTTGCACTGTGGACCTTATCGCTTGGATTTGTCTGTACCGCAGGTGATGGGAATTTTAAATATCACGCCGGATTCGTTTTCAGACGGTGGCAAGCTGGCAACGTTGGATCAAGTGCTGTATCTGGCCGAACAGATGCTCAAAGACGGCGCAAGCATCCTTGATGTTGGTGGTGAATCGACCAGACCCAACGCCAGTGTGGTCAGTGAGCAGACCGAAGCAGAGCGTGTGTTGCCGGTGATTGAAGCGATTGCCCAGCGCTTCGAGGTAGTGATCTCAGTGGATACCAGTTCGCCACAGGTGTTTGAGGCGGCAGCAGGGTTTGGTGCAACGGTGTGGAATGACGTGCGCGCACTCACACGAGCGGGTGCGCTTGAGACCGCTGCTCGTTTGGACTTGCCCGTGGTGCTGATGCATATGCGTGGTGAACCACAAGACATGAACGATTACGCTCAGTATCAACAGCCGGTGGTGCAAGAGGTGATGCAAGAGTTGGCCCTCCGACGCGATGCGGCATTAGCTGCGGGTATTGCGGCACACAATATTGTGTTGGATATGGGCTTTGGCTTTGCCAAAAATGCGGCACAAAACTTACAACTGCTGGCCGATCTATCGCCCTTACATGCCTTGGGTCATCCGTTGTTGGCAGGTATTTCTCGCAAACGGGTATTGGGTGAGGTGTTGGGTGGTGCGCCAGTTGATCAGCGCTTATATGCAGGGCTGTCGGCTGCGCTGATTGCGGTACAGCAAGGCACGTCAATCATTCGCACTCATGATGTGAAGCCAACGGTTGATACCTTAAAACTATGGTCAGCATTACCCGTTTAAGTTGATGTTAGGCTGAGGTTCATTTGTGCGCTACGAGTCGGTCGACGACTACATTTGCTCGGTCAGAATCGGCATACTAGGCGCACGGATGACCCCGCAGTATCCATGCTGTGGAGGATTGCCGCCAAGAGGTGTGGAATGACTGAGTTAAGTTTGCATGATCGTAAAGTGATTTATCGGGCGCGACGCGGGCTAAAAGAGTTGGACTTGTATTTTGACCCGTATGTGCGTGAGCAATATGTGACCGATACTGCGGAACACAAAGCCGCCTTTGGCCGCTTAATCGAAGAAGAAGATCCAGACTTGCTGGACTGGTTTACCGCGGTCACGGTGCCCACTGATCCTGAGTTACAGATGATTGTGCAGTATCTTAAATCTTTACGTCATAACCCTTAACCACTGTCGTCATAGAGATTGATCATGCTGGTTGGTAGCAGGGTGCGTGTAAGTAATCTGGTGCGATGGCGTGATTCGCTCTTGGTGCTAATGGTTGCAGGCTTATTGTATGGATCAGGGCTATCGTTGCACTGGACTATTGCGATGATTGTATTGTTGGTTGTGGTTGCACTGCTGATCCATGTTCGGCCACAGCGCAGTCTGATTCAGATTGATCAAATGGATCATCAGCAATGGCGTTGGCAATGGAGTGATCAGGCTGATGTCTGTCGTGGACAGTTGATACGTGTTGAGCATTGGCCTTATGTGGTGGTGTTGCATCTACAAACCATTATTCCAAAGGCACGCAAGCAGCGTTTACTGCTATGGCGGGATCAAGTCGATGTAACGGCATGGCGACGGCTACAAGTGCTGGCACGATTTTATGGCCAAGGTGAGCATTAATGAGCCGAATTTGTGCTCAAAGAGACCATTTGATACACATTTTGGCTGATGCAACATAAGGAGTCTTTGTCATGTTAACGGCCCATCAATTGGCTTTTTTGTCTTTGATTGAGCAAGATCAAGTGAGCCATACGGATGCAACAGCCATGCGCCAATTGCATCAAATGATTGATTGCACGACCGATGCTACCGAGTTGGCACGGATTGAGGCGGCAGCTGATCATTTGGCCAGTCAACTGATGGCTGATATGGATCGACAGTTGGGCGAGTTAGGTTTGGATATCGATGATTGGATCGCCCCTGCACCGTCAGTATCAGATCATCGCTAGGGTCATAAATAAATAGTGCTTTGTTATCTTTGAAACAACCCTTTGGTCACTAATCTGTTATGGACGTCGTGGTCGACTGAGCCATACTGATTGCTGACGTAGCATGATGACCAGAGGAGTGAGTTCATGGGATTGTTAGATGGTTTGGTGGGACAGTTGGCACGTGAAGCTGCTGGACAAGCATTGCAAAAACAAGGTGGTCTGGGCGGCATGCTTGGTGGCTTAGTACAAGGTATGGGCCAGACACAGCCTGCAACGCGTACGGATCAAGTAGATTCTCCTTTTAATATGCCTGCTGATAGGGCATCTGCATCTGCCGGTGGTGGCTTGGGTGGCATGCTAGGGAGTGTACTCGGTGGTCTAACGGGTGGTCAGTCCTCACCACAGGGGGGTGGGCAGTTAATGATGGTGCTATTGCCGATGATTTTGGCATGGGTGCAGCGTCAAGGTGGTATCGGTGCGGTCTTTGCGTCGTTGCAAAAAAACGGCTTGGGTGCGCAGGCACAGTCGTGGATGAGTACCTCCAGCAACCAGCAGGTCAGTCCTGAGCAGATTAACCAGTTGTTTGGTTCGACTGAAATTAACCATATGGCCAGTCAAGCAGGCGTCAGTCAGGATGCAGTTTTGTCTGGTCTATCGGCATTAATGCCACAAGTGATTGATCAGCTCACGCCGAGTGGTGATTTGTCGCAATCAGATCAAGCCAATCATGAAGTATCATCGCTATTGGCATCGCTGCAAGGCGCGTTGTCGTCAGCGAAATGATCGGCTGATTGTGGTGAGTGCATGCAACATGCTGAAGTCTATGATTGGTGATCTAGCCTGAGCTGTTTTATACGCAACAAACAAAAAAGGCTGAATGCAAATGCATTCAGCCTTTTTTGGGAATCTTGGTGGGTCGTGCGGGATTCGAACCTGCGACCAATTGATTAAAAGTCAACTGCTCTACCAGCTGAGCTAACGACCCAAGATGTACATCTGACACAAACACGACTAACAATATCACAAAATGGTGGGTCGTGCGGGATTCGAACCTGCGACCAATTGATTAAAAGTCAACTGCTCTACCAGCTGAGCTAACGACCCATTTAGTGAGGGCACATAATAGCAAGTTTTTAGATTTTGACAAGTCGTAGGCGGATTGGTCGCTTAATTAATAAGCAGATTGTGATAAAAAAGCCACGATATCGTGGCTTTTTTAGACATGTCACTCGATTAGAAGCGATATTGACCATTTTGAATATTGCGATAGACCTCATCGGTGACTTCGCTGTATTCGGTCGTACCTGGCAACCAAACCAAGAGGCGTTCGTCCGTGGTGCTTGGATCGAAAGCGTCTTTTTTCAGGTTGTTTTTTTGGTATTTAAAGGTGCCTGTGGTTTCCATTTTTTGTTGGATCCGCAAGAACACAGGCACGGCATAGGGTGGCAAGTCGCTGTCTTTAAAGAACGACAACAGGTGCCCGTAGTCTTCTTTTTGGATGCTTTCGCCATCATGCGGGGTAATGGCGCACATGCCAGCACGGCCATTGGTGTTGGGGATTTCGACGCCGTAGACCACAGCTTCAGAGACTTTTGGATGTTCTGACACGAGGTTTTCGACTTCGGTGGTGGAGACGTTTTCGCCTTTCCAACGGAAGGTATCACCCAGACGGTCAACAAACTGCGCATGGCGGAAGCCAATATCACGCACCAAGTCGCCGGTGTTGAAGTAGCGATCACCGTCTTTAAACACGTTATCAAAGATCACGGCTTTGTTTTTTTCTGGATCGGTGTAGCCATCAAACGGGGCGCGTTTGGTGATTTCGCCGATCAATAGACCGGATTCGCCAGTCGAGACTTTGATCATAAAGCCTTTGGCATCACGTACGGGTTCGTTGAGTTCTTTATCAAACTTGACGATGGCATACGGTGTTGGCGAAAAACCAACCGTGTTGTCAAAGTTAAAAATATTGCTAAAGCCGACATTGCCTTCGCTTGAGGCATACAGCTCGAACACTTCTTTAACGCCAAAGCGATCTTTAAACTTGCCCCAGATGTTGGGACGCATGCCGTTGCCGATCATTTTGGTGACGCGGTGTTGACGGTCTGTGGCTGATGGTTTGATGTCCATCAAGTAGCGGCACAGTTCGCCAACATAGCCAATGGCTGAGGCGTTGTATTTGATCACGTCTGGCCAGAATTGGCTGGCCGAGAATTTGCGACGAATGGCCAAACCACCACCACCTGCAATCACACATGCCCAGCAAATGACCATGCCAGTGGCATGATACAGCGGCAGGGTAACGTACATGACGTCGTCTTGGCCAAGGTTCATGATATGGCCAAAGGTACCGTATGCTTTCATCCAGCGACCGTGAGTAAATACAACGGCTTTAGGCAGACCTGTGGTGCCAGAGGTGTAGATGTAGAACAGACCGTCAGCGTAGAACACGCTGTTGGTAGTCGGTGGATTAAAGCGTGGTGCTGATTGAATGGCTTCGGCTAGGTTGATATAGCCAGCAGGCGCGGTGCCGCAGTCTTTGCGGGTGTTTTGATCGGCGTACCAGTAGCATTGGTTGGCAGCAATCTCAAGATCGGCTTGGATGTCGTCAAGACAGGCGCGCATTTCTTCGCCACAAATGATCACCCGTGGTTTGACCAAGTTGATACTGTGGGTGAGGACTTTGCCGCTTTGTGAGGTGTTCACCAAGGCACAAGCCACGCCAATCTTGGCCATCGCGATGACGGTGGCTAAAAGCTCTGGCCGGTTTTCGATCAGCAGGGCGGCAACATCACCTTTTTGCAGCCCTTTGGACAAGAAGTGGTGGGCAATTTGGTTGGCCCATTCGTTGAGTTGGGCATAGGTGTATTGGCTTTCTTCAAAGTGTAGTGCGATCCCGTAAGGGTTGGCTCGAACGGCTTTTTCAAAGGCCCAGCCCAGACCCATTGGTTTAGTGGGGCGAGTGTCGTTGGCTAAAATCAAACCTTTGATCACATGGGGTAGTTTTTTCAGTAGCTTGGGAACCCGTTGGGCAACATCGCTAAGCGTGATGATATCGTGCTGGGCTTGACTCATGGGGGCGGGTTCCTTGACAGTGGATCTAAAATGGACAGGCATTAACATTAAATGCTGCAAGCGGCAGCGACAAGCCATAATGATAACAAATACATCATGATGATGGCGGATTTGTGAGGGTTGCAACCAGTTGTTCTGTCATTTGGCGTTGTAGCGCTTTGGACAGGGCTTGTGCGATCTCTTGTTGCACCATTTCGGCAACCATTGGACGTAAGCTCCAGATCAATCGAATACGATCTTCGGTGGATTCTGGTTGTTGCCGGATCGGTTGATGGGGTGTGTTACCAAGCGCGACTTTGACGCCAACGCTGGCCAGTGACGCTGCAATATGATTGAAGCTTGGGGTAATATCGTCAAAAATATCAAGCAGTTCACTTAAGGTAAACCCTTGTTCCATAAATCGAATAGCAAGCTTGATCAGTAATGGGCTACGCAGTTGTACGTGGTCTTCTTCGGCCACGGTGACAAAACCTATGGCAAAGACTCGGGTCAGTTCTTCGGCTGTTGGTGGTGTGGGCAGCATGGCTGCTAGATCTTCAAGTCGATGTAGCGAGGGGAGTTGTTCGACCCATTGGCTGGTTAGTGCGGCATCAATACCAATTAAATGATTAAGACCTTGACCGCTGGCATGGGTTTTAAATAATTCACTGATGTTGGCAATGGAAAAGCCACGGCCTAGAAGTTGCGAGATAATTCTGAGTTGGGCGACATGAGAGTCGCTATAGATACCAGCTCTGCCGTGTCGTACCGGCGGGGGCAAGATCCCCCGCTCTTGGTACGCGCGGATATTGCGAACGGTTGTCTCGGCCACTCGCGCCAGCTCGTCAATGGTGTACGTGCTTGGCGTGGGTGGCTGAGACATCGTTGTGTCAGTCATGCGATGGACCTAGGCTTAGGTCGCATTGCGTTTTTTAGGCGGACGACCACTGGTGCGTGGACGGCGTGGACGACGTGGTTCGTTGCTATCAACGTTACCGTTGACATCACCTTCTTCGTGTTCGTCTTCGGGGGCATTGAGCTCGTCTGCGGTAATACCATCACCGATTAAGCGATCACCGTTGTCGGCTTGCGCAACAGGGATGACTTTGGCGCGTGATGGTCTGCGTGGTGCAGCGACAGGCTCTGCGGCGACTTCTACAGGTGCGTCTGTTGATGCATTTTCTGTATTGCCACTATCGGCAGCAGGTGTGCTATCAGTCGCAGGGTCTTTGACTTCTGCTTCTGCCACATTGCCAATGGTTGGTTCTGTTGCGGCAGCGTCTTCCGTGGTCTCTACGGAGGCTTGATCTACAGCAGCAGGTGTTGGTGCTACAGCTTCAGTGCTTGTGCTATCGACTGCATCGACAACAGCAGCATGATCGGCTGTGGTTGTTGTTGGTGTGTCGGAGACCGCGTTTTCGGCGGCATCTTCCGATGTGGTCTCAGCAGGATTGGTGCTATCCACATTGGCTGTGTCGCTAGAGGCTTGAGCCGCTGCTTGGCGTGCTTGACGACGGCGTTCACGCGGGTCATTGGCCAAGCGTGCCGTAGGGGCAGGCGGGGTCAAAGGTAGCGGTTCTGCCGCAGGTATTAATGCCTCAACAACATTGACGTCGACTGATGTTGTGTCAGCCACTGTGTTCTCAACACTGGTCTGGGCAGGTGCTTGAGCGGCTGCTTGCACTTGCACCAGACGAGTGTCCAGCGCTTTTAAGAACGCTTCGATCACACGGCCTGTCGACAACAATTGCTCGCCTTCTTCTGGCAAGGTGGCGCGGATAAAATCACCCACACTGCCTTGTAGTGGCGCTGGCGTACTGATGTGCAGGCGTTGTTCGCTGCTCTCGGCGACTTGGTCTGCATGTGCAGTCAGGGCTGGGTCGGATGTGGTCGTGGTTGCGATATCATCCAAGCCAAGCGCCCGAAGACGACGGCGCTCACGCGGGTCATTGGCTGCACGAACGGCTGGTGTGCTGCTGCTGTCTTCGGTAGAGCTAGCCACTGTTGCTTCTGGCTGAGTGAGCGCTGGGCTCGCTTCGACGTTGACATCGGTTGTGGCGGTAGGTGCTGTGGTTTGCACTGGTGTGCTGCCAGCAGCTTGGTCGAGGTCTTGATTGCTGCTTTGATTGCCATTTTGATCGACAGGGCTGTCGATTTGGATGGTGCGTACGGTGTCAACAGGTGCATCAGCTTGTGGTGCAATCACTTGCATGCTGACGTCGCTTTGTTCGTCCAATACGCTGGCATCACGCTGACGTGGGCCACGGCTTGGACGCGGGCTGCTCCCACGCTCGCGACGTGGAATCGCTGCTGTGGTGTTGGCATTATTGGCTGTATTGCCATTTTTGCTGTCGTCACGGCTGCTATCGCGTTCTTTCATTTCAAACTGACGGCTTGATGGGGTTTCATCACGCTGACGGTCTGCATTGCGCTCGTTGTTGCTGTTGCTGGCCGTATTTTGGCCGTTGCTTGCGCTACCGTTTTGGTTGTTGTTTTGATTGCGACGGTTGCGATTGCGCGGCGTATCATCACGATCACGCAAGGTTGGCTCAGGCGCTTGCTCTACCGCTGGCGCGGCTTGAGTAGGGGCAACGTTATTGGTGTTGTTGGTGTCGCTGGCATGAGTCGCTGAACTTGTCTCGGCATCGCGCTCTTGGTCACGGTTACGACGGTTGCGATTGCCACGGTTGCGCGGAGCGGCGTTGCTGTCTTGCGTACGGGCTGGACGGGTGTTGTCGTCGTTGCTGTAGGCATTTGATGCATTGCTGCTGTCAACAGTGGCTGCCGGTTGTGCGGTAGGTGCAGCCGCATGTGTCACCTCACCGAATTGACCACGGCTCACGGCACCGGCATTGACCAATTGCTCAATGCTTGCGGCGGCATCGTTGGCGCTGATGCTGTCGGTGGTACGCGCTTGGCGAGTCACAAACAGGTTTTCTAACCACGCTGCTGCGCTAGTGGTGGCAACGGGTACCGCTGCTGGTTGTGGTGCAGGTGCAGCGGCTTTGTTGTCGATAGGTGCACTATCGGCTTTCGTCGCAGGTGCTGAGTTGCCGTTGTTGGTGTTATTGGGATTGTTGCGACGACCCCGTTGTGGACGTGCGGCTGGCGCTGCGGTGGTTTCTTCGGCCAGTTGTTGAACGGGCTGTTCCCACGTGGTTTCGTAGCCCAGTTGTTGCTGTTCTTCACGCACAGTGCCCAGACGCTCGTAGCTGGCTGGCGCATAGCCATCACGGTTGAATTGCACATGGAAATGTGGCGTTTCAAGGTGAGGATGCGGCAGGACGGTAATCCGAACGCGGCTGGTTTGTTCGAGGTATACAATCGCTTGGCGTTTTTCGTTGAGTAAGAACGCGGCGATTTCGACTGGTACTTGGACTTGCACTTCGCCTTGACGCTCGCGCAGGGCGATTTCTTCGATACTGCGCATGATCGACAAGGACAATGAACGTAGGTCACGGATCATGCCGGTGCCGTGGCAACGTGGGCAGACATAGCCGGTTGATTCTTCTAGCGATGGACGCAGGCGTTGACGGCTCATTTCCATCAGGCCAAAACGAGACAGCTGACCAAACTGGATGCGTGCGCGGTCACTTTGGGTGGCATCACGCAGTTTTTGTTCGACGGCGCGTTGATTGCGCTCTTTGCCCATGTCGATAAAGTCGATCACGATCAAACCGCCCATATCACGCAGACGCAACTGGCGCGCGATTTCTTCGGCGGCTTCCGAGTTGGTGTTGAGTGCGGTGTCTTCGACATCGGAGCCACGGGTGGCCTTGGCCGAGTTAATGTCAATCGACACCAAGGCTTCGGTCTGATCGATAACGATAGAGCCGCCTGATGGCAATTTGACTTCACGCTGATAGGCAGTTTCGATTTGGCTTTCGATGCCAAAACGCGGGAACAGTGGCTCGTCGGCCATGTACTTACGAATTTTGTCGATCTGATGCGGCATGACTTGCTGCACAAAGCTGGCGGCTTCGTTATAGGCTTGTTCGTTGTCGATCAGGACTTCGGCAATGTCATCACGCAGATAGTCGCGCACGGCACGAGTGACCACACCGGCTTCTTGATGCACCAACAGTGGCGATGGGCCAGAGCCAGCACGGGTTTGAATTTGTTGCCACAGACCCAGCAAATGGGTCAAATCCAGTTGTAGTTCTTCTTGGGTGCGACCAATGCCAGCGGTACGCACAATCACGCTCATGGCGCGTGGTACGTCGAGTTGACCGAGAATTTCTTTCATTTCTTCACGGACACTGCCCGCGATTTGACGGCTGATGCCACCGCCTTTGGGGTTATTTGGCATCAAGACCAAGTAGCGGCCTGCCAACGAGATAAAGGTCGATAGGGCAGCGCCTTTGTTGCCGCGCTCTTCTTTTTCGACCTGAACCAGTAGCTCGGTGCCTTCGGTGATCAGTTCGCGGATATTGTTGGTGCTGCGAGGATCGGCGCGGAAGTAGCTGTTGGCAATTTCACGCATCGACAAAAAGCCTTGGCGGTTAGCGCCATACTCGACAAACACGGCTTCTAAAGACGGCTCAACGCGGGTGACGCGGCCTTTGTAGATGTTGGATTTTTTTTGCTCGCGGGTACGGTTTTCGAGGTCAAAGTCGTACAGACGATTACCGTTGATAAGCGCGACACGGACTTCTTCAGCGTGTGTCGCATTGATCAGCATACGTTTCATGGGTGTGACACCTTGGTGTGACACACACAGACGGTTGGCCGGTTTTGGGCAGGCCTAGGCAAACCGCTAGCAATCGATAGGCACATGCCTAGCGTTGTCGATGGCCGGTTGGCCTTTTCGATCATTCTGGGCTGATTTTAGATCTGCCAGTGATATCGTAAGCCTTCCTGTAGGGAACCGCTTATTTTGGGCGGCTTACCGTGAGGCTTTGTTCAAGTATCGACAGGCTCAAGGTGGTTGGATCCATCATCCACGTGGCATTCGTGGTGGGGAGGCAGGCAACGGATCGCGTTGCATCTGCGTATCAATTCCAAACCCGAGACTGGAGAACAAAGACTGTTTGGCAAGTGGCCCTGACCTACAGGATAAAGGCGGCGAACATGTCTTGTGTGCATCTGTTTCGTTTTCAGTTGTGCTCAAATCGCCCAACTGGGGGACCGCTTAGTCGAGGCTTGCTGCAAAGCAATCACAAGTCATTCGGCCCAAGCGGGTTTTTGCCGATATAATCAGGCCTCGGCAGGGGCGTATTCGTCAGGCTGACCGATCAAGTCGGTGCAACCGTGCGCCGACTATAGCAAACCTTTTTTCAAAAAGCATAGGGTTCTCATGACGAAATCCCGTAACACACGCACCGCACCAGATCAACGTCGTACACGCGACGATCAGGATTCGACCAATCGTCGTTCAGCAGGTGGTTTTTCTCGCAACAAAGATGACACCTCTGCCGCACCTACGGGTCGCCGTGACCGTGGTGATCGAAGCCGCAGTCCTGAGCAAAACAGCCGTCCTGAGCAAAACAACCGCCCAGATCGTGATCAGTCCCGTCAGCGGGTCAGTCCTCCTGCCGTCGAGTCAACCCCCGATGAAGCTGTCACCGAGCGCCGTGGCCCATTGGCGCGTGGCCCTGCGCGTGCAGGTGGTCGTCCACCGACACATCAACGTCGTCGCAGCGCTGTAGATACGCAGGTAGACAGTGGTCAGCGCAAGGTTGACCCACGCGAACGACTGTTACAACAAACCTTAAGTGACGAGCACGAAGCCCCCAGCCGCATGGCTCCCATGACCGCCACGGATGACGAGGCGACCGACGAAAACGCATGGCAACAAGTCACATGGTTTTCGGTGACTGAGTACCAAGATGGCCAGCGTTTGGACAATTTTTTGATCAATCGCTTAAAAGGTGTGCCAAAAACGCGGATTTATCGCCTGATTCGTGAAGGCGAAGTACGCGTAAATAAAGGCCGCGTCCGTGCCGATACTCGACTGCAAGTCGGCGATCAAATTCGGGTCGCACCGATTCGTCGTCACATGCACAACGACAAGAGCGCCCCAGTGATTGGCGCAGAATTGGCCTCTGGTTTGGCGGCTCGCATTGTGTTTGAAGACGAAGGATTGATTGTGCTGAACAAGCCAGCAGGCTTGGCGGTGCATGGCGGCAGTGGGATTCCGTTTGGTGTGATTGAAGCCTTGCGTCAAGCACTGGGCAAGTCCTACCTAGAATTGGTTCACCGGATTGATCGTGATACCTCTGGCTTGCTGATGATTTCTAAAAAACGCAGTACCTTAAAGCGTTTGCAGGATGATTTGCGTGATGGTCGAATTCGTAAGACCTATACCGCGATTGTCAAAGGCAATATCTTGCTCGACAAACAAACTGTGGATATGCCGTTATTGCGCCATGAACTGCCAAGTGGTGAGCGTCGAGTTCGGGTATCGAACGAAGGCAAAGCAAGTCAGACCGAAATCAAGGTGTTAGAGCGTTTAGGGCCTGCCACGTTGGTTGAAGCGAGTCCGTTGACCGGACGTACCCATCAAATTCGTGTGCATGCGCAAGCGATTGGGCATCCTTTGGTGGGTGATGATAAATATGGCCATGAGCGCGCTTATGAGGGGCCGAATGCGCGTCGTTTGTCCTTGCATGCCACGCGTTTGCAAGTACCCGGTTATGAACAGGTGTTTGAAGCGCCGATGCCAGAGGACATGAATGCACTGTTGGCACAACTGCGTGGACAGTCACCCGAAGCACTGGCCAAGCAAGTCTCCCGCCTCAAAGAAACCCCAGCACAGCAGCGCGAACGTGCAATGCCCAAAGCGGATGCGGCAGTCATTCATCCTGATATGGACCTTGATTAATGGTGGATTTGACGCAGAACGTGCGGCCTGAGTTGGTGATCTTTGACTGGGACGGCACGTTGATGGATTCGGTGGGGCAAATTGTGGCCAGTTTGCTGTGGGCCGCAGGTCAGCATGGTTTAAGCCTAACCGAGACAGCCGCCGCCAATATTATTGGTTTGGGTTTGCCTGAAGCGATGGCAGTGTTATTTCCCGATCATCCGCATCTTAGAGACCCGATTCAGGCCGATTATTCGACTCACTATGTCGCCAATAGTCTGAGTGGCACACGGTTGTTTGTGGGTATTGAACCGATGCTGGATCAATTGCAGGCAGCCGGTGTACGTTTGGCGGTGGCGACGGGAAAAAGTCGAATCGGCTTAAATCGGGTATTAGATCAGTCACAGACCCATGCCTACTTTGAGGTCACGCGTTGTGCTGGCGAGACCTGCTCTAAGCCTGATCCACAGATGCTGAGTGAGATTTTGCAGGTCACGGGTTTATCTGCGGCACAGTGCATCATGGTCGGGGATACGACGTACGATCTGGAGATGGCTGCGCGGATTGGCATGCCAAGTATTGGCGTGACTTATGGCGTACACGATGCGCAGACCTTGCAGCAGCATCAGCCGCTGGCGATGGTCGATTCGGTCGCTGACCTTGGCCGTGTGTTGCAGCAGTTGATTGGCCTAAAAGACCTCTCCAGCCAGTAATAATCGAAAGTCTGCCGCCATCTGTAAGGTGGCTTGGTAGGCCCCTCGATTGATGCTGGTGATATTAATAAAGCCATGCCCTTGCCCTGCGACACGCCGCATCATGCAGGTATTGCCCGCTTGGCGTAGGGTACGACCATACACTTCGCCTTCATCGCGTAGCACGTCGAGTGCTGCGGTGATGATCAGCGTGGGGGGCAGGTTGCGGTGGCCTTGGGTGGGGTCGGGTGGATACATCGGACACAGGCGCGGGTCATCTGGTGGATAGATTTCGTCTGGGTTATAGCGCAGGTAGGCATCACGTACATCTGCGTGACTCAAAAACAACCCATCGCTATAGGTGGTTTTTGATTCGGTCGGCATATAAAACTCAATGGCTGGATAAATCAGCAGTTGAGCCGCAGGGGCATATTCGGTTTGTGCTAAGGCATTGGTTAGCGTGGCACTTAAGTTGCCCCCCGCACTATCACCACCGATGGCAATCGCGTTGAGATCAATGTTCCAATCGTTGGCATGTTGATGTACCCATTGTATGGCAGCCACGCCATCATCAAAGGCTGCCGGAAACGGATGCTCTGGGGCAAGACGGTAATCAATACTCAATACATGAAAATGCCCATGCCTACACAGCATGCGGCAGGGTTCATCATGGGTGTTTAGATCGCCCACCACAAAGCCACCGCCATGAAAAAAGATCAGTAAAGGGAAGGGCTGATCAGATGTAATCGATTCGATGGGGGCGTAATGGCGCGCAGGGATCGGATGGGCAATGCCATCCATACTGATGTCTTGCACCTGCCCAACTGGGGTGACACGGCCACGAATGCTGGCCATCTCGCGGCGAAATTTGGCCCGACTAGCCACTGGATCATCGGCAATTTTGCCTTTGCCACCGCGAAAATCTCGTACGGCCAAAATGGTGGCAAGTGCTGGATCAAGTTCGGGGTGGTGGTGTTGATGGCCGAGCAAGCGCGTGAGTTGATGATGCACGGCTTCTGGTAACAGGCTGGCCATGCGTGCAGCCGTGCCTTGCAATTGGTCTAAGGGTTGGTTGAGCAATGTGTCGAGTCGTGACATGCCGCCTCCATTGATGATCAAAAAAAGTCTGCATACCGCTGGGCACGACAGATCAATCAGCAGCAGAGGTTGAACGCGGCCCTAATTCATGTTGCCAATATTGTGCTGGCTTGGACGCACCACATCGGCGAGACCTTTTTTGATCATATAGTGTTCGACCCAACTGCGGATGACCGCAGGGCTGTCCATGACCAACACTTCATCCAATAAGTTTTTGGCTTCGCTCATTGAGATATGGCACAAGGTCTTACGAATCTTGAGTAAGTTGGCCGCACTCATCGACAAGGCAGAAAACCCCATTGCCGAGAGCAAAACTGCTGTGGCCGGATCACCCGCCATTTCGCCACAGATACTGACCGGACGATCAAGCCGT
The DNA here is from genome assembly GCA_037968855.1 of Moraxellaceae bacterium. Taxonomy (GTDB): domain Bacteria; phylum Pseudomonadota; class Gammaproteobacteria; order Pseudomonadales; family Moraxellaceae; genus JBBKWH01. The sequence goes on along the minus strand of JBBKWH010000087.1, from coordinate 84,177 downwards.
TTGCACTCGGTGACAATCTGATGCAATGCGCGAATCACCGCCGGATGGTAGTGATTATATAAGCTGGCTACACGCGGATTATTGCGATCGACAGCCAGTAGGTACTGGGTTAAATCGTTAGAACCCACCGAGAAGAAATCAACCATTGAGGCCATGTCTTCCAGCTGAAACAGCATGCTAGGCACTTCGATCATCACACCCACGCGTGGCCGCATAATTTTGACCTGTTCTTCTTCTTGCACTTCGGCCAAGGCACGTTCGAGTAAATACAACGACTCCTCGACCTCGCCAAGATTGGTGATCATCGGTAGCAGGATATGCAGGTTATTCAGGCCAATACTGGCTTTGAGCATGGCGCGAATCTGGGCCGAAAAAATCTCCGGATGATCTAAGGTAAAACGAATGCCACGCCAACCGAGGGCGGAGTTTTCTTCTTGGATCGAAAAATACGGCAAGTCTTTATCTGCGCCAATGTCGAGCGTGCGCATGATCACGGGCTTGTTGGCAAAGTGTGATAACTGCTGACGATAGATCAGCCGTTGTTCTTCTTCGCCAGGGAAGCGCTCGCGCAGCATAAATGGGATTTCGCTACGATATAGACCAACGCCTTGCGCACCACGTTGGGTGCCGCGAATCACGTCAATCATCAAACCGGTGTTGACGTACAGGGTTAGTGGCACGCCATCGGTGGTGATGGTTTCGCGGTTTTCGTAGGCTTTGAGATCTTTGGCCGCTTGTTCTTCTTCGCGTTGTACTTCGCGATAGCGCTGACGCAAGCGACGGACGGGATGGACAAAAATCCGTCCTTGATGCGCGTCAACAATCATCTCGGCGTCGTCAAGTTGGGTAATCGGTAGCTCGGTCACGCCCACCACAGTCGGAATGCCTAATGCCCGCGCCACAATCACCATGTGTGAGTTGGCTGCACCTTCGGTGGTCACAATCGCGGCAATGTTTTGGAGGGGCAGTTCGACCAAGGTGGCGGTGGTGATTTCTTCGCCAATCAAGATGCTATCTTCGGCAATCTCGCGATGATTGACATCTGCTGCTTGCAGTCTTGCCAAAATCCGACGACCCAAGTCGCGCAGGTCCGACACCCGCTCGCGCAGGTATTCGTCTTCCATTTGGGCAAAATGCGCGGCATGGGTTTCGATCACGGTACGCACAGCCCCTTGCGCCCAACTACCAGCTTTGATGCGTGCGGCAATTTCGCTGGGTAGTGCGTTGTCATCGAGCATACGCAAATAAACGCTAAACAAGGCGCGTTCTTCGGCCATCAGCGCATTTTGCATTTTGGCATCAAGTTCTTTGATGTCGGCGCGTACGGCCTGAACCGCAGTGCTCAGCAAGGCCAACTCTTCGGTGATGTTCTCGGCTTGGCGATCTGGCACGAGGTCAATGTCGGCAGGCGGATAAAACACCACGGCACGACCAATTGCGATGCCACCAGCACCAGCCACGCCCTGAAAAATTTTGGAGGTTGGTGTATTGGAGGGTTTGCGAAATACATCGACTTGGCCAACAGCGTGCGCATGGGCAATCGCACCCGATAGCTGCGCACATAAGGTGACCAAGAAGGATTCGGACGCCTCAGAAAATGCCCGACGCTCGTGATGCTGCACCACCATTACACCCATCACCTTGCGCCGATACCTGATCGGAATACACAAAAAAGCGTTGTAGCGTTCTTCGCCGGTTTCGGGTAGATAGTGAAAGCGAGGGTGTAGCGAGGCATCATCTAGGCTGATAATTTCTTCACGCTGACCGACCAAACCTACCAAGCCTTCGCCTTTGTTCAAAAAGACTTCGCCAACCGAGTCGGAGTTAAGGCCTTTGGAGGCCATCAGCACATAGCGTTGATTTTGTTCATCCAGCAAATAGACAGAGCAGACTTCTGCTTGCATGGCATCGGCCACGAGATTGACCATCGTCTCGAGTGCGTCATGCAACGAAGGAGCCGCATCAACCTCTTGGACGATGCGCCTAAGCGTTTCAAGTTGCATGGCCGAACCGGACATTCTAATTTCCTTATTTCTGGTGTAAACATCAACGCATGATTGATCTCAATACAGCGTGCGCCACGCCCATTGCTATGGACGTAGATCTTGCAATGGCTTAAGCCACATTGCTACGAGCCAACGGCTTAAATCGTTGACTGCTATTTAAAACGCGGACTGTTATAGGGCAGTCGATGGCACAGTTCGAGCATTGCCTTGCGATAAACGTCTCGCTTAAAGGCAACCACTTGTCCCAACGGATACCAATAGCTGACCCACATCCAATGGTCAAACTCGGCAGGATGGCTGGCATCCAACCGGATCTCGTGCGTCGGTGCAGTCAATTGCAGCAAAAACCATTTTTGTTTTTGGCCAATGCACACCGGCGAGCTATCTTGTCGAATATAACGATGAGGCAGGCGATAGCGTAGCCAACCTCGTGTCTGAGCAAGAATACGTACATGCTCAGGCTTAAGCCCAATCTCCTCCTGAAGCTCGCGATACAGTGCTTGCTCTGGAGATTCACCAAATTGGATGCCACCTTGCGGAAATTGCCATGCATCATGGCCGATCCGCTTGGCCCAAAGAACCTGTCCTTGGGCGTTTGCCAAAATGATACCGACATTGGGCCGGAAACCTTCCGAATCGATCATCTGGCCTACCTAAAAAAGCGGTCATGCTTCTAGATGACGGGCGGATATCCTGTACAGGACACCATGGTCGCCAATCACAAGAAAGACAAATAAGTTTGATATGATGGTAACGAATTTCCGTGCTTGATCGATGGAAGATTTACGTTTTTTTGTGTTTTTGCCAGCCACTGTGATGGTTTTAGCGCGTGGGTCCGTGTATGGACTGATGGCGCTGTCACCGGTTGGTGCAAAAACGATCCTTGTTGTGTGGTTCATCCGATGGGATGACCGGCAATTATCCTTGCTGTGATCTGGAGTGTAGCGTTATGCAGTTGGCCTTGTTTGATTTGGATCATACCTTGCTCAATATCGACTCTGACCATGCATGGGGTGAGTTTTTGATTGCAGAAGGCTTGGTGGATGAGGCGGCGCATCGTGCACGTAATGATCGGTTTTATGAAGACTATAAGGCTGGCACTTTGGATGCGGTGGCGTATAACGAGTTTGTATTTGAGTTTTTAAGCCAGCACAGCATGGACGAATTAGCCACGCTGCATACAACGTTTATGCAGCAGGTGATTGCACCAATGCTGCGTCCAGCAGGTCGGGCTGCGATTGCGCGGCATCAGGCGGCAGGCCATACGCTGGTGATCATTACCGCGACCAATGCCTTTGTAACGGGGCCAATTGCGGCAGCCTTTGGTGTGCAGGATTTGATTGCCAGTGTGCCCGAAGTGGTGGATGGCCGTTATAGCGGTCGTTTGGCGGGTGAGCCGTGTTTTGCTGCGGGCAAACTGCATCATTTGCAGGCATGGCTGGCCACACGTCCGGCGGTGAGCGAGTCGTGGGGTTATTCGGATTCGTTTAACGATTTGCCGTTACTTAATTGGGTTGATCATCCTGTCGCGGTCAATCCAGATGACCGCTTGCATGCGCATGCGTTGGCGCATCAGTGGCCTGTTGAGGATTGGTCAATCCCGACCGAGTCTTAGTCCTGCGCGGATCAATCTCAAGACTACAATAAGGGGGTGGGGTATGGATCTGTCAGTCACCCAACAGGTACGTGCTCGTCCCTCAATAGGGTTGTTGTTTTTGGCCTTTGTGCTGGCTGCTGGGTTGGTGTATAGCGGGGTGCATTTTGCTGTGGCTTTACTGCTGACCGCATTGTTTGTGGCGGTCGGGATGGCGTGGCAACAACAGCGTATGCGTCAGCGAGTGGCGTTTATTGAGTCTTATGTCTGGCCACATGATCTATGGCAGCGGGTCGAGACCCAAGCGCGTTCGTTGGCGCTGAGTGCCAAGCAACGCCGTTGGGTGGAGCGTGGACTGCGGGATTTTTTTCAGATACAGACACGCTCAAATTCGCGACAGGTGATGGCGATGCCGTCGCATGCGGTAGATGCGTTATGGCATGCGCTGATATTGGATACGCGTACGTATGCTGAGTTTTGTCAGCGTGCGTTTGGTCGCATGTTGCATCATCGGCCTCATGCGGCAATCCCTCAAGGGGATGCTGCAATGATGCGGACGTGGCAGTCAAGCTGTCAGTTACAAGGATTAACGCCCCAAAGCACCACGGTTTTGCCACGTTTATTCATGCTTGATGCCATGCTGCTGTGGCCACAAATGCAGCAACATGATGCGCTGGAATGGTCACAACGCTATCGCCAATGGGTGGCTACCCAAAGTAGCGATAGTGGCAGTAGCCATTCGTCAGATCATGACAGTAGCGATAGTCATGGCTGTGGTGGGGATAGCGGATGCGGCGGTGGATGTGGCGGCGATTAAGGTCTTTACGCGGATCCACCGACTAGTTTTTTGCCTTAGTATAAAGCTAAGGCCGCGTGTTCATTTTGCTGTGGTACGAGGCTTAGAATGTGCCTGGTAGGTTCATCAAGATCACCATAAAGATTAAGGCGGCCATGAGGATAATCAAACCAAGTAGCAGGTTAAAGGCGAGCTTCATTTGCTTGGCTGAGGGTTGAGCGTTACTGGCTGCTTTGCTGATTAATGGCTTTGAAGAAGATTGAGTGTTGGCCATGATGGCGACTCCAGACAGATCGTGCGAGAGAGAAAAAGCATTGCCAGCAGGTCACAGCGGTTGTGGGATACACAAAAGGGCCGGTGTGGTTGCGCTGGTGTTGTGGTGTGTTTGTAGAGTAAAAAGAAAATTATGAGAGTTGGTTCATTTTTGTCCGACAGTTGTGGTATGAAATGTAAATTAACAAAAAGGTAATAATGTAAGAATAAATTCACAAACAGGACGGTTTAGATGCATTATTTGCGCTGAGTTGTTGGAATTTCGGCCAATACTTGCGCCGACAACGCGCAAGCGGCACGTGAGCGTGTGCGTTCTGGATGCCAGACCATGCCCAAGGTTCGGCTTAAATCACCGGCATCTTGCACCGGTAAAACACACAGTTCGTCATTGACCAGAGTTTGCGGTAACACCGACCAGCCGAGGCCAATGGTGGCTAACATACGTACCGATTCAAGCGGATTGGTGCTCATATTGGCTTTGGGGCGTAACGATTGGCGAGCGAATGCAGCCAGGGTGATCTGGCTGGTATAGGTATGTGCGTCGGGCAGTAACGCCGGATATGGCAGTAAGTCGCGTAAATAGAGTGGGTCTTGATGCTGCACCAAGGGATGAAACGGCGCAGCCACAAATAATAAGGGATCTGGCCACAGATCGACATAAGACAGGCGGTCATCCAGATGCGGCGGCAAGGTCAAAAAGGCCAGTTCTAGCTCGCCAGAGAGCACTTGCTGATGGGCTTGTTCGGAGTCGACAAAATGCACATCAAGGGCCACTTCTGGGTGTTGCTGCACAAATCGCTTCAGGCTATCCGGCAGATGATGCAAGCCAATATGATGGCTGGTGCCAATGGTCAACTGGCCTGCAATATGATCTTTGGCATGGCTTAAGCTATAGCGAATATCGTTGTAATCTAGCAGCCAACGCTTGGCGCGTGGCAGGAGCGTTTGTGCTGCCTCAGTGGGCTGAATGCCACGCCCAACGGCATCAAACAAGCGCACACCAAACTCGTCTTCTAGGGTGCGAATACGCTTGCTAATGGCTGGTTGGGTCAGGTGTAGGCGTTCGGCTGCGCGAGAGACCGAACCGGTATCCATGACCATAACAAAGGCTTGTAGCGCGGCGGTATTCATGCGGATGCATCACGATAAATAGCATGCTACTAGCTTAATCATTCCAAAAAGTTTTGCAATTCATAAAAATCATAAATTAGATTTATCTAAATAAACCACCTACAATTGCGGTATTCCACGCAGCTAAGCTAGGTAATGTGTCATGAGCGCGAAGACTTTATACGACAAACTTTGGGATGACCATTTGGTCAAGCAACGTAGTGATGGGTCGTCATTGATCTATATCGACCGTCATTTGTTACACGAAGTGACCAGCCCACAAGCCTTTGAAGGCTTGCAGCTGGCAGGGCGTACACCATGGCGCTTAGATGCCAACGTCGCGACACCCGATCATAACGTGCCAACCAGCAAAGCAGAACGAGCGCAAGGTATTGCAGGCATTGAGGATGATACCTCACGCATCCAAGTGCAGACCTTAGATGACAACTGTAAAACTTTTAATGTCATGCAGTTTGATATTAATGACGTGCGTCAAGGGGTGGTGCATGTGGTGGGGCCGGAGCAAGGCTTGGTCTTGCCCGGTATGACTGTGGTGTGTGGCGATTCGCATACCGCAACGCATGGTGCAATGGGTTGCTTGGCGCATGGCATTGGTACCTCAGAAGTTGAGCATGTGTTGGCTACCCAGTGCCTTGTGCAAAAGAAAATGAAAAACATGCTGGTCAAGATTGACGGTGTATTGGGTGCGGGCGTCACGGCCAAAGATGTGGTGTTGGCGGTGATTGGCAAGATTGGCACGGCGGGCGGTAATGGCCATGCGATTGAGTTTGGTGGTCAGGTGTTCCGTGATATGTCGATGGAAGGCCGCATGACTGTCTGCAACATGGCGATTGAAGCTGGCGCACGAGTCGGTATGGTTGCCGTGGATGACAAAACAGTCGATTACGTCAAAGGTCGTCCGTTCTCGCCGACGGGTGAGCAGTGGGATCAAGCACAGGCTTACTGGAGCACTTTGCATAGTGATGCCGACGCGGTATTTGATACGGTTGTCGAGATGAGTGGTGGTGAGATTGAGCCACAAGTCTCGTGGGGAACCTCGCCAGAAATGGTTGTGCCAGTCACCGCAGCAGTCCCAACATTGACTGATGCCAAAGATGAGGTACAACGTGAAGCATGGACCCGTGCGTATCAGTACATGGGTTTAAATGCTGGCCAAGCGTTGGCTGATATTCAGTTGGATCGGGTATTTATTGGCTCATGCACCAACTCGCGTATTGAAGATTTGCGCGATGCCGCTGCCGTGATTAAAGGCCGCAAAGTGGCCAGCAGCATCAAGCAAGCAATGGTTGTACCTGGTTCTGGCTTGGTCAAAGCGCAGGCCGAGCAAGAAGGGTTGGACAAAGTGTTTACTGAGGCAGGCTTTCAGTGGCGTGAACCCGGTTGCTCGATGTGTTTGGCCATGAATGCCGACAAACTGCAAGCCGGTGAGCATTGTGCCTCGACCAGTAATCGTAACTTTGAGGGTCGTCAGGGCAATGGTGGGCGTACTCATTTGGTCAGTCCAGCCATGGCTGCGGCTGCGGCATTGGCCGGTCACTTTGTTGATGTCCGTCATTTTTGATGTGGCGGCCTATCAAGCTTATTAGAGGATGATGCAGATGAAACCGTATACCCGCGAATCGGGCCTTGTTACCCCATTGGATCGTGCCAATGTGGACACCGATCAGATTATTCCAAAGCAGTTTTTGAAGTCGATTAAGCGCTCGGGCTTTGGTGCCAACTTGTTTGATGAATGGCGTTATTTGGACGAAGGCTACCCCGGTCAGGACAACAGCAAACGTCCGTTAAACCCAGATTTTATTTTGAACCAACCCCAGTATCAGGGCAGCACGATTTTGCTGACCCGTGAAAACTTTGGTTGTGGCTCTAGCCGTGAACATGCACCGTGGGCCTTAGAGGAATATGGCTTTCGTACCGTGATTGCGTCGAGCTATGCGGATATTTTCTTTAACAACTGCTTTAAAAACGGCATGTTGCCGGTGATTTTGCCAGAAGCTGTGATTGACGAGCTGTTTAAAGAGTCTGCCAGTATTGACGGTTATCAACTGACGGTTGATCTGGTCTCGCAACAGGTGATTCGTCCCAATGGCCAAACCCATGGCTTTGAGATGGATGAATTCCGTAAGCATTGCTTGTTAAATGGTTTGGATGATATCGGGTTGACCTTGCAAGAGAGCGAAGCGATTCGGGCTTACGAGTCGCAGACCAGCCAGTCACGCCCTTGGGTGTTTAACGCGTTGCGTGGATAACATTTGGGTTGGTCGCACGGTATCATCGCTGGTCAATTTCGGCTGCAATGTGAAACATTTGCAGTCGATTGCATGACGTATACTGCACGACAATTGCTCAAGGAGGATGACTCATGCGATTGTTGCAATTAGTGATGAGTGCAATGTTGATTACCGGTTTGGCAGGGTGCCAGTCGACCTCGTCACCGCGCGAGCTATGGCGTTCGATGAGTGGTCAGCCTACAGCACAGGCATCGTGGACCGATCCCAACGCAGCAACGATTCATTGTTCTGGTGGCTTGGGCTGTGCATTTGAACGCATAGACGATGTGTCGTTACTGATGGAGGATGGCCAACGTCAACCAGCGGCCATGCGTGCCCGTCTGTTACGGCCAGAATCACCAGATGGATTGTCTGATGGCTATTATTTGCAAGTGGTTGCAGGGACGCATCAGGTCAGAGCGCATTTTTATCCCGTGACCAAAGCGCGTGCCGAGCATTTTGCCCTGATCCACGATTTTAAGGCGGGCAAAGATTATCGCTTGCATTTGTTTCGTCAGCGGCAGGCAAAGGTTGCCAGTGTGTTGGCCATAGCAACGCCCGATCCTTTGTGTATTGAGGTGCTAGAAGACCAGCAACAGGTGCGATTGTTCTGCCGTCCGTTTGATCCTGCGACCGGTCTAGGCGAGTTTGTCGAAACCAGTATTTTGAAAAAATAACCTGCTTTTCCGCCGTTGGGCGGTTTTCTTTGGAAGTGATGTGATGTCGAAAAAGATTTTGATTTTGGCCGGTGATGGCATTGGTCCAGAAATTATGGCGGCGGCTGAGCAAGTGCTCGATGTGGTCAATCAACGGTTTAACTTGGATCTAAGCTGGAGCCATGGCTTGCTTGGTGGTTGCTCGATTGATGCGCATGGCGTGCCGTTGGCTGACGAAACCTTGGCCGCTGCTCGTGCTGCCGATGCGGTGTTGCTCGGGGCAGTCGGTGGCTATAAGTGGGATAACATTGAGCGGTCGATTCGGCCTGAGCGTGGCTTGCTTAAGATTCGCAGCGAGTTGAATTTGTTTGCCAATTTGCGTCCAGCGATCTTGTATCCGCAACTGGCCGATGCCTCAAGCCTAAAGCCTGAGATTGTGGCGGGTTTGGATATTTTGATTGTGCGTGAATTGACCGGTGGGATTTATTTTGGTCAGCCACGCGGCATTCGTACCTTAGACAACGGTGAGAAGCAGGGCTATAACACCGACGTGTATAGCGAAAGCGAGATCAAACGGATTGCCAAAGTCGCCTTTGATATGGCACGTCTGCGTGGTGGTAAGGTTTGTTCGGTCGATAAAGCCAACGTGCTCGAAGTGACCGAATTGTGGAAGCAAACCGTGACCGACATGCACAAGGCCGACTATAGCGATATTCAGTTGTCACACATGTATGTCGATAATGCTGCCATGCAATTGGTTAAAGCGCCTAAGCAGTTTGATGTATTGGTGACTGGCAATTTGTTTGGCGATATCTTGTCTGATGAAGCGGCCATGCTGACTGGTTCGATTGGCATGTTGCCATCGGCCAGTTTGGACGAAAACGGTAAAGGCATGTATGAGCCATGCCATGGCAGTGCGCCGGATATTGCTGGCCAAGATTTGGCTAATCCTTTGGCGACGATTTTGTCGGTGGCGATGATGCTGCGTTATACCTTCCGCCAAGAAGACGCTGCCAAAGCGATTGAGGCGGCAGTAGGCCGTGTACTCGATCAAGGTCTGCGTACAGGTGACATTATGTCCGACGGCATGACCCAAGTTGGCACCAAAGCCATGGGTGAAGCGGTCGTGGCTGCGCTGACTTAATCGCATGATTCGCACCATTTTGGTGCAATAAAGAGCCTTCCTCATGGAGGGCTTTTTTTTGCCTGTTTGTTGCTGATGGAATGGGCGTCATATGGCCTTTGGTACTGGTATGGACTACTCAGTCTGCTTTAAAGCGGTTTGAGCTTAACCCTAGACCGCACAATGGCATAAAAATCGCGCACAAAATAATACCTTTTTGAAGGTGCGTAATATTGGTGCGTTGTGAATTTGCAACTGAATGTTAAGTCAAACAATCAAAGTGGAACTTAAGGCTACATGCGTTTTTGTGATAAAAAATAAAAAATTTAATTATAAAAAACAATGTATTAATATTTTTAATTTGGGAGTTGGCACAGCATTTGAATTGTAGTGCTCCGACTACAGAGTCAACACCAATTTTTACAATGCGAACGTTCTTGGGGATCACGCATATGAAAGCAGTTATCAAAGGTTTGATGTTGAGCATGTTGGCATGTGGTTTGGCGCATGCCGCCGAAGCAGGTGATGTGGAAAATGTTCGCGGTCATCTGGAAACCGCAGTCACTGAAACACCAGAGCATACCTTTACTGGTTATGTTGGTGTGCTGTCGAGCTACAACCTGCGCGGTATCACCAATGCACCAGAATCTGACACACCAGCATTGCAAGGCAGCATTGATTACAGCCATGCCAGCGGTTTTTACGCCGGTTACTGGTTCTCAACATTGAGCTACAACTACGCTAACCTCAATCCTGATGCAGATGGTTCTGATGAGCGTAAATCGTTAGAAAGCGATTTTTACGCCGGCTACAAAGGCACCTCTGGTGACATTGGCTATCAAGTTGGCGGCACCATTTATTACTACTACCCAGGTTGGGAATCAACCGGTTACGAAACCATGTTGGGCCTGAGCTACGGTGACTACAGCCTAACCGCGCAAACCCTGCTCAATGACGTGACCTACGGCAACGCTGGCGATACTTACTTTGTTGCCTCGTATAGCCATGCACTACCAATGGACTTTACTTTCACGGGTAAACTCGGTGCATATCTGTACAAAAAAGACGGTGACTTTGCACCAGAAACTGCTGATTCGGTTGATGCAGGCTTCCGTCATTTGATCTTGGGTGTGACTCATCCATTGGCAGCCACCGGCGCGACCATGGGTCTAGACATGATCGTTGGGGGTTATGATCGTTACGATGTGAAACAAGACAATAAATTGGTCGCATCGGTATCGATGTCGTTCTAAGCCCACTTTAAGTTTTTAGGAGTTTTTGTATGTTGAATCGTCGTCATTTTCTGGCTGCATCGGTCGCTGCAACAGTTGCGCTGACCACAGGTTTGGTTCACGCAGCAGATACCATTAAGGTTGGCATCCTCCACTCGCTGTCTGGAACGATGGCGATTTCGGAAACCTCCCTAAAAAACACAGCATTGATGACCATTGAGGAAATCAATGCCAATGGTGGCTTGTTGGGCAAAAAACTAGAGCCAGTCGTGGTCGATCCGGCCTCCAACTGGCCATTGTTTGCCGAAAAAACTCGTCAACTGCTGACCAAAGACAAAGTCGATGTGATCTTTGGTTGCTGGACGTCGGTCTCGCGTAAATCGGCACTGCCAGTAGTGGAAGAATTAAACGGGTTGCTGTTTTATCCGGTGCAGTACGAAGGCCAAGAGCTATCGCAAAACGTGTTTTATACCGGTGCTGCGCCCAACCAACAGGCCATTCCTGCCGTGGAATACCTGATGAGCAAGCAGGGCGGTGGTGCTAAACGCTTCTTCCTGCTTGGCACTGACTATGTCTATCCGCGTACCACCAATAAGATTTTGCGGTCGTTCTTGCATAGCAAGGGTGTTGCAGACAAAGACATTATGGAAGTGTATACCCCGTTTGGTCATAGCGATTATCAAACCATCGTTGGCAACATCAAGAAATTCTCGGCTGGCAAAAAAACCGCCGTGATTTCAACCGTCAATGGCGACTCTAATGTGCCGTTCTACAAAGAACTGGGTAACCAAGGTCTAAAAGCCACTGACGTGCCAGTCGTTGCATTCTCAGTCGGTGAAGAAGAGCTACGTGGGATTGATACCAAGCCGTTGGTTGGTCATTTGGCGGCATGGAACTACTTTATGTCGGTCAAAAATCCAACCAACATGAAGTTTATTAAAAAATACAAAACATGGGCCGCAGCCAACAAAGTACCAAACGCTGCCAGCGTGGTCACCAATGACCCGATGGAAGCCACCTATGTCGGCATGAACATGTGGGCGCAAGCGGTGAAAAAAGCCGGTACCACCAATGTGGATGCGGTGCGTAAAGCCATGGCCGGTCAAACCTTTGCCGCGCCATCAGGCTATACCTTGATGATGGATGCCAAAAATCACCACCTACACAAGCCTGTGATGATCGGCGAAATTCGTGCCGATGGTCAGTTTGATGTGGTCTACAAGACTCCAAAAACCATTCCAGCACAGCCGTGGAGCCCATACGTTCCTAAGTAAGTCTTTTTGGGCGTGGGGTGCATCTTGATCTCGATCTGTTGAGCAAGATGCACTCCATGCCATTCTGGTTTTATTCAGCATGCCGATTCCGGCACCTTTACTGCTGTTTGACTCACTTTAAAAGGATTTAGTCGTCAAAGAATTTGGTTTTTTGACGACTAGGTTTTTGTGATTGTTGTTGAGATAGTGTGATGACTGTTGACGAAGTCTATTTTTCTGTTGAGAAAGTTGACCCAGTCGGTCAGTGGTCATGTTGAGCTTAATCTGACTAAAAAGGAGCGTGCCATGACGTCTTGGATGGTGACGCTAACTGCGTCAATGCTACTGTGCCTCAGCAGTATTGCCACTCATGCCGAACCCTATGATCCGATTATGGCCGCCGCAATGGCGACCAGTGTGGATCAGTTGTCTTCTTCTGAGTCTCAAACTGATAGCAGTGTCCTAAGCCCAATTGAGCAGTTTGTTCAAGGTGATTTTGATACCCGTGGACAGCTCTTGGCCGAGTGGCCGGGTACCGCTGCCGAGTATGACAAAATGATCGCCGCAATGGAGGCCGATCAGTTATATACCGACGCTGAAGGTCATGCCTATTTATTGGTCAACGACGAGGATTTGACCGATTACAACACCGGCGCAGTGCTGAGTGATTGGCCGCAATCTTTAGACCAAGTCAATTTAAATAATGCCTTACGCAGTGCCATGGCGATGGGCAAAGCCAAAAAGCAACTCAGTGATGCAGATGTAACCGTGCGTTTGGCTGCGGCCAAAACCTTGGCCGATGATCCGTTAAGCGTTGCGCCAACGCTGCTGGCCGAGCGCCTTGCGGCTGAAAAAGATCCAGAGGTGTTGGATTTGCTGACCCGTATCAAGGCGCGGCAAGATTTAGATTCTGGTGATCCTACGCGAGAACTTTCGGCAGCCAAAGTGATGGCCGATAGTAGCAACCCTGACGTATTGGCAATGGTCACGCAAAAGCTGGCTGATCCGACCATTTCTCCTGCTTTAAAAGCGGCACTCTCGACTGCGCAAGGCGAGATCAGTACACGGCTAAAAGCCAGTGAATGGGCGGGGCATGTGTTCTCCGGCATCAGTATGGCCAGTATTTTGTTGTTGGCGGCCTTGGGTTTGGCGATTACTTACGGCTTGCTTGGCGTCATTAATATGGCGCATGGCGAGTTGATCATGATTGGCGCGTATACCACCTATGTGATGCAGGGCTTTTTTAATCAGCACTTTGCCGGTATGGCTGACTGGTATTTGGTCGCGGCTGTTCCGGCGGCATTTTTGGTCAGTGCGATGGTTGGCATGGTGATTGAGCGGATTGTGATTCGTCCGTTGTATGGTCGGCAGCTTGAAACCTTGTTGGCGACCTTTGGTGTCAGTCTGATTTTGATGCAGTTGGTGCGGATGATCTTTGGCGCGCAAAACGTCGAAGTAGCGAATGCCTCGTGGATGAGTGGCGGCATTGTGGTGTCACCATCGTTGGTATTGCCCTATAGCCGGATTGCGATTATTGGCTTCACCCTTGCGGTATTGCTGGGCGTCAAATGGCTGTTGTCGGGTACGCGTTTTGGTTTGTTTATTCGTGCCGTTACACAAAATCGCCAGATGGCACGCGCCATTGGTGTGCGCTCGGCACGCATTGATATGTTGGCCTTTGGGCTGGGTTCGGGCTTGGCCGGTCTGGCCGGTTGTGCCTTGTCGCAGATTGGCAACGTCGGGCCTGATCTGGGCCAAAACTATATCATCGACACCTTCTTGGTGGTGGTGGTGGGTGGTGTTGGTCAGTTGATTGGTGCGGTGCTGGCAGCCTTTGGTTTGGGCATTGGCGGCAAGTTCTTGGAAGTGGGTATGGGGCCGGTATTGGCAAAAATTTGTCTGCTGGTGCTGATCATTCTATTTATCCAAAAACGCCCGCAAGGTTTGTTTGCGGTCAAAGGCCGGTTTGTGGAGTAAACGACCATGTATCAATTGCTCGCTGACAAGCCGCGTAGTGCTGTCTTGATTGGATTGTGTTTTGCGGTGTTGTTGATTTTGCCGTGGTTTCATCTGTTGCCAGAATCATCGGCGCTGTTTTTGTCGGCCTATTGGCTCACTTTGATTGGCAAAATCATGTGTTTTGCGCTGGTGGCGTTGGCCTTGGATTTGGTCTGGGGTTATGCCGGTATTTTAAGTTTGGGTCATGGTTTGTACTTTGCGCTCGGTGGTTATGCCTTTGGCATGTATCTGATGCGTGAGGCCAGTGGCACAGGCTTGCCAGACTTTATGGTGTTTTTGGATTGGAAAGAAATGCCGTGGTACTGGGCTGGTACGCAGCATTTTTGGTGGTCGATGATTTTGGTGGTGGCTGTGCCTGCGCTGATCGCCTTTATCTTTGGTTACTTTGCTTTTCGTTCCAAAATTAAAGGCGTGTACTTTTCCATCATTACCCAAGCCATGACCTTTGCCGCAGCCTTGCTGTTCTTTCGCAACGAAACCGGCTTTGGTGGCAATAACGGCTTTACTGGCTTTACCAGCATTTTGGGCCAATCCGTCACCGCGCCTTCGACACGCGTCGCGCTGTGCTTTATCACCGCGTTGGTCTTGCTGCTGTGCTATGTCGGCTTGCGTCGCTTGTTGTCGATGCCGTTTGGTCGGGTGTTGGGCGCGATTCGTGATAGCGAAAACCGCCTGCAATATCTGGGCTATCGCACCCTGTGGTACAAGCTGTCGGCGTGGACTTTGTCGGCGGTGATTGCAGGGATTGCCGGTGCGTTATATGTGCCACAAGTCGGCATTATTAACCCCAGCGAAATGAGCACCACCAGTTCGATTGAGATGGCGGTGTGGGTGGCAACCGGCGGTCGGGGCACGTTGATTGGCCCGTTGCTTGGTGCGGGCGTGGTCAATGGGGCAAAGAGTTACTTTACTGTGGCCTTTCCAGAAATTTGGCTGCTGATTTTGGGTGGCTTGTTTATTGTGGTCACGCTGTTTTTGCCCGATGGCATTATTGGCGCCCTCAAAAAAATGAAACTTGGCAAAAAAACGCCAGAAGTGCCTGTAGCTGAGCAGACGATCAAGCCCAGTGAAGGCCAAGAGGAGGGCAGCAAATGAGCGCTAATCTAGCAGTGAGTGATGCGCCAAGCAGCATGAATGATGGCGGTCGCGATGGCGTTCAAGGTGCGACACGCGTCAAGCCTGAAGGCGCAGATATGACCCACGGGGTGGCGTTATACCTCGAAAATGTCAGCGTTTGGTTTGATGCCTTTCGGGCGCTGAATGACCTATCGCTGTATATCGACGAGGGCGAGTTGCGCTGCATTATTGGACCAAACGGTGCGGGCAAAACCACCCTGATGGACGTGATTACCGGCAAAACCCGACCCACTGCTGGCACAGCATTTTTTGGTCAAAGCTATGATTTGTCCAAGATGAGTACAGAAGAAATTGCCGAGGCAGGGATTGGGCGAAAATTTCAAAAACCTACCGTGTTTGAGCAGTTTAGCGTGATGGAAAACCTGCTACTGGCGGCACCCAAAGACAAGACCGTACGCAAAAGCTTGTTTGGCAAACTATCGGGCGAAACCCGTGATGCCATCGATTACACCTTGCAGCGGATTAACCTTAAAGACGCGGTGCAAAAACAAGCCGGTTTGCTGTCGCACGGTCAAAAACAGTGGCTTGAGATCGGCATGTTGTTGATGCAAAAACCGACCTTGATCTTGTTAGATGAGCCGGTCGCCGGTATGACCGACTACGAAACCGAGCGAACCGCCGAGTTGTGTCTGGAACTGAAAAAAGAACACACCTTGGTGGTGGTTGAGCATGACATGAGCTTTATCGACACCATTAGTACCAAAGTCACGGTGTTGGCGGCAGGGCAAGTGCTGGCCGAAGGCACGTTGGCCGAGGTGCAAGCCAACGAAGACGTGATCGAAAAATACTTAGGCCGCTAATACGCGATGCAACGCATTGAGGGGACGCTGATGTTACAAATTAAAGGCTTAAATCAATATTACGGTGGCAGTCATATTTTGCGTGATGTGACCATTGATGCGCCGGTTGGTCAATGCACGGTGATTTTGGGCCGTAACGGCGTGGGCAAAACCACCTTGCTCAAATGCCTGATGGGCTTGTTACCGGCCAAAAGCGGGCAGATTAGTCTGGATGATCACGACCTCAGCAAGCTGAGTCCAGAAAACCGTGTGCGGCAAGGTTTAGCCTATGTGCCACAAGGCCGCGAGATTTTTTCCATGCTGACGGTGGAAGAAAACATCTTGATTGGTATGGCGCGGTTTTCGGGCAGTAAGGCACGACGGGTGCCGGAACATCTATATGAGTTGTTTCCAGTGCTCAAAGAAATGAAGCATCGGCGCGGGGGTGATTTGTCCGGTGGGCAGCAGCAGCAATTGGCGATTGCCCGTGCGCTGGCTGCCGAACCTCGGGTGCTGATTTTGGATGAGCCAACCGAGGGCATTCAACCGTCGATTATCAAAGACATTGGCAAAGTGATTCGCAAGCTGGCCGATGAGGGCAATATGGCGATTGTGTTGGTTGAGCAGTTTTATGACTTTGCCGAAGAATTGGCCGACCGCTATGTGGTGATGTCGCGCGGTGAAGTGATCGCCAGCGGCGTGGGTAGCGAAATGGCCGAAAAAAATATCCGCGATTTAGTGGCGATTTAAGCGTGTGACATGCCCAAGGCCAGATCAACGGTTGCTTGTGTATGGCTTGGGTAGCAAATCTGCACGCTGTTGGTAGTGTCAGGCAAAAATATCGGCATGATCGGTCTATGTCGTTCTTATCTTTGATCATTGCCAACACTGGAGTTGTTATGACTGCGCTTAACCATTCAGAGGTTTTTGATTTGACCTCAACCGCTTTAACCGGACGTGCGTCAGTGTCGATGTGGTCAGCCTTGGCCATCGCTATGTTGGCCTATTCGCCAGTCCAAAGCATGGCCGAATCCGTGCCTAGCGTCTTGCCTGCAACGTCGGTGAGTATGCCCAGCCAACAAGTCCCCGCGTATTATCATCTGCCACTGGGCCAGTTTACAGTGACGGTGGTCAATGACGGTTTTAACCGGTTAGGCACGGATCTGTTTGCCGCCAAGCCGCAACGGATTGAGCAATTATTGCAGCGCCAGCACATTGATAGCACCGGCGGTATTGAGACTGCGGTGAATACGTTTTTGGTCAATACCGGCAAAGAGTTGGTATTGATTGATACCGGTATGGGCGCGTGTGGTGGCCCGACCAATGGTCATTTGTTAGAGAATCTGGCCGCATCAGGCTATCAGGCCAGCCAAATCAATAAAGTGTTGATTACCCATTTTCATGGCGATCATATCTGCGGTTTGGTCGATAAAGACAACAACAAGACTTTTCCCAATGCGATGGTGTATGTGGCCAAAGACGAAGCTAATTTTTGGCTCAATGATGCCAATTTAGCCAAACTGCCCAAAGACCAGCAGGCCAAGCGCAAAGGTACCTTTGAGACTGCACAGCGGGTGCTTAAGCCTTATCAAGACAGCCAGATGCT
This sequence comes from Moraxellaceae bacterium, assembly GCA_037968855.1. GTDB lineage: Bacteria > Pseudomonadota > Gammaproteobacteria > Pseudomonadales > Moraxellaceae > JBBKWH01. The sequence goes on along the minus strand of JBBKWH010000087.1, from coordinate 66,302 downwards.
CAAGATTTTTGGCCCTAAAGATGTGATTGCTGAAGGTGTTAAAGCCATGCCAACCCACGGCCATACTGCAGGACATAGCAGTTATGTGGTTCAATCCGACGATGCGCAGATGATTGTGCTGGGCGACTTGATTCATAATCACGCCATTCAGTTTGCCGAACCAAGTATTGCCATTGCCTACGACAGCATCCCAGCGCAGGCCGTCAATACCCGTCAGCAAGTGTTTAGCGATGCCGCCAAAGCAGGCCGCTTGATTGCAGGGGCGCATTTGCCGTTTCCGGCGGTGGGCTATCTGGCCAAAGACGGCCAGCATTATGATTGGTATCGCTTGAATTTTTCACTCTTAACCTCTGCCAAAGCCAACAATGAAGCGCCAGCAACAACAGAGTAAACAAGCATGAGAACGCATGACGGTATTTGAGCAAGCAGCTACACCCGCAAGATCGGCGAGTCTGTCGTGGCAGGCGCGTTTGGAGCTGGGTTTTGAGATGCAGGACTTTGAAGTACAAGCTGCGCGAACCATTTTGCGCCATCGCAAGCACGTTGGCCCGCTACGGGTACAAAAGGCGTTATGGCCAGAAGACAACGGGATTTGTCATGCGATCTTGGTGCATCCGCCAGCCGGTATTGCTGGTGGTGATGTGCTGGAGATTGATGTGCAAGCAGGAGCGCACAGCCATGCGGTGCTGACCACCATTGGCGCGGGTAAATGGTATGGCAGCGATGGTCGCTTGGCCGAGCAAACCGTGCATTTACGCGTTGGCGAACAAGCCGTGCTGGAATGGTTGCCGCAAGAAGTCATGCTGTACGACCGTGCGCGGGTCAATAGCCATGTGCGGATTGATCTGGCGCAGAGTAGTTGCCTGATGGCGTGGGACATGTTGCTGATTGGTCGGGCCTCGCGTGACGAGTATTTTACCGATGGCTTATACAACAGCCAGACCCAGATTTGGCAGGGTGAGCAGTTGTTGCTGGATGATCGCTTGGCCATTGCAGGTGGAGATCGTTGGTTGACCTCGCCACTCGGTTTGGCTGGTCATCGTTTGATGGGCACCTTTTGGGCGGTTGCGCCAGAATCACAGCGCAGCGCGCAACAGATGGATGCCTTGATTGACCAAATGTATGAATTGATTGTGCGCAGCAAAATTCCTATGGCGATTACCCGTTTGGATCATCTATTAGTGATGCGCTATGTCGGCGATGATGCGCGGCAATGTTTGGATGGCTTTGCGGCGATGCGTGCCTCGTTGCGGCGGGCGTGGTTAGATTTGGATGAGGCATATTTGCGGATTTGGCGGACTTAAGTGATGTAGGACCGGATGGACGGAGTATGTCTGTAAGCTTGTGAAGCCGGCGGATAGGCTAAGTGTGTAGGCAGAATCATCGTATCTTCTTTCATACGAGCTTCTGTCATGAGCATTTTTATCCAACCGCAACAGACCATCAAGATTCAGACCTGCGCCGAACTGATGCAGCTAGCGTGTGTTGATCCGTCACAATTGCCTGCGCTGCAAACCGGTGATTTGATTTTTGCCTCTGGTCATGCGCTGTTGTCCAAAGTGATTCAACACTTGACCGACTCGGCATGGAGTCATCTGGGTATGGTGGTTCGCTTGGGTGATGAGCTATTGGTGTTAGATTGCTATGCGCTGACGGGTGCGCGCTTGTTGCCATTTGACACCTTTATTGGCAAGCATGAAACGATTTTGGGCTATGCCGGTCTGTTGGCCATTGCACGCTATGCAGGAATCAGCGTGTTACAACGCAACATGATTCAGCAGTATGCGCGGCAGCAGGTGGGTTTGGGTTTTGCGTATACAGGATTGATTAACGTGATGAGTTGCCTGTTGAAAAACAAGCCAACATCGGACATCTCAGTCATGCAAACGCCGAAGACACGACTGTTATGCTCTGAGTTGGTGTACGCATGCTTTGCCCATGCGGGGATTGCCTTACATGTCGATCAGCGCGGCTTTATTAGCCCCGCAAGCATCTGGCAGTCTGAGCAGTTGTATCTATTAGGCCGCGTGCGTTAGCTTGTGGGTCTAGCATTTTTTTCTTCATGTAATTGATTTTAGACGAGCATCATCTATGGAACTTACCCCTGCCGAAAAAGACAAAATGCTGATTTTTACCGCAGGTCTAGTGGCCGAGCGGCGTAAAGCACGTGGTTTAAAGCTCAATTATCCCGAAGCAGTGGCCTATATTGCGGCGGCCTTGCTGGAGGGCGCACGCGATGGCCGCACGGTGGCCGATCTGATGCACTACGGCACGACCTTACTCACCCGTGATGACGTGATGGATGGCATCGCTGATATGGTGGCCGAAGTGCAAGTGGAAGCGACATTTCCGGATGGCTCAAAATTGGTCACGGTGCATCAGCCGATTTTATAACCCTACGCTTTGAACACCACATTGCCCCGTACAAATCAATAAAGGATCGGACCCATGATCGTTGGTGAAATTCTACCCGCAGCAGGCGAGATTGAATTAAATGTTGGACGTACCACCGTATCGGTAGACGTCAGTAATACTGGCGACCGTCCGGTACAAATTGGCTCACATTTTCATTTTTTTGAAGTCAACGACAGCCTGACGTTTGATCGGGCGGCGGCGCGGGGCTTTCGGTTAAACATTCCGGCAGGCACAGCGGTGCGCTTTGAAGCAGGGCAAACGCGTCGTGTTGAATTGGTTGCGTTGGCGGGCTTGCGTGCGGTGTATGGCTTTGCCGGTCGGGTGATGGGTGCGTTGGATGGCAATCAGGAGCAATCATCATGAAAATGTCGCGTCGCGCATATAGCGAAATGTTTGGCCCCACCACCGGCGACCGCGTGCGTTTGGCCGATACCGCTTTGATCTTGCAAGTCGAACAAGACCTGACCACCTACGGCGAAGAAGTCAAATTTGGTGGCGGCAAAGTGATTCGCGACGGCATGGGTCAGTCGCAATTGCTGGCCGACGAGGTGGCTGACACCGTAATCACCAATGCTTTAATTGTCGATTGGTGGGGTATTGTCAAAGCAGACGTGGGCATTAAAGATGGCCGTATTTGGCGAATTGGTAAAGCCGGAAATCCCGATATTCAGCCCAATGTCGATATTCCGCTGGGCGCAGCCACCGAAGTCATTGCTGGCGAAGGACAAATTTTAACCGCAGGCGGGGTCGATACGCATATTCATTGGATTTGCCCACAGCAAGTCGAAACGGCATTAATGTCCGGCATCACCACCATGATCGGTGGTGGCACTGGCCCTGCGGCGGGCACCAGCGCCACCACGGTGACCCCTGGCCCGTGGCATTTGGCGCGCATGTTACAAGCCATCGACAGCCTACCGATGAATATTGGTTTGCTCGGCAAAGGTAACGTCAGCCTACCGCAACCGATTGAAGAGCAAATTCGCGCGGGTGCAGTCGGGCTAAAACTGCACGAAGATTGGGGCACTACACCGGCAGCCATTGATAACTGTTTAAGCGTGGCGGATCGTTTTGATGTGCAAGTGGCGATCCATACCGACACCTTAAATGAAGGCGGGTTTTTGGAGGCGACTTTAGCGGCTTTTAAAGATCGCACTATTCACACCTACCACACCGAAGGTGCAGGTGGCGGCCATGCGCCCGATATTCTCAAGGCGATTGGTCAGTCTAACGTGTTGCCGTCCTCAACCAATCCGACACGGCCATACACCATCAACACCATTGATGAACACCTCGACATGCTGATGGTCTGTCATCACCTTGATCCCGCCATTGCCGAAGATGTGGCGTTTGCCGAAAGCCGCATCCGGCGCGAAACCATTGCCGCCGAAGATATTTTGCAAGACTTGGGTGCGTTGTCGATGATGAGCAGTGACAGTCAGGCGATGGGGCGAGTGGGCGAAGTGGTGATTCGCACATGGCAAACCGCGCACAAAATGAAAGTGCAACGCGGCGCACTGCCAGAAGACAACGACCAAAACGACAACTATCGCATCAAACGCTATATCGCCAAATACACCATTAACCCCGCGCTGACCCATGGTTTGGCGCATGAGGTTGGCTCGGTTGAAGTGGGCAAGCTGGCCGATTTGGTGTTGTGGAAACCGCCGTTTTTTGGTGTCAAACCATCAATGATTATCAAAGGCGGCATGATTGCCGCCGCACCGATGGGTGACATTAACGCGTCGATTCCAACGCCGCAGCCGGTGCATTATCGCCCGATGTTTGGTGCATTGCCTGAAGGTGTGCATCAATCCTGCCTGACCTTTTTGTCGCAGGTAGCGATTGATGAGGGCTTACCCGCCAAGCTGGGCCTAAAGAAAATGATCAGTCCGGTGTTTGGCACGCGCACCTTGCGCAAAACAGATATGAAGCTGAACGACTATCTACCTGTGATGGAGGTTGACCCAGAAACCTATATCGTTAAGGCCGATGGCGTGCATTTGACCTGTGAGCCTGCGGATGTGTTGCCGCTGGCGCAGCGGTACTTTTTGTTTTAAGACATCTCACCCCAGCCTTTTCCTAAGAGGAAAAGGTGTGACAATAGAAGGTTTTTATCCGCTCTTCCTCTGGGCATAGGGATCTACACATCTTTATAGGTTTTTACTATTTTGATCACGGAATTTTTGCATGAACCTCTACACCCAACGCCTAAACAACGCACCCGATGGCGAGCACGCCAGTATTGCGCTGACCTTTGACACCCGTCAAAAAAGCCGCTTTCGCGCCACCTTAGTCAATGGTGATGATATTGGCGTGGATCTGCCACGTACTGGCGTGTTGCGCAGTGGTGCATGGATTGCCACGGTGGATGGTCAAGCATTGCAAGTGTTGGCCGCACCTGAGCGTTTGATGCAAGTCAGTACGGCCAATCCGTTTGATTTACTCAAGGCTGCCTACCATTTGGGCAATCGACATGTGCCACTGATGCTAACGCCAACCGCGCTGTATTTTGAGCCGGATCATGTGTTAGCCGAAATGGTCGAAGGGTTAGGGCTCAGCGTGCAAACGGTGGATCATCCCTTTGAGCCCGAAAGCGGCGCATACGCCCAGCATAGCCATGAAACACGCTTAAGACCGTTAGCGACGCATGGACACTAACCCAATGACAGCAAGTCCAGCGGTCACAACGCCTTCTAGCTTATTGCGTCTGTTGTTGCTGTCATCAACTGCACTACCGATTGGCGCGTATTGCTATTCGCAAGGGGTGGAGAGCGCGATTGAGACTGGCTTGATTCGGGACGAAGCCTCGACTTTGGCCTTTTTGTCGGATGTATTGGCCTTGATGTTGCAGCGTTATGAGCTGCCAATGTTGGCGCAGATGATGCAAGCCGCAGACGATCAGGCTGTATTTATGGCCTTGGCGCAGCGTTACGCCGCCAGCCGTGAAAGCCGCGAACTACTGGCCGAAACACGGCAATTGGCTTTTTCGCTGAATGCGTGGATGACTGGCGTGCTGAATCAGCCAGTGCTGGTGGATAAGCAGTATGGATTTTTGCCCGTGTATGCGCGGTTAACGGCACAATTGGGCTTGCCGGTGGCCGAGTGTTTAAGTGCATATGCGTTTACCGTGCTAGAAAACCAAGTGTTAGCGGTGGTCAAAACCGTTCCGTTGGGCCAGATGAGTGGGCAGCGGGTGCTCTGGGCATTGCAGGCGCAGATTGAAAACGCCGTTGAGCAGGTCTTGCAAGATGATCGCTTGCTGAGTAATAGCTTGCCCAATTTGGCCATGTTGTCGATGGGCCATGAACGGCAGTATTCGCGCTTGTTCCGGTCATAAAGATGTTGGACTGTGATTTTTGTTGATGTAATCAAAGGATAAGAGATGACTGAGCGTTCGCCGTTACGCGTTGGAATTGGTGGCCCTGTGGGGTCTGGCAAAACTGCCTTAACCTTAAATCTATGTCGTGCGCTGCGTGAGCGTTACAACATGGCGGTGGTGACCAATGACATTTACACCAAAGAAGATGCTAATTTTTTGACCCGCAATGAGGCCATGTCGCCGGATCGGATTATTGGTGTTGAAACCGGCGGTTGTCCGCATACCGCGATCCGTGAGGATGCCTCGATTAACTTGGCCGCGATTGCAGATTTAAATCAAGCATTTGACGGTCTACAGTTAATCTTGATCGAAAGTGGTGGCGATAACTTGGCGGCAACTTTTAGCCCAGAGTTGTCGGACTTGACCTTGTATGTGATCGACGTGGCCGCTGGCGAAAAAATTCCGCGTAAAGGTGGGCCGGGTATTACCAAGTCGGATTTGTTGATTATCAACAAGACTGATCTTGCCCCAATGGTTGGCGCATCGCTTGAGGTGATGGCGCAAGATGCCAAGCGCATGCGTGGCGAGCGGCCCTTCTTGTTTAGCAATATGAAAACCGGTGATGGCTTGGCCGAGATTATTGCCTTTATTGAAAAACAAGGCTTATTAACGGTTTAACGCGAGGGGGGGGGAGGATGAACATGTCAACGATGATGCGGATGACATTGGTACCGATGCTGGCTGTATTGGCGTCAAGCGCTGCATTGGCCCATACCGGTCATGACGGACACGGATCAGCCTTGCTACAAGGTCTGCTGCATCCATTCGGTGGTCTTGATCATTTGATGATGGCCTTGGGTCTTGGTTTGTTAATGGCAAAAGCACAACAGCATGGTAAAGGCTTGGGGCTATTGGGATTGCTGGCCTCGCTCGGTGTGGGCTTTGCCTTGGCGGTATCGGCTGTGATGGCCAATCTGTCATTGATGAAGGCGGGGGCTGAGGTAGGGATTGTGGCGTCGTTGCTATTGTTGGCCGTGGCGTTGTGGCAGCAATCGCGGCCTGCTGTACTGGCGTTATTGGGCGTGCTCGGTGGTTTTCATGGCATGGCGCATGGGGCAGAGATTCCTGCAGCACTCAATCCATGGGCCTTTGCTGCGGGTATGTTGATCAGTATGTCTGTATTGTATATGGCAGGTACGGCAATTGGTCAGGCTTTGCGTCAGCAAGTATGGGTCAAATGGTCGCCGCGTGTGGTGGCGGTTGGCGTCGCTGCTGCCTGCTTGGGCTAAAAGTGCTTTAAGCCAAGATCAAAAAACGTAAAAAAGCCGCAATAGTGCGGCTTTTTTCAACGCGATTCGCTTAGCGAGCGCGGTAAGTGATGCGACCTTTGGACAGATCGTATGGGGTCATTTCGACCTTTACGCTGTCACCAGTCAAGATCCGGATATAGTGCTTACGCATCTTGCCAGAAATGTGTGCAATCACTTCATGACCGTTTTCTAAACGGACACGAAACATGGTGTTTGGCAACGTCTCGGTGACGACGCCCTCGAACTCAATGAGTTCTTCTTTGTTGGCCATAGCCTACCCAGTGAAATAGGAAAGGCACATATTATATACAGTTGTCAAGGACAGATCAAGAAAGCAACAGGCGGTTCTCCTGTTATTTTGTAGAGCCTAAGACGGCTGTCGATGCCACAGCCGATCAGCCGATTTGTTCAATATGTGCCAGTTTGTTGCTGATTACTGCGCAGCGGCTAGGCTGTTTTTGCCGACGTTGGCATGTGGAATATATTCCAGATTGTCGATCGCGGTGATTTCAACGCTATGGGTGATTTTGTTGACAATGCACAGCTCGCCACCGGTCATAATATTGGATGCGCGTTGTAGCGTGACCAAGGCATAACGTGGGGTATTGATCAAATTACCCGACAGTTGTGGCTGGTGTAGTCTGCTTTTGGCCAAGCATTTGGCTTGATAGTCATGCAGTGATTCGGCGCTTTTGCTCCAAGGTAAAGCACTACCAAGGTTAAATATGGGTTTTTTGGTAGGTGTGCTGGCCGATTGTTCGGTTGATGTTGTGGGAGCTACGCTGGTTTGACTGGCAGATGGCGTGAGGTGCAGATGTTGGCAACCAGAAAATAGAGCAGCAAGACCAATCAAACTGGTGAGTTGTAAGGCGCGCTTCATGTGTTATTCCAAAAAGATCGAGTCGTTAAATTCAGTGTAAGACTCCGTTTGATTGCGCTCAAGTCATATTCGGGTAGTGATTGTGATACATCACGCTGTTTTTTGACGATTTGCAGCACGTTTTTTTTGCCAATAAATGCTGAATCTGGCATGGTAGCCAATCGTATTGATCGACTTTGTCTATGGGGTGTGGTCATGACTGGTGAGCTAACGGATGCCGCCATTCTTTTTCGCTTGGTCTATCAGGCCATGCGTCGAGCAGGTTTGCCGACTGAGGAAATTTTGGGTCGAGCTGGCGTGGCAATGGCGCAGGTCGAAACCAGCGCAAGGACACCATTGTATGCCCAAGTCGCATTTTGGCACGCTGCCGAAGATCTCAGCGGGGACGCGGATGTTGGTCTACATTTAGGCGAGCATTTGCCACTATATCGTGGACAAGTGATTGAATACTTGTTTATGAGTAGTACGTCGTTTGGCGGGGGCTTGGATCGGGCTTTGGCCTATCAGCGTTTGGTCAGTGATGCGCTGCATGCCAACTTGGTGATTGACGGGGATCAGTGCTATTTGACCAATGGCCCTGCGCAGTATTCTGATTTAAGTGTGTTGCGCCATTTTACCGAATGTTTGCTCATGGGCGTGTTGCGATTTTTTCGCTTTGTCACCGAGGGGCGTTTTCAGCCAATTTGTATCGAGTTGGACTATCCAGAGGGTGCGACGCCAGAAGAGTATCAACGTGCGTATGGTTGTCCGGTCGTTATGGGACAGGCTGAAACCCGCTTGTACTTTGATCGTTCAATTTTGGATCATCCGTTGTGGCAATCCGAGCCAGAGTTGCTGCGCTTACACGAGCAATTGGCGTTAGAGAAGCTGCAAGAGTTGGCGCGTTTTGACTTGGTTGCCGAGGTACGTCGGGCGATTGGGGCAACATTAGAAAGTGGTGATACCTCGCTTGAGACCGTGGCGAATCGACTCAAAATGCCTGCCCGCCGCTTACGGACCCAGTTGTCTGAGGCGGATACCAGTTTTCAGCAAATCTTGTCGGATTATCGCTGTCGGCTGGCCAAGCGCTTGTTGTCGCAAACCCACGAGAGTGTCGAGCGGATTGTGTATTTGACCGGATTTTCTGAGCCAAGTACCTTTTATCGGGCATTTAAGCGCTGGACCAATGAGACGCCGGTTGAGTATCGTAAGCGTAAGCAGCGTTAGTCTTTGATCAGCCAAATCCATCAGCAGGGCGCAGTCAGTCGCCCTGTTTTTTTTGCATGATGTTGTGGCATGGTGGGGGCGTATATGTTGTTGGTCTATAAGGTGGTGTTTGTGGCGGCTTTATTGTTAGCCGGTTTAGGCGTGCTGACCAAGAAAAAATCGTGGACAAAGGCAGGCCAACACAGCGCGTTGGTGGTGGCGTTGATGTATGTCGCGCATGTGCTGGTGGTGAATCTGTCGCATTAATGCGTGTGCGTTGAGGTGGTTATAGGTTCAGCCACACAGGGCCGAGTGAGATTTCTGGAAGTTCAAACTGGTCTGGATAATAGGCATTAATAAAATACAGTCCATCGGGCGGTGCGGTAATGCCGGCTTGTTTGCGATCTTTGACCTGTAGCAGATGATCAAACCATTCCACGGGTTGTTCGCCAGTGCCGACATCAATCAGCGAGCCGACAATATTACGAACCATGTGATGCAAAAAACCATTGGCTTGAATATCCAGCACCAATAGCTGGCCATGCTGAATTAGTTCGCAGTGGCTAACCTGTCGAACCGGCTGGTTGGATTGACAGGCGACCGCTCGAAAGCTGGTGAAGTCATGCGTGCCAACCAATTTGGCGGCGGCGGCTTGCATGTTGGCCACATTGAGTGTGTGGTAGACGTGAGTCACTTGACCAGACATCAGCGCAGGTCGAAAGGGTTGATTGAGGATCACATAGCGATAACGACGGGCACAGGCTTTAAAGCGCGCATGAAACGTGTCTGGCATCGGCTTGATCCAGCGCACGGCAATATCATCTGGTAATAGAGTATTGGTGCCCATGACCCAGCCGCGTTCGGCACGAATCGCCTCGGTATCAAAATGCACGATCATATTGCTGGCATGTACGCCTGCATCGGTACGACCCGCCGCATGCACGATCACCGGATGATTAGCGACTTTGGATAAGGCTTGTTCCAAAGTGTGCTGTACGCTGGGTATGCCTGCTTGCTGGGTTTGCCAGCCGCGATAATGTCTACCCGAAAATTCGATGCCTAAGGCCCAACGTTGCATGGTCTAGGGTGACTCCTTTCCAAAGGCTGCTAAAAAGATCCACAGCCAAAAGCGTTGCGTTGTGTTGATCCGTGATTAGTCGAGTAGCTGATCACGGGCAGTGGTTCGCGTATCGTTTAAACAGGTGCTCCAGCGCCGCCGCCGTTCGGCAGGGGTATCGCGGGTGGCACACAGCCAGACCAAGCGCGCATAAATCGCCGAGAGGGTCAGCCGCGCCGAGGGCAGAACACCCATGCTAGACAGCCAATCACCAGCGGCATAGCGTGATTCTGTGCCGCCATACGGCACTTGGGTGGATAACACCACCAACGTGCCTTGCTGATGCGCACGCTTAAGCAAAGCACGAATCTGTGGGTGATCAGGAAAGTTGCCCAAGCCATAGCCGAGCAAGATTAAGCCATCATGTGGATCACTCAGCAGCAGCTCAAGTTGTCTTGCACTATGGTCGAGCGGCTGTGGCACGGCATGATAGACCGAAATACGGCTTTGCCCAAGCTGGGTGGCTAGATGGATCAGGCGTTGATCCATGTCTGCCAACCAATGTAGCCGTTGTCGGTCGGAGAGTTGCTGATAGCTGGCCGCAGGATATCCCGCGCGTGAATGACCAGCAAAGGCCGAGAGGTCACGGCTATGTACCTTTTGCACGGTCTGCGCATGCCAGCTTTCGCCATTAAATGCCACGCGCACACCGGCACGCTGTTGATGCAGTGCAGCGCAGGCAACCGTTAAGTTATCAATGGCATCACTATGAGGATCTAAAACATGTGTTGTGGCATGCAGTAACGGAAGCTGGCTACCCGTGACCACCACATTTAAATCACTACCGACCAATGCTTCGGCCAAAAAACAGGCAGTGTAGGCCAGTGTGTCGGTGCCATGGATCACGATGATCTGCCGAATACCAGATTGATACATCGACACAATCAGATGCAGTAAGTCGAGCCAATCACAGGGTTCGACTTGGCTGCTGTCTTTAAGGGTGGTTAATGACTGGACCTGCCATGTTGCATCTTGTCGCTCAGACAAAATAGGCTGTAGATGAGGCAAAAAATGCTCGGCAGACATCGGTGCAAGCGGCTGGCCGACACAGCCAAACGTGCCACCACAATAGATCAGTCCGTAAGTGCTACGACTGGTATGTGCTGAAAAAGGCATCTTGCCCAACACTCCTCAAAAACATTATCCAATAAAATAAAAAACAGGCGACCAAAGTCGCCTGCTGATACGTGGATCACTCGATCAGATTAGCTGGCGAGTTTGGACAATAAGTCGCGCGCATCATCTTGCTGAGCTGTATTGCCATGGGCAACAACATCGTCCAGCAGTTCACGGGCGCTTTGTAGCTCGCCTAAGTCGGCATAGCTACGGGCCAAGTCTAGATTGACTTGCTGATCATCTTGCTCATTTAAGAATGAGAATTCCGAAGCCAATTGACCACTCAAGCTACCATCCGATGAAACGTCGGTGCTTGGTTGGTCTAGCATGGCATCAAAATGATCTGCTTGACTATCCATCGCGGCATTGCTGCTGGCGGCTTCTAGCTGTTCAATCGACAGTGCTTCGGTGTTGGGAACTGGCTTAAGTTGCTCGTCAGAGGGCAAGCTAAAGTCAAGATCATCAAAACCTGCCGACAGATTATCTGGTGTACCTGACTTGAGTGCTGGTGCATCATCAGCCAAATCAAATGAGCCATCAATATCAAAATCGAGTTTGGCTGGCTCATCGTCAGTGCTGGTTGGCGCTGGTGCTGCTGGTAGCTCAAGATCAAGCGCTGTGAGCGGTTCTTCAGACAAATCTAGTGCCGGACGAATACCACTGGTGCGGAACTCGTCTTCTAGCTCAGCAAGGGCATCAAGATTGTCTGTGCTGACGGGTTCGACTTTTGCGACCGGCTCTACTGTGTCAGCAGTGTCGAGTGTAAATGCGCGGTCGTCATTTTGATCTAACTCTAGCGCAGGGCTGGTCCCGTCATTGATCGGTTTTTCGAGGCTAAAGTCGAGCGGTTGGTGATCAATTGGCGGCGTGGTTGGTGCTTTTTCTTCTACCGGTGCAGCAGGAGTAGATGGTGTAAAAGTCAGCAGATCCTCTGACGATGATTCTTCGGCAATCGGCGTTAGATCGGCGCGTAGTTGATGTGCCAAGCGAATCGCATCGGCGTCATTTAAGGCTTCAAGCTTGACCAGTTCAATTTCAAACGCAGTAACGTCATCTTGACGGGCGTAGACGTCCAGCAACAGCAGTAGTAAGTCACTGCGCTTTGGCTCGACGGCAATCGCTTTGGTCAATAGGCCGACTGCTTGTGGATAGCGTTCACGCGAAATAAAGGCTTGCGCTTCAGTAATCGGGTCAACGGTTTCGGTGACCATTGGTTTTTCTTTGGCCACCACCGGCTCAGCCACGGGTGCAACAACAGCCGCTGGTTTTTCAGCAGGCTTGGCTTCTGGCGCTTTAGCAGCAGTGTCCTCTGGTCGTGAGACCGGACGCGCAGGCTTTGGTGCGGGGCGTGCGCTGGGCTGAGCGGTTGGTGGCGTGGTGGGTTTTTTCTTGCCTTTCATGACGAATGCGGCAATGGCACCCACCACGACAATCACAGCAACAATAATCATCCACATGGCGCTACCAGAGTTTGCTGCTTGGGCGGCTTGTTCTGGAGCGGCGTGGGCTTCTGGGCTGTTGAGCAGTGCGCCCATCAAGCCAGTTGCAGTTAGGGCAACAACAGGAGTTTTATTCATAATCAGGCGCTTCTTTGCTTCCTTGCGGGCTTTGAGCCGTTGTTCCAGCTCGGCGAGTTTTGCATTTTGCATGGCGATCTTCTGGTCGTTGGCGGTAACTTGAGCATCCAGCTCGATCACTTCTCGGCGGAGGGATGCGGTTTTTTGGCGGGCGTTGCCCACTTTTGTGGCCAGATCACGCGACAAGGGTTGTACACCCAAGCTGCGACCGGTCAACGTACTATTCCCTTGTGCCATACCCTGACGGGTTGGTGCAACTAGTGTCATCTCTGGTGTGGGCAGTGCACCACGTTTTAAGGTGGGCGCGGCGACCGGTGGTGCGGTGATTTTCTTGGGTTTTATGGCCGGTGGTGGTGGGGTGTCCAGCGGTGCAACATCTTGTGTCAAGCTGGCTTGTTGTTCTTCGCCTTTGGGCAAAACCAAGGTCGCACCTGCTTTAAGTTGGCTGGCATCGCCATTGATAAAAGCATTGCTATTGAGTTGCTGAATTTGCTTCATCAATGTTCCAACGGATTCGCTACGTTCTTTTTGCAGGTCGCTGGCGATTTTCCATAACGAGTCGTTGCTCTTGACCACGTAGCGTGGGGCGGTTGCACGCTCAGTGGGCGTCATCAGTGGTGCAGCAGGTTCGGCTGGCACGATCAAAGGTGGCGGCTCACTCAAGATAGGAATGAGCGCTTGCTCTTTGTGACGGGGTTGAACGTTGTTGTTGTTCAGTGTGGTCACTGGCGTTCGATTGGTGTCGGTCGGCAAGTTGGGTAATTGGGCAGGGGTACGCACGACCGGCGGGTTAATCAAGGCGGTGAGTTGTTGCAAGCGCACGTTATTGCCTGCGCTAATGCGCACCACCAACTCTAAGAACGGATCATTAAGCGGTTGGCGGCTACGAATGCTAATAATGGCGCGTGAGCCATCTGGACGGACGCTAAAGCTCAGTGCGCCAGCATAGCCACTGCGGTTAATGCCCAGTTGAGTAAAGTCGCTTTCGTTGGCTAAAGTGGCTTTGATGTCATTGGCGCTGAGGCTGCCAAGATCGCTGACCACCAATTCAGCACGAAACGGTTCGCCCAGATTCGATTGGACGTTGATGCGGCCGACCGTCAGCGCGTGCGATAGCTCTGGCAATAATAGACTTGCCCCGAGTACTGCGATCATTCGCCTGCGAACTGCCATAACGATCCTATTTTTTGATGATCTATCCGTGGCGGCCATCAGGCTAAATCCCAATGGTCATGCCCCGTGCGTTTTAACACGACCAGCCTGATCGTCGCAATCGACGATCAGGCTGACGTTTTTGGCGACAGCGCTGATGAGGGCACGATGTGTTGCAGTCAGGCTTAGCCTTGATGCTCAATCAACAGACGGAGCATACGACGTAAAGGTTCGGCAGCGCCCCAGAGCAACTGGTCGCCCACAGTAAATGCACCGAGGTAGTCATTGCCCATGTTGAGCTTGCGCATCCGGCCAACCGGAACCGTCAATGTGCCCGTCACTGCAACAGGCGTCAGGTCAGTCATGCTGGCATCACGGTCGTTAGGCACGACTTTAACCCAATCGTTCGATTGGCGAATCATGTCTTCGATTTCGTCCATTGGCACGTCTTGTTTGAGCTTGATGGTCAGCGCTTGTGAGTGGCAGCGCATGGCGCCAATCCGTACACACAGGCCATCAATTGGCACAATGCTACTGCCGTTGTTGCCCAAAATTTTGTTGGTTTCGACTTGGCCTTTCCATTCTTCTTTGGATTGACCGTTGTCGAGTTGCTTGTCGATGTACGGAATCAAGCTACCTGCCAATGGCACGCCAAAATGAGTCTTTGGAAAGTCTGCGCCGCGTTGCAGCTCGGCAACTTGGCGGTCAATGTCCAAAATGGCACTGGCTGGATCGTTGAGCAAGTCTTGTACGCCGTCGCGTAGATAACCCATACCTGCGATCAGCTCGCGCATGTTTTGTGCGCCCGAACCAGATGCCGCTTGGTAGGTCATGGCGGTCATCCAGTCGACCAGATTATTTTGGTACAACGCGCCCATCGACATCAGCATCAGCGACACGGTGCAGTTGCCACCAACGTAGTTTTTGACGCCTTTGCTTAAGCCGTCTTTGATCACGCTTAAGTTGACCGGATCCAGCACAATAATCGCGCTGTCATCCATGCGTAGGGTGCTGGCCGCATCAATCCAGTAGCCGTTCCAACCGTCTGCACGCAATTTTGGAAACACGTTGCTGGTGTAGTCACCACCTTGGCAGGTCAAAATGACGTCCATTTGCTTGAGGGCGGTGAGGTCGTCAGCTTTCATTAGCGCAGGTGCGGTTTTGCCACCAAACGCAGGTGCATCGCCACCGGCATTACTGGTCGAAAAGTAAAACGGTTCGAAGTGTGCAAAGTCACCTTCTTCAACCATGCGTTGCATCAGCACAGAACCGACCATTCCACGCCAGCCAACTAGACCAACCTTCATCCCAGCATCCTCAATATTTGAGCGGTTACAAGAGGGTCGAGTGTAGCAAAGCATGACGATGCTGAACATGCACCATTCGCCTTGTTCGGCAAGTGATTGGCTGATTTTTGCGATGTTTTACGATAATTGTTGAAGCGCTTCACAGTTGAATTGTAGTGCTGCATTGCATCCGTATGGTTGGCGCATTAAGGTCTGAAAAGGCTTGAATTTTTGCTGGCATCGGTTGTGAGCAATCCGTGAGGTGCTATTTGGGTATCTGTCGGACATGCATAAGGGGTAGATCAGTATCGTGAATGTCGATAATCGTGTGCGGCGTGTTTGGGGTCGGCGGATTAATAGTCCTTTGTTGAGTCAGCGGCCACAACAGCAGATTGACTTGGGCCATATCATTGATTTAACCGGCCATACCCTAGGCAATCGCTTGATGCACCGTGAGCGAGCCATGCGCTTGGGTAAAGATCAGCGCCGTGTGATTCCGCGTGGTGGTTTGGGTCAGTTGGCTGATCGACCGGCAGATTTTGACTTGTTAAAGGTGATAGCACAGGCCGATGAAGGACGCTTGAGTCATTTGATTGCGGTGCGTGCGCGACGAATGTCGGTATCGCCATTTGCGTTTTTTCGCGGTATGCCACTGCTGATGACTCAAGATTTGGCCCGTGAGCCGCATAGTGGGTTGTTGATGCAAATTTGCGGCGATTGTCATTTGCTTAATTTTGGTGGATTTGCCAGCCCTGAGCGTAATTTGTTGTTTGGCATCAATGATTTTGATGAAACCGCACTTGGGCCGTTTGAGTGGGATATTAAGCGTCTGATTACCAGTGTAGTGATTGCCGCCGTGGATGTAGGCTTGGGCGAGCAAGCAGGGCTTGAGGCCGTGCGAGAGTTATTGAGCCATTACCGGAGTCATTTGCGTCATATGATGACCTTGTCACCGTTGCAGGTCTGGTACGAAAGCATCGATGCCGATGATTTGCTGGCCAGCACCGAAAATAACCGTATCCGCAAAAAACGCGCCAAGCATTTATCCGGTGCGTATCGGCGAACCACACAGTCAGTGTTGCCCAAGCTCACCTTACAAGATGAGCTAACCGGATTGCGTCAGTTTGTCGATGAGCCACCGCTGATTTGGCATCCGGCGCAAGATGAACCATTTGGTCGCAATGTGCGGGGTTTTTTTCGACGTTATCGTGAGACGCTCAAGTCTGATCGACGGATTTTGTTTGATCGTTATCAATTGACTGATGTGGCACTTAAAGTGGTTGGTGTTGGCAGTGTCGGCACGCGTTGTGCGGTGGCGTTGTTTGAAGATGGCGATCATCAGCCGTTAATCTTGCAAATGAAAGAAGCGCGAGCATCTGTCTTGGCGCATGTTTTGCCACTGCGTTATCGACATGAAGGACAACGGGTGATTCAGGGTCAGCAGTTGATGCAGGCCGCCAGTGATATTTTTTTGGGGTTTGCCACATCAGGGGTGGACAAAAAATATTATTACGTCCGACAACTGCGAGACATGAAAATCTCAGCCAACCTTGATGATATGGACGCGATTTATTTGCTCGAATATGCGCGTAGTTGTGGCATGGCGTTGGCACATGCACATGGCAAAGCGGGGCATCCGGATGTACTTACGGGGTATTTGGGCAGCAATGAGCGATTTAGCGCGTTAATGGTTGAGTATGCTCGTCAGTCTGCCGCACGCAATGCACAGGATTATGCGGTTTTTATGCGAGCTGTGGATGCAGGCATTATTCCGTTAGCAAGTGAGGCGGTGGTGTAGAGTGTGGTCGCTGCGATGATTGTTGGCATGATGAATAAATCTTGATCAAGGCATCGTGAAGGGTCAGCAGATGTGTCAGTTGCGAGATCGTGACGGATACATGTGCCATATGGGTTGGTTTTTTTTGGAAAGCATGCAATGTGGATGTTGATTCATGTCATGGCCGGTTTGGTGGTGATTGCCACACTCGGTGGTTTGGTGCCGCGTAATGAGTGGTGGTTTCGCGGCTTTGACTTTCCACGTCTACAAATCGTTGCGCTTGGGGTAATGAGTTTGTTGTTGATGGTTTTTTGGCCGATGCAGTGGGGTACATGGCATCTGGGTCTCACCTTGCTACTGGTTGTTTGTCTGGCGTATCAGGCGTATATGGTCTTGCCGTACACCGTGCTGTGGCCTAAGCAAGTAGTGTGGGCGCGATCACCGCATCCAGACCGCACGTTGTCATTGCTGGTGAGCAATGTGCTGACACCTAATGACAATAAGCAGGCGTTGATTGAGCAGATTGCCGAACATCAACCTGATTTGGTTATTACCCTAGAGACCGATCAGGTCTGGGAAGACGCGCTCAAGCGGATTGAATCTAGCTATCCCTATGTGGTGCGTGTGCCAATGGATAACCTGTATGGCATGCACTTATATAGCCGATTGCCGCTAATCAACCCTGAAGTTAAGTTTTTGCTGTCGCCAGAGATTCCGTCAATCCATACTCAAGTCCGTTTGCGTAATGGCAAACGGGTTTGGTTGTATTGTTTGCATCCCAAACCACCTAGCCCAACCGAAGCACCTGATTCGACTTTGCGTGATGCCGAATTGCTGATGGTGGGACGTCATATCGAAAAGACCGACCAGACCTGTATTGTGGCAGGCGATTTAAACGACGTGGCATGGTCGCGAACCACTCGCTTGTTTCAGCGGATTAGTGGCCTATTAGATCCGCGTGTTGGGCGACAGTTCGTCAATACCTTTCATGCGGATTATCGTTTGTTACGTTGGTCATTGGATCATGTGTTTCACAGTACCGATTTTTCGTTGGTACAGATGCGGCGCTTACCTCATATTGGTTCTGATCATTTTCCGGTCTTAACCATTTTGCACTTCAATCCAGCCTTAGATCAGATTCAAGACGAGCTAGAATCGACCGAAGCCGATGACATTGCCGCTGCCGATAGCATTGCTGAGGGCATTGAGCAAGCACAGCAAGAGCATCCACAACATGTGCGGGATTTGATGGGGTAGTGCTGGTGTGTGTCCGACAATCTTTAACGCTTGATTGTGATTGAAAAGCGTACAAAATGGTGGCTTTTTGCGTACATCCGTGCGGTTTTTGTCGTTTTTGGCTTACAACGAAAGTCGTGTTGTCCTCTATGGTGTCGGACAGTCGTTGTCTAATATACCTACATCGGCACACGGAATCGGGCACGGAAACAGCCCAATGGATGATTCATCCGCCGATGGTATCGTCACGGAGACGACCACGACATGGACTTCAGGCAATAATACAAAACACTCCCCGCATTGACCCGAGCTGGCAGGACGCCAATAGCTCGGGTTTGTGTTTTTTTGCGTCAGTATTTTTGATTTAAGGCTGCGACCTGACACCGCTCAGTGCTTTAATCCGCAAGCTCGCCATACACCTGCAAGGTCTGATCGGTCATTTGCGATAACAAAAACTGCTTTACGAGAGCAATTTGATCAGGGTGTTGCAAAAACATATCCACCCGCTGAATCAATGCCGCCTCATCGTCCACACTGACCAAACCTTGCGGATAAATCTCACGCAAAATTTCGGCGACACCGCCACGATCCCAGCCAATCACTGGTGTCCCAACTGATAACGATTCTAAGGTGGTGCGGCCAAAGGTTTCGGCTTGCGAGGAGAGTGACAAGCTCAACGTGCTGGCAGCCAACCACTCGCGAATATCCGTGCGATGACCAACAAAAGTCACCCGATCTTGCAGGCCCAGCGTTTGCACCTGTTGTTGCAGCTCATCTAAATAAGCCTGCTTTTTTGGGTCTGCGCCACCCACAATGACCGCATGCAGGTTGGGGTGAGCGGGAGTAAGCTGTTGCATCAGTTTGAGCAAACTGTCGTGGCCTTTTAGACGGGTAATGCGTCCGGCTAAGGTTAGCCATTGCTTGTGCTCTAGCTGCGGAAAGTCGGCGTAGACCTGTTGCCACCATGCTGCGCTAGGTTGATAACCATGTGGAAATTCCTGTGGGTCGATGCCGCGATAAATCCGCGTGATGCGCTCGGTTGGGCAGGCGGGATAATGCTGGCGAATATAAGCCACCACGCTATCTGAGACCGCAATTACTCGATCCGCACGGGTCATGATTTGGCTATAACGATTGACCGAATAAAAGCCATGCACAGTGCTGACTAGCTTGGGCAGCTTGGCCGCAGGTATGCCACGCAAGGCAAAATGAGTCAGCCATGCTGGAATGCGCGAGCGGACATGCAGGATGTCTGGTTGTTGTTGTTCGATCAGGTGACGTAGCGGGCGAATTTGCCATAGGCTGGCCAATGCCTTGCGATGAATCGGTAGGGTTAAATGGGTTGAGCCTTCGGCTTGCAGTTGCGCCACCATACGTCCGCCATTGGACACCACCACTGATTGATGACCGGCTGCAACCAAGGCGCGTGCGATTTCTAGCGTGCCGCGTTCGACACCACCGCTATTGAGTTCGGGCAATAGTTGCATGATTTTCATGAGCGGTGATCCAGTGTCAGCGGGGTGTTTAAGCGTTGATGGTTGTTCGTCTTGTACAGCGATTAATAGACTTTTTTCATCCCATCGGGGCGCGTTTTAAAGCGACGGTGAAACCACATGTACTGCGTGGGTGCAATGCGAATGAGGCTTTCGAGTAGTTCGTTGATCCGTGTGGCATCGGCAACTTCATCGGCTGATGGGTAGTCTGTTAACTCAGGGGTGATGGTGATGTGATAGTGCGGCCGACGGTCATCTTGGCGATAAAAGTGAATCGCCATGACCGCCGATTGATCTAGTTTAACCAAGCGTCGTTGTGCGGTCAGGGTGGCTGCCGGCACGCCAAAAAACGGCGCCATCACCCCTTGCTTTAGGCCAAAATCTTGGTCTGGCGTATACCAGACCACGCCTTTATTGCGTAGGGTGCGAACCAGTTTGCGTAGGTCATCGTGGTCAATTTGGCGCTGATAAATCGGTGAGCGTAAACGATAAATCACCCACTCTAATAACGGGTTGTTTTGTGGTCGGTAGACTGTTGAGGGCTTAAAGAACCAGCTGGAAATTAAGCCGCCCAAGTCCATCTGGGTATAATGCGCACCCAATAATAAAATACTACGACCTGCTTGTTGGGCTTCGATCAGATGGTGCAGTCCACTAATGGTGACTTTGCGGGCAAAAAACTGCGGTCTAAACCATGCCGTCAGACATTCGATGAGACCAATACCTGCTTGTCGAAACACCTCACGCGCCATGTGTTGGCGTGCAGGGACGTCCAGTTCTGGGAAGCACAGCGAGAGATTGGTGAGCGTGTCATGCCGACGACGCTTGCCCAAGGTGTAGATTAGATCGCCAAGCCACTGACCCAAACGAAACTGCACGGCCCATGGCAAATACGCCAATGGAATCAGCAATGCTAGTCCTAACCAAATGCCCCAAAATTGGGGCAGTAGGAAACGATAAGAAAAGGGATAGGTGGTGTCTGGGGTCATGTGCAACGAGCGATTTTTTTCCACTCTTCGATTTGTTCAGGCGTGGAGTTTTTGAGGTCGATATAAATCGGCGTATCGCTTTGGTTTTCGTTGGCAGGCAAGCGACCGGGGATTTGTGTCTCGGAGGCCAATAGACCCAAGATAGTCCGCATGTTGTTAGGGCGATGGGTTTTTTGCAAATGTTGCAACACATAAGCAAAGTTACCACGGCGTGCAATCAGCAAACCAAGGTATTGTGAGCCATTGCTATTCGGCAACTCAAGTAAGCTGTACAGAGCTGGCCCCATACGGCTGTTGACGTTGGTGCGTTCCAAAATACGGCCACCGGTGTTGACTTGGTCGGTGTAGTAGCGCAGCACCAAGTCTCGAACGGTGGGGTCATCGGCAAATTCAGGCAGTTCGACGTTGGGATTGTTGATCAGGTTGACTGCATCGACCCGAAAGAATCGACCATCATTGTCAACAATATCAACACTTGAGCCTTCTGGCGTACAACTGTCGCGTAAGGTGACTTGACCACGAAACGCCTGAGAGCCCAAATCGAGCGAAAAGGCTTGTGCAGGGGCATGGTACATCTGATTGCTTTGCGGACTTGGCGTATGCAAGCACGCGGTTAGCATCACGCATGCGGCCAGCGTTGCAATAGGGGGTAGCAGGCGTTTCGTCAGTTTCATTGGGGGTCAGGCTCCTTGACTGGCGGCTTCTAACGCCGTCCAGCGTTCCAGTTTGTCCAGCAATTCTTGTTCTAGGTCTGCTAGCCGACTCGCGGCAGCATGCGCGTCATCCGGTGCACTCACAAACCAACTGCCATCGGCCAGTTTTGCCTCTAAAGAGGCTTGCTCTGCTTCTAAAGCAGCAATGGCGTCCGGTAGTCCGTCGAGTTCCCGTTGGTCTTTATAACTCAATTTGGCTTTCTTGGATATTGGCGCACCGCTGACCGGCGCTTTGTTTGCGCTGTTACTGGTCGCTGTAGGCGCATTTTTCTTCATTAAACGCTGGCGATCACGTTGGTCCAGATAGTCTTTGTAGCCGCCGATATATTCTTCGACCTCACCTTTGCCATCAAATACCCATGTTGATGTGACGACTTGATCGACAAAGGCGCGGTCATGGCTAATCAGCAGCAAGGTGCCTTTGTAGTTGGCAATGGTTTCTTCAAGTAACTCTAAGGTCACCATGTCCAAGTCGTTGGTTGGTTCATCGAGGACTAGCACGTTGGAAGGCTTAATCAATAGACGGGCCAACAGCAGACGATTACGCTCACCACCAGACAGTGCTTTGACCGGCGTACGGGCGCGTTGGGGCGAAAACAAGAAGTCTTGTAGGTAGCTTAAAATATGACGACGGCTGCCATTGATATCGATAAAGTCCGAGCCTTCACTGACGTTTTCTAATACGGTTTTTTCGAGATCAAGCTGGTTGCGCAGTTGGTCAAAATAAGCCACGTCCATCTGGGTGCCGCGTTTGATCGTGCCGCCGTGCTCTTGCTCGCCAAGCAGTGCACGTACCAGTGTGGTTTTGCCCACACCGTTGTCACCAATCAGGCCAATTTTGTCGCCACGCATCACCATGGCCGAGAAGTCATTGACCAGCACTTTATCGCCAAAGCCTAAGGAGAGATTTTCAATCTCAAACACCAGCTTGCCAGAACGCTGTACGTCTTGGGTGGTGAGGTTGACTTTGCCTTGTTGGCTGCGGCGTGCTTTGGCTTCTTCGCGTAGGGCTTCAAGCGCACGGACGCGGCCTTCGTTACGGACACGGCGGGCTTTGATGCCTTGGCGAATCCAGACTTCTTCTTCGGCTAATTTTTTGTCAAAGTTGGCGTTTTGCTTTTCTTCGGCTTCCATTTGCTGAGCTTTAAGCTCCAGATAACGGGCATAGTTGCCTTCGTAGCTACGCAATACGCCACGATCTAGCTCGATAATGCGTGTGGCCAAGCGATCCACAAATGCACGGTCGTGCGAGATAAACAATAACGTCAAATTGGGCCAGTCGAGCAAAAACTGCTCTAACCATTCGATGCTCTCGACGTCCAAATGGTTGGTTGGTTCGTCTAGTAATAGCAGTTCTGGCTGGGTCAATAAGGCCCGTGCCAGCAGCACACGACGTTTACGACCACCAGACAGGTCAGCCAGATCAGCATTGCCGTCTAAGCCCATTTTACCCAAAATAGTCTCGACTTGGCGTTCGAGCGCCCAACCGTCTTGGTCATCGAGCAGGGTTTGCAGGTCGCTCATGCGCTCGCAGCCGGACATATCACCGCTGGCGCACTGGTCGCTGGCGACGTGGTAGTCGGCCAACACTTGGGCAATTGGGCCTGCACCACCGGCAACAATATCGGCCACACGGCCAGAATCCATCGGGACGTCTTGCTCTAACATGGCAATCCGTAGACCATTTGGTTTGGCGACTTCACCGCGATCTGCCAATAACTCGCCACTGGCCAGTTTGAGCAGGGTAGACTTGCCTTCGCCATTGCGACCGATCAAACAGACGCGTTCGCCCCGTTCGATGCTCATGTTTGCACCATCAAGAACGGCAGGACCGCCAAAAGCCAGTTGAACGTCGCGTAAAGTAAGCAGGGCCATGAGCCGAAGTTTCCACAATCATTTTCAAAGGCCGCATGATGACCGATGATACGCTCGAACACCAGACACAAGCCGCAATGCAAGCACGGATTGATGCGTTAGAAATCCGTTTGGCCTTTTTAGATGAGCTGGTTGACTCCCTTAATAGCGTGGTGGCTAGCCAAGATCGTCACCTGCACGAGATGCAACACAAAATGCGCGTCTTGTATCAACGCATGTCCGCCAATCACTCGGCGACCGAAGGCATTGAGCCGTTTGATGCCCACGTTGACGTGCCCCCACATTATTAATGCAGCGAGCCTAAACGCCAGAGGTGAGGCGTCCAAAAAGCAGATGACTGGAGATAAAAACCGCCGTTCAACGCTGATCCGAATCGTCATGCGTTTGGTCAAAATAGGGCGTGACAAATCAGCGCACGTCCCGTCAAAATAAAAAAACGCTGTTGCTGTCATCACAACCGTCAATAATTAAGACCAGCATTAGTGTAGATGCCCTGATGCTGACTCATAAGATTATCCCCTGATAACAACAGATTGGCCCTGCCAACGTCATTTAGCCCAAGCGTGTAAAGGATCAGCATGATGGACAATCCACAATCGAATCAATGGCAAGGACTGTGCGTGCGGCCCAGCGCATCGTTTGCTTTATTGCTGTTGATCTCCACAACGGCATCGCTGACTGTATCGCTGAGCCATGCCAAGCCCGTTGCGTTTAACTTTGCGTGGGGCAATACCACGGCGACGGTGGACGAAAAGGTCACACAAGTCCTGTCAGGCGCGTTGATGCAATACACATGGACCTATCAGATTCGATTGCAGCAAGAAGGACAGACGTGGGTGCTCAGTGCATCAGCACCCGTCTTGAGTGCCGAGCCAACCGTTGTGCCCGTCAAAGGTGAGAAAAAATCAGCTGATATGATCAATGCGGTGGCAAATGCAACGACAGTCGATGCCAACGCGAGTGTCGAAAAAATCATTGCACCACCACATCCTATACTGCCGATGCCAGCCGTCGTGATTGATGCCAGTGGTAATGTGATTGATTTTGCGGCGGTATCACCGAGTCCAGTAGAGACCGTTAATCCGTCGGAGCCGGTTGAGGCCAATCAAGCCGAATTAGTCGTTGTCGCACCTGATGATCCTGATACCCCGCAGGCCAGCACGACAGTGGCCAGTGACGCTCAGATGTCTGCAATATCTGCCACGCCAGACAGTCTGTCGAAGCTTGATGCACCACAAGCGACTGTGATTGATGCGCTGCCAACGGTCCAACAACCTGTCGATGTGCCCACTGATGACGAACTGGCACAAGCCGAGCAGTTGCAACAACGCTTGGATCAAATACGGGTGTTTTGGTGTCAGTGGAGTTGTCCATGGGCTGGACGCTCACTGGAATTAAACCAAGCACAGCAAGACTCTGGCGACAAAGAGGTTTTGCATCACCCGACCTTAATCGATGAAAGCGTAACCTATAAAGGCCCGTACAAAAAAGGCCCACAGGTCGCCATGAGCTATCAGGCCATGATCCCAGCCAAAGGCACGGAGTTGGCTGCGCTCATTGCGCAGTTTCCGCGTTATCCGCAAAGCATTGGGCCGTTGTATCAACCGGCAACGGGGCCAACATGCCCAGCCAATGTACATGGCCAACGATGGATTCAGATTGATGCAGTGGTCTCACCCAAAACGCTCAGACCAACCAGCGTCAAGTCCGTGACGACGTTGGAAATGGTCGGCCCAGAAGGGTATACCTACACTGATGTGGTGACGCGTGATTATCAGTTTAAATGGAGCACGCCGTGACGCTATTTGTACAAACCTTGCTGCATTATCCACTCAAATCGGCACAGGGCATTGTGATCAACAACGCGACGCTTGGGCCACTTGGGCTGGCGATGGATCGACGGTGGGTGTTGATTGATCCGCAAGGACGTTTTGTCAGCCAGCGCAATTGCCCGTTGATGGGTGGTTTGCGGGTTGAGGCCATTGATCAAACCTTGAAGATTGATTGGCAAAGGCAGTCTGTAACGGCGGTTGCCAATCCACAAGATTGCTTAGCGGTCAGCATTTGGACTGATCAAGTGCAGGGATGGGGCGTGGCCGAGTCGGTTAATTTGCAACTGTCTGCATGGTTGGGTCAGTCGGTGCGCTTGGTATATAGCCCTGATCAGATACAGCGGCAGGTTGATCCAGACTATGCGGGTGTTGGCCATCGCACGGCGTTTTCAGATGGGTTTCCGCTGTTGCTGATTAGTCAGGCCAGTCTTGATGCATTGTCTGCTGGGTTTGGTCAGCCGTTGGAGATGTTGCGATTTCGGCCCAATATTGTGATTGGCGGGGATTGTGTACCTTTTGCCGAAGATCAGTGGCGGCAGATTCAGATTGGAGATGTGGTGCTTGATTTGGTCAAACCTTGTTCGCGCTGCGTGATCCCAAGTCTAGACCCACAGACTCAACAGCCAACGGATGGCGTACTCCGTTTTTTGGCCCAGACGCGCCGTCGTGCCGATGGCAAAGTCTATCTGGGTCAAAATGCGATTGTGCGCTCCTCTGTATCCCTTGCAGATCCCGATGCAATGTTACTTGATTCACTCAGCGGAGTTGTTCAGACTGATTTAGCCGTATCAAACAGGCAAGGATTCGCCGACTTTTTACAACAAGGCCAGCGCGTGACTGTACTGGCATCAGCATAGGCTTACACCATGCAAATTGATTATCAGTTCGAATTTCCAGATGCGCCTGCAACTCGCGTGGCGGTTGAGCTTGAGCGTAAAACCGATACGCGGCGTCTTCAGCAAGCGCCTGACTGGACCAAGTTGGGCCATCAGCAATGCCAAAATTGTCCGCTTAACCCGAGTGTGCATAGCCATTGCCCCGCCGCTTTGGACATTCACGACTTACTGGGCGAGTTGCCTGCAACCGCCAGCTACAAACGGATTCAGGTCACGGTATTCACGCCGCAACGTGAATATACCAAGCTGGTCACAGTTGAAGAGGGCGTGCGCTCGTTGATGGGTTTGGTCATGGCCAGCAGTGGCTGTCCGGTGTTTGGTATGCTTAAGCCTGCGGCACGGCATCATTTGCCGTTTGCCTCGGTCGAAGAGCAAACGCTGCGCATGGTGTCTTTTTATCTGATGCAGCAATACTTTAAGGCGCATGAAGGCAAGCCACCAGATTGGGCATTGACCCAACTGATTCATCATTTTAAAACGCTGCAATTGGTCAATCATGCCTTTTGGCAGCGGATTACTGGTCATGTCTCAAACGATGCCAATGCACGTGCACTCTTGAGTTTCTTTACACTGTCGGGCAACCTGTCGGCCTCGATTGACCAGCAGCTAGACCAAGTCTATGCGCAATATTTTCAATCGAGTGAGCCATCACGACGAGGAATGCCATGAGTCACACTGCGATCTGGGTCATTGGCCTGATCATCCTGTTTGTTCTCGGCTCATTGCTGGGGCTGCGAATCAGTCCGCGCGAAAAAGCCCTTGGCCAACTGCGTGAGCGCGCCCGTAAAATGGGGCTTCACCCTCGGTTAGTGCCTGCGCCACATTGGACCGGCCATTTGGCCACCAATGGTCAGCTAGGCGGCATGGTGGCCTACTATCATTTGGTTGTTCCACAAGGACAACTGCCGCTGGTGCAGGCCAAAATTGTTGATCAGCGTTTACAAGTGGTGCACGGTAGTTCTATTGTGCAGGGCGAAATGTTTGATATTGTTGGCGCTCAAGCAATTGATATGCAAGCCAATAGCATCGGTGTGTATTGGGATGAAGACGCAGACCTTCATGGGTCTTCACTTGAACACATGAAAACTGCCCTCACGTCTCTGACACAACGTGCGAGTGCTTAACCCTCTATTCGCTTTAATTGTTTTTTTAGGAACCACAACTGCTCATGCCAACCCGTCCTCGCTCGACCACCAAGAACACCGTCAAGGCTGGCCGCCGTACATCGACAGCAAAAGCGACCAAAGCCACGCCGCAAGTGGCTGCTGAGGCTGACGATGATCTGGCCAAAGTGCCAAGCGGTCGTCGGGCGCGTGCCTTGGTGATTGTCGAATCACCGGCCAAAGCCAAGACCATCAACAAATACTTGGGCAGTGATTACATCGTCAAATCCAGCGTAGGCCATGTGCGTGACTTGCCGGTGAGCGGTGGCGGTAAAACCACCGAAAAAGCTACCAGCAAAACCACCCGCGTCAAACAAACCGAAGAAGAAAAAGCCGCCAAAGCTCAAACGGCGCTGATTAACCGTATGGGTCTAGATCCAGAGCATGGTTGGTCGGCCCATTACGAAGTGCTACCAGGCAAAGAAAATGTGGTCAATGACCTCAAAAAACTGGCGGCTCAAGTTGACGAAATCTATCTCGCAACCGATATGGACCGCGAAGGAGAGGCGATTGCATGGCACTTGCAACAAGTCATTGGTGGTGACGACAGCAAGTACAAGCGTGTAGTGTTTAACGAAATTACCAAAAATGCCATTCAACAGGCGTTTGTGGCACCGGGCCAACTCGATCTCGACAAAGTCAATGCGCAACAAGCGCGCCGATTCCTTGATCGGGTGGTCGGGTATATGGTCTCGCCATTGCTATGGGAAAAAATCGCACGGGGCTTGTCTGCCGGTCGCGTGCAGTCAGTCGCGGTCAAACTGGTGGTCGAGCGTGAACGTGAGATTCGGGCATTTATTCCCGAAGAATACTGGCAGATCCATGCCGATACTGCCCATCAAGCCGATCCCATTCGCCTTGAGGCCATTCGTCAAGCAGGCAAAACCTTAAAGCTCAAAAATCAAGCCGAGACAGATGCAGTGCTGGCCGTGCTTAAGCCTGCCGACTATCGCATCAGCGCCCGCGAAGACAAGCCCACCAAGACCAACCCAACCGCGCCATTTATTACCTCAACCTTGCAGCAGGCCGCCAGTACCCGTATGGGTTTCTCGGTCAAAAAGACCATGATGCTGGCCCAACGCTTGTACGAAGGCGGTTTTATTACTTATATGCGTACCGACTCAACTTTTTTGAGTCAAGACGCGCTGACCATGGTACGTGGTCACATTGAGCAAACTTTTGGGGCCAAGTATTTGCCAGCCACGCCTAACTTTTATGGCAACAAAGCTGGCGCACAAGAGGCCCACGAAGCGATTCGTCCATCCAACGTCAGTGTTTCTGGTGATCAAATTACCACGCTAGAACGCGATGCACAGCGCTTGTATGAACTGATCTGGCGTCAGTTTGTGGCCTGTCAGATGCCACCTGCCGAGTATCTATCGTCAACTTTGACTGTCACAGCAGCCGATGTCGAACTACGTGCCCGTGGCCGTACCTTGACCTTTGACGGCTTTACTCGTGTGTCAGCAGTCAATAAGCAAGACGATGACTTACTCCTGCCAGCGGTCAAGGTTGGCGATGCGCTCAAGTTAGTCAAACTTGATCCTAGCCAACACTTTACCAAGCCGCCTGCACGTTTTACCGAAGCCAGCCTTGTCAAAGAGCTTGAGAAAAAAGGCATTGGCCGTCCATCGACCTACGCTGCCATCATCTCGACCATTCAAGATCGCGGCTACGTCAAACTCGACAATCGTCGTTTGTACGCCGAGAAAATGGGCGATATCGTCACCGACCGCCTGAACGAAAATTTTAGCAACCTGATGGACTACGCCTTTACCGCCGATCTAGAAGGGCAGTTGGACAAAGTCGCCGACGGCGAGCGGGACTGGAAAAACGTACTCGACGAGTTTTACGGTGACTTTAAACAAAAGCTCACCCATGCCAAAGGCCAAGACGGTAGCGACGGCATGCGCCGTAACCAACCCGTCGAAGTGCCCGAAGTGCATTGCGAATTGTGCGAACGTCCGATGCAAATTCGTACCGGCTCAACCGGCGTATTTTTGGGCTGTTCTGGCTATAATTTACCGCCCAAAGAACGCTGCAAAGGCACGCGTAATCTAGCGGATGTCGAGTCGATTGCCGCATTGGCAGGCGATGACGATCAAGCCGAAACTGCCGATCTGATGTCAAAAAAACGCTGCCCGATTTGCGATACTGCAATGGACAGCTATTTGATCGACGGTGGCCGTAAGCTACATATCTGTGGCAACAATCCAGATTGTAGCGGCCATCTGGTTGAAGCCGGTGAGTTTAAGATCAAAGGTTATGATGGCCCAACTTTCCCATGCGAGAAGTGTGAAAGTGGCGAGATGCAATTGAAGACTGGCCGTTTTGGGCCATACTTTGCCTGCAACAACTGCGACAACACCCGCAAAGTGCTGAAAAACGGCCAACCTGCGCCACCGCGTGCCGATGCGATCCCAATGCCGCATTTGCGTTCGCTAAAGCATGACGATCATTTTGTGCTGCGTGATGGTGCGGCGGGATTGTTCTTGGCGGCCAGTAAGTTTCCCAAAGTCCGCGAAACCCGCGCACCGACCATTGCCGAGTTACGCTCGGTCAAAGATCAGTTGGACGAAAAACATCAGTACTTGCTTAAAGCACCCGACACCGATCCCGATGGCAATACCGCCTTGGTCAAGTTTAGCCGTAAGTCTGCCAGCCAATATGTGGCCTCAGAAAAAGACGGCAAGCCAACCAAGTGGACATTGACGTGGGATGGGGCAAAGTGGGTGTGATGTAGGGATAAAAAAGACGACTTTGGTCGTCTTTTTTAATCCGAGTGGCCATGATTTATAACTTCTTACTGTTGCTCAATTATTATGGAATTATAAACACCTTTGTCGCTACTATTAATTACCCCTACTGCATGCCAATTTGCGTCGTAAATTTCTTTAATAGTAAGTGGTTTTTTAGAAATATCGTCACATGTAAATTTATATCCAGAAGCGTCAGAGAACATATTTGCATAAGCAACACAAAACCCACCTTTTTTCTGTACATGCGTGGATTGATCAGCAAAGGCTGAGCCGCTAAGACCAATGGCACAGATCGTCAAACAACGAAGCAAATTTTTGTGGGTCATTTTCATGATGAAATCACATAGATGGTTTTAGGTGATTCTATTTTAAAGCGATCTAAACGTATTGGTAACTTTAGACAAAGCTTTGGCAAATGTATCTTCTAATGCTTTAAATGGCTTGGTGATATCTATGACACTTATATAAATATACCGATGAGAACTAACTGCCAAACATGATCAGATGAGCATTTAACTACATATTAGATCGATGAAGCTAAAATATGGACAACAGTTTTTTTACTTCACCCACCCAATCTCCCGCGCTGTCAAATCACCTACCAGCACCTGCCGCAACGATTCCGGCATGACTGCTTTTTGAGCACTGACGGGTACACGCCCGCCCATTAGCTCCGCTGCCTGTTGCGGGTAGAGCGGCACTTGCTGTGGCGCAGCATAACCAGTGGGGAAAAACGGCAAATTAGTGCCCAGATCATATTTATCCGTCGCACCAAAGGTATGCAGCAACTCGTGGGCAATCACCACCAAGTTTTGATCGGCTTGCTTGGTGCTGGCAAACACATTGACCCGACCCACACGACCATTATCCAGCGCTGTGGAGTGACTTAACCGCTTGTATTGCGCTGGATCGTAATACAGCAGATACAGACGCACATTAGGCCGTACGGGCATTTTAGGATTATGGGTCCATGCATAGTAGCGCAGCTTTAGGCTCCACAGGATCACTTTAACCAGTGAGCCATCTTGCGGCGGGGCGGGCGGTACATCAGCAATCTGTGGGCCAAGCTGCACTTGGATCGGGCTGGATAAGGCCACGCCATAACGCTGTGCTTCGCCGTTTAAGTGGCTGGCAATGGCGCTAAAGTCACCCGCATGTAGACCGTCAATATACTGCTGTACCGCTGGGCTATGATCGACATTGATCGGGTATACACCGACATAAAAGCGCTGCTGCCAGTTGAGGCTGCGCTGCTCTTGCAGTCGATTGATGGCCACAACAGCCAAAATCAATAGCAAGATTGCCACACGGATTGCTTTCCACATCGACATAGTGCTGAGACTCTTGAGTAGGCTGACAATCGTGCAGCGCTTGAATTGGCACAGAATGAACCGCATAAAAGCACAACATCCGTTCGCGTGTCTGGATGAATGCGCCTACAATTCAACTTCTATGGCCAATTGTGGCCCAGATGGTTTGATTGGGAAATACATCATGAAAATTCTTGTGCGTAACTTAGCGCGTACCAGTACAGAAGATGCGGTGCGCGCACTGTTTGCAGAGTATGGTCATGTCGAAAGTTGTGTGATTGTCAAAGATGCCGAAACGCAGCAGTCTAAAGGCTTTGGCTTTGTTGAAATGCCGAATCCGGTCAATGCCATTACCGCAGTTAAGCGTCTAAATACCCGACGTTTTGAAGGTAGTGTGCTGCGTGTCAAACGTGTTGAAGAAACCACCGAAAAGTAAGCCATGGCCTTTGCCTGTATGCCTAGTTGTCGGTGGTGCTATCTGTCACTGGCTAGGCAGCGTCTAACAAATAGATGCTGCCTTGATTTAACGTGTCAAGTTTGGAGTATTTAGCATGTCTCGTGTCGCCCGTTATCAAGCGGATCGTACCAACCAAAAACTGTACTTTGCCCGTTTGGCTTGTCAGCACGCCCTGCAGGTTGCAGACAATGTACAGGCCGCTCAAGGTGCACGCGAGGCGGCAGTGTTTCATTTACACGGGGCAGTGTTGGCCTATTTGCAAGAATTGGCGCGTTATTACAAGATCGTTGGTGAGCCATCACCATCGTTAGCTAGCCTTAAGCAACGTATGGCTGATCGTACCCAAGTCTCGCCAGAAATCATCATCTTAGAAAACCTAAGTCGTGATGGTTTTTTGGCAGAGTTAAATCGGGCGTATCTGTCTTGTCAGTTTGCACCCGAGCCACCCGAGCCAACTCACGATGAAGAAAGCTCCTCAAACCTCATTATCAAAGTGACCCAAAGCCCATTGGCATGGTTGCCTGATGTGCAAATTCTGCGTGAATGGCATAAAGCACTACGGGATTTAATCGAAGGGTTTCGTAATGAGATGATTGAGTTTTAATGGTTTTTTGGGCTAATCATGGCTTGCATACATCGTAACACTTGAAATTTGATGCAATGGGTCGCATTGTAAAAATAAGACGTACGAGTTCTGAGTCAGGGCTCGTTCGACGCTGACATTAGGGTCAGTGTCAGCAGGAGATGACCAATGGGTTCTATGCACAATGATGGCAAGTTGAATATACCAACCGAAACGTTGTTAGAGTTGGTCCAGTCGCAAGATGGTGAGATTGCACTACGTCCAGCCGATGGCGAAGGCGAGGCATTGGTCACCATTCGCTTTTCTGAGCAAGTGCATCAGTTGTTGGGTGATCAGTTGCAAGGTGTCGGCCAGCAAATGGTACAAGCAGCACTGCAACTCATTATGGATCAACAGGCAGCACGCTGGCATGCTCAAGTGCTGGACGAAGAGCCAACGCATTTCAGTTAAGTCGATTGGAAGCAACGACTGGGAGTCATCTCAAGATCAAATTGGACGCTTAGGCGTCCTTTTTTGTGCCGCTCAAAAGCTGTATGTATAAACAAGCGACGGGTCTAAATGATAAGTTTTGTTACCAAGGTCAGGCGTTTTAATCTGAAAATCGGTTCACACTGATGATTGTGATCAAAATAGATCCGTTGATGCTGTGATTGGCAGTTGTATTGAGTGGGGGACTCACTGTGGATTACTTTTTTGAAGATTATCATTTTGCGGTGGATTTGGCGGTGCATGCCGATGCAATCAGTGCCTGCATTCAGATTCATGACGTCAAGCAAGCAAGGCGCGTCCAGACGTTAAGCCTAAAAGTGGAGGGAACAAACGTCACTCAAGCACGAGAAAAAGTGCTGCTACGGATGCGTGAGTGGATTCGTCGTCGTCGTCCACCTCGTTTAATGCCAACCACGGTTGAAGAGTTGCAGGCATTGGTTCAACACAAATCCGAGCTTGAGGAAGAACTCTATCAAGAGCTGATGGATGCGGAGGGTGAGGACTACCGGATTGAGTGTTTTTATCGGATTCAGCGCATGGTAGAAACACAGACCTTATTGGTGGCCCGTGCGGTTACCTTGTTGCCGCATCGCGAGCGAGATCGTTTTTGGGAGCTTGATCCAAGCTTAATGGCCGAACTCATGAGCTACGATATTCAGTCGGCATCAGACATCGAGCCTATACCGCATTGTAACGAACTGGCTGCACCAAGCCATCCAGCCATATTTGCCCTTCCGCGCTAATCAGCTTGTATTCGCTTAGGAGTGACCAGAGGACCCTTCGTGGCCTTGATCTTGGTGGCTGTGAGGTGAGTGTGTGCGATGTGCCTCGGCTTGTTGTCCTAGGCGGTGCATCACGTGGTTGGCCATTTGGTCAGCGAGAGTCTGCTTGATTTCGTAGACTCGTGTGCCTTCGGTTTGTGCCAGCAAAATGGCTTCTTCTGCACCACTGGTACACAGCACAATCTCCACCGCCGGATTCAGCGTTTTGGCAATCTCCATCATCCGGCCAACATCAAAAATATCCGGTACGGACACCACCAGCATACTGGCCTTGTGAATATGCGCCTGAATCAGCACTGCTGGATCGGCGGCATTGCCGCGTACGGCTGCAATATCTTGACCACGTAAAGTCTCAACGATTTCGCGGTCTTCTTCGACAATCACATAGCGCAAGGCTTGTTGTTGCAAGCGTGCGGCAATTTGTTTGCCCACCTCACCGTAGCCAACCAACACAATCTGTCCGGTCAAATAGGTATCATCTACATGCATTGGCAGCATAGCCAAGGGGTCGCCGCTACGCTCAAGCAAACGTGCCAGATGCGAACGCGCCCGAATCCAACGCTGAGCAGGTTCAATCGAGGCAAACAACACCGAGTTTAAGGCAATCGACAGCATGGCACCGGCCAAGATCAGGTTTTGACCTTCTATACTCATTAGGCCAAGACTTAAGCCTAAGCTGGCCAAAATAAACGAAAACTCACCAATCTGCGCCAAGCTGGCACCAACGGTAAGGGCCGTATTGAGGGGATAGCGAAAAAACAACACCAACGCCATGGCCGCCAATGTCTTACCAAAAATAATAACCGCAGCGACGGCCAACACATGTAGCGGCTGCTCCAGCAAAATATGCGGATCAAACAACATGCCCACCGAGACAAAGAACAACACCGAAAATGCATCACGCAGTGGTAAAGATTCTTCTGCCGCGCGATGGCTAAACTCCGACTCGCTCAGCACCACACCGGCAAAAAACGCCCCCAGTGCAAAGGACACGCCAAACAACTGCGCCGACCCATAGGCAATGCCTACCGCAGCTGCAATCACACATAAGGTGAATAACTCGCGAGATCCGGTTTTTGCCACAAACCACAGTAGTTTTGGAAATAGACGTCGACCCACAATCAGCATAAAAGCGATAAACGCAGCGACCTTGGCCAAAGTGATGCCAATGGTGAGCCAGATTGACTCATCCGTCGCCGTACTGACAGCATGGTCGCCATGGGCTAACAACTGGCTAGGCTCCGTGCCACCGAGCACACCAGCCAGTGGTGGCAGCAACACCAAAACCAACACCATGACCAAGTCTTCGACCACCAGCCAACCAACAGCGATACGCCCATTGACCGAATCCAAGGCATTACGTGACTCTAACGCGCGTAATAGCACCACGGTACTAGCGACCGACAAGGCCAAGCCAAACACCAAGGCATGACCCACTGGCCAGTCCCAAAATAAGGCCAAGCCCATACCCATCAGGGTTGCAACCGCAATTTGTACCAACGCACCCGGAATCGCAATTCGGCGGACTGCCATCAAGTCATTGATGGAAAAGTGCAACCCGACACCAAACATCAGCAGCATGACGCCAATTTCGGCCAACTGACTGGCCAGCTCCAGATCGGCCACCATACCGGGCGTGCTTGGCCCAATCAGAACACCGGCCACCAAATAGCCGACCAATGGAGGTAAGCGTAATTTATTGGCCAAGAAGCCAAAAATCATTGCCATCCCAAGGCCAACGGCAATCAGGCTGATTAAACTGATGTCATGAGGCACTAAGTCGCTCCAAAAAAAGTATCGCTGAAGATAAGGGTGTGCTTCATCCTAACAAAGCATAGGCCGCGATATGGTCGTTGCAAACCAGCGGACACAAAAAAACCAGCGATTTCAGCTGGTTTTTTTGGCAAAAATGGACAAGTACAACTTGATGATCGTGCAAAAACAACAAAGCCCGTCATGGACGGGCTTTGTTGGCAGAAGATGCAATCAATTACTTGATTTTGGCTTCTTTGAAAATCACGTGTTGACGGATTTTTGGATCAAATTTCTTGATTTCCATTTTTTCCGGCATAGTGCGCTTGTTTTTGGTCGTGGTATAAAAATAACCAGTACCGGCGCTAGAAACGAGACGAATTTTATCACGCATGATACAGGCTCCTTAGATCTTCTGACCTTGAGCACGCAGGTCAGCAACAACCTTTTCGATGCCCAATTTATCGATGATGCGCATGGCCTTAGTGGTCAAACGCAGACGGACGAAACGCTTTTCGCTTTCCATCCAGAAACGGTGGTAGTGCAGGTTCGGCTCGAACCGGCGCTTGGTTTTGTTATTGGCGTGCGAAACGTTGTTACCAACGATTGGACGCTTGCCGGTAACTTGGCAAACCTTAGACATGCTGTGCTCCACTAGACCTATGGTTGGGGGATGCAAGGACCACCCAAGAGGTCATGCAAGAATAAAACGGGTTGATTAAAATCAAGGGGCGTTTTATACCAGATAAACGCCCCCTAGACAAGCCTGATGCAAAAAGCAGATCGAATTGATCTGCTGACGCAGGCGGCTAAACCCTGTGGCTTAGCGCAATAGCGCTTTAAACATGATTTTGTGAATCGGCTTGTTGAATGGCGGCAAAATCATTCGCAACGCATACAAACGCGGTTTGACCATCACTGAGCGAGAGTGGCTCATGGTCAAAAATCCTTCGTGGCCGTGATATTTACCCATCCCTGATGCACCAACACCACCAAACGGCAAATCGTCTTGAGCAACGTGTGTGATCACCGCATTAACACCAAAGTGACCAGAGTGAGTCCGTTGCGACAGTGCCTCAGCACGGGCGGTGTCATAGTCAAAATAATACATGGCCAGTGGTCGAGGACGATCATTGATGTACTCAACGGCCTCATCAATATGGTCGTACTCATGAATCAGCAGCAATGGGCCAAACAGTTCATGCTTGCTGACTTCCATATCGCAGGTAATACCGCTGATCAAGGTTGGTACAATTTTGCGTGAGCCAGACAAGTCTTCGTTCGCAGGGTTAATTTCAAACAGTTGCGCGCCTTTTTCACGGGCGTCATCGAGATAACCTTCCAGACGATTGAACTGGCGATCATTAATGATGCTGGTGTAGTCGTTGTTGTTGCGCAGGGTCGGGTAAGCCGACTTAATGACTTTGGCCATTTGCTCAACAAACTCTTGGGTCTTGCCGCGCGGCAAAAAGACATAGTCTGGGGCAACACAGGTTTGACCTGCATTCCATAACTTACCAAAGGTTAGGCGCTCTGCTACGTCCTTCATCGGGGCAGACTCATGCACCACGACAGGCGATTTTCCGCCCAATTCCAACAACACAGGTACGAGGTTTTCGGAGGCAGCCGCCATCACGGTTTTGCCAACATTGGTTGAACCCGTAAAGGTGATTTGGTCGAATGGCAAACGGCAGAAGGCATCAGAAATTGGGCCTCCACCATTAATCACCGCCACCACATTGGCCGGAAATACTTCAGCCAAGGCGCGTTCTAGCACTTTGCCAAAACGTGGTGATGAGCTAGAAATTTTCAGCATGGCATGGTTGCCAGCAGCCAAAGCACAAATCAGTGGGCCAACCGATAGCAACAACGGATAGTTCCAAGGTGCCATGATGCCAATCACACCCAGTGGTTGATACTGCACCCAGCCTTTAGCCGGTTGATGCATCGCACTAATATGACGCTTGGACGGTTTCATCCAGCGTGACAAGTGTTTGCTGTTATAACTGATGTGATCCAGACAGGTCATGATCTCGCCGATCTTGGTCTCGTGGATCGAGCGATTGCCAAAGTCATCACTAATGGCTTGGCAGATTTCTTCTTGATGCTTGACCAAGGTACGACGCAGACGAGCCAAACGATCCAAGCGCTCTGCCAAGGCCGGTGCAGGATTTTGGCGATAGGCTGCTTTTTGAGCATTTAGCGTATCGGCCAGATGCTGCAAATCGGGTGGCAGTTCTGTGCTGTTCTTTGGATTCAAAATGCTGTTCATGAGATCTCGGATCAATTGATACACGTTATTTGGTTTTTTAGAGTAATTGCTCTAGGGTGTCAACTTGTTTTGAGTACGCTACTCTAGGACAACCACGCCAATGACAGCCGAAAAGCCTTTCATGAAAACACGCGACCGAATCTTGATGGCCAGCCTCCAGCTCTTTAATGAGCGTGGGGAACGTGTGGTCACGACCAACCATATTGCTGCCGAACTGGGCATTAGCCCCGGCAACTTGTACTACCATTTTAGAAATAAGTCTGAGATTATCAGTGAGTTACTTGAGCAGTATCAGCACGATATTCTCGAGTTACTGGTCATTCCAGAAGACCGACCACTCACTGTTCAAGACAAAGTGGCATACTTTCAAGCCTTGTGTAGTCAGTTCTGGCGTTTCCGCTTTTTGCATCGTGATATCCATCATTTGATCGAAATTAGCGATGACCTAAAAAAGTTGTATCCGCGTTTTGCCAGTGCAGTGATGCGCCAAGGTAAAAAAATCTATGAAGGATTTGTGCGTGCCGGATTGATGAACGCCACGGCTGCCGAAATAGAAGCCCTGATCATCAATGTCTGGATCGTGCTGACCAACTGGTCGAACTTTTTGTTTATGTCTGGGCATTTATCACGTACTGACGTGATGGATGAGCGTTGGTTGCGCCAAGGTCTGCGTCAAATGGTGTTTTTGGAAGGCCCCTACCTGATTGGTGATGGTCGTGCGATCTATGATGAACTGCTCAATACCTTTGGCGAGGAAGTTTGGTTTGAAAACTCTTTGATAGAATAAAGCAGGTGTTTCTACAGCTTGTTTCAAATGAGCAGATGTCGCTTCACATTGCGCATCCTGTACAACTCAAGTAAAGTCTGGTAACGCCGCGTAGAGCACGAGTGCCACGTTGAGCAAGCGTCATATCAGGATCGAATTTTTTTAACAGCAGGTCTTAGAGGTCATAACAATCATGGAATTTACTGTTCAATCGGGACGAGTGGCAAAAGCAAGCCTACGCATGACCGTACTGGCCGCTGCCATCGCTTTAACTGCCTGTGGCGGTGGGGGATCATCTGATAGTGTCAATAATGCAGGGACAACGCCTGCGACCCCGACAACACCAAGTGTCCCACAGGGCTCAAACAAGCTATACTTTATGGTTGATCAAACTGCAATCAATGTTGCAGGTGATGCTCTAGATGTCAGTATTCGCGTCATTGACGCAAATAATGGAATTGTAGCTGATACTGCGGTTACATTTAAAATTACTGACCCTACTTTGACCGGTGTATTTAATACCAGTAATGCTGTTGCGATTACAGATGAAAATGGTGTTGCTAAAATTTCTCTAAGCTTAGCTCCGTTATCACTAACAACTGCTCAAAAAGATTATTTAACAACAACAGGTGTTGAGATTCTAGCCAGTGTAGGCAGCGCTAGTGCCGGTGTTTCAACAGCATCGATGGTCCTCAAAGGATCAACCTCTAGCGGTACAGTAATTAACAAAGCTGATAAATATGATCTAAGTATTGCTTCTACTAGTGCCAGTTTGAGTACGGGTGGTGGTACAACCGATGTGACTGTTAATGTCAATGATAAACAAGGCGGCCCTGTTGTCGGAGCTCCTGTCTTACTCGCTATTTCAGATGCTGCTAAAGTCGGTGTGACACTAAGCTTACCATCTAGTCAAGTAACTGATGAAAATGGTCAAGTGAAGTTTTCGCTAACGTCATCCGCATTACGCAATTTTGCTTATGTGTTAAACCATAGCGTGACATTGGCCGTTACTGTAAATGATGGTATTAATTTACCTGCGACGCAGCAAGCTGTTTTTGACGTTAAAGGTACATCGCTTGCCCTCGCTGCTGATAAAACTATTATTGATGTTGGTGGTAATCTGACTGTATATGCAACAGCGCGCGATGGCGCAAGTCGTGCTATCAGGGGTATATCGGTCAATTTGTTTGATCGCTTGGGTGCAGTCATTGGTACTGCTACTACAGATAGTTTAGGAGTGGCAAAATTTGTTCTAAACTATACGGTCTTAAATCCAGATGTTGATAACAAGATCTCACTAACCGCTAAAATGTATGCTGATAGTAATGGTTTAGAGCAACCTACTGATAATGCAGTTGTCGTATTTAGCAAGAATGGTGACTTTGCCTTTTCTTCATTACCTGCCGGTGATACTGCAATTAATACCAATGCTAAGTTAGTCGTTCAGGTTCGGGCTTTAGATATCGCAAGTATCGAAAATAAGATGCTGCGTTTAACATCTTCTTTAGGTGTGGTCGATCAAAACGAAAAAATGATTGAAAACATCACTCAGGCCAATGGTTTTTACGTTGGAGATGCAACCTTTAATATTGTTTCGCAGTCGCCAGGTACTGCAAATATTAAGGCAACATTTGGTGCCGATGCGATTACCTCACAGGTTAGCTTTATTTCAACCATTCCTGCAAAAATTAGTGTTCAGCCGAATCAAACCGTTGTAGGGCCAAAAAATAGTACGCCTATCGTTGCACTCGTTCTTGACGACAAAAATTCTCCAGTAAAGGGTGCTTTGGTCTTGTTTAGTTTACAACAAGATTCCTCTGCAGGTATTTTGTCTTCTTCTGAGGCGATTACTGACGAGAATGGAGAGGCAAAAGTTGTTTATACCGCTGGTGGCATTAATACGGCAAGTAACGGTGTTGCAATTGCTGCTACTGTGAAAGGCCTGACCAATACTACGCATCTGACTGTTTCATCGCGTGCAGTAAAAATTGCAATTGGTACAAGTAATAAAATCTCATCTGTTGAACGAGATGTTTATTATGATATGCCGGTTTCTGCGAATATCGTTGATAATGCTGGCAATCCATTGCCAAACCAAGAGGTATCTGTTCGTATCGTCCCGACGCAATACTATAAAGGTGCATGGTCTTATGGACGTATTCGTATTCCGCCATATGATGATACGGGTGATTTGACTTACTATAGTTCGTTCTTTACGGACTACTTGTGGTATATGACCAAGGCTAATAGTGGTGCATCTGATCAGGATCGTCGTACCTATACAGGAGATGTCTACTATGATGGTGGTTATGTCAAGCAACTTAGCCCAGAGCATCGTGCTGATTTGAATGCAGGCATAGTAGATTATCAGGGTTATTTATTAGCAAATGACCATTTGTATACTAAACCTTATGCTTGTGTACCAGAAGATACTAATTCTAATGCAACATTGGATGCTGGCGAGGATCTCAATGGGAATGGTCTATTAGATGGTATGAATGTCTCGACAATCTTGGGCGTTTCAGATGCTAATGGCGTTTATACGTTAAAAACCGACTCATCAGGAAAATTTGATTTTAATCTGCGCTACTTAAAACGTTACGCGCAATGGCAAAAAATTAAGATCGTTGCCACAACTCGTGTTCAAGGTACAGAGTATCAAGGTGAGATCTCAACTGGACTACCTGTTCTTGCAAATGATATTGATGAGAGTGGTAAGATTGATCGTCCAAATACGCTAAGTCCTTATGGTATTGATGATTGTAATAGCAAAGACTGATGATGTTTGAGAATTTGTCTGCGATTGATGTAGGCAG
The DNA here is from genome assembly GCA_037968855.1 of Moraxellaceae bacterium. Classification (GTDB taxonomy): domain Bacteria; phylum Pseudomonadota; class Gammaproteobacteria; order Pseudomonadales; family Moraxellaceae; genus JBBKWH01. The sequence goes on along the minus strand of JBBKWH010000087.1, from coordinate 24,982 downwards.
ATTCTAAGCATTAAAAAAACCCCGCCAAGGCGGGGTTTTTTAATGCTGGTGAGTAAAGCATTAAAACATAAAGCGCACACCGACATTGACTGCGTCAATGTCGCTGTCATAACGCATGTATTCGGCACCAAAACCAATATTGGCAGAGGTCATCAACATAATGCCTGCACCTGCGGCAAAGGTGGTGTCATAGCTGTTTTGGCTGTAGTTAGGGCCTTCAACTTTGATATCTGCATAGTTTGCACCAACAAGGGCGTATGCCGTCATGTTGTTGGCCAGTTGCAAGCTTGGGCGCAGATATAGGCCATAACTACCACGGTTTTTGGCGGTGTACTTCATACCATTGGCGGTAAAGTCATCATCAGTAACACCGTATGAGTATTGTGCCTCTACGCCAATGTGTGGGGCAATTTGAGTGCCCGCACGCAACATGATACTGCCAAGATCTACGCTGTTGTTATCCGTGTCGATTTGGCTGTATTGATAGTCCAGACCGACATAAGGTTGTTCGGGCTGTTGCATAAAGCTTTGATAGTCAGCATGCGCGGTAGCAGAGAGGCCGGTCAGCAGTGCTAACGCTAGAAAAGTCTTTTTCATGAGGTAGATCCTTGATTGTCGGTCATACGAGGGGTTGATCAACCGTTTTGGTTTGTTCCCTTTTCAGGCAACCCGCCGTTGCGTTTGAGTGTATCGCAAAACCATGCGGTCGCTGCAAGTTTCAGGCTAGAATGCGGGTCGTTTTGTGGGTCGGGACGGCCCTTTTTGATGAGTGGATTCCCTATGACAACGGCACATACCGCTCGCTTGCTGATTACCTGTGCTGACCGGCCGGGTGTGGTGCAGGCGGTTTCTAGTTTTTTGTATCATCATGGCGCCAATATTACGGCGTTAGATCAGTATGCCACTGAGGTTGAGGGTGGTACGTATTTTATGCGGGTTGAGTTTGTTTTAGACCGCTTAGAAGATCGTCGTGATGTGATTGAGCGTGCATTTGCCGAGACAGTGGCGCGGCAATATCAAATGAATTGGCAGATGTCTTTGGTCTGTGAGCTAAAGAAAGTCGGCATTTTGGTCTCGAAGTATGACCATGCTTTGCTGGAGCTGTTATGGCGCTGGTCGCGTGGTTTGCTGCCTTGTGAGATTACGCAGGTGGTGAGTAATCATGAGGATTTGCGCGCTGCGGTCGAAGGCTTTGGCGTGCCATTTAGCGTCATTTCGGTTAATAAAGACAATAAGGTCGAGGCAGAGGCACAGATTAATCAGTTAATGGCCAACAATGATCTATTGGTGCTGGCGCGTTATATGCAGATTTTGTCGGCAGATTTTGTGGATCGTTGGCCGATGAAGATTATTAATATTCATCATTCTTTCTTGCCTGCGTTTGTGGGTGCAGATCCGTATCGTCAAGCCTATGAAAAGGGTGTGAAGTTGATTGGGGCAACGGCACATTATGTGACGGCAGATTTGGATCAAGGGCCGATCATTGAGCAAGACGTTGAGCGTGTTAGCCATCGTTATAGCGTGGCCGATTTGCGCGAGTTGGGTGAGGATGTTGAGCGTAATGTGTTAACCCGTGCCGTGCGTTGGCATTTGGAAGACCGTGTGATTGTACATGGCAACAAAACCATTGTGTTTGATTGATTGATGTCCATCAATACGGTGCATTCTGCTGACGGACAACGCCATCCGCCGGTGTATACCTTGGGATTGCTGCTGAGCTTGTATTTGGCTCAGGGCTTTCCTGCGGGGTTTATGACACAGGCGTTACCGGCGATTTTGCGGCAGTACAACGTGTCTTTGGGCCTGATTGGCTTGTCTGGCATGTTGTTGTTGCCGTGGGCGTTTAAGTTTTTGTGGGCGCCGGTGGTGGATGGGTATTATTCGCCACGAGTGGGCCAAAGTCGAAGTTGGATTCTGCCCACGCAGTTGGGTGCGGCGGCATTGGTCGCGACACTTGCTTTATTTGATCCTGTTCGTTTGGTCGAACCAGCGGTGTTGTTGCCGTTTTTTGGGTTGCTATTGGCGATTAACTTGCTGGGTGCAACGCAGGATGTGGCCTCTGATGGCTTGGCTGTACGAATGCTGGATCGTTCGTTTCGGCATTGGGGTAATGCGGTACAGGTGGTGGGTTATCGAACGGGTCTCATTGTAGGCGGCGGTGGTTTGTTGCTGATGTTGGGCACGCTGGGTTGGCCACTGGTGTTTGTCTGTATGACCGGCTTAATCCTGTTGAACACCTTGCCAGTATGGCGCTTTAAAGAGCCAGTTTGGCCACATGTCCAAGCGACAGCGATTACCCAGCATCGTCCATCGTTGTGGTCTCGTTTTTATACCCAGTTTGGCTATTTTTGGCATAGTCCGCAGATGCGAGCGTGGCTGGGTGTGCTGTTGGTATTTAAGGTGGCTGACGGTTTGTCTAGCTCAATGGTCAAACCCATGATGGTGGATATGGGCTATACCTTAGAGCAAATCGGTTTGTTGGCCAGTATTTTGGGTTCTGCTGCGTCTTTGCTTGGTGCGGTGCTGGCCGCATGGTTGATGCGCTATATGAGTCGCTTTGCCGCACTGTTGTCCTTTAATGCTTTTCAGGCGGTGTGTACGGGATTGTATGCGTGGGCTGCATGGCATTTTGCTCAGCAGGGTGTGGCGAGCACATGGTTAGTATATGGCGCGAATGCGATTGAGCATTTGGCTGCATCAATGGCATTGGTTGCGCTTTTGACGACTGCGATGGATTATGCGCGTCCTGAACGTGCTGGGAGTGACTTTACCTTTCAGGTTTGTATGATGACCTTGTTTGGTGGAACCGGTCATTTGGTCAGTGGGTATATGGCTGAATCACTAGGATATACCACGCATTTTATGATCAGTGCTGTCGTTGGCGTGCTGTTGTTGATGCCTATTTGGTTATGGAAACGCCAATCTTGCCATTGACCACTGGGAAGTTTGAACTGACCGTTTATCAAAATGTGAAACCAATCATGGAATGAATCATTATTCCTTATATGATCAGTTTATAGCGTTCCATTCATGGATGTGGCGGACGCAAAACTGTTGGTTTTGTGCCGTGAAAAGACAGGATGTCCATAAAGACTATAAACCTGCACCATGTTCCTTTTGGAATAGTCATCATTGTTGCATGCTATTTGGCATGAGGATCCATCATGAGCCGTTTTAACGTTTTGCCTGATTCAACGGTTGCCATGCGACCAGGTCAGTTACGCCAACTTGCTCGTCAAGATGCAATTTTGAAGGCTGCTTTGCACTTGTTTGCAGAGCGTGGCTACTTTGGGACGGCTGTGCCCGACGTAGCTCAGCTTGCAAATGTAGGAACAGGAACGATTTATCGTTATTTCGAAAACAAAGAAGCCTTGGTCAATGCGGTGTTGATGCACAGTATTGATCAAATGTGGGTCAGTGTGGTCGAGAAAGAAGGCTTTGATTTTAATCTGACCATTCGTGAGATTTTTCGGACGTTTTGGTGGCGCTTGGTGCGCTTTGTAACCGAGTGTCCAGATGAGTTCCGCTTTTTGGAGCTGCAATATCATGTGCCGTATCGCAGTGAAGAAAGCTTTGTGCGTGAGCGGGCAGGCATGTCGCCGATTTGGTTCTTTGTGCATTTGGCGCGTCAAGCGGGTGTCGCACGTGATCAAACCGCTGAAATGACGGTGGCGTTGGTCTGGGGTTTATTTATTGGTTTATATAAAGCCAGCTATTCTGGCTATATCACGTTGAGTGAAGAGGTATTTGCTCAAGCAGAAGAAAACGCATGGACGGTATTTGCCAATGGGCATGCGGGCTTGGTTAAGCTACCCAACTACACCGTACCAAAGCCAGATGATATGAACGCTTAATTTATAGCGTTGATTGCAAGACCATTTGATAAATCTGCAACGCTGTAATTAGTGTTGCAGATTTTTTGTTTATAACAGTAGTTCTAGCACCAGTTTACTGCCTACGAAGCCAATCAACAGGAGTGCAAACCCCGTTAAGGTAAAGCGAACAGCACGCTGACCACGCCAGCCTAAGCGCCAATGACCAAGCAATAGCGAGCCAAACACGACCCATGACATCAAGCTGAGCACTGTTTTGTGGATGAGGTGTTGCGCCAGCAGGTTGTTGACAGCTAAAGCGCCCAATAACAAAGCAACCGTTAATGCGCTAAAACCCGCCAAAATCATGTCAAACAGCAATGATTCCATACTTTGTAGCGAGGGCAATAAGGCAACCCAGATTCGGCGTTCGCTCCGATGCTTGAGCTCGCGATTTTGGAAGTGCAGTAACACGGCCTGAATTGCAGCCATCAGCAGCAAGCAGTAAGCAGCAAGCGAGAGCAGGATATGCCACTCTAAGCCGTTACCGGTGTGCTGGAGCGGCGTGTAGGGCGCATGCCAAAGACTACCAGCCAATAAGCCAATCGTGGCAACCGGAATACCGAGCAGGTTTAATCCCAACACAGGCCGATAGGTTGAGAAGCCTAACGAGAAGGCCAGCATCATCCAGCCAGTCAACGATAGAATATTAAAAATATTCAGATCAAGACCATGTGGCGTTAGTAATGATGACACCAAAACGGTGCCATGCAGCGCAAGCCCCAGCAACAAAAGGCTGAGACTAGCAACCCGCCGAGGCGGTCGTTTGCTGAGTAGATGTGAGAATAAGTGCCAGAACGTGCCTGCATAGGCCGCTAGCGCAAAGATCATCAGAGGCAACAACAGGGCATTCATGCCGTAAATCGAAGTCCGGTAAGAAGAATATAGGTAAGATCTAGCCCATTAGGTAGATCAAATACGGTAATCGAACCTTATCCTATAGCATCTGTGCGCAGTTTTTTCTATCCTAGACGTTATTTTTCAAGATTCGCATTCTCATGTTCGACACATTGACCGATCGTCTGTCTCAGAGCCTGCGCAATGTCGCGGGTACAGGGCAGCTCACCGAAGACAATATTAAAGACACGCTGCGCGAAGTGCGTATGGCTTTGCTTGAAGCCGACGTGGCCCTGCCGATTGCGCGCGAGTTTATTGAAAAGGTCAAAGCAGAAGCACTTGGCCAAGAGGTGATGAAGCAACTGTCACCGGGTCAAGCCTTCGTCAAGATTGTCTATGATCAATTGACCGAGATGATGGGCGCGGCCAACGAGTCGCTAGATCTGCATGGCAAGCCGCCAGTGATTATTTTGCTGGCTGGTCTACAAGGTGCCGGTAAAACCACCACCGCTGGTAAGCTGGCGCGGTTCTTAAAAGAACGGCAAAAGAAAAAAGTCATGATGGTATCCGCCGATATCTATCGTCCGGCTGCAATTGAGCAGTTGCGTATGGTAGCAGGTGATGTGGGCGCTGAGTTTGTCATGTCTAGCACTGACGAAAGCCCGATTACCATTGCCAATCGTGCCATTGAGCAAGCCAAAATTAAGTTTGCCGATGTGTTGATCGTTGATACCGCAGGCCGTCTGCACATTGACGACAGCATGATGGACGAGATCAAAGCATTGCATGCGGCGATCAAGCCGACCGAAACGCTGTTTGTGGTCGATGCGATGACCGGCCAAGATGCGGCCAACACAGCCAAAGCCTTTAACGATGCACTGCCTTTGACTGGCGTGATCTTGACCAAAACCGATGGTGATGCGCGCGGTGGTGCAGCCTTATCGGTGCGGGCGATTACCGGTAAGCCGATCAAGTTTTTAGGTATGGGCGAAAAATCTGATGCCCTAGAGCCGTTTCACCCTGAGCGGGTGGCGCAGCGTATTTTGGGCATGGGCGATGTGTTGTCCTTGGTCGAAGAAGTCGAGCGCAAAATCGACAAAGAAAAAGCAGAGAAGATGGCCAAAAAGCTGCAACGCGGCGGTGGCTTTAACCTCGAAGACATGATGACCCAGTTTGAGCAAATGCGCGCAATGGGTGGCATGGCTGGCTTTTTGGATAAGTTGCCTGGTATGAGTGGCAGTGGTATGCAGCAGGCGGTCAGCGATGCCAAGCCTGAAGATGCCATGAAAAAAATGGAGGCGATTATCCAGTCGATGACCGTGAAAGAACGTCGTCAGCCGGATGTGATCAATGCCAGCCGTAAGCGTCGGATTGCTGCGGGTTGTGGGATGGAGATCCAAGACATTAACCGTCTGCTCAAGCAACACAGTCAGATGGAGAAAATGATGAAAAAAATTGCTACCCCTGGTGGGATTAGCAAAATGATGCGCGCCATGAAGGGTATGCAAGCCGGTGCAGGTGGTCAAAATATGGGTCCATTGTTTGGCGGTGGTGCGGCCAATGATATTAAAGATGTGAAGTAAGGCTTAAGCAAAAAGGCCACTCGATTGAGTGGCTTTTTTTTATGGTGTATTTTTGAGTGATGGGGTTTTCGTGATCACCGTCGTTGATAAAGTAGTATCTAGCGCAATTTGGCAATTTCTGCCCTCGCTTGTGCGGCTTCGGCTGATTTGCCTTGTTTTTCTAATGACAATGCAATCAGCGCCCAAAAGCCGCGTTTTTGACTGCGAGACTTGGCTACTTTAAGTCCTTGTCGTGCGAAGTCTTCGGCATCAGTGGGGTTGTTTTGTGCCAGTAATACTTCGCTCAGTCGAGCATAGCTGACGGTGCGTTTTGGTTTTAACCGTTGGGCTTGTCGGTACAGTGAGGCGGCTTGTGGCCACTGCTTTTGTTTGCGTGCTTGATCGGCGCGGCTAATCAGATCTTCAAAAATGAGTTGAGATGGTAGACGTTTTCGAACGGGTGGATTGGTAATGACTGGTGGTGCAATGGTTTCGCTGACTTGTGCTGTGGGTTGATTGGCACTGTCATCCGCTTGATTCACCTTGGCGGTTGATCTGACTTCAGCTTTACTGCTGGTTTCTGTTTGATTGGATTTTTTGGTATTTTTGATTGGGGCTGATTTTTCGCTTTTTTGGGTGATTGTAGGGCTTGTTGGTTTGGGTTTTATGGTCACCTTGGAGGAAGTCGTGGGCTGTGACTGACAACCTGCCAATAACAGACTCAACGTGATGAATATAAAGCACAGGTGGCGCGTTGAGGGCGGATACATAGCAGGCTCTCTTATGGTTGATTATGGTGTTACCTGTTCAATCGGATGCAAACAGGCTGCGATCCAAGATCGTTGCTGACATGGGGTTGGTACATGGCCCTCTGATCTTGATCAAAGGGCCACAGGAATGGCGATTAATCAGTGAGTAGTTTACGCATTAATTCATTGACTTGCGCAGGGTTGGCTTTGCCGCGTGAGGCTTTCATCACTTGACCGACTAAGCCGTTAAAGGCTTTTTCTTTGCCGCCTTTGACGTCTTCAACCATGGCTGGATTCGCCGCCAGTACGTCACGGATAATCGCTTCAATGGCGCCGGTGTCAGTCTCTTGCTTTAAGCCTTTGTCCGCAATGATTTGATCGGCTGATTGGCCTGATCCGGTCATCATCTCGCCAAACACGTTTTTGGCAATTTTGCCCGAAATGGTGTTGTCTTTGATGCGAGCAATCATACCGCCTAATTGTTGCGCGCTGACAGGGCTGTCGAGGATGTCTTTTTCGGCCTTGTTGAGTGCACCGAGCAAGTCACCCATCACCCAGTTGGCGGCAGGTTTGGCTTCGCTGTCGCCACCTGCGGCGGCCACTGTGTCTTCAAAAAAATCGGCCAGTTCACGCGAGCCGGTCAATACCCGTGCATCGTAATCAGACAGGCCAAACTGAGTCTCAAAGCGGGCTTTACGCGCTTCGGGTAGTTCAGGCAAGTCGGCTTTGATCGCGTCAATTTGGTCTTGAGTAATGACCACCGGCAGCAAGTCAGGGTCGGGGAAGTAACGATAGTCGTTGGCTTCTTCTTTGCTGCGCATTGAGCGGGTTTCGTTTTTGACTGGATCATATAAACGGGTGGCTTGAATGACGCGGCCACCGCCTTCGATCAGGTCAATTTGCCGTTCGACTTCGGCATCAATCGCGCGTTCAATAAAGCGGAACGAGTTGATGTTTTTCAGTTCACAGCGCGTGCCGTATTCATCACCGACTTGGCGTACCGACACGTTACAGTCACAGCGGAACGATCCTTCGGCCATGTTGCCATCACTAATGCCTAGCCAGCGCACCAGACTATGAATTTTGCGTACATAGGCCACAGCTTCTTCGCTTGAGCGCATGTCCGGTTCAGACACAATCTCAAGCAGCGGCGTACCGGCACGGTTTAAGTCAATGCCGGACATGCCAGCAAAGTCTTCGTGTAGCGATTTACCGGCGTCTTCTTCCAAATGCGCACGGGTGACGCCAACGCGCTTGCTGCTGCCATCCGGCAGGGTAATGTCGACATGACCAATGCCCACAATCGGGTGATCCATTTGGCTAATTTGGTAGCCTTTGGGTAGGTCGGGATAAAAATAATTTTTGCGCGCAAACACCGAGGCGCGGCCAATCTCGGCATCAATGCCCAGACCAAAACGAATGGCCTTATTGACCACTTCGCGGTTAAGCACCGGCAGCACACCAGGTAACGCCAAGTCGATCAGGCTGGCTTGAGTGTTGGGTTCTGCGCCAAAGGTGGTCGGCGAACCTGAGAAAATTTTGCTTTGTGTGTTGAGTTGGCAGTGGATCTCAAGGCCAATGACGACTTCCCAACCGTGGACAAGTTTTGCCATTGCTTAAACCTCCTGATCTTGCGCAATGGGTGCGCGTTGATTGTGCCAATCGGTCTGTGCTTGGTATTGATGAATAACCGATAGCAAGCGTGCTTCGCTCCAGTATGGGCCAATCAGTTGTAGGCCAACCGGTAACGCTGGACCGTTGGCACTCATTGCAGAGCTATGATCAAAGCCACACGGCGCGCTAATGGCAGGTAATCCGGCCAAGTTGACTGCAATGGTGTAGATATCGCCCAAATACATTGAGACCGGATCTTGCTTAGCGCCTAAGCCATAGGCCACGGTTGGCGCAGTTGGGCCGGCAATCACGTCGCATTGCTCAAAGGCTTTAAGGAAGTCTTGTTGAATCAGGCGACGTACCTTTTGTGCCTTCAGGTAATACGCATCGTAGTAACCAGCAGACAGCGCATAAGCGCCAATCAAAATCCGTCGTTGCACTTCGTCACCAAAGCCTTCGGTGCGACTGCGCATATACAGATCGGTCAGGTCTTTCGGCTCGGCGCAGCGATAGCCATAACGCACGCCATCAAAGCGTGACAAGTTGGATGAGGCTTCGGCGGGTGCAATCAAATAATAGGCTGGAATTGCTGCATCGCTGGTGCTTAAGTCAATATCAACTAAGCTTGCGCCCATGCCTTCAAGCACCTTGAGCGCATCCATAATGCGGGCTTTGACATCGGCATCTAGGCCATCGGCAAAGTATTGGCGGGGTAGACCAATGCGTAAACCTTGCAGTGGTTGATGTAAGCCGCCGATATAGTCATCCACCGGACGATCCACACTGGTGGAGTCTTTGGCGTCGTGTCCAGCCATCACTTGCATGAGTTGCGCACAGTCAAACGCGCTGCGTCCCATTGGGCCGCCTTGGTCAAGGCTAGACGCATAGGCGATCATGCCAAAGCGCGACACACGGCCATAGGTGGGCTTTAAGCCAGTCAACCCACAAAAGGCCGCCGGTTGACGGATAGAGCCGCCGGTATCGGTGCCGGTTGCCAATGGGGCAAAGTCCGCTGCCAATGCCGCTGCCGCGCCGCCCGATGAACCACCAGCAACCCGATCTTGTGACCACGGGTTTTTGACTGCACCGTAGTAGGAGCTTTCGTTGGATGATCCCATGGCAAATTCGTCCATGTTGGTCTTGCCCAACATGACCAGTCCGGCAGCATTGCAACGCTCAACCACCGTTGCGTTATACGGCGAGACAAAGTTGTCGAGCATTTTAGAGCCTGCCGAGGTGCGCACGCCCAATGTACAAAAGATGTCTTTTTGTGCCAAAGGAATACCTGTCAGCGGGCCTGCTGTGCCGGCTGCACGTGCTTGATCAGCGGCCTGTGCTTGCGCTAAGGCTTGATCGGCGGTCACGGTGATAAAGCTATTGATCTGGCCATCAAGCCGCGCAATGCGGTCTAAATAATGCTGGGTCAGTTCGACAGAAGAGAATTGACCGCTGGCCAAGCCATCCATTTGCTGCTGCAAGGCCAATAAATGTAGTTCAGACATGTTTTGTTTCCAGAATATTGTCAACGCCAAACAGGGTTATTCGATCACGCGAGGCACTAAATACAGTCCATCTTGGGTCGCAGGGGCAATGGCTTGGTAAGCATCACGACGATTCGGCTCGGTCGGTACATCATTACGCAAGGGTTGTGCGCTATCATGCGGGCTTGCCATCGGTGCGACCCCTTCGGTATCGAAGGACTTGAGCCGATCCATCAAGCTTAAAATGCTGTTGAGGCTATTGGCATAGCGAGTGGCTTCTTGTTCGCTAATGGCGAGACGGGCCAGTATTGCAATGTCTTGGACATTTTTCGCTGACAGGTCTTGAGTGGAATCAGCCATCTGTTCCTCGGCTTAATCAATGCAATGAATGCGTGGGTATATTTGGGATCTGCGGCACGTTATCACAAGACGCCGACTTGTCCAAATGGCGTGATTTGGTTACAGTTGCGGCCCTGTATGCTTCATATTTTTAATCGCTCACTTTCTTTGGAATGCCCTGTGATTCTCAAACGCTTTTTCGGTATGTTTTCGACAGATCTTGCTATTGATCTTGGGACCGCTAACACGCTGATTTACATGCCAGGTCAGGGCATTGTCTTGGATGAGCCAACGGTTGTGGCGATTCGTCATAGCGGTTCAAACAAAACAGTTGCGGCTGTGGGCATTGATGCCAAGCAAATGCTTGGTCGTACACCAGCCAATATTACGGCGATTCGCCCGCTTAAAGATGGCGTGATTGCCGATTTTGAAGTCACCGAAACGATGCTGCATCATTTTATTCATAAAGTGCATGAAAAGCGTCTGTTTCCACCCACACCACGTATTGTGGTCTGTGTGCCATGTAAGTCAACCTTGGTTGAGCGTCGTGCGATTCGTGAAGCCGTACTGCAAGCCGGTGCGCGTGATGTGCGTCTGATTGAAGAGCCGATGGCGGCTGCAATCGGCGCAGGTCTGCCGGTTGAGCAAGCCTGTGGCTCAATGGTGGTGGATATTGGTGGTGGCACAACCGAAATTGCAATTATTTCGCTGTCGGGTTGCGTGTATTCCGACTCGCTACGGGTGGGCGGTGACTTGTTTGACGAGCATATCGTCAACTATGTGCGCAAGGCACATGGCTGCATTATTGGTGAAACCACCGCTGAGCGGATCAAACAAGAAGTCGGTATGGCCTTTGCTGATGGCCATGTAGACGAAATTGAAGTGCGTGGTCGTAACTTGGCCGAAGGTGTGCCACGCGCCTTTGTGATCAACTCCGAAGAAGTGCTAGAAGCCATTTCTGATGCCTTGTCATCGATTGTTAGTGCGGTCAAAACGGCATTGGAACAAACCCCACCAGAGTTGTCTGCCGATATTGCCGAGCGCGGGATTGTGTTGACTGGCGGTGGTGCTTTACTGCGTAACCTCGACAAGTTGTTGTCGCGCGAAACCGGCTTGCCAGTGATGGTTGCCGAAGACCCGCTGACCTGCGTGACCCGTGGTGGTGGTAAGGCGCTTGAGTTTTTTGATGATCCTAATCACGACATGTTGTTTGTCGGTTAATCTTTGTCTGATAGGCGGTTCCGGTGCAGCAGAATATTTTCAGCAGGGAAGCACCGGGCGTCCGTTCTTTTGCGCTAGCCCTGATTGCCTCAATGGTGCTGATGGTCTTGGACTGGCAGCATCCAGAGTGGTTTGAGCCAGTGCGTCGGCAGGTGCATGCTGCGTTTGACCCCATTTATACCTTAGCCAGCTATCCGGTCTTATCCGGTGAGTGGCTCAATCAACAAGCCAAGTCTGAAGATGTCTTGCGTCGCGAAAATACCGCGATGCAGGCGGAGCTATTGCAAGCGCATGTTCGCTTACAAAAGCTGGCCGAGCTGTCGGCAGAAAATAATCGCTTACGCGGGTTATTAGACACGCCGTTAATTATTGATGGTCGCATGTTGATTGCCGAAATTATTGGCACGGATACCGATCCCTTACGGCATATTTTGGTGATTAACCGAGGTCGGGTGGATCGTGTGTTTGTCGGTCAAACGGTCTTGGATGATCAAGGGGTGATGGGGCAGGTGTTGGATGTGATGGCCCATAGCTCACGGGTGTTGTTGTTATCTGACAAAGAGCATTCGGCCTCTGTGCGTTTGGAGCGGACGGGGATGCGGGGTATTTTGTCGGGGAGTGGCGATAGTGGGCGACTCAGCCTGCAATATGTGCCCAATACTGCCGATATCAAAATTGGTGATCGCCTGATTACTTCTGGTTTGGGTGAGCGTTTTCCGGCGGGTTATCCGATTGGTGTGGTGTCTGAGGTCAAGCGCCATGGCAGTGGTGAATTTGCTGAGGTCAGCGTCAAGCCGTTAGCTCAGCTTGAAGGTGGCCATCATGTGGTGCTGTTGTTTTCGGTACCGCTTGCACGGGAGCAGCCGTATGCCACGCCTTGATAGCTTTTTGCTGAGTCGCTCGGCGCGCGTTGGGCAGTCATCTGATCCGCTCTGGGGCATTATTTTTAGCCTATTGGCCGCCTCTGTTCTGACGGTATACCCCGTGCCTTATGGCTTGGTAGGCTGGCGTCCGCTATTTATGTTGTTGGTCATGCTGTTTTGGGTGTTATGCCAGCCGGTATGGTGCGGCATGTGGTTTGCCTTTTTTATGGGCTTGGCCTGCGACCTCATGCTCGACAGTGCCTTGGGTCAACATGCCTTTAGCTTTGTGGTGATTGCTTTTGCGGCACGCTTTGTCGCACAAAATCGACGGGTGCTGACTTTTTTGAATTTGTGGATTTTGGCTGCGGCGGCCAGTTTATTGCACTTGATCACGATGTTTATTTTACAAAAATTTTCTGGGCTGGATTTGTCGCTCTCGCATTGGAGTTCGTTGCTGCCGAGCATCCTGATCTGGCCTGCTGTGGTGTCTTTGCTTAAGCGGTGGCGTACATGATTGTTTTGGCTTCAGGCTCGCCCCGTCGGCGTGAGCTATTGGCACAAGTGGGTGTAGATTTTGCGGTGCAGGTGTTTGAGATTGATGAGTCTGTTTTGCCAAACGAATCGCCAGTCGCCTACGTCGAGCGCCTCGCGCAACAAAAAGCACAAGCCACCGTACCACATCTGCCTGCGCAAACGATTGTGATTGCTGCCGATACCACCGTGACCATTGATGGCAATATTTTGGGCAAGCCTGTGGATGCCGAAGATGCCTATCGCATGTGGCGCTTGCTATCTGGTCGCACGCATCAAGTCATGACTGGTGTTGCAGTGGCCTGTGGCGATCAGCTGCGTTATACCCACGTGGTCACGCAGGTCGAGATGTTGGCACTGACTGAACAGCAAATGCAGGCCTATTGGCAGACGGGTGAACCACTGGGCAAGGCGGGTGGCTACGCCATTCAAGGGCTTGGCGCGGCGTTTATTCCGGCCATACGGGGTAGTTATAGCAATGTGGTGGGCTTGCCGTTGGTTGAAACTCTCGACTTACTGCAACAGATCCAGCACGATGAACCACACAATCAGGAATGCTAACCCCTCATGGCTGAAGAACTGCTGATTAATGTTACCCCGATGGAATGTCGTGTCGCCCTCGTCGAAAACGGTATTGTGCAAGAGTTATTTGTAGAGCGTGCTGCACGGCGGGGCTTGGTCGGTAATATTTATAATGGCAAGGTGGTGCGTGTTTTACCGGGTATGCAAGCGGCCTTTGTCGAAATAGGTCTGTCGCGTACCGCATTTCTGCATGTCAATGACATGGTCTGGCCTCGGCAGCAACCCGCACCAAATGTACACGAGCTACTGCAAACTGGCCAAACCATTACCGTGCAAGTCATGAAAGACATGCTGGGCAGCAAAGGCGCACGACTCTCGACTGACTTGTCGATCCCTTCGCGTTATTTGGTGTTAATGCCGTATGGACAGCATACGGGGATTAGCCAACGGATTGAGCAAAGCGAAGAGCGCGAACGCTTAAAAGCCTTAATTGAAGAAATTCAGCAAGCATATCAATTGCCCGGTGGGGTGATTGTGCGTACTGCCGCCGAAGGGGTGAGTCGTGAGCGTCTTGAGCAAGACATGCGCTATCTGGCGCGCTTGTGGGAAGTGGTGCGCGCGCGGCAAAAAACCACGGCTGCACCCGATTTAATCTTTGAAGAGCTGCCACTACCACAACGGATCATTCGCGATTTGGCTGGCGAGCAAACCCATAAAATCTATGTCGACTCACGCGAGATTTACGCCAAGGTGCGTGACTTTGTCGATGAGTTTGTGCCGACGGTCAAAGAGAGCCTGCATCACTACCCTGGTGAGCGCCCGCTGTTTGATTTGCATAACGTCGAAGATGATCTACAAAAAGCACTACAGACTCGTGTGGCCTTAAAATCTGGTGGTTATCTGATGATTGATCAGACCGAAGCCATGACCACCATTGATGTCAATACTGGCTCATTTGTCGGTGGGCGTAGTCTAGAAGACACAGTGTTTAAGACCAATCTAGAGGCGACCCACGTGATTGCGCGTCAGTTACGACTGCGCAATTTGGGTGGCATCTTGATCCTAGATTTTATTGATATGCAAGAGCAGGGGCACCGCGATGAGGTGCTCAAGTCACTCGAAAAAATGCTGGCGCGTGACCATGCCAAAACCAAAATCACCCAAGTCTCTGAGTTGGGCTTGGTCGAAATGACTCGCAAACGCACCCGCGAGTCGTTAGAGCATTTGCTGTGCGAAGCCTGTCCCACCTGCCAAGGTCGTGGTTTTGTCAAAACTGCCGAAACGGTCTGCTACGAGATTTTTCGCGAGATTTTGCGTTGTGCGCGTGCCTATGAAGCACCCAGTGGTTATACCGTGGTGGCCAGTCCAGCCACGATTGATCGCTTACTCTCGACCGAGGCCGCAGCGGTGGCCGACTTGGAGCACTTTATTGGTCGGGTCATTAAGTTTCAGGTCGAAAGCCTGTATACCCAAGAACAATATGACATCGTATTAAGCTAATCCAAAGCACTCGCCTGACTCAAATGACCGTGACAAGGCGAGTGCTTTGAAACATTTGCTTGAACAAAACATGTATAAGAAATGCACGCTTGCGAATCGTTCTCAAGCATTAAAAGGTGTTACAGATTTTAGGTTTGGTTTGCCTTGTTTGTCATTTTATCGCCCTATACTGGCTGTAGAGTTTAGATATCAACTGATCATCGGAGTGCCGTTTTGGTCGGCATGTTGATGAGAAACGAGGTCTATTATGCAAGCAGCTACCCTATCCAGCCACAGCGCCCATCAAACCCATCGCAGCAGTGCTAGTGCGTTTGGGGTTTGTCATTTGGTCGATGATCAAGGCCGTGAGATTCAAATCACCGAAACCATGATTATGAATGCCTGCGAAGCATTGCGTCGCCGCTGTCATTTGCCAAATAAGTCCTAAAGTCGGTGTCATGCCGTGCTGTCGACGCAGTATGCCAATCATACTGCGTGACGATTTGGCATCTATGGATGCAAGCACTGTGACGATCAATTGATGTGATGCGTCAGATGACTTGGCAAGGCACTTTGATTGTTGATCGTATGCATGTTTTTAAATATTGATCTCATATTGATTTGATGCTGCTCGATTTGATTGTGACTATTTTTGAACTTGTTTTTTTAATGAACGCTTGCGACTCAACACAACTCATCGCCAGCTTTTGCCGCAAAGCGTATTGATCCGTTTTTTTGTTCAATCTCATCGCATGATGCACACTGCACGGTATCAGTCTTCCCATTTGCTTGAATCGAATAACCCTGATCCATTTGTTGGATATTGAGGGGCGTTCTATACTGGTTGCTCTTTTTAGTCTTATTGGCCGATTGGCATGTCACTGACTCCCGTAGATACCCTGATCACTGCGCTAATTGATGCTGCCGCACAGCGTACGGCTTTGCCGATTGAGCATGTGGCCTTGTCCGCTAGTCTAGGTCGCGTGTTGGCCAGCGATTATTGTGCGGTGATTGATGTGCCGCCATTAGACAATAGCGCGATGGATGGTTATGCCTTTTGTTTGGCTGACTTGCCAAGTGACGGGGTTTTGCCTTGCAAGCAGACTATTTATGCAGGCCAAGCGCGTGGTCAGTTGCAGCCATGGCAAGCCTGCCGAATTTTTACCGGTGCGCCGATACCCAAGGGTGCCGATACCGTAGTGATGCAGGAAAACACCCAAGCCTTGGCCGATGGCCGTGTGCAGGTATTGGTTCGACCGGATCATGGGGCTAATATCCGTCGCGCAGGGCAGGATTTGTCGGTGGGTCAAGTGGTGGTACCGGCGGGCCGTCGCATTGATGCTGCTGCATTAGGCTTGCTGGCCAGTGTTGGTTGCGCCAGTCTGCCGGTGTATAGGCGTTTGCGGGTAGCCGTTCTATCGACAGGTGATGAGTTGGTTGCAGTCGGACAGCCGTTATCAAGTGGCCAGATTTATAACAGCAATGGCCCCTTGTTGATGGCACTAATGAGTCAGCTTCAGTGTGATGTGGTGATGAGCCAGCAGGTGGCTGACCAGCCCGAAGCACTAGCGCATGGATTACTAAAAGCCGCAGCACACAGTGATTTGGTACTGACCAGCGGTGGTGCCTCGGTGGGTGATGCTGATCATTTAAAGGCAGTACTCGACAATATTGGCCAATTAGATCATTGGAAGTTGGCGATTAAACCCGGTAAGCCGTTGGTCTGGGGCCGAATTGGTCATGGGGATGACGCAACACCATTGATTGGCTTACCTGGTAATCCGCAGTCAGTCTGGGTGACGGCATTGGTGGTCTTGCTGCCCTATATTCGGCGTTTACAAGGTCAGCAGCAGGTCATGCCGGTGCAAGGCTTTGCTGTGCCAGCGGGCTTTGAGCGTTTAAAGCCACAAGGTCGTCGTGAGTATTTGCGCGTGCAGTGCATCAATCAGGTATTACATGCACACCCTAATCAAAGTAGTGGCGTGTTGTCATCTGCGGTGTGGGCTGATGGGTTTGCGGTGATTGAAGTGGGGCAGGTGGTGCAAAAAGGCGATGCGGTACGCTTTATCTCGTTTGCCGAGTTACTGCACGTGGTTTAAATGAGTCATCCAGTATTCACTTTAACGTCGACATAAAAAATCCCGTGAGCTGGTCGGCTGTCACGGGATTTTTTTAGCGAAGAGTGTTGCCGATTAGGTCAGCTCTGGCTCTGGCAAATGCGCGGTTAATTGTTCGAAGACCTGAATTTCTTCTTCTAGCAGACCCAACAAACTTTGTACCCGTGGCAAGGTTTTGCGGCAGGCAGTAATGCCCACTTCGAGCTTGTCCAGATAGCTGGTCAGGGTGATGTTAATGGCTTGTCCATCCATGACAATGGAGACCGGATACAGACCATCTAAGCGTGCGCCATTCCAGTACAGCGGCTCACGCGGGCCGGGTACGTTGGAGATCACGAGGTTAAAGGCTTGGATCTTGGGCAGTGCCCCCGTCACCAAATTAAAGCCAGCCGCCGAATAGACAATACCGCTGTAGTTAATAATTTCGCTCTTGGACATGCGGCCAAAGCGATCTTTGGCGTTAATCACGCTGCGGCGAATCATCGCCAGACGTTCCATCGGATCGGCTTTGTGGGTGGCCAAGTTAGCCAAAATCATACTGATTTGGTTGCCGCTATCGGTGTCGTCCTTGCGCAAGGAGATAGGCACCATGGCGATCAATGGTTTTTTGGGTAGTGCGCGTTGATTGAGCAGGTACGAACGCATGGCACCAGAACAAATCGCTAGCACTACATCGTTAATGGTGACACCCATTTTTTTGGCGACAGTACGCAAGCGAATCAGTGCATACGACTGTGCAGCAAAACGGCGTGAGGCCGAGACCGATTGGTTCAAAATAGAGCGTGGGGCTTGAAAGGCTGACACATAGTCAGGGTTGCCGTGCATTTCTTTAAGCGCGGTAAAGACTTCGCGGGTCACGGTCGGTGCAGTATGGACTTGCTCGGTGATCAAGCCCATCATTTTGGCGGTTTTGCTGATTGGGTTGGTCTTTGGACGTTTCAGCTTGTTATTTTTGACCGCCCAGATTGGCACAATGTGTTTGTCTTCTGCGGAGTGCGAAAAGGATTTTTCGACCAGACGCATACCGGCAATGCCATCGACCATCGCATGGTGCATTTTAAAATACATGGCAAAGCGATTGTCTTCGATGCCTTCGATAATATGGCATTCCCATAATGGTTTGGCGCGGTCAATCAGTGCCGAATGTTCTTGTGAAATATAGGTCAGTAATTCGCGAATACGGCCCGGACGAGGCAAGGAAATATGACGAAAATGTTGATCAATATCAAACTCGTCATCTTCATCCCAAAAAAAGCCATTTAAGACTTGGTTGAACGGGGCAACCGGAATCGCACGCGAGTTACGCATGTCTTGTACGAGTTGGTGAACATAGTCGCTCGGTGCATTCTCTGGCAGCCGAAACAAAAATAAGCCGCCCACATGCATGGGTTGCTGACGTTTTTCCAGCGATAAAAACAGCATGTCTACGGGGCTGAGCGCACGCATGAGAAAAACCTCTCTTTCATTCAAAAAAAACACAATAGGATAGGAAATCAAGCAGTATCCGGTGCCATCAAGCACGTCACCTCAATGTGATCTGTCAGACAATTGCTCTCGGTGTGTACTATATCATGACCTTGCATCTGCCGTGCCAGTGTCGGGTTGGCTTTATGAAAAAATCAAACAATCTATAGGTTTGCAGCATTAACACAGGAATGTGGGTTCATTAGTACTCTGGATGTGCGTTTTTTGTTCGACAAGAATATAGGTGCGATTGGGTCGGTGCTTTATTTTGGTGCGTGCTGTCGTGGCCGGTAGCATAATGAGGCAGTGTGTCAGTGCTATGAATCCGCTCAAGAATTGGTTAAAAAACCAAATAAAAAATACGATGGCAGATGATTTTGATCGTTAAATGTGAGTTGGCTCTTGTATGGTAAGACAGGTCATAACAACAGCGATTGATATGCAAGCACAACAGATTGCCATGATTGGTGCGGGAACGGCTGGCTTAGCGGCGGCGCTGATTTTGGCACGTCAAGGCCATCATATCACCATGATTGAGCAGGTGCAGGCGTTATCGCCTGTTGGCGCGGGCTTATTGTTGCAACCGGCTGGCCTTGCGGTCTTTGCGCATCTGGGCGTTCTAGCGCAGGCATCGACATTGGGTGCGCATGTGACGGGGTTAGAGGGTCAGTTGGCTGATGGTCGATTATTGGTCGATAGCCATTACGCCGAGGCGGGGCAGGGCTTGTCTGGCCTTGGCATGCATCGGGCGAGTTTGTGTCAGGTGTTGCTGGATGCGCTGTTAGATGCGCAGATTGCAGCGCAAATCACATGGCGGATGGGTGTGACGGTTGATCGGGTGGATGACCGTGGCAGCGAGACTCGGC
Source organism: Moraxellaceae bacterium (assembly GCA_037968855.1). Taxonomy (GTDB): domain Bacteria; phylum Pseudomonadota; class Gammaproteobacteria; order Pseudomonadales; family Moraxellaceae; genus JBBKWH01. The sequence goes on along the minus strand of JBBKWH010000087.1, from coordinate 5,465 downwards.
TGTTTGGTCATGATGCTGCTGGGCCGATAGATGCCAGTTTTGATCTGGTGATTGTGGCCAATGGCGCGCGTAGTCAGTTACGTCCGGCGGCATGGGTGGCGCTGGATCGGCCTTATCCTTGGGGTGCGATGTGGACGATTGTGCCGGAGTGTCAGGCGCTGGACCCGCAGATTTTGCATCAGTTTTATGATGGACCGTCGATCATGATGGGCATTTTGCCAACGGGTGCGCGGCCTGATGCTGTAACACAGCGTTTATCCAGTGTGTTTTGGAGTTTGCCGACGGCACAGATGGCGAGTTGGATGCAGTCAGAGCATGCACGCGCCGACTGGCTGGCGCAAGTAGATAGCCGTTGGCCAATCGCTGCGACGTGGTTAGAACAGGTGGTGACACAGCCAGAGCAATGGCTCTCGGCACAGTATCGTGATGTGGTAATGCGCCGTTTTGCCGATAATCGCCTGTGCGTGATTGGTGATGCTGCACATGCCATGAGTCCACAATTGGGCCAAGGGGCTAATATGGCGTTGCTCGATGCGTGGGCGCTGGGGCAAGCCATGCAGACCGGACAGGATTGGCCATCGGTCTGGGCGAAATATGCAGCGTTGCGTGGTTCGTCGATTTATTTTTATCAGTGGTTAAGTCGGCAACTGACACCGTTGTATCAGTCAGATCGACAGTGGGCGGGTTGGCTGCGTGATGTAGGCTTTACGTGGATGTATCGCGTGCCGTATTTACGCCGTGAAATGGCGATGACGATTTCGGGCCTGAAGACTGGATTGTGGCAGGGCTTGAGTGTTGAGCAAGTGGCACGTCGGGTTGATCAAAATAATGCTTAACTATGGCAAAATTCCAATCATAAACACTGAAAGATTAGGACAAGTCAGATGACGGATGCAACGCTACACATCATTGATCTGGTGATGGGTGAGGGCAAAGCCTGTGTAAAAGGGGCGCTCATTTCGACCCAATATACCGGATGGTTGGCCGATGGCACAGTGTTTGACTCATCGTATAATCGCGGCCAGCCGTTTAGCTGTGTGATTGGCACGGGGCGGGTGATTAAAGGCTGGGATCAGGGCTTGATGGGCATGCAGGTCGGCGGTAAACGCAAATTGATTGTGCCTGCGCATTTGGCGTATGGCACGCGGCAAGTTGGGGCGTTGATTGCACCGAATTCGGATCTGGTATTTGAGATTGAGTTGCTGGAAGTGCTGACACGGGATGAGTGAGGGCATGAATCTTATTGGGGAATATCTTTTTAATTAGCGAATTTTTGAGAAGATCAGGTACGCATGGCGCACCCTACATCTGCATGGCGTAGAAAAAAGCCAGTATCCTGAAAAAAAACCTACATACAGTCGAAAATTTTATGTCGCGCTTAGTGGTGTTGGATTATGACTATGCGGCGGCGGGTCAGTATGGCGATATTCGGGCAAATCTTGAGCGCAAAGGCACGCCAATTGAGGTAAATGGTTTGCATATTGCGGCGCATGCGCGGAGTCACGGCTTGATTTTGGTGACCAATAATCTGCGCGAGTTTGAAAGAGTCGAGGGGTTACGGGTAGAAAATTGGGTGTGAAGGATACGGATAATACCAATCCATTGAATAAACCTAATCCAACTTTTCCCTCATCCTAACCCCTGCGCTGCGCTCCGTCTTGCGTGGCAGTGCCACTCATCCCCTTCGGACTTGTGCAGCTTTACGCGATATATCGCTCATGCTCAGGGTGAGGGGTATGACGAATGTTAGTTTATTTGGGTTAAATGGTATAACAAATAAATAGCGTCTACGCGATGAGGTGAGTGAGCCAGCGTCGGCATATCCAATTTTTTGCTTGGTCGCTGCATCGGCTGCCCACAGACAAATCCCACTGCCTGTGTCGAAGCAAAATTTAAGTTGGATCAATTGGCTCTCTTTTTCCGTATTGCGGTGGTTTTAGAGTAGCGACGTCCACCATAGATTTCAAATCCGCTATTTTTAGGATGCCTCAATATGGTGGTCAACATAAATATTTGCTTTAACTGCTTTATTCTTTTAACCTCAATTTTTTCTTTAGTATAGGTTAGCAGTATGGACAAATTGAAGAAGTTCTTTCGGCTTTACGGCCTGCACCTAGTGATTTTAGTGTTAGTTTTAAATGCAGTATATCTAAATAAAACATTAGATAGCGTGAAACGGGAGGCCAGATCGTTGGCTTCAGAAATCTCATATTTCAGTTCAGCTTACTCCTCAGAGTCAACCACTCGTTCATTAGAATCAGAAATTAGTTCATTAGAATCAAAAGTTAATTCATTGGAGTATAAAAACCAGTCTCTGGAATCTGATATTGAAAGTTTAAAGCAATACTCGCATGAGCATAATCAATGGTGAGTCTGATTTGAGTTGGAGCATCGTCAAAATAGCCGTACCAATCGTAATAGAGTGTACGGCTTTGTGTGGTGGTGGAAAGGTTGGGTCAGTCTCAGTCTCCGCATCACTCCAAATTCGGACTCAACCAACGCTCTGCCGTTTCAACCGACCAGCCTTTACGCGCCGCATAGCTTTCAAGCTGATCACGGCTAATTTTGCCAACGTTAAAATACTCGCTCTGCGGGTGCGAATAATAAAAACCACTCACGCTGGACGGCGGCCACATGGCAAAGTTTTCGGTTAACACCGTACCGATTTTGGCAGTGCTATCCAACCAATCAAATAGCTTGGCTTTTTCACTATGCTCAGGGCAGGCCGGATAACCCGGTGCAGGCCGGATACCGATATATTTTTCTTTGATCAGGGCGTCGTTGTCTAAGGCTTCGTCGGCCATATAGCCCCAAAACTCCTTGCGCACCCGCTCGTGTAAGCGTTCTGCCAGTGCCTCAGCAAAACGGTCGGCCAAGCTTTGCACCAATATCGCGCTAAAGTCGTCGCCTTTGGCTTTGTAAGCATGGGCCAGTTCTTCTGCACCAAAAATCGACACGGTAAAACCACCCAGATAATCTTGTGCAGGGCTGTCGTGCGGAGCAACAAAATCGGCCAAACTTAAATTAGATTTGCCGGTGGCCTTGTCGCTTTGCTGGCGAAGATGCTCAAAGCGATGGCTAATTTGACTGCGTGACTCGTCGCTGTAGACCGCCACGCTGTCATTGTCGATGCGTGCGGCTGGCGCTAAGCCAAACACGGCTTTGGCGACTACACTATCATCAGCAACCAGTTGTTTTAGCATGGTTTGTGCGTTGTCGTACAGATCGCGTGCGGCTTCGCCAACGACTTTATCTTGCAAAATGGCAGGGAATTTTCCGGCCAAACTCCACGAGATAAAAAATGGCGTCCAGTCGATATACGGCACCAGTTCGGCCAGTGAGTAGTTTTCAATGACCTGAATGCCAGTTTGATTTGGCACGGGTGGACGGTAGCCTTGCCAGTCGAGCTTGAGACCGTTTTCAACCGATTGGGCATAGTTGAGCTTGGCGGCTTTGGGTTGTTTGTTGGCTAGACGCTCGCGGATGATGCGGTATTCTTCACGGCGTTCGGCCAAGAAAGCCGGTTTCATTTCGGGCGATAGCAAGGTGGTGGCAACACCAACGGCACGCGAGGCATCCGCCACATACACAATGCCATCATTTTGATATTGCGGATCAATTTTGACCGCAGTGTGTGCTTTGGAGGTGGTTGCCCCGCCAATCATTAACGGAATGTGAAAACCCTGCCGCTGCATTTCTTTGGCCACAAACACCATTTCATCCAGACTTGGCGTGATCAGGCCAGATAGTCCAATGATATCGACTTTTTCTTCAATCGCGGTCTTAAGGATTTTTTCGGCCGAGACCATCACGCCCAGATCGACAATGTCGTAGCCATTACAGCCCAGCACCACGCCGACGATGTTTTTGCCAATGTCGTGCACGTCGCCTTTGACGGTGGCCATCAGCACTTTGCCTTTGGTTTGTCCGGCGACTTTTTCGGCTTCGATGTACGGGTTGAGCCATGCCACCGATTGCTTCATCACGCGGGCCGATTTGACCACCTGCGGCAAGAACATTTTGCCTTCGCCAAACAGGTCACCAACCACGTTCATACCGGCCATCAAAGGGCCTTCGATCACGTCGAGAGGACGTGTGGATTGCAGACGTGCTTCTTCGGTATCTTGGTCGATAAAGGCGGTAATGCCTTTGACCAAGGCGTATTCCAGTCGTTTTTCGACCGGTTGATCGCGCCATTCGAGGTTTTCGACCGCTCTGACTGCGCCATTGCCGCGATATTGTTCGGCAATTTCTAGCAGGCGGTCGGTGCTGTCAGGACGTAGGTTGCGAATCACATCTTCGACGCAGTCTTTGAGTTCTTTGGGGATATCGTCATAAATAGCCAATTGTCCGGCGTTGACGATGCCCATGGTCATGCCGTTTTTGATCGCGTAGTACAAAAACACCGCATGAATCGCTTCGCGCACAGGGTCGTTACCACGGAAGGAGAACGACACGTTGGACACGCCACCGGAGATCATGGCGTGCGGTAGATTTTGTTTAATCCACAGTGTCGCTTCAATAAAGTCTACGGCGTAGTTGTTGTGTTCTTCGATGCCGGTGGCGACGGCAAAGATGTTGGGGTCAAAGATAATGTCTTCGGGTGGAAAGCCCACATCATCGACCAGCACGCGGTAGGAGCGTTCGCAGATTTCGCGTTTACGTGCGGCGGTATCGGCTTGGCCTTGTTCATCAAAGGCCATGACGATCACGGCTGCACCATAGCGGCGGCACAGTTTGGCTTTTTGCACAAACTCGTCGTGGCCTTCTTTAAGGCTGATCGAGTTGACCACCGGCTTGCCTTGTACACACTTGAGACCGGCTTCGATGATTTCCCATTTGGATGAGTCAATCATGATTGGCACGCGTGAAATATCTGGCTCGGAGGCGATCAAGTTTAAAAACTTAACCATCGCACCTTCAGAATCAAGCATCCCTTCATCCATGTTGATGTCGATGATCTGCGCGCCACCTTCGACCTGCTCTAACGCCACTTCAAGCGCTTCGGCGTAGCTTTCTTCACGGATTAAACGGGCGAATTTTTTTGAGCCAGTCACATTGGTCCGTTCGCCAACGTTCACAAACAATGAATCTTTGGTGATGTTAAATGGTTCTAATCCGGACAGACGACAGGCTTTTTCGATCTGTGGAATCTGGCGCGGTGGCAGGTCTTTGACCGCTTGATAAATGGCGGCAATGTGATCGGGCGTGGTGCCACAGCAACCGCCGGTGATATTGATCAAGCCGCTCTCGGCAAACTCACGAATAAATGCGGCGGTCTCTTCGGGTGTTTCGTCATATTCGCCAAAGGCATTGGGCAAACCCGCGTTGGGGTGCGCCGACACAAACACATCGGCTTTGTCACAAATGGTTTTGACGTGTGGGCGCATGGCGTCTGCACCGAGCGCACAGTTAAAGCCAATCGATAACAAGTTGCCGTGGCTAACCGAGTTCCAAAAGGCTTC
>JBBKWH010000086.1:0-5848 GCA_037968855.1 Moraxellaceae bacterium | reverse complement strand
GTTCTGTGTTCTGTGTTCTGTTCGGAACGGATGTTGATCGCAGTCTATCCTTTGATGATCAAAACGCTTTATTTTGCGTTTTAAGGCATTCTTTTGGCTATGGACAAGGATTGGTAGCAGTTTTGAATTTAAAGCTTACCTTGAGCCTTTTTGAGGCCTTTAAGCGCTATTTTTGGTTATAAAAAGAGATCGTTTCTTCCTTGTCGTTGTTAAAAACGCTTCAAATGACGGTTTTTTGCTGGTTTTTGAGTCTTTAGTCAGTCGATTTTCGTTGATGGCTTCCGTTGCTCCAGATCCGATTTTGTTGCTGATGGATGTGGTGAATTGAGCTGCGAATTTAGGGTTTGATTGTGGCTTGGTTAGCCGATGGGTCGACAGGGATATCGATGTGTCAATCATGTCATACAAATAGGTGAGTCGATTCTTTTTTTTGGTGGTAAGTGGGCTCTTTTTGTTTATTGGCTGCTGGTAAAAAGCGGGTTGATTTCACCCTTGGCGCAACACGATTTTGATGGTAGCTTATTTGCTGTAAGCAAGGATACACAATGGGTACTTTTTCGCTTCGCTACAAAGCCCCCATCGTGCCCTTGTTCAGGGGGACAAGCCCCCCCAAACCCCCCAACCTTATCGATGAGCAGCACCCGCCATGACCGCCAAACGCCAACGCGTCATTAAAGTCAGTGTCAGCGAACTGGAATACCAACAAATTCTTGAGCGCAAGCACACCGCATCGGTTGCCCGCTACCTACGAGAACTTGCTCTCGATCAACAACCACGGCTAGACCCCAAACTGCACACCGACCCTGTCCTCTTGCAACAACTGGTGCGGATCGGCAACAACCTCAACCAAATTGCCAAGGGCATCAACAGCGCCAACAAAAGTGCCACCCCCCTCGAACGACTCAACCTCCTCTCAGTGCTGCTCACCATAGAGCGCGACATCATCGCGCTTAGACAGCCCCCATCAGCAGCTTTAGCATGATCGTTGACTTCTTTCGACGAGGTAGCGGCAGTGCATCGAGTGCCGTCGACTATTTCCTCGGCCAACATCGAGATCGAGAGCACGCCCTCGTTTTATCTGGTGATCCAGACATCAGCGCAGCCCTTGCCAACGGCAGCCACTACGCCAAAAAATACACCGCCGGCTGCCTGAGCTTTCAAGAACCCGACCTCAGTACCGAGCACAAACAACAGATCATGGATAGTTTTGAACGCATGCTGTTTGCAGGACTTGATCGAGAGCAATACGACATCAGCTGGATCCAACACACCGATAAACAGCGACTCGAACTCAACTTCCTCATCCCCAACATCGAACTCACCACCGGCAAACGTCTTCAGCCCTACTACTACAAAGCCGATCAACTCAGATGTGACACTTGGAAACGGATCACCAACCACGTTTTTGCACTACATGACCCTGACGACCCGATCAACAAGCAAATCCTGATCACCTCCAAAAAACTACCTAAAAACAAACAAGAAGCACAAGCCATGATTACCGACGCCCTGATCGACGCCATCAATAGCGGCCTGATCAACAACCGTGACGACATGCTGCAACAACTCACCGCACTCGGGTTTGAAATCGCCAGAACCACCAAACAAAGCATCAGCATCAAAGACCCCGACGGTGGTCAAAACATTCGACTCAAAGGACTGATTTATGAACAAGAATTTAGAAGCGCTGACCAATCAATTGAAAGTGAAGTCAGCCGAGCATCTGAATCATTTAGACGAGATGCTCAAACACGCTTTCGATGCGCATCTGAACGATATCAAAAACTTATTATCGGAAAATCAAAAGCACACCAACAGCGTTATCGAACAACAGCAAACGCAAATCATCAGTCAATACGCGGACACGTTAGCGAAAGCCAAATCCATGAATCAAACGACTACTGCATTACTGGGAAAAGTCGAGAAGACGGGAGAAAGAATAGCCATCATTCAAATCAAAACGTGGTTGATCACAGTCTGTTTAGTGGTTGTGACAATATTAGCAGCCTTCGGTCTGATTACTTGGCAAAATGCCAAAATCAAAGCCAACAGTCAAATCATCTCCAAGCAAAATGCCAATATCAAATTGATGAATGGTATGGGTGGCAACATTCATCACACCAGCTGCCTAGACAAAAAAAATCAACCACGACTATGCATTCAGATCGACCAATCGAAACCGATATATCAAGGCGGCTATATGATACCCAAGGAGGACTAAGCAATGACCGAGATCGAAACAGCACTATTGAAGACGATTATCGATATGCAGAACACGCAGCTCGATATACAGCGTCAAATCGAAACATTTCAGATCGAATTAAAAGCCACTCAAAAACAATTACAACTAATACAGGAGAAACATTTAATCGAACAGAACAATGTGCTCAATCAGTTAATGAAAATCGAGAGATTACTCAACGCATCCTAGGAGAATGTCAACGACTATATCTCATCAAACAACAGCAACGTGAAGCAGAGCGACAACGAGAAGAACAACAGCGTCAAGCAGAGCGGCAGCGTGAAGAACAACAGCGTCAAGCAGAACGACAGCGTGAAGAACAGCGCCGAGCAGAGCAGCAACGTCTGAATGAACAAATCAACCAAGAACGCATGGCACAACGAGCACGGCAGGTTGTACCACCATCCACGGATGCAGCCTTGCTTGCTTCCATCCGACGTGCAGCAGCACGTCGCGCGGAGGCGGATTGGCTAGAACCACTGACCAACGTCATTCCAGCCGTTCCACCACTGGCTGAGTCTTTAGCGCCAGACCCTGCAAACAGAGTAGATCAACCCCAAACTGAGCATCAGAATAGGCCGCCAATTAGCACACCAAAGGTGAAGCCGATACCACGGCCATCAAGAAATGACGATTATGACTTTGGCATGTGAGCACTGTGTCATGTCAGTCAGGGTCATGTCAGTCAGAGTCATGGTAGTGAAGCCAAATACCATGTTGGTATGGTGTTGGATGACCAAAGACACTAAACAATATTTAACACACTTTTAATATTAATATCTTGCCCAGTCCTGCTCTGATTGGGCATACTGAGCGAACAAGCACCGCCTAGGCGCTTGTGGTTTAAACCATTGTTGTCTTTGTTGTTTCAAGGCAGCTAACCCGATTACTTGGCCCCGTACAGGAGCTGCACCATGTGTACTGATCTTTTAATGTTGTCTGACGTGTTGTTTGCTGAAAACGACGCTTTTTATCTTGCCCAACCGCCGATCACCGAAACAACCCATGCGCTTGGTTTTGCCTTACCCAAACAATATGACTGGGGACGTGAAACCAGCCTGTGTTGGTTACCCAGAAAAGTACTACGCCAAGCGCGTAACGACTGTTTAAGTGGCGTCACCGCCGGTGCCTTGGTGTATTTGGTGCCCAGCTGGTTACAACACGCCAAACAACAGGAGGGCTTTATCTTCTCGGCATGATGGCGGTTGCTTGAATCGACAGGTAGAGCTGAGTGAGTCCCAACGACTGCTTTAGAACCGTATTACACCTCACAGGCCTCACCAAGCACGCTGACTTGGTGTTGGCCTTGTTTACCTTAGGTGGTCTGCCGATCAGTGCCTCTAGACTGCGCTCCTTACGCAGTGTGCCGAGCAACAGCTCATTTAAAGCCATGCAGCCACAAGAACTAGACGCCTTCTTCCAAGGCCTGTTTTTATACCGAGACGCGCAAGCCCAACAAGGGCATCAAGTATTTCAGTTTAGACCGCTTGATCCCCAGCAGCTCGCCACCCTGATGGCGGGTCAGGATCAAACGTCAACATCGACATCGACAGCAACATCGACAATCGAGTCAAAAGAACCACCCCTGCCAACCTAAGCAGCAGAACCAACAAACACCCGAAACAAAAGAACACCAGAACCAAAAAACACCGCAGCCAATACCCAGATCCATCACCACCCAGATCAAGCGCCAGCCAGCATGATCCTGCCATTGAGTATCCGCGATGCCTGAACAGCCCCTGTTTGATTTATTCGGTGATGAAATCATCCCAGCACCACAACCACTGCATGCCCAGCAAGCGTCAGCGTCTGCTGGCACTAAAAAGCAGGCCAGCAAACAGCCTAAGCGAGCAGTAAAAGCAGACGAAAAAACAGGTGAAAAGACAACAGAAGTGACAGGTGAGACGACAGCAGAACAAACGATTTCGCCTGACCCTGACCTACCAAGCCACAGCAAAACCGGCAGACCGGTGAAACGCGTGCGTAAAGGCCATAAGGTACAGATCAGCCTGACCATCACCGAAGAGATGCTGGACCGTGTCGATGCGATGGCACAAAAGTTAGGTCAAAGCCGAGCAGGGGTGATCAACTTAGCAATCTATCAGGCGCTTGAGGGTGGGGTACGTGTTGGTGGGTGAGGCGGTTGATTGCTGCAGATGAGTGGGTGTCATGGGGGGATAGGCAAAGAAGTGAGCTGTCTCAGTCAATCCAGCGGACGCCACCGTACTGGTGCCGTTGATTTCCAACGTTAGATGGCAGAGAATTTTTATGGCGACTTGGTACTCTCTAGTAAATTTCACCCGAGCTGAAACTATCGATTTTGCTCACATTCCCGTCGCTACAAAACGTGAGCTTGCTGGCAATCCAGTGGCTGCCGCTATAGCAACTTGGTATTTGCTTGAGCATCCCGGAGACTCCATAGCTTTTGTATCTGACACTGATGGTGACTGGCCGTTTCCTTCTGGATCCCCATCAGATCTGGAAGATTACCAAGACGTCACTCAATTAGTGGCTGACAATCTAGTCGCAATTGGCATTCTTCGAGATGATGGTCGGGAGATCTTTGATAAGAGTGAACCAGACGTCTATATGCGATTATTGCACAATGTCTGGTTAGACTAAGAACATCGGACTGCCGCCTAACAATTCGTTCAAGCCGATCCAGCATCGTGGGATCTGCTTAACTGAGGCGTTAGGCTGTTTGCAAAGCCACAATCGGCACCTACTCACATGCTAATCATCTTGTCGAACCACATTGAAGAAGGTACAGGGAATGAGTTTTCAGCTTGCATCCATCGGCGATCGATTCACAGCACAGTTTATCGATGGCCTAGTCGCACTTGCAGTCGGTGTAGCCATGTACCTTGGAGCCGGCGCAGTCAACCTTCCTCTGGAACTAGCATTTTTGGCTTGGTTCCTGTATCTGCTATTTTGTGATGGCTTACCCGGTGGCCAGAGCATAGGCAAGAAGTTCACAAAAATCGCTGTGGTGAACGTTGAGACTGGGCAACCATGTAACTACATGCAATCCTGCGTACGCAATATTTGCCTGATCATCTTGGGTCTTATTGACTGTGCGTTCATTGTTGGCAAGCAGCGCCGCCGCCTTGGCGATTTTTTGGCTAAAACACGTGTCGTCCGGCTTTCGTAGATGCCAATGCGTTAAATGCATGCAATCGTCAAACATCTCAAACCAAAGCCGTGCAATCGATCCTACCTACGTGTAAGCGACCTTCAATAAGTAATCATGCAATCCTATCATTGAGTATCTTGGCAAAACACAGGGCATAAGATCATGTATGCATGATTACTTTCTACTCGGCACTTATTTAGGACTTTCAAGCATGCTCAATCTTACCTCGCTGATCGAACCTCTGTTTGTTTCTGCTGGCTGGAATCCGATACCGATTGGCCGTCCACAACCAGATGAAGTTGCATCTGGACACGCAAGAGCATTGGAGGTTTTGAATCAATTTGGCGGCTTACATGTTGGCCAAACGGGTCCGGGTACTGAACAAGCAGCTAGCGATGTCCATTTCTACGCGTTGCCTCGACCTGATTTGTCCGCCATCATTTATCCATGGACGCCAGAAGTAGGTGTATGTG
>JBBKWH010000085.1:0-7373 GCA_037968855.1 Moraxellaceae bacterium | reverse complement strand
TCGACATACTGCACTTGCTTAATTTTGCGTGCGGTAATCCGCGTCGAATCAATCGGGATCAAATTATCCTGAATAGCCGCAATCACTAAGGCAGGGCATTTGATCTTGTGGGCTTCTTTAATCGGACGGTACTGACTTAAGGTCAATAAAATCCGTGCAGGAACTTGCCCACTCCACGTCGATCCGGCCTGTACCATGCTCATAAAGTCTTGGTAGCAGTCTTGCGCCGCCAAACACCGTACCCCACTGGTTGCGACCACGGGCACACGAATTGGATCACGGCCCAGCTTGGAGCCTGCAAAGTCTTTGGCTGCCAGCAGCATGGCCTGCGGAAATAAATGCTTGGGATACAGCAAGGCACTGGCCAAACCATCGACATGCGGCACTTGGGTAATGATCGCACGGATACCTTTTTCGCGGGCGGCAGTGACCATGACGTGACCACCACTAAACGAGGTGCCCCACAGTACAATTTTGCGCTGATCAATATCTTTGCGTTTTTTGACTTGCGCCAACACCGCGCGCCAATCCTCTAAATGATGGCTTGGCGAAACCAACTCACGCGGCTTGCCCGTCGAGCCACCAAAGCCACGATAATCAAATAACACCACCGCATAACCTGCCGCGGCAAAGGCTTCGGCAAACGTGGGCAAGCCAAACTTACGCTCCGCACCAAAGCCATGCGCCATAATAATCACAGGCACTTTGCGACCTTTGTTGGGCCGGTAATAATCAGCCCCCAAGGTGTCGTCATGACTTTTTAAAAACAAAGGTTCTACGCTATACGACGCCATTTGAATCAGTCCTGACCTGCCTAATTGCTGCAAATCATGCCAGAAATCCACGCTAGGCGCGTTGACTTTTGTAGACCAATTATTCGTCAGATCATGACAAATCCTGCACCCAGTGCGTTGTCAGACTGACATCAAATTCAGCGGGATCTTTAAATACGACACGCCGTTAGACTCGGTTGGAGGCAGTTGACCCGCCCTAATATTGACCTGAATGGACGGCAACATTAGACGAGGCACGGCTAAAGTTGCATCACGTTGCTGACGCATGGCAACAAACTCATCTTCGGTGACACCATCATGCATATGGATATTGCTGGCACGCTGTGCGGCAACAGTCGTCTGGTATTGATGCTCACGGCCTTTGGGTGGATAGTCGTGGCACAACAGCAGACGGGTCTGCTCAGGCAGTTGCAACAAACGACGAATCGAACCATACAATGCCCGTGCATCGCCACCAGGGAAGTCACAACGCGCGGTTCCGACATCTGGCATAAACAAGGTATCTCCCACAAACACCGCATCGGCAATCTGATAGGCCATATCGGCTGGGGTATGCCCCTCAACATGCAATGCGGTGGCGTGTAGATCACCAATCATAAAATGCGCTTGATCATCAAACAGATGGTCAAACTGTCGACCATCGGCCACAAACTCATCGCCTAAATGGAATAAGCCTTTAAATACCGCTTGCACGGTTGAGATCGCACGACCCATGGCAATTTGTCCACCGACTGTATTGCGCAAATAATGTGCGGCAGACATATGATCAGCATGCGCATGAGTCTCTAAAATCCATTGCACACTTAACTGAAGTGACTGGATGTGAGCAATCAGCTCATCGGCTGATTGTGTGCTTGTTCGTCCGGATTGCGCGTCATAATTGAGCACTGAATCTATAATAGCGCATGCTGTCCCTGCACCGGCATGCACGACATAGCTAAAGGTTTCGGTCTGTGCATCAAAAAAATGATCAATCTGTGCCACTGCCATTGCAACATCCTCAAAAGATACGCGTCATCCATCAATATACCAAAAAACAATATATTGACAAACATATTATTACTTATTATTGTATCGATCAGTATCTATCACTCCCATTGGAACTGATCTATGGCCATCCATGAGTCCGACTCGGTCACTGCTGCATCGGCTGATTTTTTAGTCAAGATGCAAACAGCCGCTGGCCAAGCCAGCAATTTGCTTAAAGTTTTGTCTCATCCTGATCGTTTGTTGCTGATGTGCCAACTGTCACAAGGCGAATATTGTGTCAGTGAGCTTGAGCAAATTTTGGGTCTTGGACAGCCTAGCTTATCCCAGCAATTGGGAGTGTTGCGCCAAGAAGAACTGGTCACCACACGCCGTGCCGGTAAGCAAATCTATTATCAGATCGCCAGCGATGACGCCTTGGCCGTGTTACAGGTGTTGTATAGCCGCTTTTGCCCTATCGACGAGTAATGACCAACATGATCACTATTGATTGGATTGCATTTACCCCGTGGACCTCATTAGGTGGTGGCATCCTGATTGGTCTGGCCACCATGGTGCTGTTAATTGGGACGGGGCGTATCGCCGGTATTAGTGGGATTGTTGGCGGTATCTTTACCGCTAGTGGTTGGTCTGATGCATGGCGTTGGTTTTTTTGGGCTGGCCTTGCGGCGTCTATGTTGCTGTATATCGTGCTACTTGACAGTACACCACCCATTTTGATCACGGATAATCCGCTGTTATTGATCAGTGCCGGTATCTTGGTTGGCTTTGGCACGCGCTATGGCTCGGGCTGTACCAGCGGGCATGGTATTTGTGGTTTATCGCGTTTTTCTAAGCGGTCTATGGTGGCAACCGCCTGCTTTATGGGTGCGGGTTTTGTGACCGTGTTTGTCATGCGCCATTTGTTGGGAGTGCATTGATATGCAAAACCTCTTAGCACTATTGTCAGGCTTGTTATTTGGTCTTGGCTTAATTATCTCAGAGATGATTGATCCGTCCAAAGTCTTGGCATTTTTGGATATTAGTGGGGCATGGGATCCGTCGCTAGGCTTGGTGATGTTAGGCGCTTTGTTGGTTGGTATTCCCGTGTTTGCATGGGCCAAAAAAACGCCGACCAGTCTATGTGGCACACCGGTGCAAATTCCTCAGCACAGTCATATTGATCGACGCTTGGTCTTGGGCGGTTTGAGCTTTGGCATTGGCTGGGGCTTGGTTGGTCTTTGCCCAGGCCCTGCATTGGTCGCTGTGATGACGCTCAACAGCAGCATTGTGTTGTTTATCGTCACCATGCTGATCAGTTTTTTTGTGTTTGGTTTGCTCGAACAGCGACGGACGATCTAGGTGAAATACAGCCCTAGCTGGCTACAGCAAGATCGTCTGCGCCAATATTGGCGAGACGATCTGGTCGCAGGCATTGTGGTGGGTATTTTAGTGATCCCGCAAAGCCTTGGCTATGCACTGCTAGCAGGCTTACCGCCGGTCTATGGCTTGTATGCGGCAATTCTACCAACCTTGGCCTATGCGTGGATTGGCGCGAGTAATACTCAAGCGGTCGGCCCTGTGGCAATCACCTCAGTCATGACCGCACAAGCATTGTTTTTAATTTTGCCTGCGCATACCGCTTTGGCTGACTATGCCTTGTTTGCCGCGCTGATGGCGGCTCTAGTCGGCATCATGCTACTGCTGGCAGGTCTGTTGCGTCTGGGTTGGCTGACTCAGTTTATGAGCCGTGGGGTGGTTGCGGGGTTTATTAGTGGTGCGGCGCTACTCATCGCGATTGGCCAGCTTAAGCACCTGCTGGGCATCAAGCTACAAGGCGATACGCTGATCAAGATGCTGCAAAGCGGCTGGCAGCATCTTGGTGAGACCAATCTGCCAACATTGTGGATCGGTCTTAGTGCCTTGCTCACACTATTGGCTGCTCGGCGCTGGCTAAGCTCATCGCTCGTCCGATGGGGTGTTCCACCACGTTTTGCCTCATTACTCAGTCGGATGACACCGGTTGTGGTGGTGATGTTGACCACCGCACTCTCGGCCATGCTTGGCCTTGAGCAAGATGGCGTGCGCATTATTGGCAGCTTACCTGCGGGCTTGCCTGCGTTTTTGCTGCCTGCACTACCCGACATTCAAACCCTGCAACAAATGCTCCCAGCGGCGGGTCTGATTGCCTTGATTGCTTTTATTAGCAGTGCATCGGTGGCGCAAAGCTTTGCGCGCAAACGTAAAGAACGCTTTGATGCCAACGACGAATTAATCGGCCTAGGCTGGGCCAATCTTGCTGGCTCCATCAATCAGGGCTTTCCTGTCACTGGCGGTTTTTCGCGGACGGCAGTCAATGTTGAGGCAGGCGCGCAAACCCCTCTGGCTGGAGTGATTTCAGCACTGGTCATGGCCTTGGTGTTGTGGTTGTTTACCGATTGGTTCTACGCACTACCATTAGCCGTGTTGGGTGCCAGTATTATGGCCGCCATTGCCAACCTGATTGATCTTGATACCGTCAAGCAAGCATGGCGTTTTGACCGTGCTGATGCGTGGGCCTATCTGGTCACGGCGCTGGGAGTGATGCTACTGGGCTTGCAGATGGGCTTATTGGCCGGTCTGCTGCTGTCATTTGCCACCTTATTGTGGCGTAGCAGTCAGCCGCATTTGGCCGTGGTTGGTCAAGTGGGTGACTCAGCGCATTTTCGTAATGTCCAGCGCCATACCGTGCGCACTTGGCCGACTTTACTGTTACTGCGTATTGACGAAAGTCTATATTTTGGCAATACGCAAAGCGTCCTTGACCGCATAGAATCAGAACTCAATGCACAGCCACGCGTGCGTGATTTGGTCTTGATGATGAGTGCAGTCAATCATATCGACCTGTCCGCACAGCAAATGCTTGAAGAGCTGAATGGGTCTTTGCTTGCTCGTGGGATTCGCTTACATTTGGCAGAGCTAAAAGGGCCAGTGATGGATCTGTTACAAGGCACACCATTACTCCGGACGCTGAGCGGCCAGCGCTATATAACGACGTTGGACGCGGTACAACAACTGGCCCCTGCCCCACCACCCCCAGAATATCATCTGTAAACAAGGAGCTTTTTATGTCAGATTCAGTCGGTTTTGCTGGTCAACTGATGCCAGAACAACTGAGTGATGTAGCCGCCAAAGGCTTTCGCTCAGTCATTAACAACCGTCCCGATCAAGAAGGCGGTGCAGACCAACCCACCAGTGCCATGATTGAAGATGCCGCACGAGCCGCAGGGATTGACTACGTCTATCAGCCGATTGTACCCAATCAAGTGACCCAGTTTGATGTCGAAGCCTTTGCGCGCCATTACAACGAACTGCCCAAACCAATCTTGATGTTTTGCCGGACGGGTAATCGCTCTAACGGTCTGTACCAACTGGCCAAACAAATGGATCTACTAGACGACTAATCAGGTCAAAACAACCTCAGACCCTCTAGCCCTCGCCGCCCAATACTGTATCCGCAGATTGGGCATCATCCGCAGCAACGCTGACGATCTCGGCTTGAAAATCACCATCATCGCCAGCATCAATCCTGCATTGTCTTCATATTGGCCATATCCCGCTATGCCAGAACTGCCGGAAGTCGAAACCACCCGCACCAGCCTGCTTCCCTTGATTGGTCAAACCGTTCAATCCATCACGGTGCATCAGCCACGCCTACGCTGGCCAGTCCCAGATGACCTTGCACGCTTACAAGGTCAGCGATTGTTAAGCCTATCGCGACGAGCCAAATACATCTTGGCCCAGTTTGAACAAGACGGCTTAATGCTGCACTTGGGCATGTCGGGTAGCTTTGCCATGCAAGCAGCAGCACAATCGTTGCGCAAACATGATCATGTGCTGATCAACTTTGATCACACCCAATTGCGCTATCACGATCCACGACGCTTTGGCTCCATCTTATGGCTGGATGAACATGGACAACATCCACTGCTCAGTAAATTAGGGCCAGAGCCTTTATCCGATGCGTTTGATGCCCACTATCTGCAACAACAGCTTCAACACAAAAAAACTGCCATCAAAGTTGCACTCATGGACAATGCAATTGTGGTCGGCGTGGGAAATATCTACGCCACCGAAGCACTCTTTCGTACAAGCATTCATCCTGCACGTCCTGCCTCAACCTTAAGCAGCAACGAAATCAGCGCATTAGTAGACGTGATTCGCGAGATTTTGCAGACCGCAATTGCCTTAGGTGGTTCGACACTACGCGACTACGTCAATGCCAGTGGCGAAACCGGCTATTTTCAGCAAACGCTACTGGCCTATGGTCGTGCAGGCCAACCCTGTACCCACTGCAAAACCCCGATACAGACCCTAAAATTAGGCCAACGTGCCAGTGCATTTTGCCCAGTCTGCCAATCCCATCACCCACAGCCTTAAACCCTGCTAAAAGCCTGTACTGTTGCTTGATTCATGACCACACAAGGGTTAGAGTGAGCACAAACAATGAGGGAGTCTCACAATGAATGTGCTTCGTCGTGGCCTGTCAGTTCTAATGATCAGCAGCCTACTAAGCGTTTCAATTCCGGCCTTTGCCGCAACAGAAATTATGGAAGATGATCTTGATGGTCGTCCAACCGCAGGTGCAGCTTTGGCTGACGCTGGCATTGCACGTCCGTTGATGCTGGCTGGCACCATTGGTGGTGCTGCCGTATTTTTGGCATCTTTACCGTTTAGCATTCTCGGTGGCAACGTCAAAGAAGCCGCAAAAACATTGGTCATCGACCCTGCCAACGCAACTTTTCGCCGTTGCATGGGCTGTACCACTGTTCAAGATGAACTCAAAACTCAAAACACCGCCATGGCCCAATCAGGCCAATACATGATGGTTGCTCAAGGCAGCTATCAAGAACCACAGCCTGCGCAATAAATCAGACACAAAAAAACGGCGCATTGAGCGCCGTTTTTTTATTGCGACTTTTTAGATCAAAAGATTAGCCGCGATGACGCAGCTCATCGCGAATTTCTTTGAGCAATGCAATATCTGCTGGATCGGCAGCAGGAGCGGCTGGCGCAGGCTTGGCTTCTTCTTTACGACGCATGCTATTGATACCGCGAACCATAAAGAAAATAACCAAGGCCAACAAAATAAAGTTGATCAAGACGGTAATGAACTGGCCGTAAGCCAACAACGGCACACCGGCTTCTTTGAGTGCCACATACGTATCAGCAACACCAGCAGGCACATCACCCATCACGACATACATGCTAGAAAAGTCCACATCGCCGCCCAAAAGCGCACTGACGATAGGCATGACAATATCTTCAACCAACGAGGTAGTGATTTTGCCAAAAGCTGCACCGATAATCACACCAACGGCCAAATCCATCACATTGCCTTTTAAGGCAAATTCTTTAAACTCTTGTGCCATACCCATGAAAAACCTCCAGTATTTGTGTACAGATTAAGATGACCTGCATGCAGCGGCCACTTTATCGACAAAATATAAATATTGGTAATGTACAAACTTGACGTGTTTTCTGTAGAATTCACCCACTTTGGGCTTTTGATTTTTTGCGATGATTATTGAAACCATTACTCATACCTGTACTCGCTGTGGCTCAGTCAATATT
>JBBKWH010000084.1:0-92264 GCA_037968855.1 Moraxellaceae bacterium | reverse complement strand
AATCTAGTGGAGCAACGATGATGATAATGTCTGATGATGTATTGAGCAGAATCACGCTTGATCCTCAGCAGTGCCACGGTAAGCCGTCGATTCGGGGGTTACGTTATTCGGTGGCGTGGCTGCTTGAGTTAATGAGCAGTGGTATGACAACTGCTGAAATCCTTGAAGATTATGAGGATTTGCAGGAGCAGGATATTTACGCGGTATTGATGTATGCAGCGCGGTTGTCGCAAGTGAAACGCATTGAGGTCAATGCAGCGTGATGAAAATGCTTTTTGATGCTCATTTACCTCGACGACTTGCTCGCTTAGTGGCAGATCAAGGCATTGATGTACGTCATACCTTGAGCTTGGCAGAAGGCAATGCTTCATCTGATGAGTTGGTTCTCTCTGTGGCTGATCTTGAACAGCGGATTGTGGTGACAAAAGATTCTGATTTTGTTGATTCCTATCTGTTGCAGCACAAGCCACAGCGGTTGTTGCTGATTTCGACTGGTAATATTCATAACCAAGCATTAGCAACGTTATTGCTGGATTATTTGCCAAACATTGAGCAGGCATTTTTGGACAACACATTTGTCGAATTATCAAAACAAGGTTTAGTGGTACATGGCTGAATCAGACGTAAAAAACCAAATCCTCTACGGCCCTGCCGGAACCGGCAAAACCTACCATTTACAGCAACTACAAAAAGGCTATTGCGAACAAGCCGTTCAATCGGATGATGAGAGTTTTTTGGCTGAGTTGTTGCGGCCTTTGGTTTGGCGTGATGTGTTGTTGTTGATCATGTTGGATATGAATCGTTCGGTCAAAAAAGCCGATTTGGTGGCGCATCGTTTTTATCAGTGCAAAGCCACCTTAAATCAACGGGATCGGCGCAATGGTGCAGGGGTGTGGAATGTACTGAATGATCATAGTGTCGATCTACCTAAAGGCAGTTATAACGTGCGCAAACCGCCGCGTGTGTTTGCCGAGTTAGACGACAATTATTGGGTAATTGCCGATCTAGATCACGATGATGTGCAAGAGATGCGGGTAGTGCTTGAACAGATTAAACAAGGGCCGCAGGAGCAGCGCGAGATTCAGCGCTTTAGCTTTGTCACCTTTCACCAGTCGTATGGCTACGAAGATTTTATTGAAGGCTTGCGGCCTGTGCTGAGTGACGAACAAGACGATGGCCAAGTGCGTTATGAGATCAAACAAGGCGCGTTTGTCGAACTGTGCGAGCGGGCGCGGCATGACCCAAGCCACCACTACGCCATGTTTATTGACGAGATCAACCGTGGCAACGTCAGCAAGATTTTTGGTGAGTTAATCACCCTGATTGAACTGGATAAACGTGACGGCCAGCCGAATGCGATTCGTGTTCGGCTGCCGTATTCGGGCGAGTGGTTTGCTGTGCCAAGCAATGTGAGCATTTATGGCAGCATGAATAGCGCGGATCGGTCGCTGACGCCACTGGATACCGCGCTACGGCGGCGGTTTGAATTTGTGGAAATTATGCCCGATGCCACGGTGCTGGCCGGTCGGGTGGTGGATGGCGTGGCCTTAGACCAATTGCTTGCGGTGATCAATCAACGGATTGAGCTGTTGCTGGGGCGTGATTGTCTGCTCGGTCATGCGTATTTGATGTCGGTTGACACGTTTGAGCAATTAAAAGCGGTGATGCAGCAGCGCATTGTGCCTCTGTTACAAGAATATTTTTATGATGATTGGCGCAAAATTCGTTGGGTGTTGAATGATCACCGTAAGCCTGACCAGATGCAGTTTGTACAGGAGCATGATGCGCAACAACAGATGCAGAAGTTCTTTGGTGCGTCGTTGGATGTGGCGGTGCAGCCAAGCTATACGCTCAATGTGACTGCATTTGACCAGATCGACAGTTATCGCATGGTTATCACGGCATGATGCCAGAGCCGGTGCTGCCTGCTTATAGCGTCTGTTTTGAACATGATCGTGTGGTCTGTGCAGACAGTGGCCTAGCCTCTAATAATGGCGTGGTGAGTGTGCCAAAATCTTGTTTTGATTGGTTGTTGGCACAGTCTGAGACTCAGCCGTGGCTGCGCTTGGAGGTGTTTAAGCGCACGCCAGTGTTAAAGATGCAGCAGTATGTGGGGGTGTTGCGTAGTCCGTGCGGCCATGTGCTGGAGATTTTGCCCAAGACTGGCAAAGCGGGTCAAACCCTCCCGCAATCAAGACACATGCTGCTCAAGATGCTGGCCCATCTGCCAAGCATGAAAGCCTTACAACTCGATGCAGCAGCGGTGGCACAGGCGCATGTGCCGTTGCTTGAGGTGTTGATTGGCTTGGCCTTGCAGTGCTTTGCACAGCTCGTGCAGCGTGGCCTGTGTAGTCAGTATGTGAGCCAGCAGAGTAATCAACTGGTGCTGCGCGGTAAGCTGTTGGTTGGGCAGCAAATTCGCGATAACCATAGTCATCACGAGCGTTTTTATACTGAGCATGATGTGTATCAGCGCAATCGGCCAGAAAATCGCTTGCTACGTGCGGCATTGGGCAGACTATTGCAATGGACACGATTGAGCCAACATCAACAGTTGGCGCATGCTTTGGATCAGCGCGTGTTGGACATTGCGCCATCGGTGCAGATTGCAGCGGACTTTAAAGCGGTGCGCTTGGATCGCAATATGCAGCATTATCGCCCTGCATTGGCGTGGTATGAGTTGATTTTAGGCACAGCACGGCCTTTGACGGGCATGGGTCAGGCCGAGGCGTTAAGCTTGTTGTTTGATATGAATCGTTTGTTTGAGCAGGTGGTTGAGCAAGCTGTGCGCAAACAGATGCCGTCTGAGCATCAGTTGATTGCTCAAGCCAATCATCATCAAGTATTGATCAATCCTGCTGGTGTGGTGCAACGTGCCTTAGTCCCTGATTTGCTGTATCAAGTGCATGGACAAAATATTGCTATTTTAGATGCCAAATGGAAGTTGCTGTCTGACGCGGCGATTGATCAGGTAGATCGACACGATTTGCATCAAATGGCCATGTATGCTGCGTCATATTTGCCGCAGGGTGGCGATGTGTGTTTGGTTTATCCGCACACCGATCGCTTTAACGCTGTGCTGCGAAGTGGGCACTTTGCGCATGTGTCAGCGGGGCAAGTGGCGTTGTGGTTGATTCCGTTTTGTACCGAACGTTTAGTATTGATTGATCCACCTTTAGCGCTACAGCGTCAGCCTATGGCAAGTACATGACGTTCAGTTGATTGTATTGAAAGGATATTAAGCATGTTGCAGTACCAGATTATTCCCGTCACGCCCTTTGCGCAAAACTGTACCTTGCTGTGGGATGAGCAGAGCAAACAAGCCGTACTGATTGATGCTGGTGGCGAGATCGAGCGTCTGCGGGAGGCGATTGCATCGCGTGGCTTAACGCTGACGGCGTTGTGGCTGACCCATGGGCATTTGGATCATGTTGGCGCGGTTGGGCAGTTGGCATCTGAGTACAATGTGCCCGTCATTGGCCCACATCAAGCCGATGCATTTTGGTTGGATGCGTTACCCATGCAAGCGCAGATGTTTCGCTTTCCGCCACCAACGCCTGTAGCGGTGACCCAGTGGCTGGACGCGGGTGATGGCTTACGTTTGGGTGATTATCAGTTTGAGGTACGGTTTACACCCGGCCATACGCCCGGTCATGTGGTGATTTATAGCTCAGATTTGGGCTTGGTGTGGACGGGGGATGTGTTGTTTGCGGGTTCAATTGGTCGAACAGACTTTCCGATGGGTAATCACCAGCAGTTGATTGAGTCGATTCATCGTGAGCTGTTTAGTTTGCCTGATGACACTCAGTTTATTTGTGGGCATGGACCCATGAGTACGATTGGTAAAGAAAAAGCGACTAATCCTTTTGTAGCGGGTCGGGCGGGATGATGGAGCGTTTGTTCGTCGGAAAATGCCTTAGCAATCATGCCAGACCACAGAATGCCAGATACTCTTAAGCAAATGCATCATTGATTGATGTCGGTTTAATGTTGGGCGTGTAATCAATGGATGATTCATTCGGGCAAGGTGTTTTAGGTCGTCTTGTAGTCCAGATATTAAGCTGGACTGCGGTGCAACGTTGCGCCTTATTCTGTGTGTTGATGCTTGGACTAACATTACAATATTGTTTTTGGGGGATTGTTGCTTATTATTGGACACCTGCACACGTTTATATCAATCGTGATTTGATTGCGCAAATTATTCCGTATGCAATTTTTTTGACCATAGGACTAAGTGGTTTATATTTGGCTTGTCGTTATTTTGGCCATACCAAAAACACAAAGTTGCAGTTAGGGCTACAGTTGGCTGTGGCCTGTTTTTATGCAGTCGATATGTCATTTTTTTGCTATCTCATTGGTTCAATGTCCATGTCCGCTGGCGTGGTAATGATGGGTGCGCCGGTATTTGGTCTAATGCTGATTGAGCGGCGTGCGGTGTATGTGTTGGTCATGTTGGGTAGTATTATTATCTTGTTGGTGAGTGTTCTTTCATTATATGGAATATTGCCTTATGCACCGTTGTTGATTGCTCATCATACAGGGCAGGGATTTATTTCTTCGTTTTTGTTTTGGTCAATCATGTTTTTTTTGGTGCCTTATATGTTGATGCTGGTGAGTTTTTTTGACGTGCTCATGAGTAGTTTGCGGCGTCGAGAGGCAGAGGTTCGTTATTTGTCTGAGCATGATCCTTTAACGGGTTTATATAATCGTCGTAGCCTAAATGCACGGGTTGAGCAATGGCTACATGATGCCAGTCGGCAGCATCAACAGTTGGCAGTCGTGTTGTTGGATTTAGACCATTTTAAGCAGATTAACGATACTTATGGGCATTTGTCTGGCGACCAAGTCTTGATTGCTGCGGCCAAGGTGATTGAGTCGCAAGTGCGTAAAGTTGATCTGGTTGGTCGCTTTGGGGGTGAGGAGTTTATTGTGGTCTTGCCGCATACCTCGGTGGTTGAAGCCAAACAGATTGCCGAGCGCATCCGGCAGGGATTAATGGATTTAAAGTTGTTGAGTGAGGATGGCGTGGCGTTTTCGGTGCAAGGTAGCCTAGGGGTGGTTTGTGGACCGATAGCACAGCAAACATCGTGGCGAGAGATGGTTGATGGTGCCGATCAGGCGCTGTATAAGGCCAAGCATTGGGGGCGCAATCAGGTGGTCTTGTATCAAGATCAGTTATTAACCACGGCAGAGCGTGCCATACGTTAAGATAGTGGCGATGAGGTTAAAAACGCTTGTTGTTCATTGATTTTTTTATGGTAAGTCGATGCTGTCTTGGTCAGACCAGCGATGAGCTGCTAGTGCCATGCGGCAGTGGCAGTGGCAGACGTGAGATAAGTACGATTGATAAACGATGATTAATCGTTCATCTGAAAAAACATACATGTGGTGAGTCTTGCGCTATTGATGCTTATCTTAAATGAATTAGCGTCAATGGTGCAGGAAGCTGAAGTTTATCTAAAGGGATGATCGTGGATTTTCTCAAGCCTCGTCCGAGTCGGGCGTTCGAACGCTTTATTGATGCCTTATTAGACTGGACACCGATCCAGCGGGCGCTGTTACTTTCTTTTTTGATTTTTATCGAAACCTTCCAGTATGTGGTCTGGGGGGGCGCGGTCATGTTGATGAGCGATCTGGAGGCGGTCGCGCTGTCGGTTGATCAGCAGGTGGTGATTCATTTTATGCCGTTTAGCTGTATCAGCTTATTGATCAGTAGCTCGGTGTTAGGTATTTGTTGGTATTTTCGGCATTCGACTAGTCCTCGTCTAAGCGTATGGATTCCGGCATTAATGGCGCATAGCTATGGCCTCAATATGGTTTATTTTGGCTACTTGGTTGGGTCGATGTCTATGGTGACTGGCGTGGTGTTGATGGGTGCGCCCGTGTTTGGCCTGATGCTGGTTGAGCGTAAAACAGTTTATAGCGCTTTGGTGGTGGGTTTTTTGGGCTTGTCCATCTTGTCGTTATTGTCTCTGCAAGGGGTAATTGATTATGCACCTATGTTAATTGATGCCGATAAGAATGGCATGGCGGGATCGGATTTTTGGTTTTGGTCGATGCTGTTTTTTATGGTGCCGCACTTGGTGGTGTCGGTGTTGATGTGCGATCTACTGATGACCAGTTTAAGACGTCGTGAGCTAGATGTGCGATATCTGTCGGAGCGTGACAGCCTGACGGGTTTATACAATCGCCGCAGTATTAATACCTATTTGCAAGAGATGATTCAGCGCGCTCGATCACAGCGGCATAGTGTGGCTGTGCTGCTGTTGGATTTAGACCATTTTAAATCGATTAATGATACTTACGGGCATCTGTCTGGTGACGATGTATTGGTGGAGGCATCACGGGTATTGCAGGCCTGTGTGCGTGAGCAGGATATTGTGGGACGCTTTGGTGGGGAGGAGTTTGTGGTGATCCTTGAAGATATTGACGAGGCGACAACTTATCGGATTGCCGAACGCATTCGGGCGCAACTCGAAGCCTTGCAGGTATTGGACGAGCAAGGGCAGTCTATGCCAGTGCGTGGCAGCATCGGCATGACCTTTGATCAAGTAGATAGTACAACCGCCTATAACACACTGATTCACAAAGCTGATCAGGCGTTGTATCGGGCTAAATTAGCGGGCCGTAACCAAGTGATGCGGTTTAAAGATATTGATCCATTGATGGCAGATGCGCGGGCCAATAAACGTTGATTACAGACCAAGGGTGTTTGGATAACAGTTGGGTCGCTTGTCCGAGGGTTTGGTAAGTAGATGTAAGGCTTCGCGGTATCGTGCACTGTCTTTGGTAATAAGGCCAAAATCTTGCGTTATGTTGACCACAACTTCTCTTGTTTTGGAACTCATCATGAAAGTATTGATCTTGCCATTGATTGCCGCAACAACCTTGATCATGACTGGTTGTAATAGCATGAAGTCTGAAGCGATGGTCGCTAAAGACGGCGTGGTACAAGTGGTGGCAGTCAAGCCAATCAAAAGCTTTATGGTTGAGATTTCGCCACGGGCAGCCGCTTGCGATAACCCTGCCATGAACAATATGTGCTTGCAGTACCGCAACCAACATGCGCGTAATTTTGAGCCACTCAAAACCATGATTGAAGGCTTTACGTTTGAAGAGGGTAATCGTTATATGTTGGATGTTCGCCAAGAGTTGGTCGAAAAAGACGGCATGATGCAAAGCAAATGGGTACTCAACGAAGTGGTCAAAAAGACCTTAGAGCCATTGTCTAACTAAGCACGCGCCAATAGTGTGATGGAATAAAAAGCCAGTGATCATTGATGTCAGTAGATATCAGTCACTGGCTTTTTTGTAGCAAGGCGTTTTTGCTTAGTGTTGCTTAGTCATCTTGAAAATCTTGCTGGCCGAGCTGACCTGACAAAGGGCCAGATTCGGCAGCAACTTTGTAGTCTTCGCTGGCCCATGCACCAAGATCAATCATTTTGCAGCGTTCAGAACAAAATGGTCGGTCGGGATTGCCAGCCCATGGACTGAGTTTGCGGCAGCGTGGGCAAGGCACTTGCGTCACTGTTGCAGCAGTGTTATCCGGTGTGGTCTGGGATGGTACGTCAGTCATGGCGGTCTCGTCGGCAATCAATCTGCTAGAAAGTTTTCATAATAGCGGGATAATAGCGCATCTTGCTTTTGTGTCTGGTGTGCTATGCGTTTGTTTCGTCCTGATGCTTTAAGTGTGCCGCGTGATTTTGTGCGGCCTGAGCTGCCATCGGATCGCGCTTTTTGGTTGGAGATTGGTGCGGGTGTGGGCTTACACGCGTTGACCTGTGCGCGGCAACGTGCAGACATTAATCTGATCGCCATTGAGCGTACCGCCGAAAAATTTCAAAAATTTCAGCAGTCTTATTTGCTTGATCCGATTGCAAACTTAATGCCTGTGCATGCCGATGCCTTGCCATGGGTGGTACATGCCTTACCACCGGCCAGCATTGCCAAGTTGTTTATTTTATATCCCAATCCAGAACCCAAAAATCCGGCCCAGCGTTGGCTGAATATGCCGTTTTTTGCATTTTTACTCTCACGTTTGCAGGCCAATGCCGAGATAGTGTTGGTCAGCAATATTCCCAGTTATGTCGATGAAGCAGAGCAGCAAGCGCGTACGGTATGGCAGTTGCCGGTGACTCGCCATGTGGTCACCACCGAGCAAGTCGATGCAGGCCGCACGCATTTTGAGATCAAATACTTGGCCCGTGGCGAGCCATGTAGCGAGTTGCGTATGACTAAACCCGCCGCTTATGTCACACCGTTTGATGACTGGCGCACCGCATCGCAGTAAATAGAGGTCAGTTGTTGCCGTCTAAACACAAAGCTTAAGCCCTCGGACAAACTGACCAACACGCTGCCTAAGCTCAGCAGTGGTTGTTGCTGCTTGCGATAGTGCTGTAGCACATCCTGACGGGTCGGTGGGCTGACGGTTGAGACCTGTAAGGTGATCGCATCGACACAGTCGTTTAGATCATAACGTAGGCTGAGTTGATGCTGTGGAAACCACTCGCGGCGGCTGTCATCCAGATGGTCTAAACCGGCAATCATCTGTAATGGGCCTTTGACCTGTTGCGCCAGTTGTTGATGAGCCAGATCGCGCGGTAGGTGCAATAGATTGGTAAACGGTTCGGTCATGGAGATGGGATTCATGCTGAGGTGTCCTTGTTGATCACAGGGTAAAAAACCGATCTGGCGATGACAGGCGGGTGATGTCATCGCCAGCGTATGAGAGCAGATTGGAAGATTTAGTCCCTAGACGCTGTTTGGTTGTCAGGATCATTTTTAGCCGGAGTCAGTTGTGAGTCGTTTGGCTGACCAATCGCATACCAATCCACATGGCGAGTGATCCACATCACACTGGCAATCACCACAAACACCAGCACCGAACCGAGTACCAAGGCATGATCTTCCGACTGCAAAATCACATACAGCGTGGCGTACATGGCCGATAAAATCACCCCCAATGCCAAGGCACGTCTGACGCTATGTAGCACAAAAGACACATACCAACAGATCAGTAAGACACAGGCCACGCTTGAGCCGAGATAGGCAGCGGCAAAGTTGATTTGCTCGCTAAACGACAGCAGCAACAGATAAAACGTTGCCAAAGCTAAACCGACCAAGGTGTATTGGATTGGGTGAATGCGTAGGTTTTTGATCACTTCAAACAAGAAGAACGCGGCAAAGGTCAGTACCACAAACAACAGCGCATATTTCAGCGTCCGGTTGGTGAGCAAATACACATTGATCGGATCGACAAAGCGCACGCCAAACATTTGATTGTTTGAATCTTCTGATGCCTGCTGGTACTCAGATTGAGCAGCGGTGTTAGAACGTCCTGTGAGGGCGCTACATGCGGCAGATTTTTCTTGGCTAATACAAGCAACTAAATTTTGGGTGTTTTTGTTGGATAAGTAGCTGCTTTGCCACGTGGCGCTAAAGTCTTTGCTACGCAGCTGTTTGCTCGGGAGTTGCCCGCCAAAAAAACTTGGATGCGGCCAGTTGGCGTTGACGGTCATCTTCATGTCTTTGCCAATCGGTTGTACCGCAAGGCTATCCATGCCCGCAAAGCTGACATCTAACTGAAAATCCAGCTTGGCTTGCTGAGAGATGGTGCCAAGATTGATACGGGTATAGGCAAAAGGAAAGGGCGCGGTCTCGCCATCGCTGGGCAATTCAAACAGGTGTTTTTGTTGGCCGATGGTCAGGATCGGTTGATTGTTAAGGCCGCGTAGATCAGACAGGCTGAGGTACAGTTTGGCTTGTTGCCATTGCACGGTTTGATTGGCCGCAGGATTTAGCAAGTTGGCATCTGGGATAAATTGACCGCTCAAATGCAGACTGTCTTGATAGGTAATGGCTCGATAGATGCCACGCTTATAGCTGTTGGGGTCTACGGTGAGTGTGTTGGTCCACTGGCTGGTGGTCGGTACGATGACCCGTTGGCTAGTGCTGGTGCAGGGAACGATTGTTTTGGCATCTTGTTGGCACTGTGTTGCGGTGTCAACCGGCACGACCAAAAATGGCCCAATCACCTGTTGGTTGCGCACGTAATCGCGGCTGATGTCGCGCATGACTTGTTGATAACTGCGTTGTCGTTCGTTGACGATACCGCTGATCATCGAAAATAAAATCAAAAAGCCAATGGTGATGAGCAGCATAAAGCCAATTTTGAGGCTGAGTATTTTTTGCATGTGCAGGCGCTCCATTGACCAGCATGACGATGTCGTCAGCATGCGGCAGGCCAGTGAGCGCTTGATGGGTGTGGCGTGCTTGCTAGATGGAGCGATGATGAAAAAGGAGTGAAAATTGTCTCAACGTTTGGCTTTAGATCGGCTTATGGCGCGATGGTGTCCGGTTGCGTCATCTTGACGCGTTGCCCATCCCAGCGCATACCGTGCTCAGCAGATGGTGCTTGGCTCATATGCCAATCGCCGTCAAAACCAGAAAAATTGGCTGAAAAAGTCATGATCAACACGCCCACACCGTAAGGGTCAGACCACAAGCAAGACCAACGATGGGCCGTCTGTGCATGGCATTCATGCAGTTGGCCGATGGTGACGCCTTTTTCTTCATTCATGCTGTAGTCACCACTAATGCCCGAAGCATCTTGGTGCAAGCGTGTGATGCCCGACAATACCGTTCCACCACTCCAAATCTGGCTGTGATATTCACCTAGAATGGCCGGTGATGTTGCCGCATCCGCATGTGTCACCATCAGGATCAACGCGCTGGCAACATTAATAAATCTTAAAAAGTTCATGATCAAACACCGTGTCAAAAGGCAGCTAAAAGGGAATTAAAAGCTCAACACCACGCGCACGCCGTGTTGGGTATTGTTAATCTGGACGGTGCCGTGATGCCGAGCCATCACCTCATGCACCAAAGTCAGGCCAATGCCGGTACTTTTGCGACCATTGGGCCTTGGCAGCGAGTAATAACGATCAAACACTTGGCTGAGTGCGTAGTCTGGAATTGTTGGGCCATCATTCTCAATAATGATCTGTAGCTGCCCATCAATCGACTGCGTGCACATGCTGATCTGACCTTGCTGTGGGCAAAAATCAATCGCGTTATCCAAAACATTACCGATGGCTTGGCCAAGCCAAAAAGGCTCGGCGGAGACGGGGGGACTGTGGCGAGAGTCATACGAGAGTCGAATCTGTTTGCTGACCAGTTCGCTATGCCGATGTTCCAATAATTCGGTGATCAATGCTGATAGATCAATCGGTTGTGGGACAAAGTCATCATGGCCTTGTTCTAGCCGAGCCAAGATCAACAGACGCTCGACCAGTTGTTGGAGTCGCTCGGTTTGTTGGTCGATATTGCGGGCAAAGCGTTGTTGATCGGCGAGCGGCAACGGGTCTTGCAGCAATTCGGCACTGGCGCGAATGGCAGTGAGCGGACTTTTGAGTTCGTGGGTGAGGGTATGGATGTATTGCTCAACATAGGCCCGATCTTCGAGTTGTTGGCGCATGTCGCCAATGGCGCGGGTTAAATCATTCAGTTCACTGGCCGAATAAAAATGCGGCGCGGCATGATCCGGCTGTGCCAAGGCCAAGGCGTAGCGACGCACTTGGTTAATGCTACGCCGTAACCACCATGCCACCACCCCACACAGCAACAACGACAGCAGCACCACCAATCCCGCTTGGAGCAACATATTGCGCTGGGTCTGTTCAATAAAGGGCTGTACCGACGTGCCGACTTTGCTGAGGGATAACACGCCAATCAGTTCCCCGTCAGACACAATCGGCGCAGCCACATACATGGTTGAGCTGGTCTCATCGTTGGGATCGGTACGGGTTGAGCGCACACCGTATTGGCCGTGCAAGGTCAAATACACATCGTTCCAGCGCGAAAAATCTTGGCCAATATGTTCGCCAGTTGAATTATACAGGACGATGCCATGCTGGTCGGTAATGTAGACATGCTGGCTGATTCGATCTTTTTGAAAATTCCAAATCCGCGCTTGGATTGGACGGGCTAAAGCCGCTTGGATACGCTGGTCAAATTGAGTGGTTTGTACCTGCCGATTGACCACGTCGTTGGCGACAATCGCGGCCAGCATATTGGCGTTATCGGCTAGCGTGTCCTCGACCACTTGACGCACACTGGGTTTGATTTGGTGTTGCAGGGCATTGACGGTTAGCGCACTGCCAACCAGCAGCACCACCGCAAACGCTAGCCAAATCCGAACAAAAATTGACAAGCTGGCCATGCTAACGGCTCAACCGATAACCCAAGCCACGATGGGTAATAATCGGGTCTTCGGCATCAATCATCCGCAGTTTTTGTCGTAGGGTTTTGATATGGCTGTCGATAGTGCGTTCTAGGCTATGGTCGGGATGCTCCCATGCATGGGCCATCAGGTGACCGCGACTAAGCACCCGTTCGGGATGGTTTAAAAATACCAGCAGTAAGCGTAACTCATAGGGCGTCAGGGTCAGCGGCTGATGCTGATAATGCACCTGACACAAGGCCGGATCAAAGCGCCATGCACCCCACGCAATCGCTTGATCCTGCAAGGCGGATGGGCTAAGGCCATCGGTTGGCGCGGCTGTGGGTGAGGCAGCGATGCTTGAGGCGGCTAACGGGGTGGATGAGTGTGCCGTGGTTAAGGGCGCAGGCGTTTGCATCCGTCGCCAAATAGCATTGATCCGCGAGATGATTTCACGTGGGCTAAACGGTTTGGCACAGTAGTCATCTGCACCAATTTCTAGGCCCACAATCCGGTCAATCTGGTCATTGCGTGCGGTCAAAAACAGCAGCGGCGTCGTGTAATGCTGGCGAATCTGTCGGCACAGATCAAAGCCATTCATATCTGGCAAACCAACATCCAAAATTAAGGCGTCAAAGGTCTGGGTGCAGAGCGCCTGTAGAGCAGCTTGTCCGGTGGTCAGCCATGTCACTTGCCAACCTTCACGGCTTAAGGCGTAGTGCAGCGGCTCGGCAATGGCGGGGTCGTCTTCGACCAATAAAATATGCGGTTGAGCATTCACAATAAACCGGTGTGCTTGGCGATTTAGATGTCAGCACTATAACGTTAAAAGCAGCGTTAAAAGTGACGTTAAAACAGGTCTTAAAGCGAGTCATCGTCGTCGCATATCACGATGAGTTGTCTGTCGGGTGCGCAGATCACACCCGACATCACCCGATCTACAATGCTCAGACCGTAGGCGAGATCAAACGCCTGCACGGATCAGGTCAACGGCTTTTTCGGCAATCATGATGGTCGGCGCGTTGGTGTTGCCACTGACCAAGGTTGGCATGATTGAGGCATCAATCACCCGCAAGCCTTCGATACCATAAACTTTAAGGTTGGCAGGGCTGACCACGGCCATCTCATCGGTACCCATTTTGCAGGTGCCGACCGGATGATAAACACTGTCCACCCGCTTGCGCAGAATCGCGCGAATATCATCATCGGTTTTGACATCAGCGGTAGCCGTGTCACGTTTGATCCATTTTTTGATGCTAGGCGCATCGAGTAGTTTTTTGGCGGCTTTATAGGCGTTGACCATGTCGTCTAGATCGTCTGGATGCGACAAAAAGCCAATATCGATCAAGGGCGCGCTATGTGGGCTGGCGTCTTGTAAGGTGACACTGCCACGGCTTTTGGGCCGTAGTAGGCAGGTATGGCAAGAAAAACCATGCGATAGCACCAACTTACGCGCGTGGTCTTCGACAATACCGATGACAAAGTGAAACTGAATGTCTGGACGATCCATCGCCGGATCAGTCTTTAAAAAGCCGCCATATTCGGCAAAATTACTGGTCAACATGCCGCGACGTTGCTTGCGGTATTGCGAGATGGATTTCATCATACGGAACGTACCGGACAGCGATACACCAACCAAGTCCAGACTGTCGGCTTCAAAACAGAAGATAAAGTCGGGATGGTCTTGCAGGTTTTGCCCCACACCTTGGGCATCGTGTAGCACCTCAATGCCATGCTGTTGTAACTGTGCCGCTGGGCCAATGCCCGAAATCATCAGGATTTGTGGGCTTTGTAGCGCACCAGCACACAGCAGGACTTCTTTTTTGCAATACAGATCATGGCTTTGACCATTTTGTTGATAGCGCACACCAATCGCACGTTTGCCATCAAATAAAATCTTGAGGACGGTTGCGCCGGTTTCGACTTGTAGATTGTTGCGTTTACCCATGTACGGATGCAAATAGGCGCGTGCCGCGCTACAGCGTTCGCCGTTGATTTCGGTCACTTGATACGGGCCTAAGCCTTCTTGCGTGGCCCCGTTAAAGTCATGATTAACCGGATAACCGGCTTCTTTGACCGCATCCATATAGATTTGTTGAAACGGATTATCGGTGCGCAAATTGGCCACGTTGAGCGGGCCGCCTTGACCATGATACTGATCATGAAAGGCTTCGTTGTTTTCGGATTTTTTGAAGTACGGCAAAACCTCGTCAAATGACCAGCCGCTATTGCCCATCGCTGCCCAGCCATCATAGTCTTGCGACTGACCACGGATATAAATCAATGCGTTAATGGCCGATGAACCGCCCAAGGTTTTGCCACGCGGTTGATAACCACGGCGACCATTTAAGCCCGCTTGAGGAGTGGTCTCAAAGGCCCAGTTGTTAATTTTGCGTGGAGCCATGGCCACCAAGGCCGCAGGAATCCGAATCAACATGCCGTCACCACGATTGCCCGCTTCGAGCAAGGTGACGTGACAGTTGGCATCTTCAGTCAGGCGGCCAGCCAAGACGCAACCGGCCGAGCCGCCACCAATCACGATATAGTCTGTTTGCGCGCTTGCTTGCGTCATGATCTGTTTTTTCCGTGTTGTGAGTCTGTCGTCTAGAGCGACGTGCTGTTGTGGTTGTGATTATCAGTCAAGGTTAAGCAATCATTTTGAGCATGATCAGCATACGGGCAAACATCTTGCCGTATGGGGGGTAAAGTAAGCGAATCCCACTGAGACGGCTTTGGATAAACACCGGTTTTTGCTTGCTAAAGGCACGGAAGCCCCATTCGCCATGATAGGCCCCTTGACCACTCGCACCGACCCCACCAAAAGGTTGGGTTTCTTGGCCAAAGTGCCAAATACAATCGTTAATGGTCACGCCACCCGAGATGGTTTCGCTCAAAATACGCTGTTGCTGTGTTTTGTCTTCGCCAAACCAATACAGGGCCAATGGTCGCTCACGCGCGTTAATGTAGGCAATGGCATCATCTAACGAGTCGTACTCCATAATCGGTAGAATTGGCCCAAAGATCTCGTCTTGCATGATGCGCATATCAGGCCGCACGCCAAGCACCACAGTGGGCATGATTTTGCCATTGGGTGCGGTGGGGTTGCTGGCTTCAACTAAGGCTTGCACGCTTGCGCCTTGTTGTTGGGCGTCATCTAGCAGACCTTGTAGGCGTTGATAGTGCCGTGCGTTGATAATATTGGTGTAGTCGGGATTATTTTGCGCATCGGGATACAAGGTTTGCGAGGCCTTGCGCAGTTGATCGGCCACATGCTGGGCTTGGCCCGTCGGTACCATCAAGTAATCCGGCGCAATACAGGTTTGACCTGCGTTAATTAACTTGGCAAAGGCAAGCCGTGGAATGATGGTATTCAGGTCGGCGCTTTTGTCGATAATTGCGGGGGATTTTCCACCGAGTTCTAAGGTGACAGGGGTGAGATTGCGTGCTGCGGCTTCGGCTACTTTGCGGCCCACGGCAGTAGAGCCGGTAAACACCAAATGATCAAACGGTAGGCTAGAGAAGTCTTCGGCCACTTGTACGCCACCCGTAACCACAGCAATTTCATCTGACGAAAAATGCTCGTTAATTAAGTTAAATAGCAGCACAGAAAACGTTGGCGTGAGTTCGGACGGCTTGATGATCACCCGATTACCCGCAGCAATGGCACAGATCGCAGGGCCAATCGCCAGTTGGTACGGATAGTTCCATGGGGCAATCACACCGACCACGCCCAACGGCTGGCTGATCAATAGGTTACGACTAGGCTGATAGGCTAAGGGGGTTTTGACTCGCTTGGCTTTCATCCATTTGCCGACATGCCGCTTGGCATTGATAATGGCGGCTTGGGTCATGCTTAGTTCGGCCAGTAAGGTCTCGTGCCGTGAGCGATGGCCAAAGTCGGCGGCAATCGCATCCACAATCGAGTCGCTGGCTTGCTCACTCATTTTGAGCAGGCGATCCAAACGGTCAAGGCGAGTGGCGCGGCTTGGCATGGGATCTTTGAGATGTGCTGCTTGTTGGCGAGCCAACAGGTCTTGCATATACGTTAGCGAATGTTCGTCCATCATCATGATCCTGTATTGTTATCCTGTCAGCCCTGACATGTGGATGCGTTACTGAAACGCGTGCTTGTCAGTTAACCTGAGCAGGCTGATTTTGGCAAGTCTTGCTTAGGCCAGAAAACGTGTTAGGCCAGAAAATATTGCGGTAGGACTTCGAGGTTTTGGTATGAAAACAGGCAGTTTGCCGATTTTGGTGGTGGGTGCAGGCCCTGCGGGTTTGATGGCGGCAGAGCAGTTATCGACAGCCGGTTGGTCTGTACAGGTGGTCGATCACAAACCATCGGCAGCGCGCAAGTTTTTGATGGCCGGTAAGGGTGGCTTAAACATTAGCCATAGCGAAGATTTTGCCCAGTTTGTGCAGCGTTATGATGCCGTAGATTGGCTCAAACCGATGCTGCATGCCTTTGGCCCGCAACAGGTACAAGACTGGATGCAGGGGCTAGGGGTGAGCAGCTATGTGGGATCATCAGGGCGGATTTTTCCGGATGAGATGAAGGCTGCGCCGCTGTTGCGGGCGTGGATTGCTCGGTTGAAGACCCAAGGTGTGGGCTTTGATTACCGGACCCGATGGTTAGGCTGGTCAGCGACGGGTGAGCAGCGGCTACAGACTGAGGGTCAAGCTACAGTTGAGCAGAGATATGCTTCAACGGTGTTGGCAGTGGGTGGTGGTAGTTGGGCGCGGTTGGGATCGGATGGCCACAGTTTATCGTGGCTTGCGCAGCAGTCGATTGCCATGACGCCACTACAAGCGGCCAATGGTGGCGTGCAGGTGGCATGGTCGCCCTTTGTGCAAGCCTTGGCCGGACAACCGTTAAAGCGGGTGGCGGCTTGGGTCAATGACAATCAAGTGGTGCAGGCAGAAGCAGTCATCACCCCGTATGGACTGGAGGGTGGTTTGATCTATGCCTTGTCGCGTCCGATTCGTCAGCAGTTGGTACAACACGGCACGGCCACACTATGGCTCGATCTGCTGCCGGATGTGGAGGTCAGCACGCTGGCACAACGCTTAACGGGACAAGGCAAGCAAAGTCTGGCCAATGTCTGGCGTAAAGCAGGTTTGGATACCGCCAAAGCCACCTTAATCCGTGAAGCCTTGCCCAAATCACAGTGGGCTGATGCTGTACAGGTCGCACAGCAGGCGAAGGCGTTACCGATTCAGATCACAGGCTTGCAGCCGATAGATGAGGCGATTAGTACCGCTGGTGGAATTGCGCAAACCGCACTGGATCAACGCTTGATGTTGCGGGATCAGGTGGGGGTGTTTTGTTGTGGTGAGATGCTGGATTGGGATGCACCAACGGGCGGCTATTTGCTGACGGCATGTTTGGCCAGTGGCCGATGGGCAGGGCAAGGGGTATTGGATTGGTTGGTCGAGCAGGGGTGAAAAAAGGGCCACATGGCCCTTTTTGTAATCCTGTGATTAGCGCTTAGATTGCGGTTTGATCAACAACAGTTTCGGTCACAACGGGTTTGCTGTGCAGGGCATGACCTTTAAACATCAAACCGGCCCAGCCATTTTTCTTAAATTGACGGATGTTTTGATGGTCTGCACCGGCTGGATTGGCGGCAACCGATTTGTAGTGTTCGGCAAACAGGCTGAGGGTGTCATTTGCGCTCAGGTTATGCAGTTGCGCAAAGGCAAACACACGGCAGCTGCCGTTGTTCTCACCCGCAGCATTTGACAATGCACCGTTGCTAAAGGCGGTTGGGGTAAAGGTATAACGGTCATTGATAAAGTTAAGCACGTCATCAAACGAGGCTTTGCCGGTGTGTACGGCATTTAGCAGGGCAGAAATAGGCGCGATCATGGCAGGCTCCAACATCATCAAAATCAGGTTAAATGGATTAAACCGTACAAGATAAAAACACGGCTTGAGCAATGCGACATAGTGTAGACCAACAACTGGCGTGGGCCTAGTCATGCGGCCATGGTGTGCTACGGGATCTGCGGCTTGTTGTAGGCTTGTTGATCAAGATGGACTGGTGTTTAGAAATGCAAAAGTAAGATAGCTGATTGGGTGATAAGAATACTCATACAAAAATCTGATTTTGACCAAGGTGATAGATTGCAAAATATGCCATGCTCATGCAGATTTTTTGTTGATGAGAAAAACACCATGCCGCAACGAATACCCTTCCATGCCATCCGTGGTAAACGCGTGATTATTACCGGTGCATCCAGTGGCTTGGGAGAAGCCTTGGCCATTGCTTGTGCGCGGCGCGGCATGCACTTGGGCTTGGTAGCACGGCGTTTGGACCATTTAGAGCGGCTGGCCGAGCGCTTGCGTGATTGCCCGATGTGTAAGGGTATTCAAATTGAAGTGGCTGCTTTAGATGTACAGGAAACAGATCAAGTGTTACCTATCTTGGCGGGGTTGGCCGATTTGTTGGGGGGCGTGGATATTGTGATTGCCAACGCAGGGATCTTAAAGGCCCGACGTGCAGGCGATGGCAAAATGCAGCACGATGCCAGCATGATGGCCACCAATATTATGGGTGCGATTGCGACCTCTGAGGCAGCCATCCATTTGTTTCGCTCGGCAGGACATGGCGGGCGTTTGGCGGTGATTTCGTCGTATAGCGCGTTATTGCCGTTACCACATGCAGCAGGGTATTCAGCCAGCAAAGCAGCCGTCAGTCATTACTACAATGCCATTCGCGGCCCGCTACAAAAAGACGGCATCTCGGTCACGGTGGTGCACCCCGGTTTTATCAAAACCGATATGGTAGATCATTTGTGGCAGCGTAACTTGCCCTTTGTGTCACGCGCCGATGATGTGGCCAACGAAACCCTCAATGCGATCTTGGCCCGTAAGACCAATCCCTTGGTGCCCAGTCATCTGTGGTCGTGGATGTATCGTGTACAACGCCTGTTGCCCCAACGCGTGTTATTGGCATTGCAACAAAAGCTGCCTTAACGCTGCGATGATCTAAGCTAAGTGGTTTGGCTGCATTAAGGCGTCGGTAATAAACGCTCAACTTGTGGTGAAAAATCATCGATGACTTTCAGCGAGACCATATTCCAATAATGGCCGGAAACAGCACGATTGATCATCATGGTATCGGCAGACGGCTGAAAACTATCCCAGTATTTGAGCGAGTCTTTGACCGCAGCGACGGCCTGTTGGTGCAAGGTGCTATCAGCAAAGTTAAACGGCCCGTTGATCGGTGGCAGTAGTAAGGTTAACCACTGTTGATAGAACGCGGCGGGAACTTGACCGCTGTCAGTGCGCACGCGTAGATCACGCAACTGTTGCTCAATCTGGGCAATATCGCCACGACGTGAGGCTTGCACCAATTCACGGTAACTTTGCACCACCGGCAAGGGCAGCTCTTTGATACAGCCAAAGTCATACACCACCACCGAGCCATCGGGCCTAAACGCAAAGTTGCCCGGATGTGGATCACAATGAAAACTATTGAGATAAAAAATCTGTTCAACCATCATTTTAAATAGTCGATTGCCCAATGCATTGCGAGTTTCAACCGGCCACGTCGATGCGGTTTCAATCGATTCGCCAGCTTCTTCACTTAAGGTTAGGACACGGCGGCTAGAGTAGTCGGCATAAACCTTGGGAATAATCAGTTGCGGGTCAATCTGCTGATGGAAGGTGGCAAAAATTTGTAGGTTGTGTGCCTCAGTCACATAGTCTAATTCGGCATGTAAGCTGCTTTGAATTTCATTAAACAGTTCGTCTTGTAGCTGCCGATCAATCTTCAGTACACCCGCCAAACGCAGCGCCATACGGATTTGCTTAAGGTCGCTATCGCAACACTCATCGACACCAGGGTACTGCACTTTGACCACCACCGCTTGACCATTCGGCAAGACAGCGCGATGCACTTGACCAATGGAGGCGGCTGCAAAAGGTGTTTCTTCAATACTGGCAAATAGTTGGTCGATAGGCTTGCCCAGCTCGCGCTCGATTTGCTGGCGAATGGTGGCAAACGGCACAGAGGGCGCTTGGCGTTGTAGCTTGGCAATCGCTTTGGCGACTTCGGGCGGGAAGATGTCTTGATACTGTGAGGCAATCTGACCCACTTTCATCACCGCGCCTTTCATCTCGCCCAGTGTTTCGGCGATTTGTAGGCCAATTTTTTCAAACATTTCACTGCGTGCGGCGGCTTTTTGTTCCTCTGTGGCATTCAGTGATTTGACTTTATTGCTCACGGCCTTGCCAGCGATACTGGCCGTCATACCAGCCAATTTTAAAAAGCGGCGACCTGCGGTACTCGGACGGTCAGACACAGATGGATACTCCCAGCGGGCAAAGGTGAATATGCTTTGAGTGTGGCACGAGTCAGCGCAACACGGCATAGCAGTGTTGTTATGTTTGTTTGCAGATTAACCTGAGCGATTGATCTGGCTAATGTGCGGATTGATCGGTCAAATGCAGTTGCTGCTGCCGCCAGCGTAAGCGCCATGCCAACAAAATAGACGCCAATCCCAAACCCATGACCAAGCCCAACCAAAAGCCTTGTGCGCCATAGCCTAGCACCCGTGCCAGTATGATCCCCAATGGCAAAGCCACGCCCCAATAACAAAATAAGGTAATCCACATCGGCCCACGAGTGTCTTGCAGACCACGTAACACGCCCGCTGCTGAGACTTGCCATGCATCAACCAATTGATACGCCAAGGCAAAAATCAGCAATTGCGCGGCCAAGGCTTGCACAGTCGGATCATGGGTATAGGCGCTAGCCATATTCTGCCGAAATAAGGCAATTAACAGCATCGTCGATAGCGCCAATACTGTGGCCGT
The DNA here is from genome assembly GCA_037968855.1 of Moraxellaceae bacterium. Classification (GTDB taxonomy): domain Bacteria; phylum Pseudomonadota; class Gammaproteobacteria; order Pseudomonadales; family Moraxellaceae; genus JBBKWH01. The sequence continues at coordinate 71,220 of JBBKWH010000084.1, read as the reverse complement.
CCAGAGACCCAAACGCCGCACAATCATCAAGCGTTGGTGTTGCTTTGCGCCATACAGTTGACCAATCCGAATGGTCAAGGCCATTGCCAATGAGAGTGGAATCATAAACAACATGGAGGTGACGGAGAGGGCGATTTGATGCGCCGCCACGATGGTCTCACCCAAAGGACTGAGCACCAAGGCAGCAATGCTAAACATACTGGCTTCAAAAAAAATCGCCACACCAATCGGGATGCCCAACTGCAAAATCTGCCGCATGATCGGCCAGTGGGCATGCTCAAAGTGATTGAAAATCCGCACGTCTGCACACCACTTGGCCCACGACAGATAAGCCGCCAATAGTGCCGTCATTAGCCACATCATGATGGCAGTGGCATAACCACAACCGGCACCGCCCATGGCAGGAATCGGCCCCATGCCATAAATAAACACGTAGTTAAGCGGAATGCTAAATCCCAATGCAATCAGACTGATTACCGTGACCGGACGCGGGTGATCTAATGCCTCGGCATAACTGCGTAGCACGGTATAAAAAGCCACCGCTGGCATGCCCCAGCACACGCCATGCAAATACAGCGTGGTCGCGGCACGTAGATGTTGCGGCACGTCTAAAGGCGCAAACAACACTGGCGCACTAAACAGCAATATCTGTCCAATCAATCCCAAAACTAACGCCACCCATAGCGCTTGGCGGGTCAAGGTTGGCACGCGATCACGTTGTCCTGCACCGACGGCCTCAGCCACTAAGGGGGTGGTCGCCATTAAGATGCCACTCAGCATCAATAGCGCAGGCAGCCATAATCCGGTACCAATCGCCACCGCCGCCAAATCAGCCGGCGAGACTTGACCGGCCATAATGGTGTCAATCAAGCCAAAGGCAGCTTGGGAGGTTTGGGTCAGCAAGATCGGCAGCATCAGATGAATCAATGCGGCCAACTCAACACGAATCACGGAGCGGGACATAGTCGCCAACGGCAAAAAAAAGGCAGGCGATTGTAGCGCCTGCCGTATGTCAGTGGTGTTTGTGCCCTGTATTAAAACCGCGCAGTCATCACATGAATCGTTGCTTGGGCTTAGATCGTGACCCGAATATTGTCATAAGCCAACAAAGTGTTATTGGCATTAAACACCTGCACACTCACGATATAGGTTTTGGCTGTGCTTGAAGAGGCGGCCAGCGTGATGAGGCTGCTTGGCGCAAATACATATTGTTGGTCAACCAAACCATTGCCATCATTGGTCTTGCTGGGATCAATCAATAATACCAAGGCTTTTTTTGCCCCGCTGACATTGGGCCATGTCAGCAGTCTGTTGGTGGCGGTGATCACAAATTCACTCGGGGCGTGCTGGTTTTCGGCAAACACCTTAAACGTGCCCTTGTTAGAAACGGTGTAGTTAAAATCACAGCCTGCCGGTGTACGCACTTGATTGCCACGATTGGTCCGGCTGTAGTCACCGCTATAGTTGCTGTTACTGCTAGCGTAGTCGCCATCCATGGTCATGGCCAGCACTTGGTCTGCTGCGCTAACGTTATCCAGCCGACCAGTAATTGTGCCATTAAGCTGCGTACCAAGCTTGGTACCTACAATGCTTTGATTATTACTGTCTTGGCAAGGCGCGTAGTGATAAGACATTTCACCTTTAAACAGGCCTTCACCGCTTGGCAAGTCGACATAAAAACCGCCCACATCCAGATCAGGATCACTGCTGGAGGTTTCGATATAGTGGCCGATCATCAAGCCGCCTTTACCTTGGGAGATAATGGTGGTCGGATCATCGCTATCGCCACCCCCACAGCCACCAAGCAACAGAGTGAGCAGGAGCGTGCTGCTAGCCAAAACGCGATTGTGGACGTGATGCATATCAATGCTTCCAAAAAAATAGTTGTGATGGGTTGGACGTTTTTATTGTCCGCACCCTCCTGCCAAAATAGCCTGCCATTCAGCATCTGTCAGTGGCATCAACGATAAGCGATTGCCCTTACGCAGTAATGCCAAATCTTGTAATTCTGGCATCTCGCGGAGCTGACTTAAGGGCAGTACATGCGGCCATTTCTGGTCAAAGGTCACATCCACACCCGTCCAGCGTGGTTTATCCAAAGTGGATTTGGGATCGTAGTATTTGTGCTCAGGGTTAAACTGAGTCGGATCGGGATAATCAGCCCCACCACGGCTAATGGTCATTTGGCCAACAATCGCCGGTACTTTGCAGTTGGAGTGATAGAATAGCGCCTGATCACCCGCCTGCATCTGACGCATAAAATTGCGTGCTTGGTAATTGCGCACGCCATCCCACAGTGCCGTGCCCTGTGCCTGCAAGTGATCAATACCAAAGGTATCCGGTTCTGATTTCATCAGCCAATAGGCCATCGGGTGCTCCTCGCGCTTTTTTTAAAATGGATTGCTATGTCCGTGCTTGATCCACAGCAGATTCCGCTTGCCCTGTATATTCACATGCCTTGGTGCGTGAAAAAATGCCCGTATTGTGACTTTAATTCGCATGCGGTACCGGATGGCGCATTATCCAGTGACCTAGAAGCACAGTATCTAGATGCCTTGATTGCCGATGCGATGCAGCAAGTGCCAGCGGCGCAGGGACGGGCGATCAGTAGTGTGTTTGTAGGCGGTGGCACGCCATCGTTGATCTCGGCACAGGGCTATCAGCGGTTGTTTGCCACTTTGCGCGCGCATTTTTCGTTTAGTAATGATTGCGAAATCACCCTAGAAGCCAATGCAGGCACGGTTGAGCATGCGCCGTTTGCCGATTATTTGGCGGCAGGTATCAACCGTATCTCGCTCGGGGTGCAAAGCTTTGATGATGCGATGTTGCAGACCTTGGGGCGGGTGCATTCTGCACATGATGCGGTGCAAGCGATTCATGCAGCGCGTGCCGCAGGCGTACAGCGTTTAAATGTCGATTTGATGCATGGCTTGCCCGATCAAACCGTCGAGCAAGCGGTGTTTGATTTGCGCACCGCGATTGATGCCGGTGCAACCCATCTCTCGTGGTATCAACTGACCATTGAACCCAATACGGTGTTCTTTCGGACTCAGCCTATATTGCCCGATGAGGATCGGTTGGCCGACATCCAAGACGCGGGTGAGGCGGTATTGCGCGCGGCGGGTTTTATGCAGTACGAAGTCTCGGCATGGGCCAAAGAGCAACCCTGTCGGCATAATCTGAACTATTGGCAGTTTGGCGATTATCTGGCAATTGGCGCAGGCGCACATGGCAAAATCACGTGGCCCGATCGGATTGAGCGTTTTCAAAAAAGCCGTCTACCACGTGATTATCTGGCTCAAATACCTGCACCTGCCTTACAGGTTCAACAGTTAAATGCTGAGGCATTACCCTTTGAGTTTATGATGAATGGTTTGCGCTTAATCGATGGTGTGCCTGCTGATTTGTATCAAACACGCACAGGGCAAACTTTAGCTACGCTTGAGCCTGCCTTGGCAATCTTGCAAACACAAGAATTATTGCTGAATCAGCCAGATCGGCTACAAACCACAGCACTAGGCATGCGGTATTTGAATACTGTTCTAGAGTATTTTTTGGTTGAATGATAATTCTATTCTTGGGTGAATGAGATTAATCGTGATTAAAATGACCACAGACTATATTTAAAGATCAAAAAATTTGTTAAAACATCTACTTCACTATTCTTGTCGAGATGACAACATGGCCATACGACTTCAATCCGCCTGTAGTTTGGCGACCGTACTTATCACCGCTGTATTGGGTCTCAGTAGTTGCCAAAACACCCCAGATCCAGCGCTAAATGGCGCATGGCAAGACCCCGCCACGGGGCTGATCTGGCAGCGTTGCTCGATTGGCCAAGTCTGGAGTATCGATCATTGCGAGGGTGTGGCCGAAGAGCTGACATGGTGGAAAGCCGTCCGTGCCGCCCACAGCAATGATTGGAATGCTCAAGGCGACTGGCGGTTGCCCACACTCGCCGAGCTTGAAACACTGGGACAAACGGGCAAAAAAGGCTACAAGCCAGCGGCACAAACGCTTGATCTACCCGCGCCTAATTATGTGGGAACCTACTGGAGCAGCAGCCTCTATCCAGAGGATACAACCTATGCAGTGAGCTATCTGTATAACCTAGCCCAGCCGCACAATGGTGCAAAGAGTTACAGCCTGTATGTCCGTTTAGTGCGTGCTGGCAAGCCCGATCAGCAGTATGCCAGCGCATTGAGCACCGTGGATCAAGACGAAATAAGCTACCTCAAAGGCTCTTAAAGCCCTGCATTAAGCACTGGTCGGTGGTTGGCCGGATGGATCTGTCGGTGGCGCTGTAGGGATGTTGGGTAGAGAGATGGTGCTGGTCGATTGCACTTGTGCCAGCCACTCTCGCCAAACCGCCAACAGCACAGCCAAAATAACAGGGCCAATAAACAGCCCAACCATGCCAAATGCACCCAAACCACCCAGTACACCAAACATAATCAGCAAAAATGGCACTTTGGTTGCGCCAGAAATCACCATTGGCCGAATAATATTGTCAATCCAACTGACCACAAACACGCCCCACAAGATCAGGCCAATCGCTGGCATGGTTTGACCATTGATCAACATCCATATGGCAACGCCACCCCACGCAAAGGGTGTTCCAAATGGAACCAGCGCGATCAGCAACGTCATCAGCGTCAATAACACCGGACTAGGCGCGCCAGCCACTACATAACCAATACCCGCCAAAGCGGCTTGCGCCAACGCCGTGAGGCCAATGCCATAAACCACCGCACGCGTGGTTTGACCGATGGCTTGTAAGTAGCCCTCTGAGCGCTTACCCAAAATTTTATGCAGGGCCAATTGCACCTGCGACAAGATATGCTCGCCATCACGATAGATAAAAAACAGGGTAAATAAGGCAAAGGTCACACGGGCAAGGTTTTGTGAAATCTGATTAAAAATTTCGCGGCCATAGGCCAAGTGTGCTTGGACCCATTCACGAATTTCTCCGGTGATTTGGGTGGGATCAGCATTCATTTGCTTCACAATGTCTTGTAGTTGTGGCCCGATTGATGGCAGTTTGCGCAAAAAATCTGGGATCTCAAACTGGCCCATTAACATCAATACCTGCACATGGTTGTACAGGTAGCGCGCCTCTTGCTGAAGATAAAACGCACCGATCAACAACGGCACGCCGATGGTGAATATCAGCGCCAACAGCATCACGGTAGCACTCAGATTACGACGATGATTGAGGCGGTGATTGAGACGACGATAAATTGGCCATGTCACATAGCCCAAGATCGCAGCCCACAGCACTGGAATAATAAAAAACGATAAGACTTGAAAGCTCAGCGCCAGCAAACCCACCAAGAGCGTGAGCAGCAATAGACGATTAATCATCAATATTTCAGACATGGCAGACATGCTTAAACGCTCAGCAAAAAAGAAAAACACAGAGTGGTGTAGCATGCCAATCAGAGCGTGAAAAGAACAGTTACATATTAGAAAAATAAAGCATGAATGCTGATCTATTTTTGTCTTGGATTGTTTAAAAAACTTGCGGGATGGCTTGCTTCATCCAGTGATTAGCCGATCCAGTGAATCGGTGATGGATGGCAGCCGAAGTCTGCCATCCATCCTAGAAACTATACTCATACCTAGACCGATACCTTAGTGACCGCCCATCAGATCCGAGCTGGCATCTGGGTTTTGGTGTGTGCCAAAGCGATCAATAATGGTGGCGCTGGCTTGATTGAGTCCCAAAATCTCGATGTCTTTACCCAAGCGGCGGAATTTGAGCACCACTTTGTCCAATGCCGAGACCGCCGTGATATCCCAAAAGTGTGCATGGGTCAGGTCAATCACAATCTGTTGGGTGCTGTCTTTAAAGTCAAAAGACTCAACAAACTTATTGGCCGAGCTAAAAAACACTTGTCCACGCACCAGATAATGTCGGGTCACACCATCGGCAGCAATGGATGATTCAACCGCCATGTAGTGGCCAATTTTGTTGGCAAAAAACAACGCCGCCAACAATACCCCAGCAAATACCCCGTAGGCCAAATTATGCGTGGCCACCACAATGCTGACCGTGACCAACATCACCACCGTGCTCGACAGCGGATAGTTACGAATATTGATCACCGAGTCCCAATTAAACGTGCCAATCGACACCATAATCATCACCGCGACCAACGCTGCCATCGGAATAATACTGATCAAATCGCTTAAAAATACCACCAGAATCAGCAAAAAAATCCCCGCACAAAAGGTTGATAAGCGCGTGCGCCCGCCGGATTTGACGTTAATCACCGACTGACCAATCATGGCGCAACCGGCCATACCGCCCAATAAACCAGAACCAATATTGGCAATGCCTTGGCCTTTGCATTCGCGGTTTTTGTCACTGTCGGTATCGGTCATCTCATCGACAATGGTCGCGGTCATCATGGATTCTAGCAAACCTACCGCGGCCAAACCTGCGGCATAAGGGAATACAATTTGGAGTGTCTCTAGGGTCAATGGCACATCAGGCCACAAGAAAATAGGCAAGGTATCGGGCAGTGCGCCCATGTCGCCCACGGTGCGGATATCAATGCCCATCAGCAGTGCGACTGCGGTAATCACCACAATACAAATCAGCGGTGATGGCAAGATTTTGCCAATCACTGGTACATACGGAAACAGATAAATAATACCCAGTCCGGCCAACGTCATGGCATACACATGCCACGTCACATGGGTCAATTCGGGCAGCTGAGCCATAAAGATCAAAATCGCCAAGGCGTTGACAAACCCCGTCACCACCGAGCGCGACACAAAGCGCATCAACGAACCAAGCTTTAAAAAGCCCGCCAAAATCTGTAGCACACCAGTCAGCAAGGTCGCCGCCAGCAAATACTGCAAGCCATGCTCCTTGACTAAGGTCACCATCAGCAGCGCCATAGCACCCGTGGCTGCCGAAATCATCGCCGGACGACCACCGACAAAAGAGATCACCACCGCAATACAAAACGAGGCATACAAACCAATCTTGGGATCAACACCAGCAATAATCGAAAAAGCAATCGCCTCTGGAATCAGCGCCAAGCCCACCACAAGACCGGACAACATATCGCCACGAATATTAGAAAACCATTGCTGTTGAATGGACTGCCACATAAACAAACCTGTAAGCCGATCCTTCTGCGCCATCATCTGTTGCCGCGCAGTCAGTCGATCAATAAGAAAAAAGAACGCGTTGCCCTATGCTTAGGCACGCCAAATGCTCGACGCCACACCAAACCTGCACGATGATTTGGGTTCGCGCGCCGTATCGAAGGACAAAAAAAGTGGCCAAATCATAGCCGAAATCAGCGCTTAATGCCACGTAAGCCAACAGCCTGCGTGCATGTGGTGTATTTTAAAAATAATATAAAACAATTATTTGATGTTTATTGGTTGCTGTTTTTAGATGGTGTTGTCGGTTGCAAAATCACCAGTGCCAAACCCAACAAAATCGCCGTTCCTGCCAGCACAAGCCGTATGGTCATCGACTCATCAAGCCAGATGACCGCTGCCACAGCCGCTAACATCGGCACAGACAATTGCACTGATGCCGCCAGCAATGCACTTAAGCCATTGAGCGCCCGATACCAGATTGCATACCCCACGCCAGAGGCCAAAGCACCAGATGCCACCGCATAGCCAACCCCAAGCAGATCCAATGATTGCCATGCTGTATTGATAAACAGCAGGCCAATTGCCACCGGCAAGCACCGCACAAAGTGACTGGCCGTTGTCGCCACCGGATCAAGCAACTGACGACCCAGCAAAGAATAAACACCCCATGCAATACCTGCCACAATCATCCAAAGCACACCCAATCGCATGGATAGCGTATCTGTCACAGCATGCGCTGCTGCATTGCTCACCGGCCAGAGCAATGCCACCACACCTAGCGTGGCACATGCAAAACCCAGTTGTTGTCGGCCTGACCAACGCTCGCCTTGCAGTAATCCATAACCCAGCATGGTCAGTTGTACCGCGCCAAACAACAACAACGCGCCAACGGCTGTCTCAATACTGACATAGGCATACGAAAACCCCAGCACATAAACCAACAGCGCCGTTGCACCCGCCCAACTACCATGATTGGCCAATAGCCGCCAGACGTGCTGCGTCCATTTGGGCTGCTCCGCCAGTTGCACACGTTCGCGCCATAGTAGCAACAGCACCAGCATAAAGGCGGCCGAGAACAAGCGAATGGCACTAAAGCTGGCTGCATCTATCGATGTGTGGGTCAGTGCTAAGCGGCAAAGCACCGAATTGGCCGCAAAAGCCAGCATGGCCGCGCTAGTAAGCCAGAATGTATGCACAGCAGAAAAAGGCGAGGCGGCCATGGTCAAACCAATCTGTCGCAATGAGCAATGCAATAGTATGGCGTCCTTAGGTCAAAAACGCCTTAATCCGCAGGGCAACCAACAGCCTAATCGCGCAAATTTGCTACATTGGGCGATCAAATAGATCATGCAACCTTAGCCATCAGAGATTGGCGGGTTTAGGCAGGTAGACAATCATGAGTAACACCGCATGAGTAAAACAACATGAGCCGTGGCGTATGGTTACTCTTGCTATGCGCGCTGGCCTACGGCATGTGGATGCAGTTTTTTAGGCCGCTGCCCAATGCCGCCGAGCTTGCCGATGGTTATCAGATCACCGTGTTAGAAACCTATGGCGGACAATTCCGTGTGCTGCGCCGCGAGGACTATCAGCTTGATGAGGGCGCGAAGTTTGCCCCAGTCGATTTGGCGGTCGGTTGGGACGTGATGGCCGATCCCAAGATCTACAAACACATTGAGGTTGATCAGTCCAACCGTTGGTATCGCTGGCATGTGGATCAGTTTCCCATTCCACGCCGCGAGATCGAAACCCATAGCGCCAACATGCATATAGTCCCTGCCAATGCCGCCATTGCCGCCCAGCTTAAAGATGTCAAAGCTGATGATTTGATTGAGCTACAAGGTGAGCTGATCGAAATCAATGGCACTAATGGCTGGCATTGGCGTAGCTCGCTATCGCGTGACGATACCGGCGATGGTGCATGTGAGTTGATGCGAGTACAAAGTATTCGTTGGATCGAAAAAGGCTAAACCAGACCGGCAATCTGCGTCAGTATGCTTTTTTTGCTGATTAAGTCGCTGATATGTCAAACAATGCAAACGGCGATTTTGGCTTGATTTGCTACAGTGAATGCCTGTTGATTGTTGCTGAGACTGGCCATGTTAGACACCCTGAAAAAAATCCACCAGCAGTTGCATCATTTTTCCGAAACGGTCGGCAACTTGGTGATGGAGACCTTTCATGTGTTGGCATTGTTTTTAATCGCCATTGCTGTGTTTTGGTCAACCGGCGTGGCCTTTGTCCAGATGCTGTCTAAAGGTCATGCGACCATTGACGATATTTTGCTGTTATTCATTTATTTAGAACTTGGTGCGATGGTTGGGATTTATTTTAAAACCAATCACATGCCGGTGCGCTTTTTGATTTATGTGGCGATTACTGCCCTAACACGGTTGTTGATTGGCGATATTCAGCATAACCATAAACCGACGCTGGGCATTATTTGGGTAGCGGTGGCGACTTTGTTGTTTGCGCTGTCCACGCTGGTGATCCGTTATGGCTCGGCGGCGTTTCCATCGGCCAAGGGGCGGGATGGCGATAAATAGTGGTTTAAAACACGGCGTAAAAAATGCCTTAAACCGCCATTAGCCGATCACCCACCACGTCACCGCTTGCTCATCATCCGGCTGAGTCACATCGACGCCACACACCGGCCAATGCGCTGGAATATCAAGAGCAAGCTGACGACTGAGTTCGGATCGTGGGAGTGGGGTTTTGGTATTGATAAAACCCTGATAATAGTCAGGGTCATAAAAAATCGTCACTTCACTTTGATGCAAGTAAGGCCAGATGATTAAACACGCTACGCGGTAATCACTGAGCGCTGGCTCAATCGCGGCGGCATCTATTAAATGTTGAGCGGTGACAATCAGTTGCTGCACGCAAAATGCTTGTAATTCTGGCGTGGTTTGCGTGCCTTCGACCATGTGCAGATGGACGGGGATTTTCCAATGCGTGTAGCGCTCGCCGTCTTGCTGCGCAAAAACCAGCCCTGCAAAACTCGCAGACCAACGCGCCAAAGCCCGCTTACGGCGGGGGATGTTGCGGAGTTTTTTGTGGGTGAGGGCGAGTTGGCGCATATCTGATCTAAGGTTTTAAGATATTTTATGCGCACGAACATAACCCAGCAATACTTCATCCATCCGTGCCTGCCATCCTGAACCCGTTGATTTAAAATAATCCAAAACTTCAGGACTATAACGCACAGACACCAACTGCTTACTGCTAGCGGACTTTGGTCTGCCGCGCACAGCGTGCAATGGCTGCATCTGTGCCAGTTGCGCCATCGTCAACGGTTGTGCATCAGGGTCAGCCAATGCAGCGGCGTGTAAGGCTTGGTCTTCGGCCTCGGTTGGAATCAAAATGTTTGGTTTATTCATACTGTTGGACATAATAAAGCACCTCTTGTCGAGTCGCCTTGCGCAAACTAATGATGCGATAGCGCTCATCCAAATCCACAAAGGCCACGTAGTACACGGTTTGCATGTCTGGCGCGAGTGCGATCATGCGATATTCGGCATCATCAAAACGATCATCTAACCAAACGAGCGCAGCATCCCAATCGAGCATGGTTGCAAGGGCTAACGAGAGACCATGCTTAAGTTGATTACTCTGATCTTTAACGGGATCAAATTCAATGTCTATCATTAATGTAGCTACAATAATTAGATTGATCAAGAGATGGGCAACATGTCGTTACCCATCTCTGTTTGGTTTTAGCTGCAACTAACCCTGCAACACACTCACATCCGCCACACTCATAAACAGCCCACGCAAACGCGCCAGCAAGCGCACACGGTTCAATTTAAGTGCCGCATCGTCACTGTTGACCATCACGCCATCAAAAAAGCGATCAATCGGATCACGCAAAGCCGATAGCTTAGACAACGCAGGGGTGTAATCGCGCGCCGCCAACAGCGGCTCAACCTGTGGCTGCAAGCCTTCCAGCACGTCATACAACGCACGTTCGGCAGGCTCAATCAACAAGCTGGCATCCACTGCACCCGCCTCAAAGGTTTCTTTTGCCAGAATATTCGCTACACGCTTGTTGGCAGCGGCCAAGGCGGTGGCTTCGGGCAAGGCGCGGAAGTGCTGTACAGCACGGATGCGCTTGTCAAAATCCAGCGGCGAATCAACGCCCAAGGCTTGTACCGCCATGATCACATCGACTGGCATGCCTTGATCTTCGTACATGGCACGATAACGGCCTTGCAAAAAGTCTGCGGCATCCTTAAGGGTTTTCATTGGGTTAGCAATGCGTGTGCCGTAGTTTTGCAGCGCAGTACCGATTAAGGCGTTGAGCGGTAGAGCTACGTCTTTTTCGATCAATAAACGCAAAATACCAATCGCAGCACGGCGTAGGCTGAACGGGTCTTTGTTGCCGGTTGGCGGTTGGTTAATGCCAAAAATACCCGCCAAAGTGTCCAGACGGTCGGCCAATGCCACACAAAATCCAGTCTGAGTTTGCGGCAGCACATCACCAGCAAAACGGGGCAGATATTGCTCACGGATGGCTTCAGACACTTCGCGCGGTTCGCCTTCTAGCGCGGCATAGTAGCTACCGGCAATGCCTTGTAGTTCAGGGAATTCGCCGACCATCTCGGAGGCCAAATCGCACTTGGCGAGTAGGGCCGCGCGGGTGACTTGCTCGACATCTGCGCCCACTTGAGCGGCAATAAATGCTGCGAGTTTGGCGACACGTTCGGCCTTGTCCCATAGCGTGCCAAGCTGAGCCTGAAACACCATGTTTTGCAGTTTGTCTTGGCGAGAAAACAACGGCTGCTTTTGGTCTTGTTTAAAAAAGAACTCGGCATCGGTCAAACGTGGACGCACGACTTTTTCGTTACCTTCAATAATCTGGGCCGGATCGCGGCTTTCGATGTTGGAGACGGTAATAAAATACGGCTGCAATTTACCGTCATGATCGACCAAGCAGAAGTATTTTTGGTTGTCCTGCATGGTCGAAATCAAGGCTTCTTGCGGTACATGCAAAAAGCGCGCTTCAAAGCTGGCACGCAAGGCAACCGGCCATTCAACCAAGCTGGTGACTTCATCGCGCAGGTCGGCAGGCATCAAGGCTCGCGCGTTGACTTCATCGGCCAAGGCTTCGACCTGTTGATCAATCACCGCTTGACGGGCATCAAAATCGGCCAGCACATAGGCAGCTTTGAGGGCGCTTAAATAATCGTTCGCGTGCGCCAAAGTAATGGCGGCAGGCGCGTGAAAGCGATGACCATAGGTTTGGTTGCTGGCGGCAAAGTCTTGAATGGTGGCAGGGATGATTTGATCATCCTTCATCAATACTACCCACTGCACCGGACGGACAAACTCGGTACGACTGGCCGCCGAGCGCATGCGTTTGGCAATTGGCAGCGCATTCAATGCGTCTTGCAGCATGGCAGGTAGCAATTCGTCTAGCGATTGGCCTTGAATGGTTTTGCGATACACCAGCCATTCGCCTTTGGGTGTGTCAATGCGTTCTAGCTGATCAACGGTGATGCCTGCACCACGCATAAAGCCTTGCAGGGCTTTGGTCGGGTTGCCGTCATCATCAAACCCTGCCACTGCCGCAGGGCCGCGTTTTTCGTCCATCCGGTCGGCTTGGTGGCCGTCGATATTCTCAATCAATAAGGCCAAACGACGTGGCGCGGCATAGGCATGAATCACACCATGCGACAGACCCGCAGCGGTTAAACGGTTTTGCAGCTCGCTTTTGAGCGCATCACGCAGGGTTTTCAGGCTTTTGGGTGGCAGTTCTTCGCAGCCCAATTCAAACAAGACGGTATGTTGAGACATTATTTGGCCTCCTGTGCTGCGTGCTGTTTTTCAGATTGCTTTTGTTCAGCGTTGTTTTTTAGGGCATCGCTTTCGGCTTGGGATTTGATTTGTGCCAGCACTTCGTCACGCAAGGCGGGTTCGGCCATTGGGAAACCCAGCTTGGCGCGGGCATTGACGTAGCTTTGCGCAATCGCACGGGCCAATTGACGTACCCGCAAGATATAACGCTGACGCTCAGTCACCGAGATCGCACCACGGGCATCCAGCAAGTTAAAGGTATGCGAGGCTTTGACCACCATTTCATAGGCAGGCAAAGGCAGTTCGGCTTCCATCAATTTGTTAGATTCACCTTCATAAAAATCAAACAGTTCAAACAGCTTCGGCACGTTGGCATGCTCAAAGTTATAGGTCGATTGCTCCACTTCGTTTTGGTGGAACACATCGCCATAGGTCACGGTGCCAAACTGACCACGCGTCCAGACCAAGTCATATACCGAATCGACGCCCTGCAAATACATCGCCAGACGCTCAAGGCCATAGGTGATTTCGCCCGTAACCGGATAGCATTCAAGGCCACCGACCTGCTGAAAATAAGTGAACTGGGTGACTTCCATGCCGTTGAGCCAGACGTCCCAGCCCAAACCCCACGCACCCAGCGTTGGCGACTCCCAGTTGTCTTCGACAAAGCGGATATCGTGGGTCAGGGTGTCAATGCCAATGGCTTGCAGCGAGTCCAGATACAGTTGTTGGATGTTGGCCGGATTAGGCTTGAGCACCACCTGAAACTGATAGTAATGCTGCAAACGGTTGGGGTTTTCGCCATAACGGCCATCTTTGGGGCGGCGCGACGGCTGCACATAGGCGGCGTTCCACGTTTCAGGGCCGAGGGCGCGCAAAAAGGTGGCGGTGTGGAATGTGCCTGCGCCCATTTCCATATCGTAAGGTTGCAGCACCACGCAGCCTTGTTCGGCCCAGAAGCGTTGCAGCGCGAGAATTAACTCTTGAAAGGTCAGATTAGAGATGGCCTTGCTCATGGCAGTCCGTGCAAATGTTGGAAAAAATGACTGACAGTATAGTCGGGGTGAGGGGATGAGGGCAAAAAGCGTTTAAGTCGGCCAATCTGGATTTTTTGCTCAGTGTTTTTTGAGCCACTGCTTAGCGTTGGATACGCCGCGTAGGCTTTAAAATAAATTGTGAGTGAGCATTGATAATGGCATGCTACTGCGACCTGACATGAGTCAGTAAAAAAAACTTAGGATGATGATAGATGATTGCTTTACCAAGAGATTTTTCGCCATCGCAATTGGCCTTTATTCAACAGAGCTACCTGATCTTTTTGATGGGCTTAAGCAGTTTGTTGGTATTAGGTCTGTTTTCTTATTTTGTGCTGCCGCAATCCTTGCGTTGGCCGCTCGGTTTAATTGATTCGCTGCTGTGGATTGCGTGTGGATTTTTTGGTTTGCGCCAGCCAATCAAAGTTGTTTTTCCTGTATTTATTCTGATCACAGGGTTGTTTTTTGGGCAATTGGCACGGGCCAATGCAGGCTTGTTTATCACTTCAGCATTGCTCAGTGTGTTGGTGTTTGCGGGTGTGACGGCGTATGTTTTTTACTCGGGTCGAGACTTTAGTTTTTTGTCGAGTAAATTGGGCTACGGCTTTTGGTTCTTGGTAGGCGGTAGCCTGTTATTGCTGTTTATCAATGTCAGTTTTTTAAGCCTGTTGCTTGGCATGGTGGGGACGGCTGTGTTTATCGGTTGGTTGCTATATGACACGAGCCAGATTCTAAGCCGGATGGATGGGGATTACTCGCCAGCATCGGGTGCGTTTGATTTGATTATGGATATTGTTGGCTTACGCAGTTGGGTCGAGCGCTTAATTCGTTATTTTGATTAAGATTGATTGGGGCTGTAAATACGACTGATCAACGGACAAATGTGTCTAGCCGTCCTTGATCAATCTGCAAGACAAGCCCTTGCTTTAATGCCAACCTACAGGCCAGCATACCGCCCAAAAATAGGCACACAATATGAAATGGTTTTGGATCGCCCTAGTCGTTATTGGCGGCGTGTTTGCGTATCAGCGAATGCAGCAGCCCGATATGCCTGCGCCATCCCCAGAACATGCCCAAATCACCCAAATGGCCAAACAAGCCGAGGCCAAAGCACAGCAAGCGGCAGTGATTTCTAGTCAAGATACGGTTGCTGAGTACGAAAAACAGCAACAGTAATGGGTTAGGTGCTGGTGCTGTGATCACAAAACCCTCGCTATCGAGGGTTTTTTTGTGGCTTTAAGCCTTGATCAAGCTATTTAAAAATTCCAACTGATAGCGCAAATTAACGCTTAACGCAGGCTCAAAATAAGGTTCAAAATGATCAGCATCAAGTGTTTTATATTGCAAATAAGGATTATTCCAACGATCAATTTTTTGTGCCGAAAAGGGCGCAACGCTATCACGCATACCGCCAATCAATAAGGTGGGGACTTTGATTTTTTTGAGCTTTTTGAATGGCCGATACACGCCAATCGTTAAAATAGAGCGAGCCGTGACTCGATTGTCATAGCGGTCGGGATTTGATACACCTGCTTGCGCAATACCACGCATCAGAACATCGTAAGCATTGTCACGATTCATGGTGGCAAATTGACCTTCAGGTGCAACCACCGGAATATAAACTGGCGCAGTAAAAGGGGCTAAGTCTTTCAGTGCATGAGCAAAAATTTTGGACATCTGCATCAGCGGCATTGCCAGCAAAGCATCGCGGCCATCTAGCATGGGGACTTGCGCAATCGCACCTAGCAATGAGGGGTGTTCTGCGGCCAGTTCAACAGCATGCCCACCCCCAAAAGACGTGCCCCACAGCACAATGCGGCGCGGGTCAATCTGAAGCTGGCTTTTGAGGTGAGCCAACGCAGCATCGGCATCGCGTACCCGTTGCCACGGATTAATCTGATTGCGCGGCAAGCCTTGGCTGTCACCCCATGTGGGGTAGTCAAAGGTCATCACGGCAAAGCCTAGTGCATTAAAGGCCGCATAAAATGGTGTGGTGAGTGCGTCTTGCACACCGCCCCAGCCATGAATAATCAAAATTGCCGGTAGTGGGCTGGTGCTGTCAGTCTGCGGATAGTGCAAGGTGGCCGCACACAGCATGCCCCGAGAAACAAAACTTGAGTGCAGCGGCGGTGTAGTCGGGACGGGAGTTGCGTTCATGGGGTGTTCCATTTGTCTTTCTTGAATGTTATTCAAGAAAATAGCGTAACTTAGCCAAGGGTGCAATCACTAACCGCTCGAACGGTGTGAATCAGTCGTTAGTGCAGATGCAGTAGTGCCTCACAAATGGCCGTTTTTTGTGCGTCTGACAGTGCGTGAACCAAGACACCTTCAATACTAAAGGTCCAAATATGCTTAAGCGCATTTTGATGCTCGTTTGGAATACCCAGTTGCTGGAGTTCTAAATCCATTAGCCCATCAATCAAATCATGAAAACGCTGATGCCACGCATCAATGGCCGGTGACAGCGCTAGTCGCGCATGAACCACACTGACCAGCTTGCCAGTTTGCTCAAGCTGTTGCATAACCCAGAGTAAGCGTTCGGCTGGAGAGGCAAAGGTTTGCTCAAGATAGGCGGTCATACGAGTGCTCAGTTCGGCCGTTAAAACCGCCACCAACACGTCATCTTTGTCCTTGAAGTACCAATAAATCGTATTGGGTGCAATGCCAGCAGCCTGTGCCAGTTTGCTCATGGCAGTGGCGTCATAGCCGTCCTGCAAAAAAAGCTGTTGCGCAGCATCAATAATTTCTTTGCGTTTTTCGTCACGGTCTTGCAGGCGTTTATTGCGGGGCATACGAGTGTTCCTCAGGACGTGGTTGATTTTACGCTGGTCGCTTGTGTTTGGGGGGGATTTGTTAGCTGTGGTTTGGATGCAAACACAACGTATCAACACTGGTTGTTTGGGCTGGAGTCAGGTTAGCGTGATTGGCAACCCAATTGTTTTTTGTTCTGTATGAGGTCACATGCTTAAACCTTACCTTCTTTTACCGCTTAAGCACTGGTTTCAGCGCATTACTCAGAGTATTGCGTTCTATCCGGCAGTGCTGGGCTTGCTGGGTGTGGGCTTGGCAGTGGCGGTGATTTACTTTGACAGCACTGTGCTCAATGTCTCGGATTATTTGCGGCTTAAACTGCCGATCTTTGCTGTGCCTGAACAAGACACCATGAGTGGCCTGATGACATTTTTGGCAGGGTCAGTGCTGTCGATGATGGTGTTTAGTTTTTCGATGGTGATGTTATTGCTGAACCAAGCGGCCAATCGGTTTTCGCCGCGTGTATTGCCATCGCTAACAGGGGTCAAAAAGCATCAGTTGATTTTGGGCCTGTATTTGGCAGCGGTGTTTTATGATGTGATAGTGACCATTGCCATCAAGCCAGATCAGGTTGATCCGATTGATATTAATTTGGCCGTTTGGGTAGGTGTTGGTTTAAGTTCGCTCTGTTTTTTTGCGTTTATTTATTTTATTGATTCGATCTCGC
Source organism: Moraxellaceae bacterium (assembly GCA_037968855.1). GTDB lineage: Bacteria > Pseudomonadota > Gammaproteobacteria > Pseudomonadales > Moraxellaceae > JBBKWH01. The sequence continues at coordinate 53,787 of JBBKWH010000084.1, read as the reverse complement.
GTTCTATTCGGGTTGATAGTATTTTGACCCAGTTGCGTGCCGATACGGTGCAGCAGCTTGACGCGTTAGTTGACAATAGCCTTGATCCGGCACAGGCACGTGTGGCGTTTATTCGTACCACTGCTTGGTATGGTTGTGTCAGTACTCAGACAGGTTATTTGGGGTCGATTGATCAGCAGCGCCTGCTGGCGTTATGCCAAAAACATCAGGTCAAAATTGAGGTCCATCCGTTTCGAGGGCAGTTTGTGTTGGCGCAAACGCTGTTACTCGAATCGAGCCGACCCTTAGCCGATAGCGTGTTGGACGAGCTGCGTAGTTGTTTTTATTTTAGTCGAGATGAGCGTGAGGCGCTGTCAGATAATCATTTGGCTGGTTTTCAACAATTGGCCGAGATTGGTGTACGGGCCATGTCACCGGGTATTAATGACCCAATGACCGCGGTATCCACATTAGAGGTGCTGACCGAGCTATTTGCCCAGCGAGTACAATGTTCGCCAGATCTCTATTGGGGTGTGCCTGCTCAGTCGGATAAGTCTGATTTAGCAGGTCAGATCGTAGATCAGACGTGGATATGCATGAAAGGCATTGCGCATACCGAGTTGTTATATCAGGTGATGGTCAGTTATCGTCGTTATTGTAGTGGTGATGTGAGCTGTCTACAAAGCATGCTGCGTCTATTGAGCTATCTGTATCATCAACCGGTCATGACTCAGGCCGATCAACATGAGGTGATGGCAGAAGCCGCACGGGTGCGCGATGATGCACGATTGGCCCTACAAAATGCTTATGACATCCATCGGATTGAGCAGTTATATGCACAGATTGCGCACGCATATGTGGCACCAACAAATCATTCAGGACCTGTTATGAGCTAGTCGGTGAGTTCCTTAGAGAAGAGAGATTGTAATGTTAACCATCTATGGCATCAAAGCCTGCGACAGCATGAAAAAAGCATTTGCCTTGTTGGATGAGCTAGGCATTGCCTATCAGTTTCATGACTACAAAAAACAAGCCATTGATGCGCAAACCTTGGCGCTGTGGATTGAGCAACTGGGACTTGATACCGTGCTTAATAAACGCGGAACAACATGGCGCAAACTGACGGATGAACAAAAAAACCAAGCCGAAACCACCATCGGTGCAATGGCCTTGATGCAGGCGCAACCCAGCATGATCAAGCGGCCCATCGTACAAGGCGAAGGTGTCTTATTGTGTGGTTTAGACGTTGAGCGTTATCGTCAGGCATTGGGCAGCCAGCCCAACTAACGTTTAAGCCCGCGCATAAAAAAGTCCGGCACAAGATGCCGGACAACGGGGACTGATGATTGATCTGTTAGGCCGTGCCACCAGCGCAAAAAATCACCACATTATATGCCAAATTATTAATACTGCGATGGACGCGCGTTAGCGTTTGGCATCAGCATCCACAAGATCAAATAAATCAAAATACCAGGCACGGCTGCACTGAGTGTCGAGACAATGACAAAGATCAGCCGCAGTAAGTTGGCGTTCCAACCGTAATGCTCCGCAATTCCTCCCATGACTCCGGCAATCATTCGACGTTGACGTGAACGTACAAGGGCAGTCATCTGTTGATCCTCATGGCTGACAAAAAAAGTTAGGCGGCGGTGGTTTTCACGTGGCCTCAACTATTAAAGATGGGGTCAATGTGCGCCGATACAACAAGGATATGCCAGATCAGGCCATGCTGTTAGGTGGTTTTGGTGCGTGCTATGCAACAGTATGCATTTTGTTTAAGGGTGCTTTGCAACAAGTATAGTGATCAGGTAACAGCCGACTCGTAATTGAATAAAAGTACGCCATATCTACTGTAGGCTCAGATATTCAACGTGATTCATGATGATTAGTTTTTTTGATTTTACGTTCTTTTTAATATGTTGGGCCCTAACAGATTGACGTATGGTTTTGATCGTTTAGCGGCACTCATCAAGCGTCCACCAAGCGTCGATGTCCAACCGGATAGAGGAGTGGCAATGCAAATGAACAGCACCAGACAAGCACCACTGATGGTTATACTCAGCGCGCTAATGATTGGGTTGTGGGGCTGTGATTTTCGGCCGTCAGAGGTGAATCAATCGGCTACCACCGAGCGAGTGGGTCAGCCTGCGGCTGTCTCGTCTGATACACAAGTCAATACCATCGAGACGCTTGGCCCTGTCGCCCAACGTGCCGATGATGTGCGCCGTTTGCAGTCTATGGATGCCGCAGAAAGCGCACCATCTGCCTATCATGATCAGCGTCAAGCCAGCCCACGGATGTAAAGTGGTATCTTGTGCTAGTGTCGATTGAGTATTAAATTTATTTAACTCAATAAATTGAGCCTGTTTTAACCATAACCCATCTAGTAAAAAGTGCCACGCTAATAGGCATAGGAGCTGATTTTTTTTTGAAAAATATCCGTACTTTTGGTCTGTAATGGCTTAAAAAATACCAAAAAAAAGAGGCCGAAGCCTCTTTTTTAGTCATCTGTGGCTAGTGATTAGCCCAGCATGCACTTAGTTGAATGCAAAGTGTTCTGCATCCATCTGCATCAATGACTTAGATGGGTTAACCATCGATTCTGCATGGCCGCTTGCACGTGGCAACAGACGGTCAAAGTAGAATTCGGCGGTTTGGATTTTGGCTTTGTAGAACTCTGGTGCATCGTTGCCACCGTTTTCGAGTTTGTCCAAAGCGACGGCTGCCATTTGCGCCCAGAAGTACGCCATCATCGCGTAGCCTGAGTACATCAAGAAATCGTTACATGCTGCCGAAACGATGTCACGGTCTTTGCGAGCCATCAGCATTAAGCGAATGGTCAAGGTGTTCCACTGGGCGCAGATTTTGGTCAAGTCCCAGATAAAACGACGCATTTGCTTGTTACGTGCATGCTTACCACAGAATTTTAGGATCTCGGTGGTGTAGTCACGGACGATCTTGCCTTTGGTGCCGAGCAAGACTTTACGACCCAACAGGTCAAGTGCTTGGATACCCGTGGTGCCTTCGTACAACGTCGCAATACGCGCATCACGTGCGATTTGCTCCATGCCCCACTCTTTGATGTAGCCGTGGCCGCCGTACACTTGCATACCAAGGTTAGCTGCTTCTAGGCCCAGTTCAGTCAGGAAGCCTTTCATGATTGGGGTGTAGAAGCCCAGTTTGTCGTCCCAGAAGTCGTATTCGGCTTGGTCGCCTTTGAGTACGCCATCGGTCATTTTGTCGGCAAGGGTCGCGGCGTAATAAATCATCGCGCGGCCACCTTCGGCAACTGCTTTTTGGGTCAACAGCAGACGACGAACGTCAGCATGATGAATGATCGCATCAGCCACTTTGTCCGGATCTTTTTTGCCAGACAGGGCGCGCATCGACATACGATCTTTGGCGTATGGCAGGGCACCTTGGTAGGACAGTTCGGCGTGGGCAATACCTTGGATTGCAGTACCGATACGCGCAGTGTTCATAAAGGTGAACATGCACTCTAGACCTTTGTTGTCTGGCCCGATTTGGTATGCCGTTGCGCCGTCAAAGTTCATGACGCAAGTGGCAGAGGCTTTGATACCCATTTTGTGTTCAAGCGAACCACAGGCCACGCCATTGCGCTCGCCTAGTGTACCGTCTTCGTTAATCAAGAATTTTGGCACGATGAACAAGGTAATCCCGCGTGTGCCTTTAGGCGCATCTGGGAGGCGTGCCAACACGATGTGGATGATGTTTTCGGTCAGATCATGCTCACCGCTAGAGATGAAGATCTTGGTGCCGTACATTTTAAAGGTACCATCGCCTTGTGGCTCGACACGGGTTTTGACCTGACCCAAGTCAGTACCGCATTGTGGTTCGGTCAAACACATGGTACCGCCCCAACGGCCTTCGACCAGTGGTGGCATATACATGTCTTGTTGGGCTTCGTCGCCGTATTGCATGATGGTGTTCATGCAACCAACTGACAAACCCGGATACATGGTGAATGACCAGTTTGCGGTGGCCATCATTTCGTTTTTGATCAAGTTGAGTGACATTGGCATGCCTTGACCACCGAATTTTTCGGGGTAAGACAGGCTTTGCATGCCCAGTGCAACGTAATTGTCGTAGGCTTCTTTGTAGCCTTTAGGCGTGGTAACGACGCCGTTATCAAAATGACAACCTTCGTCATCACCAGATTGATAGATTGGTGACAATTCGTTTTCACAAAAGTCAGCCACACCGTCTAAAATCATGTCGACAGTTTCGCTGTCAACATTTTCGCCGTTGGACAGGCTGGTGTAGTGAGTTTTGAAGTCAAAAACTTCATTCATCAAAAAGCGTGTATCGCGTAACGGGGCTTTATATGCTGGCATGTCATGAATCTCTCAGATGGATGACGTGATCGGATATCGGGTCAAGCGTCATTGTGTGGGATGTTGGCGTGGTCTACATTGGTTAAACGTAGAAAAACCTCTGTCAGACCAGCAAATGAACAAGGCTATGACATCAAGGAGTAAGAGGTATGAGGGCGTCACCTATGACGGATACTCAGGATCAGGATGATCTGAATATTGTGCTACAACCTCGACATCAGCTACCGTCTAGTGCAAAAGGCTATTCACCGTTAATGCTTGAAGCCTATGACATGCTGATCATGCGCTTATCAGTCACGTTGATCTGGCGTTGTCCGACGCCGCATTTATTACGGTTATACAGCACTTATTTGTCCCATCGGCATTTAGAAGTGGGTGTTGGGACAGGGTATTTGTTACAACACGGGGTATTTCCCACCCTCACGCCAACCTTGACCTTATTGGATTGCAATCCACATGTGTTGGCCCATGCAAGGCGGCGCTTATCGCGTTATCAGCCTACTGTGGTGGTGCAGGATGTTATGCAACGACAATGGCCCGTGTTGCCGCGTTATGCCTCTATTGGCATAAATTTGGTTTTTCATGCCCTATCTGGCAGTGATCAAGAGCGGATAGGGTTATTTGGCCGTTTGGCAGATCGATTGGGTAGTGATGGTATTTTGTTTGGTTCGACGGTGTTGGGTATTTATCCCGAGATGTCGGCGACTGCCCAAAAAGCCAGCCAGAAATGGTTGGATGCCGGTTTTTTTAATAATCGTAACGATACTTTAGATAGTTTGCAGGCGGGTTTGGCCCGCTATTTTGACGAGGTCGAGGTATATCAGATTGGTTATTTGGCTTTTTTTGTGGCGCGTCAGCCGATTCGACCCAGCCATAGCCAACTCATGCGTGCACTAGATCAGAAACAAGCGTGAAGCATCCAACAAGATGCTCCACCGCTGACGTCATTAGCCGATCAAAAGCCTTCGGTCGATGGTTTGACGCCATTCCAGACCAAAAACGATTCGGCTGCTTGTCCCGCCAGCATGCCCATACCTTCGGCGGTAACAGCACCACGCGCACGCGCTTGGTCTAAAAAGTGTGAGGGCTTGCCGTATGCCATTTCATACGCGTAATCAAAGCTTAAGTCTTTGGGTAGATTCAGATCATCACCAGACAGGCTGGCGGAAGTGGCATTAATGATGATATCAAAATGCCCCGACAGCGATAAAAGGCTACTGGCCGAGAGTCGCTGTTGATGACCAAACACCGCCATGTCTTCGATTAACTGCTGCGCACGACTGACGGTGCGGTTGGCGATCATGATTTCACGTACACCGGCTTGGATGAGCGGCAAAATTACCCCCCGCGTGGCCCCACCTGCACCCAAAATCAGCACGCGTGCTTGAGCAAAAGACCAGCCCAAATCGCTAATCGCATTGACCAGTCCTGCACCGTCAGTGTTGTCACCATGAATTAAGCCATCTTTCATCCACAGCGTATTGACGGCACCTGCGGCTTGCGCGCGCTCCGTCAACACTTCGGCAAACAAGTAGGCATCTTCTTTAAAGGGCACAGTGACGTTCATGCCATCACCGCCGCCAGCAAAAAACGCTTCAACCATGCATTTAAAGCCAGACATGGGTGCAAGCAGTTTTTCGTATTGCAAGGCAACACCCGTTTGTGTGGCAAAGGCCCGATGGATATCTGGCGAGCGACTATGCGCAATTGGGTTGCCAATGACAGCAAAGTGTTTCATACAGCAGGCCTATCCTTGTTGGTGATCAAGCCAGCCAATCGCGTGGCTTGAGATAATGCTCGGCTAATCGTGCTTCAGGTGTGCCATCTGCCCACTCTGGTCGGTAGTGCCAGCTGACCAAGTTGGGCAGGCTGACCAGAATCGATTCGATACGTCCGCCAGTCTGTAGACCAAATAACGTGCCACGATCATAGACCAAGTTATATTCCACGTAACGACCCCGTCGATACAGTTGGAATTCACGTTGAGATTCACTGTAACTTTGTATCCGGCGCTGTTGCACAATCGGCAAATAAGCGGCCAGATAGCCATTACCCACGGCCTGCATAAACTCAAAACAACGCTCAAAACCCCATGCGTTGAGGTCGTCGTAAAACAACCCACCAATGCCGCGCTGCTCATCGCGATGCTTGAGATAAAAATAATCGTCACACCATTTTTTGTAATCGGCATACACCGTCTCGCCAAACGGCGCGCACAAATCGCGTGCGACGGTATGCCAATGCACACAGTCGGCATCGACAGGGTAGTACGGGGTTAAATCAAAACCGCCCCCCATCCACCAGATCGGGTCCATGCCGTCTTTATGGGCCACAAATAAGCGAATATTGGCGTGTGAGGTTGGTACGTTCGGATTTTTGGGATGAATGACCAACGACAAACCGAGTGCTTGTGCGGTTGCACCTTCAATTTGTGGGTGTCTGGCAGTGGCCGAGGCAGGCAAGTGCTTGACTTGAATATGCGAAAACATCACGCCGCCTTTTTCGATCACTGTACCGTTTTGCAGCACACAGGAGCGACCGCCACCACCTTCTGGACGTTGCCAAAGATCAGGCTCAAAGCGGGCTGTTCCGCCGCCTGCATGCTCTTCGGCTTCTAATGCCGCACAGATACGATCTTGTAAATCCAACAAAAATTCGCGGACGCGCTCAATATCAGCGTGTTGAGGAAAATCAGACATCGCAAGCTCCACAGCAGCACGGTTAGACGTTGCGCGCTATCATACGCCAATCCCATAAAAAAATATGGGATTGGTGGTTGGTTTATGTTCAGGCAGCAAAAAAAGCGCTTACTCGATATGACCCATACGCGTACGCTTGGTGGCCAGATAGCCGGTATTGTGTGGGTTAAGTCCCACATGTAGCGGCACGCGTTCGACCACATGCACACCCATCTGCTCTAGTGCATCGCGTTTGGCAGGATTGTTGGTGATCAGGCGGACTTGCCGAATCCCCAAATGCGCCAGCATGGTTTGGCACATCTCGTAGGTGCGTGCATCGGCAGGCAAGCCGAGCATTAAATTGGCATCCAAGGTGTCATGGCCTTGGTCTTGTAAGGCATAGGCACGGATCTTGTTAGGCAAACCAATCCCACGACCTTCTTGGCGCAAATACAGCAATGCACCGACACCCGTATGCTGAATTAGCGCCAGCGTTGCGTCCAATTGTGGGCCGCAATCACAGCGCAACGAGCCAAAGGCATCGCCGGTTAAGCATTCAGAATGCAGGCGTACCAAAACGGGGAGTTGATCTGTATTGGGTAAGCCTAACGACAGTGCGACATGTTCTTCGCCAGTGTCGCTGTCTTCAAACACAGAGATGTCAAAATCGCCGTGACGAGTCGGCAGTTTGGATGAGGCCACGAATTCAAAGGGCACCACACGCTCCAAAAACCACATAATAGGAAGGCGGACAGTATACCCAAGATGCTTGCTTGCGCATGTGTCGTTTGCTAAACAGTGCGTTTACAGGACTCTCAAACGCCAAGAGCTAGGCCAAGGGCGCGGCAAATGGTAGGATTCACCCGTGTGGCCTGTCCATCCTTCGGGGGGCGCCGCTCGGCCAATTGGCCCCGTACCCCAAGCTGTAGGTCAGCTCAGGCTTATAAGGCACATGATGCATCACGAAATCCCTGTTACTCGTCCGCTTACTCCGTTGCTCGATGGCATTGATCATCCTGATCAATTGAAATCGTTGTCCGTGCCACAGCTCCAACAAGTGGCGGATCAACTTCGGCTGTATCTTTTGTATGCCGCAGGCCAAAGTGGTGGACACTTTGGTGCCAACTTAGGCGTGGTCGAACTGACCGTGGCTTTGCATCACGCCTTAGATACGCCGCGTGATCGTTTGGTCTGGGATGTCGGCCATCAAGCCTATGCCCACAAAGCGCTGACCGGACGGCGCGAGCAACTCACCAGCATTCGTAGTCAAGATGGCTTGACCGCATTTCCAACCCGCGAAGAGTCCGAGTTTGACACCTTTGGCGTAGGTCATTCGTCGACGTCGATTTCGGCGGCATTGGGCATGGCGCTGGCCTTACGCTATCAGCACGATAACCGTCGTGTGGCCTGTGTGATTGGCGATGGCGCAATGACCGCTGGCATGGCCTTTGAAGCCATGAACGACGCGGTCCATCATCAAGCCGATCTGCTGGTGGTGCTCAACGACAACGATATGTCGATCTCGTGCAGTATTGGTGGCTTCTCACGGCATTTGGCTGCGCTGTGGCAAAGTGGTTTTCAGGTCGGTGTTAGCGATGCTGGCGAGCCGATCATGCAGCCGCGACCCGATATGCAATTTAAAGCGCGTAAAGCCGCGCCAGATTGTGCCGAAAATATCTTTAAAGCGATTGGTTTTGAGTATTTTGGCCCGTTTGATGGGCATGATTTGCCAGAGTTGGTTCGCGTGTTAGCGCTGCTAAAAGACCGTAAAGGCCCGCGCTTGCTGCATGTCTATACCACCAAAGGCAAAGGGTTTGCGCCTGCTGAGCTTGATCCGATTGGCTACCATGCGATTGGCAAATTATCGGCACATACCAAGACGACCTCGACGTTATCCATAGACGCACCCAAACCACAAAAATATTCAGACGTGTTTGGTCAGTGGCTCTGCGATGAAGCCGCGCAAGATAACCGCCTGTTGGCAATTACTCCCGCCATGTGTGAAGGCTCTGGCATGGTGAGCTTTGCCCAGCATTATCCGGAGCGTTTTTTTGATGTGGCGATTGCCGAACAACATGCTTTGACCTTGGCCGCAGGAATGGCCTGTGAAGGGCTTAAGCCAGTGGTGGCGATTTACTCGACCTTTTTGCAACGTGGCTATGATCAGTTGGTGCATGACATTGCGTTGCAAAATTTGGATGTTACCTTTGGCATTGATCGCGCAGGGTTGGTCGGTGAAGATGGGCCAACCCATGCAGGGGCGTTTGACTATGCGTTTATGCGCACCTTGCCGCATTTGGTCTTAATGGCCCCAAAAGACGAAAACGAATGCCGACAAATGTTGCACACTGCTTATCTGCATGCAGGCCCAGCCGCGGTGCGTTATCCGCGCGGGACAGGCTGTGGCAGTCATATTGATCAAACCTTAAGTGTGTTGCCACTAGGTCAGGCCGAGCCACTCTTGCACCTACAGCCCGCCGCACCGCATCAAGTGGCGTTATTGGCCTTTGGTAGTCTGGTGATGCCCGCGTTGGCAGCGGCTGAGCGATTAGCGAACGCAGCTTTGGGTGTTCGAGTGATCAATATGCGCTTTATTAAGCCATTAGATACCGCGTGCTTAAGGCAGTTGGCAGTGCAGGGTGTTGCCTTAGTGACTCTCGAAGAGCATGCCGTGATGGCCGGTGCGGGCAGTGCAGTCAATGAAGCCTTAAACCAAATGAGCCTGTCCGTGCCAGTCATGAATTTAGGCTTGCCCGATATGTTTTTGCCGCATGCGGCGCATGCGGCAATGCTGGCTGAGTGTGGTTTGGATGCGGCAGGTATTGCCCAATCTGTAGCAACATGGATGAATTTGGCCTGAATACGACAGTAGACAGGCGGTGACGGGTGTTTTTTGCTAGAATAGCGCCCTTTTTCGTAGATCCTGATGGCGGGTGAATAATGGAACCGATGGTCGTAATGGCGGCGAAAGCTGCAGAAAAAGTCGGTGCGGAGCTGTTAAAGGCCCACCAAAACCGTCACAAGCTTGACTTGCAAGTGTCGAGCAAAGGTATTGACGGCATTGATGGCCCAGTCACAACGCTGGATCGTTATGCCGAAGAGCTGTTGATTGCCACGCTGAAAAAAGCCTATCCCAAGCACAGCTTTTTGGGCGAAGAGTTTGGTATGCAAGAAGGCCAAGGCGAAGACGCCGATTGGTGCTGGGTGATTGACCCGCTCGATGGCACGCAGAATTTTGTGCATGGCTTGCCACACTTTTGTATTTCGATTGCAGCACAGTTTCGTGGTGTGACCTACCATGGTGTGGTGTATGACCCTGTCCGCGACGAGATGTTTTCGGCCAGTAAAGGCCAAGGCGCGATTATGAATCAACGTCGTCTGCGCCTAAGCGAGAACGACCGTGTGTCGTTGGATGGTAGCTTTTTGACCGTTGGGCATCCGTATCGCACGGCACGTAATGGCGAAGTGGTGTCACATGCAGAGCAACACTTTGCAGCATTGTTGGCTGTGACCAAGGCTGGCGCTAATATCCGTCGTACAGGTTCGGCTGCATTGGATCTGGCTTATGTTGCAGCAGGTCGTTTTGATGGCTTTTTTGAACTGGGCTTAAAGCCTTGGGATATTGCCGCAGGCGAGTTGTTGGTGCGTGAAGCGGGTGGCACTGTGGTGGATGCACGTGGTGGCCAAAGCTCAATGGACAATGGTCAGGTGATTGCCTGCTCCATGAAGGTCCTCAAGCCACTAATGCAGACGGTTGTGCCTGCATGGGGAGACTCAGCCCGATAAGATCAAGGCCCGCTAGCGCGGGCTTTTTTCTACGCTGAAAAATATGAATTTTTATTCATATTTGCTGGGTGTGGTGGACAAGAGTACCGGCCAGTCAAGGAATGATGGTGGCCAGTTGTATGGGCTTATGTCGTTTGATGACAAAGCTTTTTTTTGCGAAACAAGAAACAGGGACCGCAACTGATGCTGAGTGCAATCATTGCCGATTTTCAGGCGAATATCTGGCTGTACCTGATGATTCCAGTCATCAGTGGTTTAATTGGCTATGTGACCAAAGTGATTGCGGTGCACATGATGTTTGCGCCGCTTGAGTTTTGGGGGATCAAGCCGTTTTTGGGTTGGCAAGGGATTGTGCCGCGCAAAGCCGAAAAAATGGCCACCATTGCGGTCGATTTGATGACCAGCAAGCTGATCAAGCCAGAAGAGATTTTTGCTCGTCTTGATCCAAGCCGGATTGCGCAAGTGATCGAAGGGCCGATGCTATTGGCAGCCGAAGACATTACCCGTGACGTGGCGCAGCAGTTTCAGCCGGGTTTATGGGAAGCGATGCCGGAGTTTGCCCGCCAAAGAATCATTCGACGGGTCAAGGCCGAAGCACCTGCTATGGTCTCGTCGATCATGGCCGAAGTGCAAAGCAATGTGACCGAATACTTTGATATTCGCCACATGGTCATTAGTAATTTGACCAAAGACAAGCGCTTGCTAAATGACATTTTTCGTAAGGTTGGTCACCAAGAATTTAACTTCTTTCGCAATATTGGTTTTGGTTTTGGCTTTGCCATTGGTTTGATCCAAATGGTGTTTTGGCTGTTGTTTAAACAGCCATGGATGTTGCCGGTGTTTGGCGGCTTTGTCGGCTTTTTTAGTGATTGGCTGGCCTTGCAAATGATGTTTCGGCCACAACATCCTACCAAGATCATGGGTTTTACCTTCCAAGGCTTATTCTTAAAGCGCCAGCAAGAAGTTGCCAAGGACTATGCCGAACTGATCTCCAAGCAATTGCTCACGCCGTCCAACATGATGGAAGAGTTGTTTCGTGGCCCGATGGCCGATCGTGTGCTGGTGTTGGTGCATCGTCATGTTAAACGAATGGTCGATGAACAAGCCGGTATTGCGCGTCCATTGGTGGTCTATGCGGTGGGTGGACAGACCTATATTGATATGAAGAGTGCGGTTGCCGATAACTTGATGGCCAAAATGCCAGAAACCATGCGCCATGTAGAGTCCTACGCTGAAGATGCAATGGATATTCGCAACACCTTGATTGATCGTATGCGTCAGCTGACTCCCGAAGAGTTTGAAGGCATGTTGCGTCCGGCCTTTAAAGAGGACGAATGGATTTTGATTGTGGTCGGTGGTGTGTTGGGCGTGTTGGTCGGTGAGTTGCAGATTCACTTGATGTTGCCGTTCTTTCATTAATGAGGTAAACGATGTCGATGACATGGCGTGTGGGTGTGTTGAGCGTGTGGGTCATGGCGATGGGGCAGGCTGTTTTTGCCTCGTCTGTTGATCGTGATACCGCCACACCTGCCGCGATACCTTCGGCATTTTTCGTCGCTTCATCGCCTAATGTGACCGAGTCAGCAACTGTTGCTCAGGGTGTGGCTGCCGAGCCAACAGCCTCTTGTGTGGTGATGTTGCACGGACTAGCCGGTCGTCCGTGGAACTTTAACGCCTTGGCACGTACGTTGACTCGTTATAGACATTGGGTTGAAACGCCAGCGTATCCCTCGCGTGAGTTGACCATTGCACAGGCCGCCAATGTGGTTGCCGAGTCGGTCAATCGTTGCCATACGCGTGGCGCAACCACCGTCGATTTGGTGGGTCACTCCTTGGGTGGTTTATTGATTCGGCAATACCTGTCCACACAGAGTCTGGCCGAACAACAGCGGTTAGGCATTGGCCGTGTGGTGATGCTCGGTACGCCCAATCAAGGCAGTGTATTGTCTGATGACGGTGGATTACGCTTTGGCTATGAGCGAGAAATTGCCAAATGGATGGGGCCAGTGGTAGCTGAGTTGGGTACGGGGCGTGCTGGTCCAATCGAGCGATTTGGCCCAATGACCGTGCCAACCGGTGTGGTGGCTGGTTATTACAGCCTGACACCATGGTTTAATGGGCGCTTTGCCGAGCCTAATGATGGTTTGGTCAGTGTCAGCAGTACCCGAGTCGCGGGCATGAAAGACTTTATTCAAGTGCCTGAAAATCATCTGAAGTTGCCAGACGATCCCGATGTACAACGCCAAGTGTTATGGTTTTTGCATACCGGCCATTTTTATCATGCCGTCGATTAAACATATGTTTGACAGCGTACCTGCGGTGTTGGCGATGTGCTAAACATCACTGTTATCGCCAAATTGACCTGATTTTTCAGCAATTCTGACATCATGATGTAATAAAGATAGTATTGGATGTGAACTGCTGCTATAATCTGCGCACGCACTTTTTAGTTCATTGCCTGAACTTGACATCACCCGCTGCGCGTTTACGTCCAAGACAGGACATCTCATATCGCGCCTGCCGCCAGTCATCTGGCACCCCCTCTCAGGCCGCGGCTGCAAGCATACGTGCGTGACATGTGCATCGCCTATTCGTAAACCCCCGCCGACAGGAGTCGGCAGATCGGTTTAACGCGCCAAGTCGATGCTCCCATTTGATTGAATTTTTACGGAGCGTCCTACTGGGGCGGTACTCTTTATGAGCCTGACTTTTTCTGATTTTGCAATTGCTGATACCCTAAAACAGGGTTTGATCGATTTAGAATTTTCTACACCTACTGCTGTACAGCTCGCTGCGATTCCACTAGCCCTTGAAGGCAAAGACCTTTTGGTATCAAGCCAAACCGGTAGTGGTAAAACCGTTGCGTTTTTGCTGCCATCAATTAACCATTTAGCTGTGAACGAACAACCACCAATGTCTGTTCGTCTTAAATCGATTCCATCACCAGCCGTTTTGGTGCTGTGCCCAACCCGTGAGTTGGCCCAACAGGTCAGCCAAGATGCAATCAACTTGGTTCGCCATGTTCGTGGCGTGCGGATTGCTAGCGTCATGGGCGGCATGCCTTTTGGTAAGCAAATTGCACAGCTCAAAGGCGCACAAGTGGTTGTGGCCACACCAGGTCGCCTGCTTGATTTGGTAAATCGTCGTCAAATCAGCCTTGATCAAATCAAAACTCTGATTTTGGATGAAGCTGACCGCATGTTGGATCTGGGCTTCTCTGAAGACCTCGAAGCCATCAGCGATTTGGCTGGTGAGCGTGAACAAACCTTGATGTTCTCGGCAACATTTGCTGATCGTATCTTGCGTTTGGCCAGCAAAATGACCAAAGACGCCGAGCGTATTGCTTTGCAAGGCGAGCACAGCACCAATTCTGACATCGCGCAAACTTTGCATTGGACCGATGGTTTTGAACATAAGAAAAAATTGCTTAACCATTGGCTAAGCGATGCAAGTGTCAACCAAGCCGTTGTGTTTGCTAGCACGCAGCAAGACACCGACATGTTGGCAGAAGAGCTAGAAGCTTTGGGTCACCAAGTGGTTGCGTTGCACGGTGCGATGCCACAAGCGGTTCGTAACCGTCGTATCCGCACCTTGCGTGAAGGTCGTGCGCGTATTTTGGTTGCAACCGATGTTGCGGCGCGTGGTCTGGACGTTCCTGCCATTAGCCACGTGATTAACTTTGGCTTGCCAATGAAAAACGAAGACTATGTACACCGGATCGGTCGTACAGGTCGTGCCGGTCGTAGCGGTCAAGCCATTACCTTGGCGACGCATCGCGAGCGCAGCAAAATTCGCTCACTCGAAGAATATCTGAACACTCGTCTGCCAGTCAGTGTGATTGAAGGCTTAGAGCCAACACCAGCACCAGAAGGCGGTCGTCGTGCAGGCGGCGGTGGTGGTGGTCGTAGCTATGGTGGCGGTGCAGGTGCTGGCCGCGGTCGTACTGGTGGCGGCGGTGGTGGCTATCGTGGTGATGCACCGCGTGAAGGCGGCTATCGTGGTCGCAGTGAAGGTGGTGCAGGTCGTAGCGAAGGCGGTCGTAGCGAAGGCGGCTATCGTGGTCGTAGCGAAGGTGGTGAGAGCCGTGGTTATCGCAGCGAAGGTCGCCCAGAAGGCGCGCGTAGCGATTCACCACGTAGTGATGCACCGCGTGAAGGTGGCTATCGTGGCCGTGATGGCGGTGGTGATGCACGTCCATCGTATCGTGACCGTGACGGCGGCGCACCGCGCAGCTACAACCGTGATGGCGCATCAGCAGCCCCACGTGGCGACCGTGATGGTAACCGTGGCGACTATGGCAACCGCAGCAGCGAAGGCCGTAGTGATGCACGTCCAGCGTATCGTGACCGTGACGGCGGCGCACCACGTAGCTATGGCCGTGATGGCGCATCAGCAGCCCCACGTGGTGACCGTGATGGTAACCGTGGCGACTATGGCAACCGCAGCAGCGAAGGCCGTAGCGATGCACGTCCAGCGTATCGTGACCGTGATGCCGCTGCACCAGCCGCGCGTCCAGACCGTCCACGTCGTGACTATCAAGCCGGTAATCGTGATGACCGTTTTGAGCGTCAAAACCGTACTGACCGTCCAGATGCACCACGTCGCAAGCGTGAAGAGTCATAAGTTATTCATCTAGCATGAATACCCCGAAAACGCCGAAGCCTTAGGGTTTCGGCGTTTTTGTATGCGTATGACCTGATTTAGCGTTAAACTGAACCTCTCGCTGCGGGGATCAGTTATTGATGTCTACCGCATGCATGGATTTGTACAACACCAAAAAACCGCTGGAGCATCCGTTATGCCATATATTTTTGCGTTCTTGGTGGCCGCCAATGCGGTGTTTATGGGCTATCACCTGCTCAAAGAAAAAGAGCCAGACCTGATGCCTGCAATACATTTGCAACAACAACAGCAGCAGTTTCCGGTTGAACTTGAGGTGGTGCATTAAGGGTTACTTGCTTAACGCAAACCATCATTGCATTACATCTTTTAGAGAACTGACAAAAGCATTACTAAAATCACCCGCTGCCGTGGGCATGGTTCGTGATAAAGTATTTTTCATAATTTGTTACTGATTGCGCTTTGCATGACTGAAAACTTGTCTGCCACCGCTGGGGCTGATACCGGCGGATTATCCCCCAGTGATGCGTTGATCAAAGTTCGTAATTTGAGCTTTGATCGCGGTAGTCGAACGATTTTTGATGGAATCGATCTAGACATCCATCGAGGTCGTATTACCGGCATCATGGGGCCTTCGGGTACCGGAAAAACCACGCTATTACGCTTGATCGGGGGGCAATTGCTGCCTGATCAGGGCGAAGTCTGGTTTGACGGTCAGCGCATCGATCAATTAGGTCGTGCTGAACTGTTTCATGCACGTTCTCGGATGGGCATGTTGTTTCAAAGCGGTGCGTTGTTTACCGATATGACGGTGTTTGAAAACGTGGCGTTTCCGCTACGGGCGCATACTCGTTTGCCCGAAAATCTGATTGCCGAGTTGGTGGCGCTCAAGCTCGAAGCAGTTGGTCTACGCGGAACCGAACAACTCATGCCTGCCGAGTTATCTGGTGGTATGAATCGTCGTGCGGCATTGGCACGGGCGATTGCGCTGGACCCCGAATTGATTATGTATGACGAGCCATTTGCTGGCCAAGATCCGATTGTGATGGGGGTTTTAGTCCGGCTCATTCGTACCCTGCGTGAGTCACTGGGTTTGACCAGTATTATTGTTTCGCACGATGTAAAAGAGACCTTATCCATTGCCGACTATGTCTATGTCATTGCTGAAGGCAAGGTCATGGGTGCGGGGACACCCGCCGAGCTACTGGCATCTGACTCAGCTTTTGTTCAGCAGTTCTTAAATGGTCATGCTGAGGGGCCAGTGGCATTTCAATACAGCCAAACGCCGTATCTGACCATGCCCAATGGAGAGCAGCCATGAATCCGGTTCAGCAAATTGGCCGTGATGTGATTGAACGGGTACAGGGTGTTGGTGCGGCCACGCAGATGTTGTGGCGGACCTTATTAGCCGCCCCGTCGTTGCGTGGCTTTGGTCTGTTTATTGAGCAGATGTATCGCGTTGGTGTGCTGTCACTGCTGATTATTGTGGTGTCAGGCCTATTTATTGGGCTGGTGCTGGGTTTGCAGGGCTATACCATTTTGGTCAAGTACGGCAGTCAACAAGCCCTCGGAACCATGGTTGCCTTAACTTTGGTACGTGAGCTTGGCCCTGTGGTCACGGCATTGTTATTTGCGGGGCGCGCAGGTTCGGCATTAACGGCTGAGATTGGCTTAATGAAAGCCACCGAGCAGCTTGCCAGTATGGAAATGATTGGCGTTGACCCGCTCAAACGGATTGTCGCGCCACGCCTGTGGGCCGGTATTGTCAGCTTGCCGCTATTGGCGTTGATTTTTTCGGCGGTTGGCATCTTGGGCGGTAAGTTTGTTGGTGTGGATTGGCTGGGTGTGTATGACGGTTCCTTCTGGGGCAATATGCAAGCCAATGTGCAGTTTTACAACGATATTGTGAATGGTGTGATCAAAAGCGTAGTGTTTGGCGTGGTGTGTAGTTGGATCGCGGTGTACCAAGGCTATGCCTGTATGCCGACATCGGAAGGCATCTCGACCGCAACAACACGTACTGTCGTATATTCGTCCCTGTGTGTGCTGGGGCTAGATTTTGTCCTGACTGCGGTCATGTTCGGAGGATTGTGATGAGAACACGGACCAGTGAAATTTCGGTTGGCGTTTTGGTGATTGTGGCGGCAGTGGCGTTGTTTTTTTTAGCCATGCGTGTCAGTGGTTTAACCAGCAGTATCAGTGGTGATGGCTATCATGTCACTGCGCACTTTAACAATATTGGTGGTCTGACTGATCGTGCCAAAGTCACCATGAGTGGCGTGACGATTGGCCGTGTCACCTCGATTACGCTTGACCCCAAGCGTCAAGACGCATTGGTCACATTAGAGCTGAGCAACCAAGTCAAAGACATCAGTACCGATGCGGCGGCCAGTATCTTGACGTCGGGTCTTTTGGGTGAGCAGTACATCGGGATTACACCCGGTGCAGACTCCACATTTTTAAAAGACGGTGACGAAATTGAACTAACACAAAGTGCGCTAGTGTTAGAAGATCTGATTGGCAAGTTCCTGTTCAACAAGGCGACGGAAGTGCCAGCAACGGCAGCACCCGCAGCGACGACATCTGTGCCAGCCGCAGCAGCTGATGATTTTGGTGGTTTTTAAGCCTATTAGCCATCTTGTTGAAAATGAATGGAACGCATAACCCATTGAGGATATTGATGTCATGACTACGTTATTACAGCGCACCACCCGTACTGCAGCCGTGTCCTTGGTGGCTGTATCGACCTTGTTTTCGGCTCAGGCGGTGTTTGCCGCAGTAGAGTCAGCACCGGTATTTGTCAAACGAATTTCGGATACTTTGGTTGATCGCTTGGTCAAAGAGCGGGTTGCTTACAAAAAGAACCCAGCGGTTTTGACCACGATTGTGCAAGAAAACATCGAACCGTATGTCGATTTTGAAGGTTTTGCCCGTGGGGTGATGGGGCGATATTATCGTCAAGCCACACCAGCACAGCAGCAATCATTCGAAAATACTTTTCGTCAAAGTTTGATTCGTACCTATGCCAAAGGCTTGGCTGCTTACAACAACGAAAGCTATTCGATTCGTCCGTTTGTAGCTGGCAAAGACAGTAGCAAAGCGGTTGTGGCAATGGATTTTAAAACCGATACCGGCACGGTCGTCCCGATTACTTATCAGTTGATTCAGCAAGGTGATACGTGGAAAGTGCGTAACTTGCAGTTAAACGGTATTGATATTGGTTTGACCTTCCGCAATCAGTTTTCGAGTACGGTGCAGCAAAACCGTGGCAATCTGGATGCGGCAATTAAGTCATTTATTCCGTCTTCTAGCGCGACAGGTCAGTAATTGATGAATGCCCAAGTGAGCCTAAAAGATCAGGTGTTGTCCTTGGTCGGCGAGCTGACATTTGCCAATGCAGCGAATATCTATCAGCAAGGTCAACGTTTGTTGCTTCAGCAATCATCAACGCGTATGACGATTGACTTGGCCGGATTAACCCATAGCAATACACTGACTTTGGCTGTTGTTGTGCAATGGATTCGCGGTCTACCCAAGACACAGGTTTGCTTGGTGCATGTGCCAGAAAAACTGGCAGCGATTATGCGAGCCTCAAGTCTAGAGGGCTTGATTGATTCCGCAGTGGCCTAACCATTTAGGCCATAAAAAACCGCATTCGTGCGGTTTTTTTATGGTCGGTTTTTATGAGGGATGGACGTTATTTGCGCTGAAGTGATAGCGCAGCTACAGCGCTTTTAAAAACCGCTTTGGCGTAAACGCGCTTGCATGAGTGGCGATTTGATTTGCTGCACAATCAGGTGTGCTGCTTGCGCATTGCGGCTGTTAGTAGGTACAGCCGCAAAGATATCAATCTGAGCATCAGAGATGATTTGATAGCGGTCAAATGGGCCAACAAGACCTTTGACGGTCAATGCACAGTCTGCTTTTTTTCGGCGTACCATTCTCCATGCTTCGATGCCTTGTTGGGCAGGGATTAAGCGCACATTAGGCGGAAGCGTCATACCACTGAGCAATTGTCCCAATGGATTGGTGAGCGGGACGGGGCTGCTGAGTGTGCGAATACTGGGTTGCGACAACGTATCCATAAATGACACACGAAAGATGACATCAGGGGATGGACACCACAGGACAGGGACGGTACGGCCGACAATCGCCACACTATCGGCATGCACCAAACCTTTTGCGACGGCTTGCTGCATCATGTTGGGGTTGGCGGTAATGATCACGTCAACCGGCTGGGTATCATGCAGATGGGTATAAATATCTTCCATTGAGCCATTGATCATGTCAAAGCGATGACCACTGCGTCGCTCTAAGTTAGCAATTAAGGGCCTAAATGCAGGCATAAATCCATTAACCACGGCCATGCGTAATGCCGGTAGGGTCGATGATTGTGTCGTGTTGGCTGGCCTGACCGTTTGTGCATGAGTAACGGCCAGACTGCTCATGGCGCATAGAGCAGCAATCAGGGACGTGATGAGATGATTAACTGTACCCACGATTTTTGATCCTTGCCTTAATCAGAGGTGAATTTAAAAACTGCAATACTCGCTGTGCTTTTTCGGGGCTACGATTAGATCTAGGAATCCCTGTAATCAAGGTGATATTTCGATTTGGAATAATACTATAACGATCAGATGGCTGCATCAGGCCCAACATGGTAAAGGCGCACTCGGTCTTGCCAGATCGTGCCAGACGCCATGCGTCCAAAGAGTGATTGGCGCGTTTGATCTTGGACTGAATGGGTTTTAAATCGATTGATTCGGCCACCAGTTGACCCACGGGCGAGTTGGTGGGTGATAGACCAAGTCGCGTTAACGTCGGCTCATTGAGCGTGTCGTTAAGCGAGACTCGCATCAGCACTTTAGGGTTGGGGCACCACAGCACAATTTGACTGCGTGCCACTTCGAGAATGCTGTCTGCATAAATCGAACCATGCTTGACCAAATTCTGCATTTTTTCTGGGTTAGCCAAAATCACCAGATCATAGGGTGCTTGAGCCTTGATCAGCTGTTGATAAGTAGACTCAATCGGCACACTGGTAATTTCAACTTTCATGCCAAGCTCATGGCTGAGGCGAGACGATAGGCTGTTCATGGTGGGATGAAAACCACCACCTACGGCGACACGTAGCGGTTGCTCATCAGCCATCACAAGAATGGGAATTAAGCTGGTCAGCAACACGGCAGCTTTGCGCATGATCGATCTCACGGCGGTGATCGCCTAAATGTAACTTTAGTGTAAATGAGAACGCATGGAAAAAGCATTCTGTACAAGACAAAAAACCAATCAATCTGGGTGTTTCTGGTTAGGATTGATCTTATCCTATTGATTATTTGAGAATACATTTAAGTACAAAAGAATACAGATCCTCACAAACTCCACATTTGTCCATATGACAAAAACAACGGCTTTATAGCCAGCCACGATAGCGGAAGTACATCAGCGGAATCATAAAGAAGATGATAATTACCACTGCAACACCGAGAAAGCCATATAAACCGGAGGCCATCGGCAGACCTTGTACGTTCATGCCGTAGATCCCTGTGATCAGCATGGGCGGGGCCAGCATGCTGGAGATGACCGAGAATCGTTTGATGATGTCACTTTGTTCGGTGTTAATAAAACCGGAGGTGGTGTCGAGTAAGAAGCGGACTTTTTGGAACAAAAATGCATTGTGCTCGACCAGTGAGCGCACGTCTTCGTTCAGCTCACGCAGGTCGATGTCATAAATATGACTGCCCAAGGCGCGAGGACGGGACAGAAAGTTCAATACCCGTCGTAAGTCGATTAAACACAGTTGAGCCTTACCCAACACGTCATCTTGCTGAGCCAGTCGTGTGACCATATCGTCAAGATCGAGGTGATATTCACGGTGATGATTATTGAGGACTTCGGTGGTGCATTCTTCAAGATCTTTATGCACGTCTTCTAAAATATCGGCCAGTTCGTCGAGTTTGGCTTCAAGCAAACCTAGTAAGATCCAGACCGGATCTTTATAGTCCATGTCGTAGTCATTGCGATGGGCGCGGGCGCGAAAGGCGCGAAACGAGACCAGTTTTTGGCCGCGTAGGGTAAACAGTCGATCTTTGTGCAAAATAAAGGCGACGGTATGCGCGGCAGCCAAAATTCGGCCTGTGTTGTCTTCTTCGCCATCGGCATGACTGGCGCGGGTCTTGGTCAAAAAATAAGTGCTGATGTGCAAGATGCCATCGTCATCACGGTAATAGCGTGCCGAAGCTGAGATGTCTTCGAGAGATTTGAGGGTGGGTAGATTTTGGTCGTAGGCTTCGCTAACCCATTGTTGCTCGTCTTGACCGGGTGAGATCAGATCAACCCAAACAAGGTCACTGGCCAAATCAAAGCTGCCGCGAACCGTAACCTCTTGCAGGCTACCGCGCTCTGTGGCGTGGAACGCTTCTAGCATGCGACTGCTCCTGCAAATAAATGAAAAGACGATACATCTGCACGGAACATCCGACACGCAGCGCGCTTATTCTAGTCAGCCATTTGACCAAAAGGCAGGGGGGTGGGCGGTTTTTCTGTCAGAAGATACACAGTATCAGACTGATGTTGAATTAATGTTGCTCATGCGCTGATGCAATCACGCTGGCGCAGACGGTTTGGCTACCCTGTTGCAAAAAAAGCTCGGCCAAATGAGACAGCGTGCTGCCCGTGGTGAGCACGTCATCAATCAACATGACATGTGCCGGTGGTGGGCTGGTCAGCGTAAAGGCTTGATTGAGATTCTCCAAGCGTTCCAGTCGATCAAGGCTTTGTTGACGATGGGTGTCACGCTGTCGGATCACCCCATGCCACAGTGGAATGTGCCAAATTTTTCCAAGTGCTTGGGCCAGCAGTTGCGCATGATTAAAGCCACGCTCACGCAGTCGTTGGTTGGACATGGGAACCGCGACTAAGGCATCGACCCTAGGGACGGATAGGCGATGTGCCGGATGCACCAGTAGCGGCAACAGGTCTAAGCGGCTTTGGTATTTAAACAAATGAATTAAGCGGTCAATGGGCCATGCGTAATCAAACAAGGCGTGGATGTTGATCTGATCCACATCAAAAGGATGCGATGCATAGGGTAGGTCATCAAGGCAGCCTTGGCAGACTACTTGCTGTGTCAACGCAGGCCCATCACCACAGAGTTGGCAGTTGGATAGGTTGAGTCGATTAAACATGGGCATAACGTGGCGCGTTGGGTAGCCAGCGCGTCAACAGTGCTTCGCTGTTTTGGGGATAGTCGCGTAACATGCGTTCGGCCAAGCGTTGCGCTTGCGGTAGTAAGTGTTGATCCCGTTGCAGTTGGGCCAACCTAAAGCCTAATACGCCGGTTTGCCGCGTGCCGAGTAGCTCACCCGGCCCGCGTAGTTCGAGGTCTTTTTCGGCAATCACAAAGCCGTCGGTACTGTCACGCAGGGTGGATAGCCGCTCGACGCCATTGGGTGATAATGGCGTTTTGTACATCAAGACACAAAAGCTTGCCGTTGCCCCGCGACCGACGCGGCCACGCAATTGATGCAACTGGGATAAGCCCAGCCGCTCGGCATTTTCGATAATCATTAACGACGCATTCGGCACGTCAACGCCGACTTCGATCACGGTGGTGGCAATTAACAGTTGTAGCTCACCGGCTTTAAATTGCTGCATGACGGCTTGTTTGTCGTCTGGCTTCATCCGGCCATGCACGAGGCCAATCTTCAGATGTGGCAGACGGGCAACCAGATCGGCGTAGGTGTCTTCAGCGGCTTGAGCATCTAGCGTTTCTGATTGCTCAACCAAGGTGCAGACCCAGTAGGCTTGTCTGCCATCAGCACAGTTAATGGCCACTCGATCAATCACGTCTTCGCGTCGCGCAAATGGGACAGTGACAGTGGTGATCGGCGTGCGATTGGGCGGCAGTTCGTCAATGATTGAGGTGTCGAGATCGCCATAGGCACTCATGGCCAGCGTGCGCGGTATCGGGGTGGCAGTCATGATCAGTTGATGCGGTGACAGTCCGGCATGGCCTTTTTCGCGCAGGGCCAAGCGTTGATCGACACCAAAGCGATGTTGCTCATCAATAATCACCAAGCCCAAATGGGCAAAATGAACCGCCTCTTGAAACAAGGCATGCGTGCCAACCACCATTTGCGCCAAGCCAGTAGCGACGGCATGTTCGGAGGCTTGGCGTGCTTTGCCTTTTTGCTTACCGGCCAGCCATGCGACTTCGATGCCCAAAGGGGCCAGCCATTGTCTAAAGTTAATCGCGTGTTGCTCGGCCAAAATCTCGGTGGGGGCCATCAATGCCACTTGCCAACCGGCTTCTAAGGCTTGGCAGGCAGCAAGGGCAGCAACGAGGGTTTTACCTGCGCCAACGTCGCCTTGCACCAAGCGCAGCATCGGTTCGGGTTTGGCTAAATCGGCGCTGATCTCGCTGGTGACACGTGTTTGCGCGCCAGTCGGTTTAAACGGCAAACCCGCCAATAGTTGTTTGGCCAGTCGTTTGCTGGGTGGCAAAACTGGCGCGGGAATCGCACGAACAAAGTCACGGCGCATCAATAAGCTAATTTGATGGGCGACCAATTCTTCAAAAATCAGCCGTTGTTGGGCTGGATGGCGGCCTTCTTCTAAGTCCATGATGTCGGCATCAACCGGTGGCTGATGTACATAGCGCAAGGCGGCTTGCATGTCGTAGGTACGCGCGACGCCTGTCGGTAACAATTCGGGCAAGTTGGCTGGAAAGTCGTTGAGCACTTGATCGACCAGCTTACGCAAGCGCGCTTGGCTGAGTCCTTCGGTCGAAGGATAGATGGCAGTGAGACGCGACGGTGGTAAGGCCATACCCAAACTGACCATTTGAAAATCAGGATGATTGAGTTCTAAGCCACGCGTGCCAATCCGTACCTCGCCAAAGGCCCGTACGCTACGACCAACCACAAATTTGTCTTTAAGTCCTGCATAGACTTGATAAAACCGCAGCGTAATCCGACCATGACCGTCGGCCACTTGCACTGCCAGTGAAGGCTTTCGACCAGCCGGATGATCAATCGATTGCACTGTGCCTTCGATTAACACACTTTGACCGAGTTTCAACAGATGTAGCGGAATGATCCGGCTACGATCCTCATAGCCACGAGGCAGATGAAACAGTAAGTCTGTTGGGGTGTGAATGTGCAGCTTGGCCAATAGCTCGGCCATCGCATCGCCCACACCGGACAGGGCTTTAATCGAAGTACTCATGTGATGGAGTCTAAAGGCAGTGATCGCAAAATGCATATCTTGATTGTGGGAATGGGCGACACCGGTCGTCGTGTGGCCAGTCTGTTGGTGGCGGCAGGGCATCAGGTCACCGGCATGCGCCGGCATCCGCAACCGCAAGACGGGGTCGATCTGCTGGCCCAGTCTGCACTAGAGCCTGATTTTTCAATGCTGGCACCGATTGATCAGGTCTGCGTAATTCTAGCGCCAGATCAGCATGATGAGGCCAGTTATCGACAGACCTTTGTGCAGACCATTGCGCCTTTAGCAACAGCCTTGGCGGATCATCCGGTACAGCGGGTGCTGTTTGTCTCGTCCACCAGTGTGTATGGCCAAAGCGATGGCGATTGGGTCGATGAGCACAGTACAACCGAACCGCAACGCTATAACGGTCAAGTCTTATGCGAAGCCGAGCAGCTATGGCGTCGTCACTGTGGAGATCGGGTGGTAGTCGTCAGACCGAGTGGCATCTATGGGCCAAGTCGTGAGCGATTATTGCGGTGGCTTGATCAGGCCAAGCCAGTTGCAGCACAGCAATGGTCTAATCGGATTCATGTTGATGATCTGGCAGGTTTTTTGGCTCATCTTGTACGCTTGTCTTCGGTTGAGTCACTGTATATTGCCACCGATGATTGTCCCGTCCCGTTGGATCAGGTGTTGCAAGGTTTGGCAACGGCAACCGACAAGCCAATGGTTGCTGTGCTTGAGCGCCCCCCTCATGGCAAGCGGCTGGACAATCAACGACTCAAAGACAGTGGTTTTGTGCTGAACTATCCCAACTGGTCGCAGGGCTATCAGATGCAGTTGTGTCCGCATGACGCTTAAGGGCTAGGTTTTTTTACAATGCGTGGTGGTGTTTTTATTGTGTAGAAGGGGTTGTGTCCTTTTGATTGATTAACAGGTGAGCCTTACTAATTGTGTCGACTGGATCAGATTTTTGACAAACGGTGTAATCAAGGCTTGAGGCGGTCTATTGAATCGTTTAAGAAGGGGGGATAATCATTCCTAATCGTGTCAAAGGATCGATGCTATGAGTAAGCGAATGATAGGGCGCACCTTGGGTGTTAGCGCCATTGCCATGCTGTTGGCGGTGAATGGTCAGTCGCATGCACAAGACATTTGTGTGTTTGACGTGATGGGCGCATCGGGCGATAGCTACGCCTTGATGAAGGATTTTGTGGTGGCGGCCAGAGGGACAGGCGCTAATTTAAATTTGATCGCCTATAGTGACGAATCTAAAGCATTGGCAGACTTTAAAGCAGGCAAGTGCGAAGGTGCGGCATTGACGGATTTTAGTACCCGTCAATACAATAGTTTTACCGGTTCTATTAATGCGATTGGAGCGGTCTCCAATAACGCCATGGTCAAAGTGGTGTTGGGCATGTTGGGTAATCCAAAGCTAGATGCTGATATGGTGATGGGCAACTACGAGGTGGGCGGAGTCTTTCCACTGGGCGCAGCTTATCTAGTCACCAATGACCGAAGCATCAATAGTTTAAGCAAGGTTCAAGGCAAGCGCTTTGCGGTGATCGAAAGCGACAAAGCGCAAATGCGTATGGTCAAAAAAATTGGTGCCAAGCCTGTGCCGATTACCGTGCCAGAGATTTCTAGAAAGTTTAATACCCGTCAGGTGGATATTGTTGGTGCGCCTGCCATGGCTTTTGGGCCATTTGAGTTAGCCAAAGGTATTGGTTCGACAGGTGCGGTGATTCGTTTTCCAGTATCGTTTGTGACCATGAATTTGATCTTAAAACGCGATCAGTTTCCAACCACCTTGGGGCCAGTCGGTCGCCGTTGGTTTGCTGCCCAAACCGGACGCATGATGGATAATGTGGCCAGAATCGAAAGCAGTATCGACGAAAAATACTGGGAAGACCTCAACAACAATGACAAAGTGGGTTACATCAAGCTGATGCGTGAGATGCGTATTGATTTGATCCAAGAGGGCGTCTACAACAAGAAGATGACCTCATTGCTTAAGCGCATTCGTTGTAAGCAAGACTCGGCAAGTTTTGAGTGTGCCTTAAACGACGAATAAGCTAGTCAATCAATCTTTGGTTGTAATCTTGGCGTGCAGCCAATGTCAAAACTATCAAAAAACCGCCATCGCAATATATGCCATGGCGGTTTTTTTCAGCGTAGGTGTGGGTTAACTGCGACGTTTACGTTCTTTCTTTTTGGCCAGTGCCGTCATGGCCGAGTTGACTTCATCATCCGTCACACAGGTCATGTGTTGTAGGGTATTGAGGGTTTCTACATTGAGTACCAAGCGTGCATCTTCGGCCATGCTATCGATCCGATGATCAAAGTGAATAATGCCTTCGTCATCAATCGTGAGATATTCCATATGAGTTAAGGCTTCGATAAAGCTACGGAACAAAGCGCGATCAAAAAACTCTGGTGAATCAAATTCATACAGCACAGATAGACGCTGGCCCAGCAAGTGACTGAGGTCTTCAATTTGCTTGGCGGTAATACGGCCTGAGCCTTGCTGACTAATTAAGGTTAAGGTCATAAAGTAACGTTCAAGACTCTGCTGAACCGGCGCGGCCAAGACAGTCAGTTGGTTAAACGCTTCGCTATTGGGCGCGGGACTAAACAGCATGTCATGCCCGTCATCCAATACCAAGCCTGCATCCACCAATGCAGCGAGTTCACGGTTAATCACATCGTCCAGCACTTCGCGACGCCATTTGAGAAATAGCTCGGCTTGCAAGAATGGGTACAGGGTGTGCATCACACTGCCGATATCGTCACGGCTGATTCTGCCATTGTGTTGAATCAATGAGGCAATCAGCGAGGACAGAATAAACAGGTGCAAAATATTGTTGCGGAAGTAAGTTAGCAATACGCCTTGGCCTTGCTCAATGGTGATCATATCGCCTAGCAAGTGGTTGACGCGTTTGATCAGTTTGAGCTTGAGACCATAGGCAATGATCTCGCGGCCAGACAAGGTGGTGATCTCGACCCGATCATCATAAGGTGCGGCTTGCGCCAAGGTACGATAGGTGTCGAGCTGTTTGATACAGACTTCTTCATCAAGGGCATGCTTAGGCGTGGACAGTAGCACCAAGGACAACAACGAGACCGGATTGATCACCGCAGCGCTGTTGATGTTTTGCATGATGCGCGCCGATAGGTCGTCAATGGCACGGGTGGCTTCAACTGGTAAAGGGTGGTCATTGCGTTCGATCTGAATGGTATCTGCACCGTGGGCGCGTAGCACATGATCCAAAATGACCGGCTCGCCAAAACTGACATGCACTTTGCCAAAAATCCGCTCAATTTTTCGCGCCGCACGAATCAAGCCAAACACCGACTCGGCTTCTTTGGGTTTACCTTGCATCTCGCCCACATAAGTACCGCCTTCCATCAAGCGTTCATAGCCGATGTACGTGGGAATAAACGCGACAGGCTTGCCTGTTGCACCGCGCATTTGGCTATGCACAGTCATGGCCAACATACCGGCCTTGGGTGGCAGCAAGCGACCAGTACGCGAGCGACCGCCTTCGATAAAGTATTCTAGCGGGGTATTGCGCACCAAAATACTGTGCAAATATTCTTTAAATACTGCGGTATACAGCGGATTTCCCTTAAATGAACGACGAATAAAAAATGCGCCGCCACGACGCAGCAATGGCCCAACCAGCGGAATATTTAGGTTATCGCCCGCAGCGATATACGGCACCATCAAGCCACGACGATAAATCACAAATGACAGCAGTAAATAGTCGATATGGCTACGGTGACACGGGGTATAGACCAACTCGTAGTCTTCGGCCAGATCACGCACCGTATTAAAGTGGTGGACTTCAACGCCATCATACAATTGCGTCCACAGCCAGTTGAGCGTGCGCTCCAAAAAGCGAATGGCGGAGTAAGAGTAATCCGATACGATCTCATCTAAGTAGCTGCGCGCTTCGATATTGACCTGTGCGGGCATCAGGTTGCTTTGAATCACCTCAGCGGCAATCGCTTGTTGAATGCCTTGCGATTGCAACAGATCATCGACCAAATTGCGTCGATCTGATAGATCCGGCCCAAGCACTACTTCACGTTGACGCGCCAAATAATCGGACAAATTCCGAATCACATAAGAAGCCGATGACAAGCCCGGTTGTTGACGAGAGCCTTGCTCACTCAGTTGGCGCAAGGAGATCGGCTCATGAAACTGCATATAGGTTTCGCGGCCATGAATCCCCACATTCATCACCTGACGGATGGTGCTCGGTGTGGCCCAAGAGTCGGCCATCAACAGTTTAAACCATGAGTCCTCTTTGTCTGGTGAGCGACCCCACAGGACGGTGACTGGCACGAGATCAACATCAAGGGTCGGGTTTTGTTCTAAGGCATCCAGCAATCGCACCAGGCGTGGTGGATATAGATGTTGCTGATGTAATGAGCCTTTGCTGGGCGAGCGTTGCAAAAAAATGACCGAGGCTTTTTCGTTGAGCAAATAGCTATCCATGGCTTGCAGCGGCGTATGCAAGTGCTGGCGACGGGCTTCGCCATCGACCAATAAGGCATTGCTACGCGAATACTGCTGTAGCACATAACACACCGGACGCTCTTGGGCTGCACTGACGGTCTGGCTGCTCTCGTCAGGCGTGTCGGTTGCTTGAGTCGCTATGGTGTGTTCTACAGGTTCGGGCTGGGCTGGGTTTGCGGGGGTCTGTTGTAAGGGCTGAGGAATCTCGCCGAGTACATGGGGGCTGACCGCAAGATCCATTAAGGCGCTGGAGAGTCGGCGGTACATTGCGCCAAAACCGGTTTTTTTGCTCATCGAATTGTTCTCGCATGTCATCATATCGAACCGCGCTATCATGCCACAAACCGTGAACAATCCGCTGGCCCAAGCAATCGAATACAGTGGCCAATCTATTCGATCTTGGTGCATCAACAGCGGTTGCTTTTGTCAAAAACATAGGAATATTGATGCCGGATTTATCCACTCAGCCAACCGATCAGCACCCATCAGGCATTGTGAATTGTGTCTCTTATCGTCGTTCGACAGGCCAGCGTGTTGCGGCACTGCCACTCGATCAAGTCAATGAAGTGCTTGAAAGTGATAAAGATTTATTTGTGTGGATTGGCTTGCATGAGCCGACGCTGGCCACCATGCAGCAAGTCCAACACGAGTTTGGGCTGCATGAGCTAGCGGTAGAAGACGCCATGCGTAATCACCAACGAGCGAAGGTCGAAAGCTACGATCAGTCATTGTTTGTGGTGGCGCGGACAGCACAGTTGGATGGTAGTGACATTGTGTTTGGTGCGACGTATTTGTTTTTGGGTGAGCGTTATTTGATCAGTGTTAGGCAAGGCCCATCGCTGAGTTATGTGCCGGTTCGTGTGCATTGTGAGCAGCATCCACAAAAAATGAAGCTGGGGCCGGGTTATGTGATGTATGCGGTTTTAGATTATGTGGTGGATAATTTCTTGCCGATTACCGATCAGTTAGGCGAGCATTTGCGCCAACAAGAGCGCGATATTTTTTCTGAAAAATTTAATCGTCATACCTTAAGGCATTTGTATGATTTAAAATCAGATTTGGTTCGATTACGCTTGGCAATTAGTCCGCTTAAAGATATCTGCGGTTTTTTTATCTATCATAAAAGCGATGATTTAGTGACGTATATGCCCAAGACCACCACCCCGTATTTTAGAGATATTCAAGACCATGTCTTGCGTTCATTGGATGCGGTGCAGGGCTTGAGTGAGATGATGCAAGTGGCCATGGATACTTATTTGGCCTTGGTTGGTGTGGGCCAAAACGAAATCGTCAAGCGTTTGGCGTCGTGGGCGGCGATTTTGGCAGTGCCGACTATGATTGCTAGCTTCTATGGGATGAATTTTGATCATATGCCAGAGCTGCATTGGCGTTATGGCTATTATTATGCCTTGTGCTTGATGCTGTTTTTGTCGGTTTTAGTTTGGCGAAAACTAAAAAAAGCCCGTTGGTTATGAGTGATTTGGGCGTATTGTTGAACGCAACAGTCATGTGAATACTGGTTCTGTCTGTCAGTGGCAGACTAGAATCGACCCTCATCTGCACATTTTTATTAAAGACCACTGGAGCTACGCCATGACCACGCTGATGGACGAATTGCTTGAGGTGCTGACCTTAGAAAAGCTTGAAGAAGATCTGTATCGCGGTCAAAGCCGCAATTTTGTTGGCAAGCGTGTGTTTGGTGGACAGGTGCTGGGGCAGGCATTGCGTGCGGCGGCACATACCACAGATCGTCCGGCACATTCCTTACATGCGTACTTTTTGCATGGTGGTGATATTGACGCGCCGATTATTTATCAAGTTGATCGCTTGCGCGATGGCAAAAGTTTTGTCAGTCGGCAAGTGCGGGCTATTCAGCATGGCAAATTGATTTTTACTGCCTTGGTGTCGTTTGCACCCTTAGAAGAAGGCTTAAATTATCAAGTCGATATGCCAGACTATGCCAAGCCGCAAGACCTGAAAAATGAACAAGAGCTTAAAAAGCTGATCGCGCCATTTTTGCCCGAAAAAGTCCGCACCAATTTTATGCGTGAGCGGCATGTCGAGTTTCGGCCAATCAATCCAACCAATCCGTTTATGCCGCAACCCGAAGCGCCTGCACGGGCGCATTGGATGCGTGCTGCTGGCGTGGATGAGCAAGCGTTACCAGATGATTCGGCATTGCATCAGGCCATTATTGCCTTTGCGTCGGATTATGCCTTGATGGGTACTGGCCTAATGCCGCATGGCATTAGCTTTATGACCCCAAATTTGCAGGCTGCAAGTTTGGATCATTCGATTTATTTTCATCGTCCAGTCCGCGCCGATGATTGGCTGTTGTACGACATGGATGCCACAGTCACCAGCAGTGCACGCGGCCTCAATTTTGGTCGGATGTGGCAAAACGGTGAGTTAGTGGTGACCACCTCACAAGAAGGCCTGATGCGCTTGCGTGAGACAGAGGAGCGCTAGACAGCTCGCTCTCGCTCAGATTGTCGATTAAACTAAACCTGCCCTAGCGTTTGCAGGCAGGTTGAATAGTGGCAGCTGATCTGGCGCGGGGCTTAGTCTGGACTGACGTCGTTCAGCAAGTGATCGGTTTTGCCGTAATGCAGTCGCTCGCCAATCACATCAGCCAGTTGCTCTAGACCTTGGCGTTTGAGTGCCGAAAACAGCTGAATCGAAAAGTCCAAACCATCGGCGCGCAGCTTTTTTTGCACCTCTAATAAGGTGGTATTGGCAGGGCCACGGTTGAGCTTGTCAGCTTTGGTTAACATCACGTGTACAAATAAACCGCGTGATTTGGCCCAAGACAGCATCATTTGATCAAAATCTTTCAGTGGATGGCGGATGTCCATCAGCAACACCAAGCCGGTCAAGCTGCGTCTAGCAATCAAATAACGCTCCAATTCTTTTTGCCAGATTAGCTTCATGGCTTCGGGGACGGCGGCATAGCCATAACCGGGTAAATCCACCAGACGTTGCGACTCATCGCCCATTGAGAAGAAGTTAATCATCTGAGTACGACCCGGTGTCTTGGAGGCGCGGGCCAGTTGTCGTTGCGAGGTAATCGCATTGATTGCACTGGATTTTCCGGCGTTTGATCGTCCTGCAAAGGCCAGTTCAAAGCCCGTGTCTGGTGGGCAAAGACTGAGTTTTGGCGCACTGGTTTGAAAGTGTGTTTGGCGTAACCAGCGTAAGATAAGCTGGGTTTGATCCACCTGATCTGGGTCGTTTGGCGCAGTCTGGGGGCTGGTTACAGCGGGTTTTACGGTGTCATCTGATGAATGGGACATGTTCGATCATTGTTCATGGCGTTGTTGGTATTATAAAGCTATTAAAGTTCTGTGCACTTGACGATATAATGCACCCCGCTTGGGTGTATACAGCCGCGCTTCGACTTCTGTCATACTGACGACTAAGTGGATGTTGATATTCCATCATGAGGAGCATGAGACATGAACACGATGTTGCGTCATTTGTTGATGGTTGCCGTGATGAGTGTAACGGCGGGTGCAGTACATGCAGGTGTGGATGAGTTATATAGCCAGTCCTGTGCGACTTGTCATGCGGCAGGGGTATTGGGCGCACCTAAAAGTGGCGATCAAGCTGCTTGGGCACCACGTTTAAAGCAGGGCATGCCATTGTTGATTGAGCATACCCGCACTGGCTACAAAAACATGCCAGCGCGTGGCCTGTGTGATAGCTGTACTGAAGCCGACTATGCTGCGTTGATCAAGCTGATGTCGAAGTGAGCAAGGCTCCACGACCTGTTTGATTCGCACCGGATCTTTTGAAAACCGATTGGGATGCTGTGTTATGAAAAAACTGATTGCCGCCGCCTTTGCGTTGGTTAGCCTGAGTGCAGCAAATGCTGCGGTCAATATGCCTGCCGGTGTACTGGCCGCAGGCAAAACAGCATCGACTGTATGTGCTGCATGTCACGGTGCTGATGGCAATAGCGCATCGCCAACGTTTCCACGTTTGGCAGGTCAAAACCCAAAGTACATCTATAAGCAATTGATGGACTTTAAGAGCGGTGCACGCCAAAACGCGATTATGGCTGGACAGGTCGCCAATTTGACCGAACAGCAAATGGCCAACTTGGCCGTGTATTTTGCCTCGCAAAAATCGGCCGTGACTCTGGCTGATCCTGCCACTGTGGCGGCTGGCGAAAAACTGTTCCGTGGTGGCAATAGCGCTACGGGTGTTGTGCCTTGCGCGGGTTGCCACGGTCCGTCGGGCAAAGGCAATCCATTTGCAGCCTTTCCAAAAGTCGGTGGTCAGCATCCTGAGTACATCAAAGCCCAGTTGATGGCGTTCCGTGCCGCAGGTCGTGACGATTTAACCGGTACCAAGCGCATGAATGACGGCGCCAAAGCCGGTGAAGTGGGCATCATGCAAATGGTTGCCAGCAAGTTGTCTGATAAAGACATCGAAAACTTGGCAAATTTTATGGGTGGCCTACACTAAGTCGTGTTGTGCCCGTGATTCAAAGCCCCGCTGGACGGGGCTTTGTTCTTTTTAAAAGTAATCACCCATGCGTGGTCGTGCTGTAATCTTGATCATGCTTGCTTCATGTGTAGCCTTGCTACCGTATTGATTGATTCAAATAGGAATCTTTAGACATGTCTGCTGCTGTCTTTGCGCGTATTCAGTCGCCGTTACTTGCCTTGTTGATGGTGTTGTTGTTGTCGAGCTGGTTTGCCCCTGGTGGTGAGCACATTCGGACGCAGCAAATCGATTTTTGGCTGGTATGGTTGGTGTGTATGTTGGTTTTGGCTCTGCCAATCACCCTGTTAGAGACCGCGCTTGCACGTCGTAGCCAGACTTCACCCTTGCAAGCCTTGTCATCGCTGACGCGTGAGGCCGATGCTCGTCCGACGTGGCGGTTGGTAGGTTGGTTGGCCGTGGCCTGCATGGGGCTGATTGCTGGTGGCTTGGTCCATCAGGCAGCGATCTTGCTCGGTCAGACGTTGACCAGTGCTGATCTTGCGCAGCCGGTTGTGGTGTTGTTTCCGGTGTTAGCAGTTTTTGCGCTTGGATTTTCGTGGTTACCTCGCACCGTATTGGTGTTAGGTGCAGCTTTGGCGGTGGTGGCCATTGAATTGTCGACCTTTAGCCTTGGTGCAGGAACGTGGGCGCTGACTGATTTTTCGCTGCAAGAGTGGGCATCGGCAGTGGTACTGGCTTTGGTCGCTAGTGGTTTGGGGATGGGGCTGTACTGGCAGTCTGCCCTCAGTAGTTCGCCCAAGCAGCGTGCCAGTGTGATTGCGTTACCCGTCTGGGGCGCTCAGGTGGTGGCTGGGGCTTTGTTTGCCTTGGCGCAGGGTGTGCGTGGCGAGTTAGCCACAACCTTGTATCTGTTGGCATTGCTCTGTGGGGCGGCCTATTTGGTGCATATGGTGCGCGTTCAGCTACAAGCTCGATCTTTGCCATTGGTGTTGCAAGCGGCGGCGCTATTGGTTGCATTTGCAGTCTGGTGGCTGCCAATTGGTGCGTTAGGCGGTTGGATGGCAGCATCTGTATTGGGCTTGCTGGTGTGTTTGGTTTATGCGGTGTTTAGTGGTTGGACCATGAAAATTAGCCACTTGCGTAAAGCCTTGGGCTTTGACAACGAAGTGCTCTATAACCTTTGGCGAGTGGCGATGCGGATTGTCATTCCACTGTCTATTGTGTTGGCATTGGTCGGTTTGCTGATGCACTGGCTATCGGTCGCATGATGCCCGAGCCATGCCAGCCCGCGTCGATCAAGCCATTGATGATCTCGGTTGAGGTGCTGTGTTTGACCCCCGCGCAGCAGTGGGTGCGTCAGATCCAGATTGCCGAAGGCAGCACGGTGTGGCAAGCCATCGAGCAAAGTGAGATTTTATCCAGTATTGATCTGGTCTGGCCGATACCCGTGGGAATTTTTGGACAGCGGGTGAGTGAGCCGATGACCCACATATTAAACCACGGTGATCGGGTGGAGCTTTACCGGCCATTGACCCGTAATCCGATGGATGTTCGGCGTCAACGCGCCAGCTTGCATCCGGTTGGCCGTCGTCGACCACGCGCTTAGCGCTGTCTTGGCCTTGGCTAGACGACGATAAACAAAAAAGCCCGTACATCGACTTAGTGTCATGTACGGGCTTTTTTGGATCTAACGAGTGGCTTAGAGCGGTGGTGCGTTTAGCGTGGTATCACGGCTTTCTGGCAGACCCGGTTGAGCAGCTGGAATACTCTGTCCACCTTCAATGGTCTTGAGCACGTCTTTGTCAAAGGTCAGAATCAAATGTTGATCGTTGACTGCTTTGAGACCGGCTTTTTTGGCATAGGTGCCGGGTCGATAGTTATAGACATAGTCCCAGCGATTTGGCTGTAGCGTGTCGGTCAAACTAGGACTGCCCAAGATATAACGCACCTGTTGCTGTGTCATCCCAACACGTAACTGACTGACCTGTGCTTGGGTCAGCGGTGTGCCTTGTGGGATGTCGATACGGTAAACACCGAACACCGAGCAACCGGAGATTGACGATACCAGCCCTGATAGGGCGGTGGTGGCGACCAGCGCCAACATGATCTTTCGCATTTTGCTACACTATCCCCTCAAATACTGGTGCATGCACGCAGGTCACTGATCATACTTCATCTGCCTATGCCTTGCCCATGTAGACATTGGCCAACCACGATAGACTATGTTGCGAGAGTGTTTCTAATGCCGATTACCAATCAAGATCTTCGTAAGGCTGGCCTTAAGGTCACTTTGCCACGGATTAAGATCCTAGAGTTGCTTGAAAGCGCAACGGATCATCACCTCAGTGCCGAAGATATTTATAAGACATTACTGGAGCAAGGCGAAGATGTCGGTCTTGCCACCGTCTATCGAGTGCTGACTCAATTTGAGCAAGCTGGCATTATCGAGCGTCATCACTTTGAGAACAACCACTCGGTGTTTGAGATCATGCAAGATGATCATCACGATCATATTGTCTGCCAGATCTGTGGACGTGTGGTGGAGTTTACCAACGACGTGATTGAAGCCGAGCAGCATAAAGTTGCCGAAAAACTAGGTTTTGAGCTGACCGGACACTCCCTGAATTTGTACGGTATCTGCGATAAAGCCGAGTGTAAAGATACCTTAAAGCGCAAATAAGCCACTCGATACAACCAAAGCCCAGCGTTGACGTTGGGCTTTTTTTTGCAAAAAAAAACGGAAGATCCACGAGGGTCTTCCGCTGTGCAAAAGCATGATCAATCGATAAGTAAAGCGGAGTACAGCAATCCAGTTAACTGCACCAACAGGTGATCAACAATAGCCCTTTTTTTTTATCCAGTCTCATTCCTGCGTTATGCTGCCGAGACTGGATGTTTTTGTTTGTGATACAAGAAGTCCAGCACTGCTGCACGCAGCTTGTGATAGTGCGGATCATTCGCCAAATCAACACGATCACGCTTGCCAACCAGATCAACCTCAAGGATTTCGCCAATGGTTGCCGCTGGGCCATTGGTCAGCATGACAATCCGATTAGACAGCAACACGGCTTCGTCTACATCGTGCGTGACCATCACCACGGTGGCTTTGGTGTTGGCCACAATATCCAGCAACTCGTCTTGCAAGTGCGCACGGGTCAGGGCATCAAGTGCGCCAAACGGCTCATCCATGAGTAGCACCTGTGGCTCCATCGATAGTGCACGAGCAATACCAACCCGCTGCTTCATGCCGCCAGAGATTTCGCTGGGATATTTATGCAGGGCATGGGTCAGACCAACCATGGCCAACGCAGCTTCGGTACGGGCTTTAAGCTGGGCTTTGCTCTCGGTTGAGCCAAACACCCGTTCAACCGCCAGATGCACGTTTTCGGCGCAGGTCAGCCATGGCAGCAACGAATGGTTTTGAAACACCACCGCACGCTCAGGCCCCGGCCCTGAGATTTCACGGCCATTACAGATCAAGCTGCCTTGGGTGGGCAACGTCAAGCCTGCAATCAAATTAAGCAAGGTGGATTTGCCGCAACCAGAGTGGCCAATCAGGGTGATAAACTCACCTTTGCTGATTTTTAGATCAACGTTTTGTAAGGCTTGAAACGTGCCCTTTTTGGTTTTAAAGCTCATGCCGACATTGCTGACTTCGACGTAAGATTTGCTACCATCGGCCATTTTTGGGGTGATGATCAGATTATCGATCATGATGTCATACCTCCACGAGAGACCATTTTGGTCAACAGAATGAGGAATTGTTCTAGCAGTAAGCCAACAATACCCACCACAAAGATCGCAATGATGATGTGCTCAACGTTCAGGTTGTTCCACTCATCCCAGATCCAGAAGCCCAAGCCGATCCCACCGGTCAACATCTCCGCCGCCACAATCACCAGCCATGCCACGCCAATGGATAAGCGAATGCCAGTTAACAGGTAAGGGAGGGTCGAGGGCAGCAAAATTTTGGTAAATACTTTCCATTCAGACAGACGTAGCACACGTGCCACGTTGAGATAGTCTTGTGGGACTTGCGACACGCCAGATGCTGTATTCAAAATGATTGGCCAGATGGCGCTGATAAAAATCACCCAAATTGACGCAGGTTCTGCGGATTTAAACACCAATAACCCAATCGGTAACCATGCCAGTGGCGAGACTGGACGGAGTAGCGAGATAATCGGGTTAAACATTTCGCGAATGACTTGAAAGCGCCCGATGATAAAGCCCAATGGAATACCAAGTGCAGCAGCCATACCAAAGCCTGTACCGACCCGAGCCAAGGAGTACAAAATGTTCCAGCCAATGCCCATGTCGTTCGGGCCGTTCTGATAGAACGGATCAGAAAACAGCTCGACTGCGGACAGCCATGTGGCTAAAGGGCCGGGTAATTCGGTCCGAAAATGGCTGAGCATGGCCCATGCCAAAATAAATGCAGCCAGACCCAAAATGGGGAGGACGGCCTTACGAACACCCAACATCACATATTGAGCAATTGGGGTGCCGCTTTGTTTGACGGTGGCTGGAGCGCTGACAGAGTCGTCGCTCACCATGACTTCAGTGGTCATCTGGATACTCCTATGCCTGCTGCATTGGGCATACAGCAGGCGGTATTGAGATTAGGCTTTAATGGCAAAACTATCGGCATAAGCCGCAGGATTGGAACCATTCCACACTTTGCCGTCCATGAGTTTGCTGCTACGCATCAGCTCTTTGGGCACAGAGACTTTGACTTGCGCGGCGGCTTCTTTGTACAGATCGATACGGTTGATCGACTTGGCCACAGCCAGATAGTCAGGATGCTTGTCCAGCATGCCCCAGCGTTTGTGCTGAGTCAGGAACCACATGCCATCGGACAGATATGGGAAGGTGGTTTGGCCATCTTTAAAGAAGCGCATCATATTGCCATCAAGATATTTTTTGCCATTACCGGTGTCGTACTGACCCAAAAAGCGGCCTGCAATGGTTTCTTCTGGCGCGTTGACATAGGCTTTTTGTGCAATCACTTTGACGGTGTCTGCACGGTTTTTAAAATCATCTAACCAACGGCAGGCTTCGAGCACAGCCATAGTCATGGCACGGGCTGTATTTGGATATTTTTCGACAAACTCGCTGGTCACACCCAGTACTTTTTCTGGGTGGTCACGCCAAATATCTTGCGAGGTGATGGCCAAAAATCCGGTATCGAGTTGTACGGCACGCGCACCCCATGGTTCACCCACACAGAAACCATCCATGTTGCCAACCTGCATGTTGCTGACCATTTGCGGTGGTGGCACGACGATGTTTCTGACGTCTTTAAACGGATGAACATCATTGGCCGCTAGCCAGTAATCCAGCCACATGGCGTGAGTGCCTGTTGGGAAAGTTTGGGCAAAAGTCAGTTGCTTGCCTGCTTTTTGAATATAGGCTTTGAGCTTGTCACCGCTGGTCACGCCAGCTTTTTTGAGTTCATTGGACAGGGTAATTGACTGGCCGTTGTAGTTGAGGCCCATCAATACAGCCATGTCTTTTTTGGGGCCTGCCACACCAAGGTGTACGCCATACACCAAGCCGTACAGCACGTGCGCGCCATCAAGCTCGCCGTTAATTAACTTGTCTCGGACACCAGCCCATGAGGCTTCTTTAGATGGCTCAATGGTGATGCCGTATTTTTTGTCAAAGCCTAATTTGCTGGCCATGACGATTGGTGCGCAATCGGTTAATGGAATAAAACCAATTTTGACGGTGGTTTTTTCGGGTTTGTCAGAGCCTGCTGCATGAACACTACTGCTCATGCCTGCTAGTCCTAAACCACCGAGTGTTGCGCCACCCAAACCAGCCGCACCCATCAAACCACTGTTACGTAAAAAATCACGACGGCTCGGCTGAGCTGGCAAGTCCAAAATCGATGATTGATTTTGAAGATTGTCTAGCGAGTCGTGGGTGTTCGTTGTCTTGCTCATAGTGACTCCAGTTCAATGGGGCGGCTGGTAAAACAAAAAAAACGCCCATACCGCCGCTACGGTATGGACGCCATTGTCCGAGTAACTATTCAAAGATGAAGAGCGCGCTCTAGCACTTTGAATATCAAGTTTTAAAGGGTGAATTATGTAGATCACCTGTACTGATGATTAATGCAGAAGGTGTGCCAACATTGATTTGAAGCAGGGGTGGAATGAATTATTTTTTTTAAAATGATGAATTTAATGATTTTATTTTTTTGATGGCTTGGGGTGGGGTCGTGGTGAGATTGGACCAGATCATTCCTTGATCTGCTCAAATGGTGTGCAAGCGTTGCCATGCAAGAGGGTGGGACGTCATAGGGTGGTGCGGTTAATTAATGCGCATGCTTTAAGATAGTGCGTGCAATATCCGCAATGGCGCAACGTTGCTGCATCGACTTCTTGCGCATGGCTTGATAGGCGTCGTCACCACTACAGCCCATCTGTTTGGCCAAGAAGTCTTTGGCGCGCTCGACGTCGCGACGATCACTCAGTTCTTGCTTAAGCTCGTCGACTTGGCCACGTAAACGGCGCTCTCGCGTGACCATCACGTCTAGCATGGGCATTAAGGTCATGATTTGGGCGGCTTCGGTCGAAAAGCCGCTATAGACCGCAAGACCAGATTGGCGCAGTCGATTGGATAGGTCTGGATCAATTTCTTGGGCCAAGACCAGCAAGGGTGAGTCAGCACCATAAGGCGTGACACAAAACTGCTCGACGCTGTCACGCATCGGATCACTGTAATCAATGAGCACCAAATGGGGCTGTAGGGCATGAATCAGTGTGTCGAGATGCAACAGTCGTTGGCTTGGTAGACGTTCGACCACATGACCAATTTCGGTTAACAGTTGATCTATGGTGTCAAGGCGGCTACTGGGCTCGCCAACCAATAAGATAGTAAGCATGGGCGCATCCACGTCAAAGGAGTGACTGCATCGGTCTAGACATCAAAAGGCTAGACTCAAAGTAGCAAGTGATATGCCATCACACGGGCTATTGTCTGATGTTTTGCATAAAAAATAAACTTGATTTATCAAACAGGGTGTTGTTTTTTAATCAAAAAAAATAGGCTTGTTTGTATTTTATCATAGGCTTAAGGTCAGTGGCGTTATCTGCTCGGTGGCCATCAATGGGGCTGATTGTTCAAATAAAGAGCAGTGGACTCATGGGCGACTGC
Source organism: Moraxellaceae bacterium (assembly GCA_037968855.1). GTDB lineage: Bacteria > Pseudomonadota > Gammaproteobacteria > Pseudomonadales > Moraxellaceae > JBBKWH01. The sequence continues at coordinate 13,018 of JBBKWH010000084.1, read as the reverse complement.
ATCAGAATGATGCAGGCACCGCATAGAAAGCGCGCAGATTGCCCACGCGACTTATTCGGTATCGTCGATGGATAGACCACGCGTGGCTTGATCGAGGTAGCGAGTATCGCCATTGCCACCGAGTTTGATCATCAAACGGAGGTCGTTTGGTGCATCGGCGTGCTTAATGGTGTCTTCATAGGTGATTTCACCCGCGATATACAGGTCATACAGTGCTTGGTCAAAGGTCTGCATGCCAAGCTCGCGTGAGCGCTTCATCACGTTTTTGATTTCGTGAATCTCGCCTTTACGGATGTAGTCGCCGATCAATGGGGTGTTGATCAACACTTCAATACAGGCACGACGTGACTTGCCATCAGGCGTGGGCACCAACTGCTGGGCGATGATGCCTTTGAGGTTGAGCGACAAGTCCATATACAACTGAGTGTGTCGATCCGCTTCAAAGAAGTGAATGATCCGGTCGAGGGCTTGGTTGGCGTTGTTGGCGTGCAAGGTAGCCAGCACTAAGTGACCAGTTTCGGCAAATGCGATAGCGTAGTCCATGACCTCACGGGTCCGAATCTCACCAATCAAAATCACGTCTGGTGCTTGGCGCAGGGTGTTTTTTAGCGCGACTTCAAACGAGGCGGTATCAATCCCCACTTCGCGTTGGGTCACAATACAGCCGCCATGCTGATGCACAAACTCAATCGGATCTTCAATGGTGATGATATGACCGCGCGAGTTTTGGTTGCGGTGACCAATCATTGAGGCCAGTGAGGTGGATTTACCCGTGCCAGTTGCACCAACAAACACGATAATGCCACGCTTGGTCATGGCCAAGTCTTTGATCACGGCAGGTAACTTCAGATCATCAACGTTTGGAATGTTGGTTTCGATCCGACGCAATACCATACCGGGTAGGTCGCGTTGCATAAATGCGCTGACCCGAAAGCGGGCAGATTCATTGATGTCAGTAATGGCAAAGTTACACTCAAACGTGGTGTGGAACTCTTGGCGCTGTTTGTCGGACATAATGCCGTCAATCAATTGCGCCACCACTTCTGGCGTTAGTGGTGCTTTGGTCACGGGCACGATTTTGCCGTTGATCTTCATCGACGGTGCAACGCCTGCGGTAATAAACAGATCTGAGCCGTTTTTTTCCACCATCAAGCGTAGTAGGTCATCAAATTCCATCTTTTAGCTACTCATCTGATCGATGTTGTTCAATTCACTGCGTCATTGCAGTGAGCCATTATAAAAATGAATCAGGTTGTTTGGCCGCTGATCTGGCCACAGCTGCGGTCACAATCCCTTTTTGAACCAAGCCTTTAAGACTTTGGTCAAGGGTGATCATGCCGTAGCCTGCGCCGGTCTGAATCGCAGAGTACATTTGCGCGACTTTGTTCTCGCGGATCAAGTTACGGATCGCTGGAATACCGATCATGATTTCATGCGCGGCCACACGTCCGCCACCGGTTTTTTTCAGTAGGGTCTGTGAGATAACCGCTTGTAATGATTCTGATAGCATCGAGCGAACCATGTCTTTTTCTTCGGCAGGGAATACGTCAACCACACGGTCAATGGTTTTGGCCGCAGAGGTGGTGTGCAGGGTACCAAATACCAAGTGGCCGGTTTCGGCGGCGGTTAGCGCCAATCGAATGGTCTCAAGGTCACGCATCTCACCGACCAAGATAATGTCTGGATCTTCCCGCAGCGCCGAGCGCAGGGCTTCGTTAAAGCCGTGGGTGTCACGGTGGACCTCACGCTGGTTGATCAGGCATTTTTTGGATTGATGGACAAATTCAATCGGATCTTCGACAGTCAAAATGTGGTCAAAGCGGGTGTTGTTAATGTAGTCGAGCATAGCCGCAAGGGTGGTGGACTTGCCGGAGCCGGTTGGCCCTGTGACCAACACGATACCGCGCGGTGTGTCTGAAATGTCTTTAAAGATTTGACCCAGCCCCAAGTCTTCCATGCTCAAGACTTTGGATGGAATGGTCCGAAAAACCGCACCAGCACCACGGTTTTGGTTAAAGGCGTTGACCCGAAAGCGGGCAATGCCCGGTACTTCAAATGAAAAGTCGGTTTCCAAGAATTCTTCATAATCGCGACGTTGTTTGTCGTTCATGATGTCATAGATCAGGCGGTGGACTTCTTTGTGTTCCATCGCGGGCAGATTGATGCGTCGAACTTCGCCATCCACCCGAATCATTGGAGGCAGGCCCGCCGAGAGGTGTAAGTCAGAGGCGCCATTCTTGGCCGAGAAAGCCAACAGTTCAGTAATATCCATGCAAGATCCCCTATACAATTGATGTTTGGCAGCCGATCAGTCGTGTCTGATGGTGTGGCACTGCCATCCGGCAATCCAGCCGATTGAAGAATATGAGTGAGCAGAATCATGACCGATTTAAGCCAGCAACGCCAACAGATTCTGAACCGAATCGAACAGGCTTGTGCATTGAGTAGACGTGATGTGAACGATGTCCACTTATTGGCCGTATCAAAGCGACATCCGGCTGCGGCGATTCGTCAATTGTATGCCGCAGGGCAGTTGGCCTTTGCTGAAAACTACCTGCAAGAGGCATTGAGCAAGCAGATTGAACTGACCGATTTGCCGCTAGAATGGCATTTTATTGGCCACATTCAACGCAATAAGACCAAAGATCTGGCCGCTAATTTTCATTGGGTGCATGGTGTGGATCGTTTGGTGATTGCTGAGCGTTTGTCGAGTCAGCGGCCAGCCGATTTAGAGCCGTTACAAGTCTGTATTCAGGTCAATATTGACGACGAAGACAGCAAGGCCGGTTGCACAGCAGACGAGCTGCCCAATTTGATTGCCCAGATTAGTCGACTGCCTATGCTGAGCTTGCGTGGATTGATGGTGATTCCGGCGCAAGATAGCCCAAGTGCTTTTGCTAGAACGCAACAGTTATTTGCTGCGCTCCGTGTGCATCATGCACAGCCTCAGGTGTGGGACACGTTGAGCATGGGCATGTCCGCTGATATTGAGCAGGCGATTGCACATGGATCAACCTGTGTGCGTGTGGGTACGGCGTTATTTGGTGCACGGCCAACGGTTTGATGCTGTTGCGGCATGCAACGATCTTGCGGATGTTTTGGGCGGTTGGACGATGAAAAGGATATGGGCATGATGCGGTGGTTTGGCGTGTTACTGATGGGCTGGCTGGCACTCATCACGGTGGCCTATGCCGCACCAGATCCATTTGCCCGTCCAAACCTGTTGGCCGCAGCCAGTAACCCCAAAGCGGCTACGGTTTTTTTGCCGGTGGACCAAGCCTTTGCTGTGGAGAGTCGCCAAGAAGGTGATCAGTTAGTGCTGTCGTTTCGGGTGACCAAAGGGCATTACTTATATAAAGAGCGCTTTCGTTTTCGGCCTATGGCGGGGCTGACGGTAGGGGAGCCAGTCTTTAATCGGCAGCCGACGTTTGAGGACGATCCTGAGTTTGGGCGGGTGGCGGTATATGACCAAGATGTGGTGTTGCGCATGCCGGTCGATGGCCAAGGTGAGCTGACCTTACGTTGGCAAGGCTGTGCAAAGGCGGGGCTTTGTTATCCGCCGCAAGACCAAAAGATTTTGATTCTGCCAACGGCGGTGCAAGGGGCCAGTCGTGCCGCCGTTCAGCCAGATGGACGTACCCGTTTAGAGCGTTCGGCAGGTGTACAAAGCATTCGGATTCCATTGCCAATTCCCACGGCGACCATTGATCAATTGATCAGTCCGGCGGCTTCTGTCGATGTGCCTTTGCCATTGACTGAGCAGTCTGCCAAGCAAGCGATTTTACCCACTGACTTGCAAAAAAAATCAGCCGCTATTGCGATCACGCCATCCAATATGGAGGAGCCGCTGGCGATTGCAAATACACGTGTTGCTGATGAGGCGAATCAGTGGCCGTCAGTGGTGGCAGGTGTCAGTCCGGCTGTAATCACTACCGATCTTGATCCATTTGGTCTGGCAGCCAATCCGTGGGCCGCGATGGGCCTGTTGTTTTTGGCAGGTTTGCTGTTGGCCTTTACGCCGTGTGTGTTGCCTATGCTGCCAATTGTGGCCAACGTAGTGGCGCGCCAGCATCGCAAATCGGCGCGGCATGGCTTGCTGCTGTCGGGTGCCTATGCCATTGGTGTGGCATCTAGCTACGCGGTATTGGGTGCGGTGGTGGCGTTGTTTGGGCATCAAGTTAATCTGGTGGGCTGGTTGCAACAGCCTGAAGTGTTGTTGAGTTTTGCTGCCTTGTTTGTGCTGCTGGCGCTGAATACCTTTGAGTTGTTGCCATTGCGCTTGCCCCGTTTTGTGTCTGAGCGGATTGATCGTCTGGGGCAGATTGGCCATCGGCAGTCGTGGGCCGGTGGTGTGCTAGGCAGTGGGTTGGCAGGGTTCTTTTCCGCCTTGGTGGTGTCACCCTGTGTGTCTGCCCCACTGGCGGGCGTCTTGCTATCGGTTTCGACAGTGGGTGATCCGCTGTTGGGTGCGGCGGCGTTGTTTATGTTGGGGCTAGGCTTAAGTGCGCCGCTGATGTTGCTTGGTGCAACCGAAGGGCGACTGTTGCCACAAGCGGGTGCTTGGCTGCATTGGATTCGTCAGGGCTTTGGCTTGCTGCTGTTGGGTGTGGCTGCGGTGCTGGTTGGACGGGTGTTCGATAGCGCGTTGATGCTGGTGATGTGGGCATTGTTATTGATGCTGTTGGCCCTTTGGATGTGGCAATGGCACGGACGGGGGCAGTGGGTCAGTCGGGCCTTCGCCATGGTGTTGGGCGTGTGGAGTGTCTTGCAGTTGTGTGGTGCTGCGCTGGATCATCGCGATCCTTGGCGGCCACTACAGGGAATGGTTCAAGCGGCAGTACCGGTGTCGGCGGATGCTGTTCCAATGGGTACTGTCCCCGTGATTACGCAACTGAGTCAATTACAACAGATGCAGTCTAAGTATCCACGCTTATTGGTGGATGTGACCGCAGACTGGTGCATCAGTTGTAAGATCATGGAGCGTGAGCTATTTGGCGCGACACCTGTTGCGGGTTTGACGCAGTGGCAACGCGTCAAACTGGATGTGACCGAGACCAATGCCGATAGCCAGCAAGTGCTTGCCAAATTACAGTTATTTGGGCCGCCTGCCTTGTTGTTTTATCAGCAGGGTCAGTTGGTGGTTCGAATGGTCGGTGAGGTGTCTGCTGAGGATTTAGCCCAGCAGTTGCAACAGCTAAACCGGTGAGTCATGAGGTCTAACCATGGGTTGATCAGAGTATTTAGTCTTGCTCAACCAGTTGATGGCTAAATTGATAGGCCGCGCTTGGAATAGTGGTGGTTTGACCGAGCATTTGTTCGCGTAAAATACGCGCAGCCCCCGGTGCCAGCACGATGCCATTGCGAAAGTGTCCAGCGTTGACCCATAGGTTGCTAATGTTGGGCGCACGACCAATGTACGGAATGCCATTAGGGGCCGCCGGACGCAAACCGGCCCATTGATCTCGAATCGGCATTTTGGCTAATTCTGGTACGATCTGTTGAGCCGCTTGGCTTAAGTGCTGCTGCGCGGCTTGATCGATCTGGTCGTCAAAGCCAGTGTTTTCGATGGTTGACCCACACAAAATATGCCCGTCCATCCGTGGGATTAAATACACGCCACGATACATCACCATAGACGACAGCCAACGGGCAGGGGCTTTGTATAAAATCATCTGGCCTTTAATCGGTTGAACCGGTAGATCAACGTTTAATAAGGCTGCCAACTGGCCCGACCATGCACCGCTGGCCATGACATATTGATCAGCTGTATGTCGTTGGCCGCGTTGATCAATCACTGCACTGATCTGTTGATGGTGTTGGTCAAAGCGAACCGCTTCGGTGTCACGGAGTAACTTTACCCCGCGTTTTTCAAGATATCGAATCAATGCTTTGACCAAATGTGGATTACGCACATTGGCCGTACTGGGGCACCACAGGCCTTGGCTAAATTCGTTGTTAATCCTAGGGTTAATCTGTTTTAGGCTGTCGTGATCAAGCAGCTTTGGATTTTGTAGTGGCTGATGTAGATGCCAACTGAGCGCATCGCGATGATCTTCGGTGTCTAGGATCAGCATGCCGCAGCGGTTGACTTCAATATCAATCTTGGTGGTTTCGAGCAGCTCAATAGCAAGTGTGCTGTACAGCATCGGTGCAAGGCTGGCCAGTTGATTGACCGGCTGGGTATAGCGCCATGGGTACAGCGGCGACAAGATTCCGCCACCAGCCCACGATGCCGCCCGACCATGCTGGGCTTTATCCATAACCGTGACTTGGCAGCCGGCTTGACTCAATTCTAGGGCGGACAGTAATCCAATCACACCGCCACCAATGACCAAAACCTGCATAAAGCCAACTCACAATCAAACCAAGGAGTACGTTTGTGCCAGAGCAATGCGTCACTGTAAAGCTAAGCTGAACAATGAGTGTGCAAATGGCACATAATTTTGTGTAATCAGTCACGCAACATACGTGCGGCGGCTTCGGCGTAATAGGTCAAAATGCCATCTGCACCACCACGGCGTAGACCAACCAGAGATTCCAAAATCACCGCTTCGGACAACCAACCATTCTGGATTGCAGCTTGGTGCATGGCATATTCGCCACTGACTTGATAGACAAAGGTCGGCACGCTAAAGGTGTCTTTAATCTCGCGTACCAGATCCAAGTAAGGCTGGCCGGGTTTGACCATCACCATATCTGCGCCTTCCTGCAAGTCGAGTGCCACTTCGTGCAGCGCTTCTAAGCGATTACCGCTGTCCATCTGATAGTTCTTTTTGTGGCCGCCTTTTAAGTTGCTGGCACTACCGACTGCATCACGGAACGGGCCGTAATAAGCCGACGCGTATTTGGCTGCATATGACATGATCGCAGTATGCACAAAGCCATTGGCTTCTAGCGCTTGCCGGATTGATCCAACCCGACCATCCATCATGTCGCTCGGTGCAACAATATCCACACCAGCCTCGGCATGGCTTAAGGCTTGTTTGACCAAGGCCTCAACGGTACTGTCGTTGACCACATAGCCAGTCTGGTCAACCAGTCCGTCTTGACCATGGGTGGTGTAAGGATCAAGCGCCACATCGCTGATCAGCACCATATCGGGCAGTTCTTTTTTGAGCGTCGCAATCGCGGTTTGCGCCAAGCCATCGGGACGCCATGCCGCTTCTGCCAATAGGCTTTTGTCCGATTGTGGGGTGACCGGAAACAGGGCCATTTTACTCACACCCAAGGACAATAGCGTTTCGGCTTGTTTGAGCAATAGGTCAATCGATAGACGCTCGACACCGGGCATGCTGGCAATGGCTTGTCGTTGATTCTGGCCTTCGATCACAAACACCGGTGAAATCAGATGACGTGGCAGCAAAATCGCCTCGCTGACCATCTCACGGACACGGTCATGGCGACGTAAGCGACGCATACGGGTGGCAGGAAATTGAGCGCGATTGAACACACGAGTCATGGCAAAGTCCGAAAGTATCGCTAAGATGACCGCCATTCTAGGGCGTCACGAGACAAAACACATGGGTCATCCATCGAATCCAACATCATCTGTACAGCCCGTATCCAAAACGCCTAAGCCAAGCAGCGTCAATTGGACGGGCCATCTGGTGCATATTTTGGATCAATCGCCAGAGGTGTTATTGACGCATTTGTGCAAAGCCTTTAACGGTTCGCCATTTATGGCGCATAACCTGATGCAGATGCGGGTGGTCGATGACCGGATTCAAGGCCACGTGGATATGTCTAACCATTTGATTGGTAACGTGGCGTTTAAGATTTTGCATGGCGGTGTGGCGGCGACCTTGCTCGATAGTATTGGTGGCATTGTTGCTATGGCAGAAATTTATTTGCGTAACGAAGGCGAACGCAGCGATCAAATGAAAAAAGCCGGTCGCTTGGCCACAGTCGATATGCGGATTGATTATCTGGCACCGGGTCGTGGGCAGTATTTTGTGGCCAGCGCAGTGGTGCTACGGATGGGGCGTAAAGGTTGCACCATGCGGATGGATCTGCACAACGACGACGGGCAACATATCGCAACGGGCATTGCCTCTTATGCGTATTAACATCATTGCCGATGATCTAAGCCGTGAGATTGGTGTGTTGGTCCCTGCCATGGCGGTGCTCTGTCGCTCCGGTTGTGGGGCCTGCTGTATCGCGCCTAGCATTAGCAGCCCGATTCCACACATGCCCAATGGCAAGCCTGCGGGGGTGCGTTGTGTTCAATTAAATGTACGTAATCAGTGCGATTTATTTGGCTTGCCAAGCAGACCCTTATTTTGTGGATCATTACAGCCTAGTCTTGAAATGTGCGGTTTAAGTGATCTGGCTGCCATGCATTATTTGACTGAGTTAGAGCGTATGACTGCACCGGTGCTGTAAATTTTGCGCCGTTATTTATCGTCAGATTGTGTGTAAATCATACAAATTCATCCAGATCAATACCCGATTACAGGACATGTCTCTTGGCCATTTGATTGTTAAGGTCAACACAGTTGGATAGGGGTCATCCATCCATATCTGCTGTTTTTTAACAAAAAATGGAGCAACAGCATCATGACTTTATCTACACGTCCCCTGTTATGCGCCCTGTTCATCGGTGCAGCCAGTCTTGGTTTGACCGCATGTGGTAGTAGCGATGACGACAATGGCTCGGCCAGCACCCCTGTGGTGCAAACCGAAACCATTAAAGGCATTGCAGCCACCGGTAATCCCTTTGTTGGGCAAGTCGAAGTGGTCAATGCCAAGGGTGAAAAATCTACGCTGGTGACGATTGCCGCAGACGGCTCATTTACCGTCACGGTGCCTAAAGGTGCGCCGTACTTGCTCAAGGCTTTTAATAACAGTCAAACTTTGTATTCCTATGCGGCCAGCGTCTCGTCCACTGGTCAGGTCAATATCAATCAGTTAACGACCGCTGCGCTATACAACGCCAATGGACAGATGGCCTTGGATGATCTCTATACCGAATGGGAGGCTGAGTCGAAAAGGGTTACTGAGGCCAATATTGAACAAGCTGCTACGGTGGTGGTGGCCAATCTGCGCAGTGAGCTGAGTGCTGCTGGCCTTAGTGAAGCAACCATTAACAGTCTAAATGTGTTTGATTATGCCTTTACCCCAACGGCAGGCAATGCCTTTGATGGTGTGCTGGATGATGTGACCTTTAGTTATACCTGTAGCATGATGGCCTGCACCTCAAGCTATAGCGTGGCTGGCCAGTCGTTGACGTGGAACTATGATATTGATACCAGTAGCATCAATTTTGATCTGGGTAATATTGGCGGTGGTGAGATTCCAACTGGTAGCTACTCGCTAAAAATCACCACAACGATAAATGGCTTTTCGACCAGTACAGTCACACCAAGCGCAATAAAGCCAGCCAATCAGAGCGAATTTTGTGACAATACCGATTTACTCAATACGTCTGGTTTAACGATTACTCAGTGCAGTTTTGATGGTTCAATCGGACGCATTCAAGGTATGGTTTCGGGAATCAGCTACTCGTACTTGTTTGAGTATATGGCGGCTTAATCTGAGATCTAATGCCATCAGTCAAAAAACAAGCGTGATGCTCGTTTTTTTATGGTTTGAAGCATTGATCTTCTGTTGTTTTCTTGCGAGTCGATTTGCGGGTTAATGTGATCTGGTTATACTTTTTTTGAAAATGATCATTCACTTTTCCATAAAGGCAGTACTGATTTTTGCTTAAGCTAAGCAGGCTGTTTATGACCAAGTCCCTGCTGGATTTGGTGTGTATCAAACAATAAAAGGCCATACCATGCTGACCATTCGCTCTGCGCTATCCACGACCTTACTGTTATCCACCTGCTTGATCAGTCCGATATTACTGACCGCATGTGGTGGTGGCAGTAGTGATTCAACAAGCTCCACACCAACAACACCCACACCAGCAAAACAACAAACGTTAAATGGTGTTGCAGCGACCGGCAAACCCTTTGTCGGTGCCGTCGTTGTGGTCAATGCCCAAGGCGATGTCTCTGCACCTGTGACGGTGGCTGTAGATGGCAGCTTTAGTGTGACGTTGCCCGAAGGTGCACCGTATTTACTCAAAGCGTATAACAGTGACGAAACTCTGTACTCGTATGCGGCCAGCGCGTCGGTGGATGCACAGATCAACATTAACCAATTGACCACTGCGGCTGTGTTTAATGGTAGTGGCAAAGCCAATTTGGACCATGTGTTTACGCATTGGGCAGATCGCGCGGCGAGTGTTAATGATGCCGCCATGTTGGTGGCTGCCACACAGGTGGTGTTTAACCTGAACAGCGAAATGATCAACCTTGGCTTTAGCCCTGATCAGATCAAAACATTAAACGTCTTTACCGTCTCGTTTGCACCGGTCGCGGGCAATTTGTTTGATGCCTTGCTCGATCAAGTCAATGTAGATTTAGCTTGTGGCGTGATGGCCTGTGATATTGCAGTTGATGTTCTGGGTCAATCGGTGACGTGGAGCAGTAATTTTAATCCAGACCAGTTTAATATCAGCTTTAACATTGATAGCAGCTTAAAATGGCCAGTGGTGTTATTGGGCAATTATCAAGTCACAGCAACCACGACTATTGGTGGAATGAGCAGTGATGTTGTGTTGAGCAACGTTGGTAAACCATTGAGCCAATATGCGTTCTGTAAGAGTGATTATTTGGCTGATAACTTTGGCGTAAGTGTGCCACCACAAGATTGCTATTTTAGCGGCAAAACAGGTACATACTCTGGTGTAAATGCCCTCGGCGTCGCGTATAGCACCAAGGTTGTCTATCGCTCAACGCTTAGTCTCTAATTTGACGGATATGCGATACAAAAGCCCTCAGTCATCATTCGATTGCTAAGGGCTTTTTTGTGATAGTGCACGACTTGGTGTGTATTTCTCACTAACGATTACAGACGCGCGCGTTGCACCGCTTTATGCCAACGGGCCAAATGCGCCTCGCGTTCATCATTCGACATGCTCGGCTCAAACGCGCGGTCAAGTTGCCATAAACTGCTTAAAGATGCTTTTGAGGCATAAATTCCCGCACTCAGTCCGGCCATCAATGCTGCACCTAATGCAGTGGTCTCTTTGACTTGCGGTCGTAACACTGGCACACCGAGTAAATCAGCCTGAAACTGCATTAACATGTCGTTACCGCTGGCTCCACCATCGACGCGTAGCTCGGTCAATGGGGCAGGGGCATCTTGCTGCATGGCGGTCAGCACATCCGACACCTGAAAGGCAATGGCTTCAAGCGCAGCCCGTGCAATATGGGCTTTATTGGTGCCACGAGTCATGCCCGCCAACATGCCGCGTGCTTCGGTATCCCAATACGGTGCGCCCAAACCAGTAAAGGCTGGCACCATCACCACACCTTCGCTCGAATCGACTTGGCAGGCCAAGCGTTCAATGTCGTTACTGTGTTGAATAATACCCAAGCCATCACGTAGCCACTGCACAATCGCACCAGCCATAAACACACTACCTTCGAGCGCATATTTGGTCGGCTGATCACCAATCTTCCAACCAATAGTCGACAGCAGTTGATGCTTGCTATGACGTAATGTTTCGCCGGTATTCATCAGCATAAAGCAGCCAGTGCCGTAGGTATTTTTGGCCATCCCCGCCTGATAGCAACCTTGACCAAATAGTGCAGCCTGTTGATCGCCAATGGCAGCCGTTAACGGAATGCGTCGCCCCAGTAAGCCATCCGCAGTTTCTCCCAGCAAGCTACCCGAAGACACCACTTGGGGTAATAACGAAGGCGGAATATCAAACAGTTCAAGTAACGCTTGATCCCACTGACCTTGCTCAATATTGAGCATTAATGTGCGTGAGGCATTGCTAATATCAATCACATGCCGCTCACCACGGGTCAAATTCCAAATCAACCAACTATCAACGGTGCCAAAGGCCAATTCACCACGCTCTGCTTTGACACGGGCTTGCGGAATATGATCTAGCAGCCATACTAGTTTACCTGCACTAAAGTACGGATCTAAGCGTAAACCGGTTTTTTGGCTAATCATTGGTTCATGACCGGCAAGGCGTAGTTGCTCGCACCACTGGGCCGTACGACGGTCTTGCCAAACAATCGCCGGTGCAATCGGTTGACCACTTTTGCGATCCCATACAATGGTGGTTTCGCGTTGGTTGGTCAGTCCAATGGCTGCAATGTCTTGCGCCAATAAACCTGCCGCCGCAATCGCTTGTTGCGCCACGCCAATTTGGGTGTTCCACATGGTCAGGGCATCTTGCTCGACCCATGCCGGACGAGGTGTCGACAGTTGAACCTCACGCTGAGCCGTGCTGCATGGATTTCCCCACTCATCAAACACAATCGCGCGGCTAGAGGTTGTACCTTGATCTAGCGCCAATAAATAAGTCATATCGCCTTCCTTTTTTTGGCGTTTTGTCTATGCCGCACTGTAGCAGGCTCATTTGATCTTGTAATGACTGAGTGGATCAACGCATGACCATGTATGACATGCCGATAGACCAGATCAAACCCAAACAGTGAGACGTTTAAGCTTGTGTTGCAAGTTGTAGCCACAGTATGCGCAGCCGTAAAATCTGCTATACTTGCCAGACGCTAGAGGTTTGCCCTAGCGCCGCATCGGTAAATTGATGTGGGTAGTATCATTGGGGATGTTCTGGCTTCGACGCCGGTGATGAAACTTTATGATGCATGCCGAGAGCGCATTTTCTCTCGTTAATCAAATTTGCATTTTAATAGTCGCAAACGACGAAACCTACGCACTAGCAGCCTAAGGGCTGCTTTCCCGCCCAATCATTTGTCTGTGGACGATTGAGCCGGACGTTGCGCAAGCACACAGAACCGTACCGTGTCCTGTCCCGTGGCAAGGTATCAAATCTAGGGAATCGCTTCTCACGTCCTGTTCGTCGGGCTGTGAGCGGTTAAATCAGTAGACGATAACTAAGCATGTAGATTCTCGAGCGTAGTGCTGGCGGACGCGGGTTCGACTCCCGCCATCTCCACCAAATACTCAAAAAGCCCTGTCCATCCGA
>JBBKWH010000083.1:0-25280 GCA_037968855.1 Moraxellaceae bacterium | reverse complement strand
TACCAGCCATGCCCAGCCTGAACCAAATTGAGTCAGGGCTGCATTTTTGAATTCTTCAGCAAATTTTTCGTAGCTACCAAAAGCTGCGGTGATTTTGTCTGCGACTGGACCATTTGCGGCGCCGCCACCGTTTGGTGTCATGCAGTTCCAGTAGAAGGTGTGGTTCCACACTTGAGCTGACTGGTTAAAGATACCGGCTTTGCTGCTGTCATTGGCTGAGGCTTTGATGATGTCGTCAAGCTCTTGGCCAGCCAGATCAGTACCTGCGATCAGCTCGTTCAGTTTGACCACATAAGCGTTGTGATGCTTGTCATGATGAAACTCAAGGGTTTCGGCACTGATATGTGGTGCAAGTGCGTCTTTGGCGTATGGCAGGTCGGGTAGGGTAATGTGTGACATTGATTTATTCCTTGCGATGGCTGGGGACGGCCCAACATGGGCATCGTCATGGTGATAATCTAAAAACAGGTGTAGCCGCTTGGCGGTATGACGTTTCAATAGTACCGTTCGATGGTGGGTCATTCACGATTTGCAAACGAACCATAACGTTTTGGTTAATCATGTGAGTCAATCAAGGCGTCACACAACACCAAACGGTTTTTTGCGCACCTGTTTGAAGGCCCGTTTACCTTGCCGTAAGGCATCGGGCTTGGCAAGCCTGTAACTGTTGATGCTGTGTTGTTCTGCTCAAAAAATGACTGATTTGACAATAAAAAAAGCTAAACAGGACTGGGGATATCAATAAATTCGACCAAGATGCCAAACTGTTTGGCAATCGCTTGACCCAAGCGCATCACGCCGCCGCGTTCGGTGGCATGGTGACCGCAGGCAAAATAGTGCACACCCAGCTCGGCCGCCTCATGAAAGGTTTTTTCACTCACCTCGCCAGAGATGTAGGCATCACAGTGTTGTGCGGCTGCTTTTTCTAAAAAGCCCTGTGCACCACCGCTGCACCAACCGACCGTTTGGATCACATTGGGGCCTCCGGCAAGGTGCAAAATAGGGCGGCCAAGCTGCGTCGATAAATGCTCGCTCATTTCGCTGGCAGTCATGGCCGAGCAAGTGCCGATATTGCCAATTGGTCGTGATTCACTAGGGTCAAGTGGCCCTGTGCTGTTAAAGCCGAGTAAATCAGCCAAGGCTGCATTGTTGCCCAATGTTGGATGTGCATCGAGTGGCAGGTGATAGGCAATTAGTGAGATACCGTGCTGCATGAGGAGACGAATACGCTGGCCTTTCATACCGGTTAAAACCGGATCTTCACCTTTCCAAAAATAGCCATGATGCACCACGATGGCATCCGCTTTGACCGCGATAGCACGCTCAATCAAGGCTTGGCTAGCGGTGACACCAGTGACCACACGCTTAATTTCGGCACGGCCTTCGACTTGTAGTCCATTGGGACAATAGTCTTTAAAGGCATTGGCTTGCATGGTTTGTTCACACCACGCCAATAAACTGCACAACGTTGTGCTCATCGCTTACATCCTCAACACAATAAGTTCGTGCTTGATTGATCAGTATCAACACAAAAAAATGGCACAATAACACCACTGGCGTTGCATGCTAACGCAACAGGTGTGATTCGTGGCAAGCCTGTTTGATTTGTATTGTATTTTCTGAGGAAAGGATGAACATCGTGCGTCGTGCCATTATGTGGTTGCCTTGGCTACTCTTACTGTTGGTGAGTGGACTATTCTGGAGCCTACAACAACAGTGGCGGGAACAGCCGTCGACGGTCATGGTACAAAAGCAGCAACCGTTGGTTCAGCAAAGTGCTGGTGGTGTGGTGTCGTACAACGCTGCTGTGCGGGTTGCTGCGCCGGCAGTGGTCAATATTTATACCACGCAAAAAATTCAGGCACATCCACAGATTGATGATCCTTTCTTGCGTCGTTTTTTTGAGTTTCATGGCCAAAACCTGCCAGAGCAAGAAGATACTCCAGAAGAAGCCACTAGTCTGGGATCGGGTGTGGTTGTGCGCGCCGATGGTTATATTTTGACCAATAATCATGTGGTGGCCAAAGCCGACAGCATTACCGTGGCGTTTCAAGATGGACAGCGGGCCGAAGCCAAAGTGATTGGCACTGACCCTGAAAGTGATCTAGCCGTGATTAAAGTCGAGCGTACTGGCCTTAAGGTTCTGCCATTCAAAAAAACAGCCAGTTTGGTTGGCGATGTGGTGCTAGCGATTGGTAATCCATTTGGGGTTGGCCAGACCGTAACCCAAGGCATTATCTCGGCAACAGGGCGCTCAGGACTGGGTATTAATACCTATGAGGATTTTATCCAAACGGATGCCGCGATTAACCCAGGTAACTCTGGCGGTGCATTGATCGATGTTGCGGGTAATTTGGTTGGTGTCAATACGGCTATTTTCTCGCGCTCCGGTGGTTCGATGGGTATCGGCTTTGCGATTCCATCGAATTTGGCGCAGCAGGTCATGACGGCCATTATTGAACATGGCAAAGTGACGCGCGGTTGGCTGGGGATTGAAGTGGGTGCTGAAGATGACCCCAGTCAGTTGAATCGCCGTCAGTTGGGCGTCTTGGTGGCGGGTGTCATGCCCAAAGGCCCAGCGGCAGAAAGTGGTTTGCGAGTCAATGATCGCATTTTAGCGATTGATGGCCAGACCGTAGCCACGGCGGCAGATTTGATTGCAGAGGTTGCGCGCAAGCTGCCTGACTCAGTGGTCGAACTACGCATCAGACGTGGCGATGCAGATTTGCTACAGTCGGTGAAGATTAGCGAGCGCCCTGTTCTCAATAGTAACCAGCGTAATCCAAACGATTTATACGAGCGCTAAGCGCGTCGGGACAACCAATCAGCAGTATCGTGCTGTTGATTGGTTCTTTGATGAGGAAGATTTCAGCATGAAGCTATACACCACCACTCGCGCACCCAACCCACGCCGTGTTCACTTGTTTTTGGCGGCTAAAGGCATATTGCCTGAGCAAATTGGTCTAGAGGTCATACAGGTTGATCTGTCCTCTGGTCAAAATCGTACCGATGAATATAAAGCCATTCATCCGATGGGCCAGTTGCCTGCCTTACAACTCGATAGTGGCTTGGTGATTAGTGACTCGATGGCGATCTGTCGTTATCTGGACGGTGTGCAGCCTGAGCCAAATCTGTTTGGTGAAGGATTTGAGCAGCAAGCGGTGATTGACCAAATGAGTCGTCAGGCCGAAATTGAAGTGCTCATTCCAATGATGTTGGCCTTTCAACATGGTCATCCATTTTGGTCGGGTAAGGTTGAGCAATTGGCTGATTACGCACCGATTTCACGTCGTCGTGCCTTGGCGCGATTTGCTTATTTTGAGCAATGCTTAATCGAGCATGATTATCTGGCTTATGATCGTCTGACTGTGGCTGATTTGACCTTGTATGCGGGTTTGGACTTTGGTCGTTTGGCGGGTCTGAAAGTTGACGATAAACACCCCCATCTGTTGGCATTTTATCAACGAATGCACGAGCGTTTTGCAGCGGTTTAAAGCTGTTTTTATGGACAAAAAAGCCCATTCATGTTGATGGGCTTTTTTTATAGCACAGGCAATACGGCAGACTATTCACCCGCAATCGTTAAGCTGCGCCCACCATCAACAGCCAAAATTTGTCCGGTCACATAGCTGGCATCTAACAAATAACACACGGCGGCAGCCAAATCATCGGGTGTGCCCACGCGTTGCATCGGAATGGATGCCATGACACGAGATTGCACTTCAGCGTCTAAGGCACTGATTGAGCCATCGTCGGGCCATAAATTTGCACCCGGTGAGATGCCATTGACTCGAATCTCTGGCGCAAGGTCTTTGGCTAATGCTTGAACCATCATGCGATGCGCGGCTTTTGCCATGTTGTAGATTGGGTAGTCGGCAAAGGGCTGACCATTCGCATGAATATCAATCATGCTTAAGACTACGCCCTTGGACTGTCGAAGGATCGGCAACAGTGCTTGGGTTAAAAAAAACGGCGCGCGCGCATTCGAGCCCATTAAGTCATCCCAATCTTGCAGTGTGGCTTGACCCATGGGCGTGGAAAAAAAGCTTGAAGCATTGTGAATCAAGGCATCAAGACGACCAAAACATTGACTGATGTCTTGGGCCAAGTGGGTCAAGGCGGCGGTATCCAACAGGTCACCTTGTACCACACAGACTGAATCTGGCCGAATCGCATTTAATCGGTCGGCATGTTGTTGGGCCACATCGACACTATGACGACCATGCAAAATAATACGCCAACCGTTGTGGTGTAACACATCGGCCAAATGCGCGCCGATCCGAACACCACTGCCGGTAATACAAATCACCTTATCTGTCATGGTGAGTGTGCCGACTCCACTTGTCGTTGTTTGAGTTGTTGCGATAGCTCAGCAATCGCTTTGATTCGTGCATTGACTAAGGCTTCACCAATACTGGCCCCATTTAAGTGCGGGGGTAAGTCGTTTGCACGGATTTTTCGCACGGTCGCCATGGCACTACGCATAAAGTCGGCTTGTGGATAGGAGCGTTTTTCTAGACCTAAGCGTCCACGGGCATCACACTGACAGGCTTGAATAAACTCTTCGACTCGCTCAGGCCTACGCATCACGTCTAGGCGCTGGAGTAAGCGCCACACGGTTCCGGCACGCAAATCTTGCGAGCGATGACACATTAGATGCTCACGGCAGACCAGTTCGGCAAGCTCTTTAAAATGCGTGGGGACTTTGAGTCGCTCACATAGCTCGCGTACTGGCGATAAGCCCCGTTCTTCATGCTGATGATGACGCGGCCACTCGTCTTCTGGTGTGCATGCTTTGCCCACATCGTGCAACAGTGATGCCCAACGAACACGGTCGCTATAATCTGCCTCACAAGCCCGCTGTAGGGTCATTAGCGTATGAATGCCGCTATCAATTTCTGGATGATGCTGTGGGCGTTGTGGTACGCCAAATAGCTCATCGATTTCGGGCATCAATACTTTTAAGGCGCCGCAATCACGCAGCACTTTAATATAAATATCGCCACGATCTTCGCAGATGGCTCGGTGGGTTTCTTTCCAGACGCGCTCTGGTGTGAGCTGGGCAATTTCGCCACTCTCAACCAACTGTTGCATCAACTGCATGGTTTCTTCGGCAATGCTAAAGCCTAACGGCGCATAGCGGGCGGCAAAACGCGCCACTCGGAGCACTCGCAGTGGATCTTCAGCAAAGGCCGGAGAGACATGCCGCAACACGCGATCTGCTAGATCTTGTTGGCCACCATAGGGGTCAACAATTTGGCCATCATTCATCTGTGCCATCGCATTAATGGTCAGGTCACGACGGATTAAGTCTTCTTCTAAGGTTAAGTCAGGCGATGTATAAAACGTGAATCCGCCATATCCTTGGCCGCTCTTACGTTCGGTACGAGCCAATGCGTACTCGTCATGCGTGAGGGGATGTAAAAAGACCGGAAAGTCACTACCAACAGGCTTAAAGCCTGATGCGAGCATTTGCTCAGGAGTAGCGCCGATCACTACATAATCACGCTCGCTTACAGGCCGTCCCAGCAACGCGTCGCGAACCGCACCGCCGACCAAATAAGTGTCCATGATAAAAAACCTCTGTCTGACCCCAAATCATGGGGTAGGACAGAGGTCTTGACAAGTATGTATCCGTATCAAACGGTGACACTTGGGTTGACACGTCACACAATTAAGCGTGTTTGTGCTCTGCTTGCTGGATTTCTGCAACAGTCAGTGCGGTCATATTGACAATCCGGCGCGGGGTAGCGGTTGGTGTCAGGACGTGCACGGGCTTATTGGCACCGAGCAAGATTGGGCCAATGGTCACATTTGCGCCTGCGGTGGTTTTTAGCAGGTTAAAGGCAATATTGGCGGCATCAAGCGTGGGCATAATCAGCAAGTTAGCCGCGCCTTTGTAGCGAGAGTTCGGAAACTCTGCCAAACGAACGGCTTCGTTGAGGGCTGCATCGCCATGCATTTCGCCTTCGACTTCTAGATCCGGTGCTTGCTCTGACAGCATTCGGAAGACTTCACGCATTTTTTTGGCGCTAGCGGTATCGGCGCTACCAAAGCTGGAGTGAGACAATAAGGCAACGCGTGGAATCAAACCAAAACGACGCACCTCTTCGGCAGCCAGCAATGTCATTTCGGTTAGTTCGGCGGCGGTTGGATCTGGGTTGACGTAGGTGTCGGCAATGAACAAGTTGCGATCACCGAGCATGACCACATTCATTGCATATAGATTGGTGATGCCTTTTTGGCAGCCGATCACGTCACGCACATAGTCCAAATGCAGATCAAAATAACCAAACGTGCCACAGATCATGCCGTCTGCTTCGCCAAATTGCAGCAGCAACGCGCCAATCAATGTGGTGCGACGACGAGTTTCTCGTTTGGCCAGTTCTAGACCAATACCACGACGTTGCATCAGGCCGTAGTAATGTTGCCAGTATTCTTTGTAGCGCGGATCGTTGTCTTGGTCGATCAGTTGGATCTCAACACCGTCTTTCATGCGCAAGCCTAGCTTGGCAATATTGGCATTGATGACCGCCGGACGGCCAACCAAAATGGGCTTGGCCAGACCTTCATCAACCACGATTTGTACAGCGCGTAGCACGGCTTCGTCTTCGCCTTCACAGAACACAATCCGGCGTGGATCGGCTTTGGCGCGTGCAAAAATTGGCTTCATCAAGAATGCTGAGTTATACACAAACTCGGACAGACGTTGACGATAGGCATTGAAGTCTTCAATGGGACGAGTAGCAATGCCAGTGTCCATTGCAGCACGAGCCACTTCCGGCGCAATTTCTAAGATCAAGCGTGGGTCAAGCGGGCCGGGGATGAGGTATTCACGACCAAAGTATTTGCTTGGCTCATCATAGGTATCTGCATTGGACTCCACGTGCGCCATACGCGCAATCGCACGCACGCAGGCAATCTTCATCGCTTCGTTGACGGTGGTTGCACCCACATCCAGTGCGCCACGGAAAATATACGGAAAGCATAGGGCGTTGTTGACTTGGTTTGGGTAGTCCGAGCGACCAGTGGCCAAGATCGCATCAGGGCGAACGGCCTTGGCGTGCTCTGGCAGAATTTCTGGATTGGGGTTAGCCAATGCAAAAATAATCGGGTCCTTTGCCATTTTTTCGACCATTTGTGGGGTCAAAATACCGGCGGTGGACAGACCCAAGAACATGTCTGCGCCTTCGATCACCTCACTCAATTGCGTGTGGGTGGTGTCTTGTGCATATCGCCCTTTACTGGCATCCATGCTGGCCAAGCGAGCAGTGGTGATCAGGCCTTTGGAGTCAGCCACAGTAATGTTGGCTTTATTGACGCCCAATGCACACAATAGGTCTAAGCAAGAAATGGCAGCAGCGCCTGCACCAGAAACCACGATCTTGATGTTGGCAATGTCTTTTTCGACCAGTTGCAACGCGTTTAGCAGTGCGGCACCAACAATAATGGATGTGCCATGTTGATCATCATGGAACACCGGAATTTTCATGCGTTCGCGCAGTTTCTTTTCGATATAAAAGCACTCTGGCGCTTTGATATCTTCAAGGTTAATGCCGCCAAACGTTGGCTCTAACGAGGCAATAATCTCGACCAGTTTTTCGGGATCGTTCTCGGCGATTTCAATATCAAAGACATCAATGCCCGCAAATTTTTTGAACAGGACGCCTTTGCCTTCCATGACTGGCTTGGAGGCCAATGGACCAATGTTGCCCAAACCCAGCACTGCTGTGCCGTTGGTGATCACAGCAACCAAGTTGCCACGAGCGGTGTAACGGGCCACGGTGCTTGGATCACGTTCAATCTCAAGGCAGGGTGCAGCAACACCTGGCGAATAAGCCAAGGCGAGATCGCGTTGATTCACCAGTTGTTTGCTTGGCGTTACACTGATCTTGCCCGGCTGGGGAAATTCGTGATAGTCCAGTGCGGCTTTTTTTAGGGCTTGGTCGTCCATCGCTCTTCGGTCTCAAGGGGTTTGGCGGCAAACAGCGTTGCCACAGGTCTGGGGCCGGACTATAGCATTTACAGGCCATGCTTGTCAGGCACTCTGACCACGATGCCCGCTGAGTCAAATGCTCAACAGTCATCGGGTTAGCAGTGATTTAGTCGAAAGATAGGACTTAAAAAAAGCGAGGGGATGCTAGATCAGCGCGCAAAAACTCGGTGGCTTGATCGGCTGGAACAGGCTTACTGATCAAATAACCCTGCAAAATATCGCAGCCTTCGTCGCGTAGGAATTCGGCATGAACCGTGGTTTCAACACCTTCGGCGACCACTACCATGCCCAACGAATGGCCCATAGCCAAAATGGCGCGAACAATCGCCTCGTGGCTGGCACTGACGCCCACTTCGTTGACAAAAGAGCGATCAACCTTGAGTACGTCAATCGGGTATTGACCCAGATAGGACAATGAGGAGTAGCCCGTACCAAAGTCATCTAGTGCGATGCTGACGTGTCGGCTTTTGATTTCATGCAAGACGGCGTTGACTTTTTCGGGTTCGTCCATCAAAGATGATTCGGTGATTTCTAGTTCTAGTGCGCGTGGGTCGAGTTGATGTGCATTCAAAATACGATCTACGGTTTCGACAAAGTTACCGCGTTGCAATTGCTGCGCGACCACGTTGACCGAGACTTTAATATCGGTAAAGCCCATCTCGTGCCATGCTTTCATCTGCGCACAAGATTTATCCAACACAATTTCACCCAAGGCAGAGATCAAGCCGGTTTCTTCGGCTAGTGGAATAAACTGAACCGGAGAAATGAGCCCTTTGGTGGGATGGATCCAGCGCACCAAGGCCTCAAAGCCTTCGACCCGTTGTGTCACGGTATGGATCTTCGGTTGATAGTAGACCACCAGTTCGTTTTCGGTCGATAGTGCTTTGCGTAGGGCGTTTTCGAGGTTGATCTTCTCAATCGATTGCATTGAGACGTCGTTGTTAAAGAAGCGCAGGGTACGACCACCAACACGCTTGGCTTCTTGCAGGGCTTTTTCGGCGTGGTTGGATAGTGTATCCACTTGGCGGCCATGCTCTGGAAACAGCGCAATGCCCATCGATAGCGTGGCAATAATCTCTTGCTCGCCAATCTGGAACGGTTGCTCAAAGGCTTCCATCAACGTGTCAAAGTAGCGCTCCATGTCTTTGCGATTACTGCCGACATTTTCCAAGATCACCGCAAAGTCATCACCACCCAAACGGGCAATCAAGCTGGCATTGCGATCAAAGCTGGCCAAGCGTTGCGCGACTTTTTGCAACAGTGCATCGGCTCCGTCAGCACCCAACGAGTCGTTGAGCAAGCGGAAACGGTCAATGTTAATCCGCAGCAAGGCAAATTGCTCTTTGCTGGAAGACACATTCAGAATCAGTTGGTGTAGGCGGCTTTTAAATAGATTGCGGTTAGGCAAGTCAGTGAGCGCGTCATAATTAGACAAATAGGATAGGCGTTGTTCGTCTTTTTTGCGTTGCGTTAGGTCAGAGATAATGCCGATATAGTGAGTCGGGCGACCTTTATCATCATTAATGCCATTGACATGAATCCAGATTGGCAGGTCATCGCCATGCTTGTGCTGGTCGATAATCTCGCCTTCGTATTCGCCATTGGTGACGAGGGCTTTGAGCATTTTGAGGTATTGCTGCTTAACCCGTGGTGACACATTAGGATGGTTAAACACGTGTGAGCCAATCAGATCTTCGCGGCTATAACCGGTAATTTGCTCAAAGCGTGGGTTCATGTCCATATAGTGCAATTTGGAGTCAAGGATAAAAATCCCTTCTGCCGCTTGCTGGAACACGGTTGCCGATAGGCGAAGTTTTTCTGCCGCGATTTTTTCGGCATTGATGTTGCGGCGGACGCCAACCATACGCATGGCTTTACGGGTTTTTGGGTCGCGATCAATGATCCGGCCCATGTCTTGCACCCAGACCCAGTAACCGTATTTGTGCCGAATACGAAACTCAGCCTCGTAACGATCACAGCGGTCCATCAAGTGATCTTTGATTGCGTGGCGTACCGCAGGAAAATCTTCGGGATGAATGATTCGATTCATGCTGCCGACGTAGTCATTCATCTCTTCGTTGCTATAGCCTAAGATCTGATCAAAGTTGGTCGAGGTGATACTGCGATTACTGACATCCCAGTCCCAACTGCCAATTCCTGCAGCGTTATGCGCCATTTCCAAGCTGTGTTTGGAGCGCTCTAGACGGGCATTGATTTGTTGAATGTCGTGGGTTCGTTCACGGACTTTTTCTTCAAGCTTAAAATTGGCTTGCTGCAACTGAAATTCAACGGCTTTGCGGTCACGCATCTCTTGTTCAAGCTGTGCTTTGGCGTTTTCGGCTAGCTCTCGTTGTGATTCGGAGTGCAAGATCAAATTATCATTGCGAATCACCAGCCACGTGGCTTCATCCCGAATTTTGTGGAGGTGATAACCACAAAACAGCATAAAGCCCAGATACATGTCGGCCAGCAAAATAACCGGCTGTTCAATGAGTAAGGTGCGCCAGTTGACCAACTGTAAGGTCAGAATTGGGGCCATGCTGGTGAGCATAAACATGACAAAAAAACGTAGACGGTCTGTCAGGCAAATCAATGCCAACATGTGTGCAAATAAAATGACAGTGGCAAACAAATAAGGGTACAGCGACATATCGCCACTGACACTCATAAAGGTTTCGATGCCGATGCCAAAGAGCATCTGACCGACCGCGATAATCAGGCCCAGCATAAAAGCACTGACTAGCAGATAAATATCAATCAGTTCTAAGGAAATTTTGCCACTACGCTGGCCTAAATGAGTGTTGATCACCGCAGAAATGGCAATGCCACTGATCGACAGAATAGTCCAGCCAGTCAATTGATTGAGATTGGTCAGCGGATAGGCGCGGTAGAGCAAATAGGTCAGCAAAATAAGACCGATCAGTGCAAAGAGAATCAATGACTGATGTTGGCGCGTATTTAGAATTTGATTTTGGCGAATACGTCGCTGGAGGTCTGAGTTGTTGTCCAAAAGCACGTCTATGCCATCCAAGCGTCAGACCTGCGTAACGCAGGATCGATGTCGGCATTCGGATGTACAGGTCGTTTCATCCGTGGTGTCGGCAAGTTAGGCATGTATGGCAATTCCTTGTCCAGTGGGCGCATTTATTTATCCATAAGGATCTGGGCTTGCAAGTTTTAGGACAACCATCGGCTATAGGTCTCTCACGTATAGCTCCCTGAGGCGCCCCGTCCACTGAGTCCTGACCATTACCTCAAAAACAACCATGAGTCCATGATTTAGCAGACGGATTTCTACATTAGCTGGTTGAACGGGGAACTGCAACAATCATCAGCGATGTTGCAGCCTGCATTTTTAGATAGTTGTACACGGACTGATCAATTAGTCAGCAGTACCTAATAATGCCAATGCAACCACTGGTGCAGTTTCGGTACGCATGACGCGTGTGCCCATTTGCCAACGTACAAAACCAGCTTGCTCGCTCAACTGAATTTCGGCGTCACTGAGGCCGCCTTCTGGCCCGACCAATAGGCTGACATCGGTGCGTGCTAGTAGGTCAATGGGTTGTTGTTCTGCCGAAAGTGCGAGGACATAACGTCTGGGGGTGTCTGTTTGTGCCAGCCAATCATTGAGCGTGAGCGGTGGCAAAATTGTTGGGACACGGTTTAAACCACATTGCTCACAGGCAGCCACGGCGATCTGTTGCCAGTGTTCGATCTTTTTTTGGTCGCGGTCGTACTTGAGTCGCATTTCACAGCGTTCAGAGACCAATAGCTGGATGGCATGTACGCCCAATTCGGTGGCTTTTTGAATGGCATAGTCCATGCGGTCACCTTTACTCATCACCTGACCTAATGTCACGTTGACTTTGGGGGTGCGGTCGCTAGGCTCAAACGATAGAATATCGACCTGCGCTGATTTTTTATCCACCTGACTAAGACGTGCCAGATATTCGCCACCTTGACCATTAAATAGCGTGGCGTGATCACCCACTTGCGCCCGTAACACCCGAACCCAATGATGAAAGATGGTCTCTGGCAGTTGTAGGGATTGGTCGACAGCCAAATCAATAGGGGTATAAAAACGACTCATGTCACGCTCATGCCATAGAAATAGAAGAAACCGCCAGCGCGGGTTGCATCACTGCCCACTCAACGGCTTGCCGTGCAATATCAATCACCCATGCAATCTCATCAGCAGTAATACAGTACGGCGGAATGATATAGACATGTGCACCAATGGGTCGAAGCAAAACACCGCGATCAAGTGCAAATTGATTGATCATGCGTCCGCGTCCGTCTTGCGCAGGATACGGCTGACCATTGGTTTGCACCAGATCAAATGCGCCAATCAAACCGGTTTGCCGAATGTTGGTAATCTGTGGATGATCCTGCAATCTGGCGAGAGCAGCACTTAAGGCTGTAATCAACGACTGGTTATGGCTCAGCACATGCTGCTGTTCAAACCAATCCAGCGAGGCCAATGCCGCCCGTGCTGCCAAAGGATTACCAGTAAAGCTATGCGAATGCAAAAATCCTTGCGCGACATCAGCATGATAAAACGCTTGATAGATCGTATCAGTGGTTAATACGCAGGACATGGGCAAATAACCCGCAGTTAAGCCTTTGGATAAACATAAAAAATCGGGGCAAATGGCCGCTTGCTCGTGGGCAAACATCGTGCCTGTACGACCAAAGCCAACAGCAATTTCATCCAAAATTAAATGCACCTGATACTGATCACACAATGCGCGCAAGCCGACCAAATAAGAGGCCGGATACATCTGCATCCCCGCAGCCCCTTGAACCAATGGCTCGACAATCACAGCGCAGATTTGATCTTGATGGGTCTGTAGCAGGGTTTCTAATTCATTTAGACAATGCTGAACATGTTCCGACTCACTTTGCTCTGCATGACGATGACACAGCGCAGGCGACGGCGCGCGCAAATGCTGAATCAGCAAAGGCTGGTATTGTTTGGAGAACAGCGGAATATCCGTAACGGCTAGACTGCCTAGCGTTTCGCCATGATAGCCATGCTGTAATGAGATAAAGGTGTTACGGCGTGGTTGGCCAGATTGATGCCAATATTGCAGACTCATTTTGAGTGCAACTTCAATCGCTGCCGAACCACTATCGGCAAAAAAAACACGGCTTAAAGCAGCTGGCGTCAGCGCGACCAGCCGTTGGGCCAGTTGTTCAATGGTAGGGTGGGTGATGCCTGCCAACATGACGTGTTCAAGCTGGCCAAGCTGATCAATCAATGCAGCATTGATAAAAGGATGGCTATGCCCGTGTAGATTGACCCACCACGAGCTAATCGCATCCAAAACAGGCTGACCGGCTGCGGTATATAAATACGCCCCCTGACCACGCACAATCTGTAGTGCAGGTTGTTGCTCAAGGTGCTGCATCTGAGTGCACGGGTACCACAGAGGGCTTGATATAGGCATGATGTTTTTTCACCTCATCATTGATCACAAGCAGTGATTAAGCGAATTGGAGTGGTGACCATCGCTGATTTTTGATAACCAACAAAAACGCCACCCGAAAATTAATGCAAGTCAGTTAAGGAAAAAGCTCCACGGCACAGATTGCCGTAGAGCTTTTTTATTGACGTTGAATAGCAAGTCTTCTTACTTTTGACGCACCAAAAGTAAGCAAAAGTCCCTTTTCGCGCAAAACTCGCCCTTGCGCAGCAGTGCTGCTCAGGCTCAAACAATTGCACTCAGGCATCCCTGCAAAAAGCACTCCACCTGCTTAACTGACTGGCATTACCACCCGAAGGTAGTATGATGAAGCATCGCATCACACGATCAGCAACCGGCCAAGCCCAACTCTTGCACCAGCGCACGTGTTGGCTCAGTTTGGTTCATGGTATAAAAATGCAGACCTTGTGCACCGCCATCCATCAGGCGTTCACACAATCTGACCGTCACATCATGGCCAAAGTCTTTGATGCTGGCAGTGTCGTCGCCGTAATCAGCCAACTGCTTGCGAATCCAACGTGGCACTTCGGCACCACAGGAATCGGCAAAACGAATCAAGTTGCTGGCATTGGTAATGGGCATAATGCCTGGAATAATGGGCTTAAAAATACCGGCTTGCTGCATCTGCTCAACAAAATAAAAATAGCTGTCGGCATTAAAGAAGAATTGGGTAATCGCTGAATCAGCACCCGCATCAAACTTCTCAATCACATTGTTGACATCTTGGGCATAGCCCAATGCTTGTGGATGCATTTCTGGATAAGCCGCCACTTCGATCTTAAAGTGATCACCACTGTGCTGACGAATAAACGCCACTAAGTCACGTGCATAAGGCAATTCGCCCAAGCCCACTTGACCCGATGGTAAATCACCACGCAAGGCAACAATACGATCAATACCCTGTGCTTGATAGCGATCAAGCAGTTCGGCGATTTTGGTTTTACTGTCACCAATACACGACAAATGCGGGGCAATTGGCGTGCCTTGACCATTAAACGCATCAATAATCGATAAGGTCCGGTCACGGGTCGAACCGCCCGCACCATAAGTTACCGAAAAATAAGCCGGATTTAGGGTTTGTAGTTCACGATGAACCGTGACCAATTTATCGGTCCCTGCATCGGTCTTAGTCGGAAAAAATTCAAACGAAACGGGAATGCTCATGAGTCAGTACTTGTCATTCAAAAAATGCCCTCAACCACAAGTGGAAGAGGGCGGATGCTGCACAGGGCAGGTATGACCCAACCTGTGCAATCGAATAGATTGAGCAATTGTATGGCGTATGCTCAACCCATACAGCTTAGTACTTGTAGCTTTCTGGCTTAAATGGCCCTTCAACCGAAACACCGATGTACTTGGCTTGGTCTGCGGTCAGTTGTGTCATGACGCCAGCAAAACCGGCAACCATGGCGGCAGCCACTTCTTCGTCCAGTTTCTTTGGTAAGACTTCAACACGGATGTTGGCAGCTTGTTGATCTGCTGGCAGATCGGCAAATTTCTCGGCAAACAAATGCATTTGGGCTAACACTTGGTTTGCAAAAGAGCCATCCATAATACGTGATGGGTGACCAGTAGCATTGCCTAAGTTGACCAAACGACCTTCAGACAACAGCAGCAGATAGTCGTCAGTGGCATCGGAGCGGAACACTTGGTGTACTTGAGGCTTGACCTCAGCCCAGCGCCAGTTGTTGCGCATATAAGCAGTGTCAATTTCGGTGTCGAAGTGACCAATGTTACAGACCACCGCGCCTTTTTTGAGTGCGGTGAGCATGTGACGGTCACAGACATGCATGTTACCTGTGGTAGTAACAATTAGGTCAGTGCTACCCAAAAGCTGGGTATCAATGCCGTCAGGCGTGCCAGTGTTGACACCATTGATATAAGGCGACACCACTTCGTAGCCATCCATGCAGGCTTGCATCGCACAGATCGGATCAATTTCACTGACGCGAACGATCATACCTTCTTGGCGTAGGGATTGCGCAGAGCCTTTACCCACATCGCCATAGCCAATGACCAACGCACGACGGCCTGACAACAACATGTCAGTACCGCGCTTGATCGCATCGTTGAGCGAGTGGCGGCAACCGTATTTATTGTCATTTTTGGACTTGGTGACGGAGTCATTGACGTTGATGGCTGGGATCTTGAGCGACCCTTCATTCATCATTTCAATCAGACGAGCGACACCTGTGGTGGTTTCTTCGGTCACACCGTGGATGCGCTCAAGCAATTGCGGATATTTGCTATGGATCAGGCCGGTCAAATCACCGCCATCATCCAAAATCATGTTGGCTTCCCACAACTGGTCAGTGCCATTGACATGCAATTGCTGCTCTAAGCACCACTCGTACTCGGCTTCGGTTTCGCCTTTCCATGCAAAGACAGGAATGCCACGTGCAGCAATTGCCGCTGCCGCGTGATCTTGGGTTGAGAAAATATTGCATGATGTCCAACGAACTTCAGCACCCAAGTCGATCAGTGTTTCGATCAACACGGCGGTCTGAATAGTCATGTGGATACAGCCTTGGATCTTGGCACCAGCCAACGGCTTAGCATCGCTATAGCGACGGCGCAGACCCATTAGGGCAGGCATTTCGGCTTCGGCAAGGGTGATTTCACGACGGCCAAAATCAGCTAATGAAATATCGGCGACTTTGTAATCAGAAAAAACAGTGGGTGCAACCGCGTTCATGAGGATCTCCTTAAGATCATTCAGTTCGCGGATGCCGTTGCAAAGAACCGAGCCTAGCAGAAACCCTATCACTGACGATTGCTCGTATGGATTAGATGTCTGTTGCAGCATCCCTCGGTGGCACTATTCTATGTGAAGCCGTGCTGTTCGCCAAGTATCAGATCGCTAGAATCCTTGCACGAAAGGCACATGTTCATAAGACGTTACATTTTAAAGGCCAAATTGTTGCGGGATTGGTTGATTTTGGCCAAATTGATCATTCATGATGAATTATCATAATTCCGATCAAAAAATATAAAAACAGCTAGACCACTGAAAAACACTGATTTTTTTACAATTCTTTAATGTCTTTACACAACCGTAATAAAAAACATGCTTAAGATCATTAGAAAAAGTGTGTCCAGTTGTGTTTCTATGTGCTCGACCGGACAAGTTTTCCTTTATTAGAGGTGTGTTATGAAATCCCTACGTATTCTTGCTGTAAGCGCTGCTGTACTGGCTGCTGGTTCTACTTTCGCTGCTGACCAAACTGTTGTGACTGAAGAAGGCGTAGGCACTTTTTCCTTCTTCAAGCCAAGTTCTGTTCGTCTAGAAGCGGGTACAACCGGTCTTGGTGGTGCAGTGTCATACGGTATTAACCAAAAGTGGGGCACGACCCTAGGTTATGCCGCTTACGACGACACTTTTAACGACATTCAACTGGGCGACAACGATTACGACGTTGACCTTGACGTCACTAACGGTTTCTTGACTGCAACTTATCGTCCATTCGCTGGTAACTTTGGTATTGATTTTGGTACTTACTACCAAGACAACAAGATCAAAGGCACTGTAACTGCTGATGAAGGTACAACCTTTACCTACGACAACAAAGACTTTGTCTCGCCTGCTGGTGGCTTGGCTGTTGCTGCTGATGTGAAGTATCAAAACGAGTTGGCCCCGTTTGTTGGCTTGAGCTACTCACCAAGCATTACACAACGTTTTGGTCTGTTTGGTCAGATCGGTGTGATGTGGGCTGGTAAATCAGACATTAAATTAGCTGCTGTTAAAGGTGGCGAAACTGTTGGTTCTGATGGTCGCACCCTAAACCAAGTCGTTGCTGATGAAGAGAAAAACATCCAAGACGATTTCAGCACTGAGTTCTTGCCAGTGGCTAAAGTTGGTCTGCAACTTCGCTTCTAAGCGATTGTTGTTACAGCTATAAAAAAAGCGGACTTCAGTCCGCTTTTTTTTGTTTGATGTGATGAAGCCATCTCAAAGATCTGCTATGGCTAAAACTGCTCTAACCATGACTTTGCGCGACCTTTTTTAGAGCCTCCAAATCACAATCCGGCTTGCAGAGTTCAATAAATCGATAACCAAAGCCACGCAATAAATGATCCCGCTGAACCGCAATCCATGTGGTATTTTGGCCAAATAAATGAACTTCAAGTTGTCTTAGGCGTCTATCCCGTAGCTCATCAAAGGCAATGGATGCGACAATGCCGACACCCATGCCAAGCTCAACATAGGTTTTGATCACGTCTGCATCGAGTGCAGAGAGTACGATATTGGGTTTAAGACCTGCCTGACAAAACGTCTCGTCTATTTTGGATCGGCCCGTAAATCCACCGTGATAGGTGATCAACGGCCATTCGACCAACTGGTCAATCGTGATGGATTGGTGCCGAATCAACGGATGATCTTGCGGCACAATCAAACTATGTTGCCAGTGATAAAAAGGTAGGCTAAACAGTTCGCTTTGAGTCGTGAGTGATTCGGTTGCAATGCCAATATCTGCCTCGCCTGACAACAACATATCTGTGACTTCGGTCGGGCTGGCCTGTTGTAAGACCAAATGGACTTTAGGGAACTCTGCTTTAAACCGCGCCACAATCGCAGGCAGTACATAACGTGCTTGGGTATGGGTGGTTGCAATAACCAGTTGCCCTTCGTCGATATGACTAAAGTCATTGGCAATCTGTTGAATATTGCGGGTCTCGTTAAGAATTCGCTCAACATGAACAGACAGCGCTGTTCCGGCATCGGTTAGACCCAGCAACCGCTTGCCTTTACGGATAAAAATTTGTACGCCTAACTCGTCTTCTAGATCGCGAATATGCTTGCTGACACCAGATTGAGAGGTATGCAATGCGCTTGATGCGGCGGTCAGGTTAAAGTCATGTCGGATGGTTTCGCGAATGATGCGAAGCTGTTGAAAGTTCATAGGAGTCATCACCGCACAGACAAAGAGATAGCGGTATCATGAATCCGTTCTAATGCAGAATAAAAGAATAAATTATGATTTCTTTAGCTGAAATGAGTATAAATAAAATTGCCTTGGGCGGTGATTTGATTGTTTAGATTAGCTAATCAAAACAAGCAAAATAATGAGAGTCTGTTCATTTTTTCGGATGATAGGTCGCATAAAGCTGCTGGACCGACTGCTAGCGTTGATATTGAGGGTGGAACGTGGCTGCTTTTGGATTGGTTGACTTATTGAATGGTGAATCATAGGATTCAATCTATGCACGCAGCATGCTGCTCAATAGATTCATTAGTCTTGATGATCAGTCGTCTATTGTGGCAGGCTGTATGGCATGATGTTCAAGGATGTCTGTGCGCTAGGGATGGTATTGGGTCTTCGACCAATTTTTTGATGAAATCCTCCTTAGGAATTGACAGTATGAACACATCCATCCAAGAGTTAAGCCTAAACGAAGTGCAAGAAGTGTCCGGTGGCTTCTTTGGCTTTAGTTTTAGCAAAAGCTTTTCTTTCGATTTTTCTTATAGTTCGTCATGGTCATGCGCACCAAAGCCAGTATGCGCACCAAAGCCAGTATGTGAGCCAAAGCCAGTATGTGGGGGTTCAGACCCAATCCTTCTGTAATACTTTGATATACAGTAGTATTGCTGTTATCGCCAACAGGCCGCCATGTGCGGCCTGTTTTCTATGGATCATTTTATTTCTGGATCCCGAATGTCTGAACCGTCAAAACAACAGGCTGAGCAAGCAAGCACAACGCTGTTTCGCCAGCAGGCGCTGGATGCGCAAAAAATCAGTGGTTATGGTCGAATTGTCTTAATTCGGCCTTTTTCTTTTACTGTGCTGACTGTGGTTGCAGTGGTGCTGGGCCTGTTGGTGATGTCACTGTTTTACTTTGGCAGCTATACCCGTCGCACGCCTGTGGTGGGTCAGTTGGCACCGATGCAGGGCATGATTCGGGTTTATCCGGTACAGACTGGTGTGATTACGTCGCGCGAGGTGCAAGAGGGGCAGTCGATTCGGCAAGGCGATGTGCTGTATGTCATTTCTAGTGATCGTACGGCTGGTGGTGCAGGCCATGGTGTGCAGGCGCAGATTAGCCAACAGGTCGAGCAGCGCCGTCAGTCCTTGATGTTTGAAATCGAAAAAACCAAGCAGGTGCAACGAGACGATATTAGTCAGTTGCAAGGACAGATTGCTGGTATCCGTCGTGAGATCAGTCAAATTGATAGCCAAATGGCCGAGCAATCACGCCGATCAGATTTGGCGCGTACAGCCGTTGCGCGCTATCAGTCGTTGGTCAATCAGGGCTTTGCCTCACAAGAACAATTGCAACAGCAGCAAGAAAGTTTATTGGATCAGGTGGGGCGCTATCAAAGTCTAAGTCGCGACAAAATTAACTTACAAGGCGAGTTAGATCGACAGGCTCGCGAGTTGATGGCCTTACCGTCGAAGCAGCAAACGGTGCTGGCACAAATGTCACGTAGTCTGACCCAGACTCAGCAAGAACTCACTGAGAGTGAAGGCCGGCGTGAAATCAAGGTATTGGCCCCTGAGTCTGGTGTAGCCACAGCCGTATTGGTAGAAGCAGGTCAGGTGGTTGATCCATCACGGCCGATGTTGTCTATCGTACCAGAAAATACGTATTTGGAGGCGCAGCTTTATGTGCCATCGCGTGCTGCTGGCTTTATTCAAGAGGGTCAAAAGGTGCTGTTGCGCTATCAAGCGTATGCCTACCAGAAGTTTGGTCAAGGTGAAGGCAAGGTGGTCAGTGTGTCTCGAACCGCACTGAATCCAAATGA
Organism: Moraxellaceae bacterium; assembly: GCA_037968855.1. GTDB lineage: Bacteria > Pseudomonadota > Gammaproteobacteria > Pseudomonadales > Moraxellaceae > JBBKWH01. The sequence goes on along the minus strand of JBBKWH010000083.1, from coordinate 5,053 downwards.
GTTGGCCGCGAGTGGCTTGGCCATGGATCCGAGTGTGTTGGAACGAGGTGAGCCGGTCTATCGGGTCAAGGTCAAGATTAAGTCGCAAACGGTGCAAGCGTACGGCAAAGCTCAACCGCTACAGGCGGGAATGTTGCTTGATGCTGATATTTTGCAAGAAAAACGTCGTTTGTATGAGTGGGTACTTGAGCCTTTGTTTACTGTGTCTGGACGTATTTAACATGAGCGTACAGTCTGGAATGAATGCAATACAAGGAAGGTTCCCACATGTCTATTATTGATCATTTGGCGTTCGGCTCGCAAAGTCGGTTGCCAGTGTTGTTACAAACTGAGGCCACTGAATGTGGCTTGGCATGTGTGGCAATGGTCGCTGGTTTTTATGGCTATCGAACTGATGTTGCCAGTTTAAGACGGCGCTTTCCGGTGTCGTTGCATGGTGCACGCTTATCCCAACTGATCCACATGGCCAATTCGCTCAAATTAGCCACCCGTCCTGTCAAGTTGGCAATCGAGGATCTACCGCAGCTACGCAAGCCGTGTATTTTGCATTGGAATTTTAATCACTTTGTGGTGTTGAAGTCGGTGTCTGGTCGAGAGGTATTGATTCACGATCCAGCCATGGGCGAGCGGCGCTTAAGTCTGGCAGAGGTCGGTGAGTGCTTTACTGGTGTGGCGCTTGAAATGTGGCCTGCACCTGGTTTTGAGCCAGAAAAACATGTGGTGTCGATTCGCCTGAGTCAGTTGATGGGTCAGGTGTATGGCTTAAAGCGGTCGATGGTGCAGATTTTACTGTTAGCGCTCACCTTAGAGGTGTTTGCGCTGGCTAGTCCATTGTTTATGCAATGGGTGTTGGATAACGTCATTCCGGCACAAGATTTAGATTTATTGACGCTATTGGCATTGGGTTTTGGCTTGTTAATGTTGATGCAGCAGAGTGTATCGACACTGCGTAGTTGGATCATTTTGTACATGGGGACGACGCTAAATGTGCAATGGCGTGCCAATGTGTTTAGCCATTTGATTCACTTGCCAGTGGATTATTTTGCCAAGCGGCATTTGGGCGATATTGTGTCTCGCTTTGGTGCGATTGATCATATTCAACAAACACTCACCACCACGTTTTTAGAAGCCATTTTGGATGGCCTGATGACGATTTTGGTGGTGTTTATGATGTTCTTATATGCCCCAGATTTGGCATGGATTTCGATTGCTGCCATGGTGTTGTATGGCTTGATGCGTTGGGCGTGGTATCGCCCCTTACGTTTGGCTACGGAAGAAACGATTATTCATGCGGCCAAGCAAAGCAGCCATTTTTTGGAAACCATTCGCGGTGCGCGAGCGATCAAGTTGTTTGGTCGTCAAGATGAGCGTCAGGCGTCTTGGTTGGCCTTGATGGTTGATCAAGTCAATGCCAATTTGCGTACCGAAAAAATGTCGATTTGGTATCGACTGATTAATGGTTTGCTGTTTGGTGTTGAGAATATTGTGATCATTCTGCTGGGTGCCAGAATGGTCATTGACGGCAATTTTACCGTGGGCGTGCTGATCGCTTTTATTTCTTATAAGAGTATGTTTGGTGGTCGCGTCGGTGGCTTAATTGATAAGTACTTTGAGCTGCGTATGCTGCGCATCCAGTCAGAGCGACTGTCAGATATTGTGCTCACCCCACAAGAAGAGCTGCATCAAGCGACGGCATTTGATCCAGATCAGACCATTAGGCCAAGCATTGAGGTCAAAAATCTTCGCTTCCGCTATAGCGAACAGGAACCTTGGGTGCTAGATGGCGTGAGTTTGTCGATTCCCGCAGGGCAGTCTATTGCGATTGTGGGGCCATCAGGTTGCGGTAAATCAACCTTGATCAATATCTTGTTGGGTATTTTGCATCCAACAGAAGGTGAGATTAGTGTGGGTGGTGTGCCGTTGGCTGCCTTGGGCCTTGAGCATCTACGCCAGATGGTTGGTACGGTGATGCAAGATGATGTGCTGTTTGCTGGGTCGCTGGCAGACAATATTAGCTTTTTTGATCCACGGACCGATCAGGCGCGGATTGAGCAATGTGCCAAACTCGCCGCGATTTATGATGATATTTTGCGTATGCCGATGCGCTTTAATACCTTGGTTGGTGATATGGGTACGGTGCTATCGGGTGGACAAAAGCAACGTGTCTTGTTGGCACGTGCCTTATATAAGCAGCCGTCAATTTTGTTTTTGGATGAGGCGACCAGTCATTTGGATGTCGAACGTGAGCATCAGGTGAATGCGGCGATTAATCAATTGAATATCACACGGATTATTGTGGCGCATCGTCCCGAAACTATTGCCACAGCAGAGCGTGTGGTGGTGCTAGGTGCGGGTAAAATACAGCAAGATAGTCGCTTGACCCGTGATCCAGTCACTGGTGCAATGCGGGCTGAGCCGTATCAACCGGATGCTTAATGCTGATGAATCCTATGTCGTCTGTGTTATCACAGTGGTGGAAAGATGGCCAGTCGTGCGATGCGATCTCGCCGGATGATCGGGCGTTTTTGTACGGCGATGGATTTTTTAGCAGTATGCGCGTGTCGGCTGGCCAGATTGAACTTTGGTCGCATCATTTAGACCGTATTGATGATGCTAGACAGCGTTTAGACTTGCATCTCGATGTGAGCCAGCTTGATTTTTGGCTTAAGGCTCAAGCGATACAGATGCAATGGGGTGCGATCAAGCTATTGATCAGTCGTGGTGCAGGGCCACGCGGTTATTTACCGCCGAGTCAGCCAGCCAGTTGTTATTGGCAGATGTTGCCAGAGGCTGCGCCTCACGACATCACAGTAGCTGTGATCCATTGCACGCCACCTATCCAGAGCGGTCTGTTGTCGGGCTGTTTAGGGCATAGCTCAGTCGCGTTAGCCGGTCTTAAAACGTTAAATCGTTTGGAGCAGGTGCTCTTACGCCGTGAATTGGCCCAGACCGATTGGCCTGAAGCATTGGTCTGTGATTTAGACGACTGGATCATTGAAGGTGTACAGAGTAATTGTTGGCTGTATCTGAATGGTCAGTGGCAAACCCCATCGTTACATCGTGCGGGGATTGCTGGCGTGATGCGAGCCGAACTGTTGGCGCGAATGAAAAAGCGGAGCATGTCGATGGCGATAACCCAGATCCATCGGGATCAATTGGATCAGGTGGAGGCACTGTTTTTTTGTAATGCGCTAATGGGGGTTCGACCGGTACAAGCGCTGAATGGCCGTGTTTTATCACTTGAACGCGTAGACAGTTTGTTAGCCGATCTTCTATCCTGAGCGCCCGTTGTTCTGGCTGTGCCTGCATCTATGTCCAAATCTTTAACAAAGCGCTCACCTGCTCAAAAAAAGCCTGCACCCGCACGCCGTGGTTGGTTGGGCGGCTGGATTATTCTGTTGGCTATCATGCTAATCGCGGGGTTGGCGTTGTGGCAGGGCTTATATCGGGCTATTCCAGTGCCTGCCGGTGGGCAGATGTTACGGGTCAAGTCAGGTGAGACCTATTCTGGTTTGATTCATCAGTTTAGTCAGTCGGGCCAGTTACACCTGCCGATTTTGGCCAAAATTTATCAACGGGTGTTTATTCACGACAGCCTAAAAGCTGGTGTCTATCGCTTAGAGGCTGGCCAAGATATTCGTCAAATCATGCAGCATTTGTCCGATGGCAGTATGGCGCAGATGGTGCGGATTACCGTGATTGAGGGGAGTACCTTTGCTCAATTGGCCCAACGTCTCGCACAAAACGACAGCCTTGATCATCAGTTAACCGGAATTGATCCAGCCGCATTGATGAAAAAAATCGGTGCCAGCGCCACGCACCCAGAAGGATGGTTTGCACCGGATACCTATTATTTTGCCCAAGGCGAAAGTGATCAGGCGATCCTGAAGCATCTATATCAAAATCAAGCACGGATTTTGGATGAAGAATGGGCCAAGCGAGCCGATGGATTACCGTATCAGACACCCTACGATGCACTAATTATGGCCTCGATTGTGGAAAAAGAAACCGGTATTGGTGGCGAGCGTGCGGATGTGGCGGCAGTGTTTGTCAATCGCTTAAGGATTGGTATGCGTCTGCAAACGGATCCAACAGTGATCTACGGCATGGGTGCGGCATACAACGGCAATATTACCCGTAAGGATTTGCAAACACCGACTGCCTATAACACATATCACATCAATGGTTTGCCACCAACGCCGATTGCCTTACCAAGTCGTGCTGCTATTCATGCGGCTTTACATCCGTCATCAAGCAAAGCACTGTATTTTGTCGCAACAGGCACAGGTGGGCATAAATTTAGCCGCAATTTGGCCGAACACAATGCTGCCGTGGCAGAGTATCTCAAAGTTCTGCGGCAAAAACGTCAGGCCGGAGGCTAAGCGATGTTTATTAGTTTTGAGGGGACGGAAGGCGTCGGCAAGACCACCTTGATTCAAGGATTGGCGACGGCTTTACGCGAGCAAGGCGTAGAGTTAGTGCTGACCCGCGAACCCGGTGGTACACCGCTGGCCGAGCGGATTCGTGAGCTACTATTGGTTAATGATGATGAGCCTGTTGATCGACATTGCGAGTTACTGTTGTTGTTTGCAGCTAGAGCGCAACATCTTGCCGAAGTGATTCAACCGGCCTTGGCTGTGGGCAAGTGGGTGCTGTGTGATCGCTTTATTGATGCTAGCTTTGCCTATCAATGTGGTGGACGTGGCTTAGCACATACACAAGTACAAAGTTTGGTGGACCAGTTTGTGCCGATCTTGCCCAATCTAACTTTTTGGTTAGATGCACCGATTGAGTTGGGTATGGCTAGAGCGACCGCGCGTGGTGCTTTGGATCGTTTTGAGCAAGAGCGAATGGCTTTTTTTGAGCGGGTACATGCTGAGTATGTGACACGCGCACAGGCTGAGCCGCAAAGGATTCGGCGTTTGGATGCGACCTTACCGCAGGATCAAGTGTTGGCTCAGGCATTGGCTTATTGTGTAGATCTATAACGGTGATGTGATTTTTAACATCAAAAAAGCGGCCTAAGATGGCCTAATGCCAGTCAGTTAAGATA
>JBBKWH010000082.1:0-10288 GCA_037968855.1 Moraxellaceae bacterium | reverse complement strand
TCGCACCTCAGCGTCAGTATTAGGCCAGAAGGCTGCCTTCGCCATCGGTATTCCTCCAGATCTCTACGCATTTCACCGCTACACCTGGAATTCTACCTTCCTCTCCCATACTCTAGCTTGCCAGTATCGAATGCAGTGCCCAGGTTGAGCCCGGGGATTTCACATCCGACTTAACAAGCCGCCTACGCGCGCTTTACGCCCAGTAATTCCGATTAACGCTCGCACCCTCTGTATTACCGCGGCTGCTGGCACAGAGTTAGCCGGTGCTTATTCTGCGAGTAACGTCCGACACATTCGGGTATTAGCCAAAGTGCCCTCCTCCTCGCTTAAAGTGCTTTACAACCAAAAGGCCTTCTTCACACACGCGGTATGGCTGGATCAGGCTTGCGCCCATTGTCCAATATTCCCCACTGCTGCCTCCCGTAGGAGTCTGGACCGTGTCTCAGTTCCAGTGTGGCGGATCATCCTCTCAGACCCGCTACAGATCGTCGCCTTGGTGAGCCATTACCTCACCAACTAGCTAATCTGACCTAGGCTCATCCATTAGTGCAAGGTCCGAAGATCCCCTGCTTTCCCCCGTAGGGCGTATGCGGTATTAGCGTTCCTTTCGGAACGTTATCCCCCGCTAATGGGCAGATTCCTAGGCATTACTCACCCGTTCGCCGCTAACTATAGAGCAAGCTCTATAATCCGCTCGACTTGCATGTGTTAAGCCTACCGCCAGCGTTCAATCTGAGCCATGATCAAACTCTTCAGTTTAATGTTTCATAGTGACTTAAGGTCACCAAGCTTGGCTCATCTTGTCTAGCAAAATTACTCAAATTTCTCTGAGTGGTTCTCACTAATCAAGATGAAAATGTTTTTCATCGTAACCAGCAAAAATCCACACAAGTTGTTCTTCACAAGTTCTTAAAGATTTGAGTGAAAGCTCGTCGCCTTCTACTCTTACCTTGACGACCTCATCTCATCTCTGAGTGGTTCGTCGCGGTAGGTGAGCCATTCTATACGAATTTAACACCGTGTCAACTGTTTATTTCATGTTTCTTTTGGTGATAATTCTAAGGATCAAATCCGAAGAATGTAAACCAAACGATCCAAGCTTTAGTTCAGTCAGGCTTATCGCTAAGCCTAGATTCACACCACTCGCTTAACTCGCTGTATTTACTACAGTTTTTAGCCCATCAGTGCGTCTCTGTGTGGCGTATTCTATACAGTTCTCACAGCAGGTCAACAAGTTTATTACCTGTGAGCGCATGACTGTTGATTTTATAACCAACAGCTTCACTGTAACACAGACTAAATATTTGTTTTTATTAAAAAGGCTTATTTGGCGTATTTTTTACGAATTCGATCCACGATGCGGATGCCAAGCAAAAACACCAAGATTAGGGCATACGGCCATGTGTCATATAGACCGACTTTTTTCAGCCATGTCATGTGGACAACCGCAAGGATACCGATGACATAGACCAGTTGATGCAAACGCGCCCAATTGCGCTTGAGTCGACGTTGCCACGCATGCGTAGACGTAATGGCTAGAGGGATGTAAAAAATCAGGGCAATCATGCCCACAATAATGTAGGGCCGCCGTGTTAGCTCTTCTCCAATACGGCTGAGGTCTGCGCCTAACAATAAGAGGCTATAGATGAGGAAGTGGATCAACGCATAAAAGAAGGCATACAGTCCGGTCATGCGTCGATACAGAATCCACCATGTTTGTTTGGTCAGTAGACGTAACGGGGTCATGGCTAAAGACAACAAAATGGCCCGAATCGCCCAAAGACCACTTTGATCGACCAGTGACTTGGCAGGATCTGGCCCCAGTAAGGCAGGTGCAATCAGTGCTTGGTAGATCATCCATAATGCTGGCAATAGCAACAGGATAAATACGACAGGCTTAAACTTGCGGGCGATTTCGATGGGTTTGATGGTGCTGGTCATGTTGATTGCGCCTGTCTTTTTTGAGCATCGCTCTAGCTCTAGTAGAAACGTTTGAGATCCATGCCTTTGTAAAGCGCGGCGACGTCATTGGCATAGCCGTTGAACGGCAACGTTGGCTTCCAGTTAGGGCTAAACAGGCTAATCGGTAGTCGGCGCTCGCGGGCTTGGCTCCAACGTGGATGGTCAACGGCGGGATTGACATTGGCATAAAAGCCGTATTCGTCTGGGGCCATACCCAGCCATGTGGTAACGGGTGCTTTGTCGGTAAAGGTGATCCGCACGATGGATTTGATGGATTTAAAGCCGTATTTCCAAGGCACGATCAGTCGTAGCGGTGCGCCGTTTTGATCCGGTAGCGCCCGTCCATATAAACCCACCGCCATCAGTGCCAGTGGATGAAGCGCTTCGTCCATACGCAAGGCTTCGACATATGGCCAATCAAGTGAAGCATATTTTTGATAGGGAAATTGCTTGGTGTCTTTGAGAGTGGTGAACTGAATAAAACGTGCGCTAGATTGTGGTTTAAAGCGCTTGATCAGATCGGCCAGCGAAAAACCCAGCCAAGGCACGACCATTGACCATGCTTCGACACAGCGAAAACGATAGATCCGGTCTTCTAGCGTATGTGGCTTTAAAATATCTTCTAGGCTAAACGTACCGCCTGCATCACAGAGTCCATCGACTTTGACGGTCCATGGATCAACCTTGATGGTGCCTGCGTTTTCGGCCGGATCGGTTTTGCTGGTGCCAAATTCGTAGAAGTTATTGTAGGTGGTGACTGACTCATAGGGAGTGAGCGCCTCCCCTGTTGGATTACTACTGGCAACTTGTCGTGCCGCGACTTTGGCCTTGAGATAGGCTGGTGCATCGGGTCGTTCGGCGATTCGTTGATATGCAGGAGCTGCATGCGCCATGCTTGGCGGCAAGATAAGACCTGCACCCACTGCAGCAGTCCCTTGCATCAGTTGACGGCGATTTAGCCATGTAGATTCTGGTGTGACCTCGCTGGACGGGATATCGGCTTTGCGCTGAATAAACATCTTAAGCTCCTATGAAAAGGGTTTCCTCTTCTATACGAGAGCTTAGATGCATTTGGATGCTGCTTATTACAGCATCCCTGTGATTTTTTGTTGGCTTATGCGGTATGGCGTTGGCTGCGCATCCGCATGGTGGTCCATAGACCAGATAATGCGTAAATGACACCAGCGACAAACAAGCCGACCGGAAAGTTATAGGTGACGGCAACCATCGCCAAGACAATTGGGATCATCATCATGAATGGCACGCGCTTGCGGTCAAATTCTTTGAATGAGAAATAACGCACATTGCTGATCATGAGCATTCCACCGATCACAACTAACGCTGCATAAGCAACGGCAAATTGGATCTGACTAATATCAATATAGTCTGGATTATCGACGCCAACCCAGACCCCACTGGCCACCAAGATCGCAGCAAGTGGACTGGCCAGTCCGACAAAATACTTTTTGCTGACCACAGCAATCTGTACGTTAAATCGAGCCAAACGAAATGCGGCACAGGCAGTAAAGATAAAAGCACAGGCCATACCCAAACGACCAAATGGGGCTAATGCCCAGCTATAAATCAAAATAGCGGGTGCCACACCAAAAGACAGCATGTCTGACAGCGAGTCAAACTGCTCGCCAAATGGACTTTGCGCATTCAGCATGCGTGCAGCACGTCCATCAAGACCATCAAGCAAGGCGGCCAAAAAAATTGCAGCAATGGCTTTAAGATAATTGCCATTAGTGCTGGCAATAATTGAGTAAAAACCTGATAGCAATGCAGCCGTCGTGATCGAGTTGGGAATCAGGTAAATGCCGCGACTGCGCACTTGTCCTTCTTGAGTTTGCTCTTCTTCGACGATTTCGAAGGTTAAACCGTCATGCTCGTCTTCATTTAGGCGATCGTCTACCGGCTGTTGATCAGATGGCGTTGTCATAGACCTCAGTCCTCATAGGTATAACTGTGGTTGATGTTGTAGCTGAAACAGATTGTGCCTGTCATGGGTGACTGTGTGAGTAGCACGCTATCGGGCACGGCACAGACATTTGATACCGCTGCTATCCATCGTGCTATGGTGTATAGACTGATGAATGACAGCGGCGTTGCATCTGCTTCACTGCTATTGTTTGTTATTCGCCAACCAACCAGCGAACAGCTGCATGGCCACCGCTATCGCTCATTTTAAGATGTGGGAATAACCATTGCAGCAATACATCGGCTTGGTCGGCAAACTGCCATGGTGGGTTAATCACCAGTAGTGCGCAGCCATTGAGTCCTGCGGGCATGTCGTCGGGATACACACAAAGTTCGCAAATCAATTGACGACGAATACCAGTTTTGAACATTTTTTTCTCAAAGCGCTCGATCATCTCGCGGTCTTTGATTGGATACCAGACGGCAAATACACCGGTTGGCCATTTTTTATGTGCAGCAGCAAGCAGTTCGACCAATTGCGGAAAGTCTTTACGCTCAAGCTCATACGGTGGATCAATCATCACCAAGCCGCGTTTTTCTTTGGGCGGCGTGACACCAAACAAGCCTTCGTAGGCATCACGCTTGTGCAAGCCGATGCGCGTATCGCGAATATTAAAATCGAGATCTTCATACACATTGGACTGCATCTCAAACGCGGTGGCACGGTCCGTTGGCCGCATTTCTTGTAAGGCCAACCATGGTGAACCCGGATACCAACCTCGGCCCATTTGCACGCGTAACTGCTCGACCAGCGCCATGTAGTGCTGAATCATCTCAGGCGCTTGGCGCATTGCGGCATCGTCGATTTGTACCAGACGATGGATACCGTCGAGATACTCTCCCGATTTTTGTGCAGGCGCGAGTGACAAGTCATACATCCCTGCACCAGCATGGGTGTCGATGTAGTGATAGGGCTTGTCTTTTTTATTCAGACGGCTCAGCAGCTCCAATAGCAGGACGTGCTTCATGACATCGGCAAAATTGCCTGCATGGAAGTGATGGCGATAATTCATGGCAACTGACACAGACGAATGATGAATATTGGGCCGCATGTTAGCATGACCGCTGGTTTTGCTGATGCCTCCTTGCAACATGTCCACACTCACTGATTCATCTTTATTGCGAGATAACGCCTATCTCCAACCCGATTGGCCTGCGTTATTGCATGATCTTGTCTTAGATCAATTGGCCGACGCGGGTTGGGTGGCGCTGGATAATGCCCTACCCGATGGATTGTTTTTGGCCTTATGCCAAGAAAGTGTTGCAATAAATGATTATCAGACAGCAGGCTTGGTGCAAGGCGGCCAACAAATACAGATTAGGAGCGACCAGACGCGCTGGTTAGCGCCAAGTGATCCTGCGGGTCACCTGTATTTGGCAGCGTTGTCAACGCTGTCTGAATGTCTCAATCGCTGTCTATATAGTGGGATTCGGCATGCTGAGGCGCATTATGCTTGCTATCAGACTGGGCAGTTTTACGCCATCCATCGTGATAATCCCGCGGGATCAGCTGTGCGGGCCATTTCAACCGTGTTGTATCTCAATCAAGCTTGGGATGCCAATTGGGGTGGTCAGCTTCGTATTGAGGATCGTCAGGGGATTTGGCATGAGGTTGATCCCATCGCTAATCGATTGATGGTGTTTGATAGTGATTTACGCCACGAGGTTCTACCTGCTACACAAACACGCCGCTCCATTGCTGGCTGGTTACGACGCGATGAGCCTTACTAAGCACAAGATATGATCGCGCTGTAGCCGGTTTGTAGATGCTGTGGCGTAGCGTTTTGTTGAGGTGCTGCAAAATCATGCAATTTTTGCGGGTGTACATGCTACACCTTCAATCATCAGACATAGCACGATGGATCAGGTGAGTTAAATGGCTTATTTTTGGGTGTATTTGGTCGCGTTGGCGATGTTCTTGGGCATTGATTTTGTCTGGCTATCGAGCATGGTCAACCGCTTTTATCGCGCCGAAATTGGTGGTTTGATGCGCGAACAACCGAACATGGTCGCAGCGGGTGGTTTTTATTTATTTTATATCTTGGCCTTATTGGTGCTGGTGATTGTGCCGCAACTGCGCTCCGGCGGTAGTTTGGGCAAAGTGTTTATGCTCGGTGCATGTGCAGGTGCGATGGCCTATGGCACCTATGATTTTACCAATTTAGCCGTATTAAAGGATTGGACGCTCAAAGTATCGTTGGGCGATTTGGCATGGGGCACCGTACTGACTGGCACAGTGTCGACACTGACGGTCGTGATTGCACGCAAAATGAACTGGTTAGTAGGATGATTTGATGACGTTACCGCAATCTGCACATGAGTTGGTTGAGTTACTAGGTGCAACTGATCAGCAGTTTTTGACTGATCCCACCCCTGAATTGGCAATGCTACGCGCCCAATTACGGCAACGGCTTGCCGACTATAGTGTGCAGCGTGGCGAGCAGAGCTATCTGTTGAGCGAAGCGGTCATTTTGCTAGAAACAGCACGAATGGAGGTTGAGGACGTGCCGTTGCATACCATGTTGTCGAGTCATTTGGCTGACGTGTATTTGCAGTTTTATCGCCTGACTCACGAGACCAAATATTTGATTGTGGTTGGTCAAATTTTGCGCCCGTTATCAACCATCAATGATCCACAGATTTTTTTGGGCTTGGCACGGATGGATGCGGCACTGAATAAACCGGCACTCACGCAGCACTGGTTAACACGGTTAATGCGCTTTGCCCACGTCAGTTTGGCCGACTGGATTGATGCCCCTGAGTTTGCGGCGTTTCGGCAAGAGGATTGGTTTGTACAGATGAAGCAGCAATATTTGCATTAAGGGCTATGCTTTGCTGATCAAAAAAGACGCAATCATCGCGTCTTTTTTGATGTGCTGCCGTTTTGGACTTAACCCAAGCGGTACTCACCGCCTTTTTCTAAGGCACGTTGGTAGGCAGGTCGTTCGTGAATGGCATTTAAAAACGCCGTTAGCTTTGGATAACGATGATCCAAGCCGCCACGCGATGCTGCGGCCTCTAGCGGGAAGCTCATTTGAATATCTGCGGCGCTGATCTCATCACCGGCAAACCATGCGCGCTGGGCCAGCTCGCCTTCCATATAGTCCAAGTGCAGTTTAATTTGCGGATCAATAAACTGTGCATTGGTTTTATTGACCAACGCATTGACGATTGGCTTGGCAAAAAATGGCATTTTTGTGCTTTGAATCTTGTTAAACACCAGCTTAAGCAACAGCGGCGGCATGGCCGAGCCTTCGGCATATTGCAGCCAATACTGATAGCGCAAACGGTCTTCACTACCGGCTAGTGGTAATAAGCGCCCTTCGCCGTAGGTCTGCACCAAGTAATCAATAATCATACCAGATTCGGCGATGACTCGATCACCATCGGTAATCACAGGTGATTTGCCGAGTGGATGGACGGCTTTTAACTCTGGCGGCGCGAGCATGGTTTTGGCATTACGCTGATAGCGTTTGATCTGGTAAGGCACGCCTAATTCTTCGAGCAGCCATAAAATCCGCTGCGAGCGAGAATTATTGAGATGATGCAAGGTAATCATAACGCGCACTCAAGGCCAAAAAAAGTCCCTATCATGCCGCAAAACCACAACCTCGTCAGTCAACGACGTGTAGCGTTACGGCATGAAGGGGCGATCACATTAATGAATAAACTGCTTGAGGTGGCGAGCCAATGGTGTATGCAGATGTGGCTGTAACTGACGATTAAGCTTGCGAATATTGCGATACGACAAGGTGCTGGTCACGTTGATCACACCGCCCAAGGTCTTGTCTGCCACAAAGTTAAACTTCAGCAATGACTTTGGATGATGCAGCATCGGTTGCAGGCTGTGATCAATCACCTGAATCAACAACTCTAGCGCCGCATCAATATCAGACGTCTGTCCCGACTCTAGATCAGCCAAACTTTGATTCATTTGCTGGGCCAAATCTGCCGGTAAGTCAATACTTAGGTGATGGTCTAAACCATCATTTGGATCGGTTTTGGCACGAAACAGACTGATGTAGTAACTGACCACTGGCAGCAAGCGCTCGTTGCCAAAAAAACCTGTCGCCCACGGCAAGTATTTGTTCAGCACTGTTTTGACTTCAGCAATGGTTTTTAGCGAGTCATCTAGACGGACTGTTTCGTCATGTGCCTTAAGGCTCAAAATCAGCTCGCCAAAAATATCCTCAATCAAACGACAGGCCAGCGCAGACACCAACTGCCCTGCTTCATCAGACAATGACTTTTTTTTGTCGGCATTCATTCGCTCGTGAATGCTGTGTAACTGTTGATACAGCGCTGAACTGACGGGCAAAATAATGACGGTATTCACAAGCATCGCTCCAACATCACAGGCAGAGCCTCAGACTAGCAGCATCGCCCCTCAAAACCGTTGACCAGATTGCCGCTCACATAGCGAATAAATTGACAGACCGTGAAACTCATCACGCTTTTCACTCAATAGCTAAAAATCCACCACCGGCCATAAGCGGCATTAAAAAGCACCTTGTAACCACGTTACCAACCAATACACGCTCAGCACCAGCCAGATCAACACGGCTGCGCCAATAAAATCGGGAATATGGAGCCAGAACCACGACACCACCGGATTACGCCAAAAGGCTGAGGTTTTTTGACGCTTTTCTAGTGCTTTATGCAACACAGGATGATCCCGATGCGCATCGCTGGTAATACCATGCACATCGCGCAAATGCTCATGCACAATATTGACTGCCCGACGACTAGGCCGAATAAATACGTCTGAAATATCACCCAACACCGGAACAAAGCCCACACCAACATCCAACGCGGCCAGCTTGATGGCAGGCACAAGCTTGCTGAGCGGTACGCCCATTTGCTGGGCGCGATAAATGGCATAACCCGCCAGCGCCAAACCAGCAAGATCACCAACCACCGGAATGGTACCCACCGCCGCATCTGCACCAATGCCCTGACGGGTAAACGGAATACGCACCAGCGAATCCATAAAGTTGGCATAGCTGGCCAACTCACGCTCAAGCGCAATGGCTTGTTGTTTGTCGATCATGCCGTTGGGCGTTGGGATCGTTGCGACTTCTTTGGTCATGTTAGACATGGCAGATGATCTCAATGGCCTAAATAAGCGCAGTGTGCCGTGTCTAAGTAAATCTTTCGATTGGGCTTTTGTGTGAGCATTAAGCAATTTTGTAGACCCCAGTGCTTATAGCGGAATCGGCAACACACAACAAAACACCGCAGCTTGCGGCATGGGCTGGCCTTTTAATTTTTGGGCAGCTTGCTGGCAACGCTTGAGTTGTGCAGAAATTTTCGGCAAAGCCTTGATCAATCCGTTTTGTTTAATGGCATCAAGGGCATGGCGTGAACAGGTGGTGTCGCCATGTAATGCGCCAGATGCACAGCAAAAGCCTTTGATGGGTGAGAGGTGTTGTTGATAGGTGGTCAATGCATGAATCGTGATTCTGTTGATTAAGTTCGCCATTTTTGCACACTCCAAAAACACAAAGGATAAGAAAAAAATAGTATGGCGAATCAGCAGATACAATCAGGTCATTTTTTCGTGTTCACCTGTTGTTTTAATTTAATCTGCATCACTGAGCAACAGATTCAATCTGGCTAAATAAATTGGATTTAAGCGTGATCAGTTGCTGAATATGCTGTTGATGCGCAAAAGCCAAATTCATGTCAGCAGCATGTTGAATATCAACCCATTGGGCGTTTGACGTTTCGCGTGGGTCTTCCGATTGTACCGACAAGGACGGATAGTCTGAACTCGGCCATGCAAGCAGCACAGCATAATGAAAAGCCAAATTTTGTTTTTGGCCTGTTGGCGCGTCAGCAATTCGCCAAGGCTGTTGATCTGCTAACACCGAGGTAGACTGCTGAATGACCATTGGCAACCATACGCCTGTTTCTTCGTAGACCTCACGCATCATGGCTTGATAGAGGGTTTCGTTCCAATCAAGGTAGCCGCTTGGTAATGCCCAATACCCTGCAAACTCTTGATCCTTTAAACCACGCTGCATCAATAAGATCGACCATGTTTTTTGTTGAATGTCATATAAACAAATCTCAGCAACCACTGCGTTTGCACGCGAATGATAAAAAACATCACCATTCGGGCTATATATTTTAGGATTGGGACGATTAGTAAATTTTGGCTGCTCTGACATTGCTTCACTCAATTGTTGAATGCATATAGACATCTGGCTTAAACCGATAGCTTGATGCAAAAACCCCCACGCTTTCGCGCAGGGGCTTTGCTGTACAGCAACATATCGCAGACTTAAACGCAGTCTGCAAGGGGCAATTACATACCCATGCCGCCCATACCACCCATGCCGCC
>JBBKWH010000081.1:0-11302 GCA_037968855.1 Moraxellaceae bacterium | reverse complement strand
GCTGAATAGAAAGTAATCATGCATACATGATCTGACGCTCTATGTTTTGCCAATCTACTCAAGGGCAGGATTGCATGATTACTTATCGAAACCCGCTTAACGGCTCTGAATATGGGTTTTGTATTGAGTTTTTTGGCTTGAATAAGGTGGATTGTAGGATTGGCTTGCGCCGAAAATCAGCACCAGTTGAGAGTGAGAATGATAGAAAATTTAAAGGTTTAAGAAGTCATTTGACCCAAAAGCTAAGTTACTCAACTAATGATAAAAGCCCATGGTGGCCTGCTTGGAAAAATTTTCAGTACAAAGACTGGGAGCTTAATGCAGATCCGTGGGTAGCAATTGAAACAGGAGAGATGGCTACACTGTTGATTGCTGAAGCAGAGCAGCTTTTGCCTCTTTTGGATGAAGGCGGTAAGACAGATTTGTTAACGGTTGACTAACTCCCCAATCTGCCCCCGCACCTTCTGCCACTCGACCAACTCAAACCGCCCATCCTGATGCTCAACCATTGCAGTCAGGCTCTCGACCCAATCGCCATCGTTGAGATACAGCACCCCATCAATCTCACGCATCGCCGCATGATGAATATGCCCACACAACACCGCATCCATGCCGCGATGCTTGGCTTCTTTGGCTACCGCCTGCTCAAACGCATCAATAAACTGCACGGCTTTTTTAACCTTGTGTTTCAGGTAGCTCGACAGTGACCAGTAGGGTAGACCCACCCGTGATCGTAAGCGATTGAGATGATTATTCATCACCAGCACACTCTCATAAGCCACATCGCCCAGATGAGTAATCCAACGAGAATGCTGCACCACGCCATCAAAATAATCGCCGTGAGTCAGCCAGACGCGTTTGCCATCGGCAGTCAAATGCACATACTCATCCAACACCTCAATGCCACCAAAGGTTAGGCCAATAAACTTACGCACAAAGCTATCGTGATTACCCGCGATATAGCGGACGCGTGTGCCTTTACGCACTTTGCGTAGAATTTTTTGGATCACATCATTATGGGTTTGTGGCCAATACCAGCGGGATTTGAGTTGCCAGCCGTCGATAATATCGCCGACCAAAAATAAATAATCACTCTCATAATATTTTAAAAACTCAAGCAGCGCCTCTGCTTTACATCCGCCTGATCCCAAATGAATATCCGACAAAAAAATACTACGGACGTGGATAGTCTGTGGTTCGGTGAGCGTGGGCAGTGAATTCATCATCAAATGTCATGGCAGGTATGGCTTGACTGTAAAAGCCTTGCATGACTGTTTTATGGCAAAGCAAAACACTCATCACGCCATCGTGAGTCGCACGTGATGCAAAAGGTTAATTTGCATCACGTGTGTGACGGTCTAGATGGCTTATGGCGCGATACTTGCGCCAGTTGTGCTGCTAGCGGTGTGTGTAGGGTTTGGCTGACCACCACGTCAATTGGGATGTTGATCGATGGGCTGCTGACGCCAGTCGGTGTGCCGCCAGTATTGCCGCCTGTGCCACCATCGGGATTTGGTGTATTACTCCCCGTCACAATGCGGTCAATGTTGGGTAAGGAGATGACAATCTCTGGAGGGGTAATCACTTGTGTGCCGATGGTCTCTGGAGGCAGTGTTGACCCAGTCACTGGTGTGCCAGTTGTAAATTCGATTGGCGTTACCGCAGGGATCTCGCTGTTGATATCACCGACGGTGACGACTCCGGGCGAGATGACTGGCTCTATCGTACCAACGGTTACCGTGCCGCCATTTACGGGTGGAAAGGTGGTGCTTTGGGCATTAGGTCCACCACCGACTGAGGTTTGATTGGTTGTGGTGATGATCTTAGGATCGTCGGTACAAATAGGGGTGGGCGTCTGGGTCAAGCAAGTGTCTAAGACGGTTGTGGTTTGCTCTGAGCGATTGATTAGGCCGTCGACCTGTATGAGCAAAGTGGTCGCTTGAGTGTGTTCGGTATTGATATTACTGGTTACGGAGTTCTCGTCCGTCAAATTGACGCCATTGAGTTGGGGAGTTTGGTTAGAGATGAGTTGTAGGTAGATGCCTGTGCTGTTGTCATCGGCAGTGGTCTGCGAGGCTTGGCTTTGACCGGCGATGCTATAGGTGTTGGGCGTGGTCAAAAAATCGTTACTTAATGAAGTATTGCTATTGGCTCGCACCAAGCTACCGATAGATTTTTCGATGATGATCTGGCCATTTGATGCCGGTATTAGACCTAGCGGAGTCGATGATTCACTGATTGAGCCATAGTTGCTGCTGTTGTTAGAAGTAATAATATTGGCATTTTTTTGGGTGGTGCTGCTGATTGATCCGTTGGCCGTCTGACTGCTTGAGACGCTAGTTTGATCAACTTTTGTCAAAAACTGATTGGTGTTATCAAACAACACCAAGTCATTGTTGATGCGAATGTTAAACAGTTGATGATCGGCTGGATAGGTACTCAGTAGCACGCCGTGTAGACCACGGGAATACACCGAGTTACCCAAAAATACTTTGGCATTTTGTTTGTTCAGATCACCAAATACCAAATCACCTTTGTTGACGGCAATCACATCGTTGCTGACGATATAACGGTCGGCCACCAGTGACAGTCCCAAACCATCGCTACTGCCATCTAGATTAAACGCTGGGTCAATAATTGGATATGACGTGACAGTAGACGAGTGCGTAGCATCCATGGCTCCGATAGCATTTTTGTTTGTGATAGGTGATCTATCTATGCAAGCAACATAAAGGATTTAGGCCATGCGGTAAACACAGAATGAATGAGCTTTCGATTATTGGTCAGATGATCGATCAAGTCATGATTGTTTTGAGCAGTATTGATTGCACGCAGCAGACGAATTATCCGGCCAAACCTGATGAATGTTTTGTTTTATGATGGACGCTTATTCTATGGAGTTGCTGCTGATGCCCGCCATCGTTCGTCATATTTTGGTCAAAGACAAAGACCTTGCTGCCAACCTCAAGGCGCAAATTGCTGGTGGGGCAGATTTTGCTAAGCTGGCCAAACTGCACTCAACCTGTAGCTCTGCCCGTAAAGGCGGCGAATTAGGTGAAGTTAAACAAGGCCAATTGGTCGGCCCGATTGATCGGGCAGTGTTTAAAGGGCCTGAAAAAACCGTACAAGGCCCGATCAAAAGTAGTTTTGGTTTTCATTTGGTGCAGGTCAAATTTCGCTATTAATTGGGTGCAGCGTTATCCCAACGGGTCGGCAAGACTGCTGGTTTCGCTGCTACTGGGCATGGGTAGATTACTGCTGCTGGTGGGTTGGTTTTTTTCGCTGCCATCGGGGTTTAAATTGTATTTTGGCCCCAGTGTTTTGAGGATGATCTGTGCATCAAACTGACGTTTGTCGGTGCTTTGGGTTTGGCTACAGGCAATGGTGTAATTGACCTGAATACGGGTTGGAAACGACCAGTCGTCATACAGGCCATTGCCATAGAAGCGGTCATAAGCGGTTCGGCCACGATAAACCACCCCGTTTTGTTGATACAGAGGCCCACCACCATACACATCAAACGACACCACGGCTCGAGTCGGTGGAATTACGCGGCTGGCGGAGAGGTCGTCGGTAATCTGAAAATACCGATAGCCATGTTGCAGCGCCACACGGGCAGATTGAAGTAAGGCGATTTCTTCGGCATCACTTTGGCGAGTATAACCGTTGCCGACATAGCTGACCCGAAACAGCGCATCGTTAAGCTGAAATTGTTCAAAATGACCCAACGAGGCAAAGGTACGTTCTTGCATCGTGCTGCATCCTGTTAGCAGCAGTGCCGTGGTCATGCCAACTAGCAACACGCGTGATGCCATGCCAAAGACAAGGGCCATGATGATCAATATCCAAACCAAACTGATGCGATCAGTATAAAAGTTGTGCAAGGATGTGGCTGTATGGCGAGCGTATACAGCATGAACGAATCATGTAGGCGAGATCAGATCAGCAGTTTAAAAATGGCTATTGGGCTGTTGCAAAAATTCAAGCTCTTGGGCCGTTGATTGACGTCCAAGTACCGCATTACGATGTGGATAACGGCCAAAACGATCAATAATTGCCTTATGCTGCTGCTCGTAGTCCAAGTTGTTGGCAATGCCCAGATCGGTAAATAAGCGCAGCGCATGTTGATGAATCAGCTTGGACTCGCTATGCATAAATGGCATATACAAAAACACCCGCTGCTGCTGGCTTAAGGCTTGATCGGCGCCGACAGCAATCGCTTCTTGTGCCAGTGTTAAGGCCATTGGGTCGGCGGCAAATTGCTGGGCCGAATCACGGTATAAATTGCGCGAGAACTGATCTAACACAATAATTTCGGCCAGACGACCTTGTGGTGTATTACGCCATGCAAACAGCTCTGCGGCATGGGCTTGCTGGCATAGATCAGCAAAACGCTGGTGAATCTGCTGATCAAAGGTATCGTCTTTGGCAAACCATTGGGTTGGGCCAGATTGGACAAACCAAAAATCTAAAACATCTTGGGCGTTAGGCATGGTCATGCGATGGTACTCCAGATCAATGCTTGAGTGACTGATGAATCACATATCGTTTTGGGCGTACACATGATCATGACTCATATTGATTTGCACAGGATGAAGGCATTTGGTCAGATACCGCACAAACACAAAATAAAATCGCGTTTTCGCTGCTGCTGCGGGATGATGAGGGCCGGTTTTGATCAAGTCGGCGAGATCCATCATTGGATCGTCCGCAGAACAGCGAGTGTGATGTATGAATGATCCGTTATCTCAAGGCGTAGCATCGTCCTCTGATACGCCCGATGACGCGTTACCCACATGGCTTAACGCTGCATTATTGCAGGGCATGAAGCGCGGTTTAGAACGCGAAAGTTTGCGCATGCAATCGGATGGGTTTATTGCCAAAACACCGCATCCGGTGGCGCTTGGTTCGGCCTTAACCCATCCGCATATCACCACCGATTACTCCGAAGCCTTGATGGAGTTGATCACCCCACCGATGGACAGCCCGCGCCAAGCCTTAAGCTTTTTGCGCGAGTTGCATGCCATTGTGCAACAAGAGCTGCCTGCCGGTGAGACACTCTGGCCGATGTCGATGCCCTGTTTGCTGGACAATGACGAGCAGCAGATCCCTTTAGCCGACTATGGCACATCCAATACTGGCAGGTTTAAAACCTTGTATCGGCATGGCTTGGGCATTCGCTATGGCCGTCGCATGCAGACCATTGCCGGTTTGCATTACAACCTATCGTTTCCGCCAGAATTGTTTGCGGCGTGGTATGCCGATCAAGCGGATCGGGCAGAGAGTCTGCGTGAGTTTAGTGATGCGCGGTATTTTGGTTTGATTCGCAATTTTATTCGTCTGACCCCGTTGGTGATTTATCTGCTTGGCGCAAGTCCAACTGTTTGTGCGTGCTTTTTGACAGGACGTGAGCATCGCTTAACCCCGTTGATCAAAGGCACCTTGCATTTGCCGTATGCCACTGGCTTACGCATGGGCAAGCTAGGCTATCAAAACAGCGCACAGCGTCAATTGGGCATTCATTACAATAACCTGCCGGATTATGTGTGCGGTGTTCATCAGGCGATTGGTACGACCTATCAGCCGTTTGCCGATTTGGGCTTGGATGATGCCAATGGCGAACCGATCCAGATCAATGATCACGTACTCCAGATCGAAAACGAATACTACAGCATGGTGCGGCCGAAGCAGATTGCCCAAGCGGGCGAAACGCCTGCCCAAGCGCTGGCCCATCGTGGGGTTGAATATGTCGAGCTGCGAGCGGTGGATGTTGACCCTTATAGCGACATTGGCATTAGCTTAGACTCGGCGTGTTTTTTGGAGGTATTGGCGTTATCGGCGCTGCTGGCCGACAGTCCGCCACTGTATTTTGGTGAAGAAGAACGCATCATGCGCAACCAAGCCAAAGTGGTCGATGAAGGCCGTGATCCTGCGCTCATGATCGAAACGGTATCAGGTGAACAAGCCTTTGCCACATGGGCGACTGCGCAATTAGCCAGCATGCAGCAGGCCGCGCGCTTATTGGATAAAGCCAATCAGACCAGCGATTACAGCGATGCGTTGGCGTTGATGCAACAACGCGTTGATGATCCGACCCAAACATTATCAGCGCGGATGCTCAGCGATACGTTAGCAGCACAAGGCTCGTGGCGTTTGGGTCATGAGTTGGCGGTTAATCATGCGGCGAGATTGTTGCAATATCCCGTCGCAGATGCGGTACGCGATTATTTTGCCCAGTTGGCTGCACGCTCATTGGCGCAGCAGGCTGAAATGGAACACGCCGATCCGGTGGATTTTAAGACGTTCTTGCAGGCCTATCGTGTGCAGGCAGCAAGCATAGCGACTATACAAGAGGCATGATGCTCATGAGTGTTTGGCAGCGTATGACAACTTATCGCATGGTCAATATTGGCCTGTTTTTGGCTGCGGTTGTGGGTATGGCCTTTGCGCTGTACTTGCAGCATGTGGTGCATTTGGACCCCTGTCCGCTGTGTATTTTTCAGCGGGTTGGATTAATGGTCATGGGCTTGTTTGCCTTGATTGCAGCGATCCACGGTCCAAGCAAACGTGGGGTACGGATTGGCTATTCGCTGCTGGCCACCTTGGGCGTGCTGTGGTCGGTTGGTGTTGCAGCACGTCATGTCTGGCTACAGCATTTGCCACCAGATGATGTACCTGCTTGTGGACCGGGTTTGGATTATTGGATTGACGTGTTTCCGATGCAGGAGGTGATTCAAAAAGTCCTACATGGCTCTGGTGAGTGTGCCAAAGTTGATTGGACACTGCTGGGTTGGTCGTTGCCGCATTGGGCCTTGCTGTTTTTTGTCGGTCTATTGCTGGTGAATTTATGGCAGTTGCTGCGTAAAGCCTAATCCTGTTGATGTGTAAAAAAAAAGACGCTGAGGCGTCTTTTTTGTTGTGCTGCAAGGGGATGGATTTTATTGCTCGATATACTCAATGCGGTGGTCTACCGTGTGGGGCAGGTAAGCACCGGGTACTAACCATGCGATCACTTGATCACGTACTGCTGGATGGTACTGAAGCTCAAAGTGATTGATGCCGTAGAACACCGCTTTGCGCTCTTCTGGCACGCGTAATTGATAGACTGGATTGTCATGCTCACCGAGGGCGCTTTTGACGCTGACCAAGTAATCGCCAATGGCTTCACGGGTGCGTGAGGTGCTTGGGCCGCTCTCAAGCGTCCCCGCAATAAAGTAGGCTTTGACACTTGATGGCAGCGGGGCGGGTTTGCGGGTGTCATCAAACTGGCCACGGCGTTCCTCTAAATGTTCCCAGTCGTCGTCGCGGACGCTGCCGTGACGTAGATCAATCACTCCCGCACTACGAATATCACCCAGACGTGCCAGCGCACCTGCAAACGGTAGGCGACCCACACGATCTTGCAGCATAAAGCCAAGACGCTCTAGCACGGCACCATGGTGGGGCGAGCCGATACAGACCAGATGATCAACAATGTTGAGCCAGTTGTGGCCCATTTGCTTGCCATAGAACAAGGCACTACGTGAGATCAAGCCACCCATACTGTGACCAATCAGGTCAATTTCGGTAATCAGGGGGTTTTTTTCGAGTAGTTCGTTGAGTAGACGAGCGTAGCTACGGCCATTTTGCGAGATACGGCGGCCTGTATTGTAACTCAGGTACAACACGGTGCTGCTTGGTTGTCGATACAGCACTTGCTCGCCCAAGCCGACGCTTTCGCCCGGATCCCAGCTCAGATGGTTCATACACAGACCATGGGCCAAAATGACCACACGTCCGCGTAACTCACCGCGTTGCGGTTGGCCGTAACGATCATAAAACATCATGGGTAGGGCTAATGGATTGCGCATTCGGATCAAATGATCTCCAGCGACACCATTGAGTACGCCGACCAAAAAATGCATCAATGGAGTGAGCTGACGGCGTTTTTGCGATGGACTGAGTTTGTTGACGGTACGCAAGGTGACGGCTAGACCTGCACCAGACTGATGGGTCATGTCTTTAATCAGGTTGTAAATCCGTCCGGTTATGCCTTTGTTCCAGCGGGCTTGGTTTTTTGGTGAGTGCAAGCCGAGAGGGCGCAGGACAATTTCGCGGTGAATGGCTTGCACCAAATCCGTGACGCCAGCAATGCTGGTGGTTGCCAGTTGCGCCATGCCCTCGAGGAGGTCACCTTGCGTTGGCGGCTCTCGATGCAAAGTGCAAAATGGTTCATGCAGTGGCGTTAGGCTGGGCATCACATACTCCTGTCGGCGATGAATCCTTTCATGTTTGGTGTACGCTCGTACACTCAATAGCGGGTTTTTGCCAACTTTGTCAAGTTAGACCTTGGTATAACCTGCTTTTAGATTCATCAACGGCGGGGATTGTCTGACGTTTGGTCGATGTTTTTAATTGCATTGCCATTTAACCGACAAAAGAACCGGCTTTTTGTGAAAGGCTTGCATGTCGATGGTTGCGCCTTACAATCGGGGCTATTCTTGCTACAGCAGTCTTGTGCGGTCAATCGTCAGCGATCAACGGTTGTTTTTGTGATGGTCATGGTGACGGTATCAGGCTGAAACGACTAGGGAACGATGAGCATGCAACTGATTTATATTCATGGCTTAAATAGCGACAGTCAGTCGATTAAAGGGCAGATGTTGACCGATTGGTGTGCCGCGCATCGACCAGAGATTCAGGTTGTGCGGCCGGATCTCAATCGTCCACCGCTTGAAGTAATGGCGTTACTAGGCCAGTTGATTGGGCAAGATGCGCAAACGGCGGTGGTAGGCAGCAGTTTGGGTGGTTTTTTTGCGACGATTTGTGTCGCCCAGTATGGGGTTCGGGCTGTACTGGTCAACCCCAGCGTGCGACCCTTTGAGTCAATGCAGCGCTTCTTTGCCAATGGTGTTACCGAGCATGTGACCGAGACTGGCTGGCGGATGCTGCCGTCACAGTTTGATGATATGCGCCAGATGTTTCATGCTGTGCCGGTGCATCCTGACCGGATGTTGGTGTTGCTCAAAATGGGCGATGAGGTGATTGATTATCGGATTGCCCAAGCCTACTACGGTCAAGATGGGGCGCAATCGCCAATGATTATTGAGGCCGGTGGCGACCACTTTATGCATGATATGGCCAGTAAAATTCCGTTGATGATTGATTTCTTGTTTGGTTGATTGTTTGAGATTGTTTGAGATTGTTTGAGTAGTCATGCGCTGCTGTTGATTCCGTTAGACCATCAACTGTCATCAACCTGCTGTTTGAAAATCTGCTATTTGAAAAAAGGAAACCCCACGCCGTGACCCAGTACACCGCACAGTCGCTTGAAGTTCTTTCCGGTCTAGATCCGGTGCGCCGTCGGCCGGGCATGTACACCGACACCACACGTCCTAACCACTTGGCACAAGAGGTGATCGACAACGCGGTCGATGAAGCCTTGGCGGGTCATGCCAATCAGATTGAGGTGGTGTTGTACAAAGACGGCTCGTTGTCGGTGCAAGACAACGGGCGCGGCATGCCAGTTGATATTCACCCCGAATATGGCCAAAGCGGTATCGAGATCATTCTGACCAAGTTGCACGCCGGCGGCAAGTTTTCGACTGATAACTATCAGTTTTCTGGTGGATTGCATGGCGTGGGCATTTCGGTGGTCAACGCACTGTCCACACGGGTTGATGTAACGGTGTTGCGTAGCGGTAGTCAGTATCACATGGCGTTTGAGCATGGCGAGCGGGTGACGGATCTGGCGGTCAAAGAGGGATTTCCCAAACGACAAAGCGGTACGTTGGTGTCGTTTAGCCCTGATCCGCAGTATTTTGATACGCCCAAGTTTGCGGTCAAAGCGCTCAAGCACAATCTCAAGGCTAAGGCGGTATTGGCAGCGGGGCTTAAAGTCACTTTTATTGAGCAAGACAGTGGCGAAAAAACCGTTTGGCAGTTTGAAAACGGCTTGGTCGATTACCTCAAAGATGAGCTACAAGGCCGTGAAACCGTGCCGCTAGAGCCGTTTACCGCACTGGGCAAGGCGGAACGCGCCAGTTGTGAGTTTGCCCTATGCTGGTCGGCAGAAGGCGGCGATAGCATTCAAGAAAGCTATGTCAATTTGATCCCCACCGCGCAAGGTGGCACGCACGTCAACGGCTTGCGCACCGGTACGACCGATGCCATGCGCGAGTTCTGCGAGCTACGCAACCTATTGCCACGCAACATGAAGCTGTCGGCGGATGATGTGTGGGATGGCGTTAATTATATTTTGTCGCTCAAGTTTCAGGAGCCGCAGTTTTCCGGCCAGACCAAAGAGCGCCTGTCTAGCCGTGAAGCGGCAGGGATTGTGCAAAATATTGCCAAAGATGCTTTTAGCTTGTGGTTAAACCAACATCCGGAAGTGGCCACCCAATTGGCCGAAATGGCGATTGCCCGCGCAGGTCGCCGCTTAAAAGCCGCCAAAAAAGTTGAGCGCAAAAAGATTGTCTCAGGCCCTGCCTTACCGGGTAAGTTGGCCGACTGCTCGGGCGGCACGCGTGAGCAAACCGAACTGTTTTTGGTCGAGGGTGACTCGGCGGGTGGCAGTGCCAAGCAAGCGCGTAATCGGATTTTTCAGGCCATCATGCCGCTACGGGGCAAGATCTTAAACACGTGGGAGGTCTCGGCAGACGAGGTGCTGGCCTCGCAAGAAGTGCATGATATTGCCATCGCGATTGGCGTTGATCCGGGTAGCGATGATCTATCCGAATTGCGTTATGGCAAAGTGTGTATCTTGGCCGATGCCGACTCGGATGGTTTGCATATTGCCACATTGCTCTGCGCGTTGTTTGTAAAGCATTTTCCGGCCTTGATTGAGCATGGACATTTGTTTGTGGCAATGCCGCCGTTGTACCGGATTGATGCAGGCAAAGAGGTGCATTACGCCTTAGATGACGACGAGTTACAGGCAATTTTGAAGAAGCTTAAAAGCAAAGCCACGCCACAAATCACCCGCTTTAAAGGCTTGGGTGAGATGAACCCCAATCAACTGCGTGAAACCACCATGGACCCTGATACCCGCCGTTTGGTGCAGTTGGACTTGGACGATCATCATCATACCGATGGCTTGCTCGATAAGTTGCTGGCCAAGAAGCGTTCGGGTGATCGCAAAATTTGGTTGGAAGAGAAGGGTAATTTGGCGGATGTTTAGTCCCTCAGCCTAGAGTACCTCACCCTAGCCCTCTCTGAGAAAAGGAGAGGGGACAGCCGTGTGCTGTTTTTCACAAAGTCGCACTGCTGTTTTGGCAGGTGTTTTGACACAATTACGCCGATAATTATCGGCTCTTTTGGAGCG
>JBBKWH010000080.1:0-55956 GCA_037968855.1 Moraxellaceae bacterium | reverse complement strand
GCCCCAACCGGCTTTCGATCATCGGTGTTGCCCGCAGTTAACTTGCAATCGACAATGCCACCTAAATGATTGATCACCAGATGTAATTTAAATCCAAAGAACCAACCAACGCTGGTTTTTCTACGTTGAGCAGTATCAGCAAATACGCGATGTTGTTTGATTCGGCGGTTGTGACATACCGCTAATGCTGTGGCATCAATAAATAGGTGCTGTTTCGGTCTAGAGCTTGGCTTTAATGAAAGGCCATGCATTCTCTAGCAAAATCGTTTGTGCTTCGGCACGGGGATGAATACGGTCAGCTTGCATGAGGGTGGTATGGCCTGCCACACCATCTAGAAAAAAGGGCATCAATGACACGTTAGTCTTTTTGCTCACGCTTGGAAAGACTTGTTCAAATGCTTGGGTATAGGCACTGCCATAGTTGGGCGGGATTTTCATACCGAGCAGAATGACATCGGCTTTTTTGGCTTGTGTCATTTGGATCAGGCGAGTCAGATTGTTTGCCATCAACGCGGGTGGTTGGCCGCGTAGTCCGTCATTGCCACCCAGTTCAATGACTACCATGTCGGGTTTGTGTTTGGTCAGTAACAGCGGTAAGCGTGCTAGGCCGCCACTGGAAGTTTCGCCGCTGACGCTGGCATTAATCACATGGTGTTGCCCTGTTGCATACGGCGCTGTGTTGAGCCGTTGTTGCAATTTGTTGACCCAGCCTTGTTCGGGCCGGATTCCGTAGCCAGCACTGATACTATCGCCTAAGACCAAAATTGTTTTGGCCATTGCCATGTGACTGCTGAGCAATGCGCCACACAGTAGGGTTGATTGCATGATCACGCGTAGCATAGGGGAAGTCATCGGTGTCTGTTCATCCTGTTGTCAATCAGAGTGTTGATCAAACTGTTGATCCTGCCGTACCAGCGGATTTGGCGAGCTATCGCTTGGCCACACGACATTTAACCCAGTCTGTGTATACGAATGCGGGCGAGTGGACCATTTTGCAAGGGGTGGATCTACAGATTGCCAGTGGTGAGCAAGTGGCGATTACTGGTCGGTCGGGGTCGGGCAAGTCTACCTTATTGGGTCTATTGGCGGGCTTGGATCGGGCCAGTTCGGGCGAGGTATGGCTATGTGGACAGCCGTTGCATGATCGAGATGAAGACCAACGGGCAGCCATCCGCTTGGCCCATGTTGGGTTTGTGTTTCAGTCGTTTCAGTTGCTGGATCATTTAAGCGCCTTGGATAATGTGATGTTGCCGTTAACGCTGGGGCGGCGCATGAGTCGGGCTGCTGCGCAGATGCAAGCCAAAGCGATGCTTGATCGCGTCGGGTTGGCCAGTCGTATGGCACAGACGCCACGGGTGTTATCTGGCGGTGAGCAGCAGCGGGTAGCAATTGCACGCGCTTTGGTGCATCAACCGGATGTGGTATTTGCTGATGAGCCAACGGGTAATTTGGATGGTCAGACGGCACAGTCGATTGAGCAGTTATTGTTTGATCTTAACCGTGAGTTGGGCACCACCTTGGTGTTGGTGACGCATGATTTGGCCTTGGCGGGTCGTTGTGGTCGTCGTTTGCATCTACAAGATGGTCAGTTGGTGCAGCCATGAGCGAGTCAACCTTAACACCGCCACCGTCCAATCAACCATCATCAAAACAGCCTTTTGAGCAACCCCACACAGGACAAGGCATAAGCCTATTTGGGTTATTGTGGCGGCAAAGCGTTGGGGCGGGTGGTTTGGGCGTATTGTTGGCGGCGTTGATTTTGGCTGTCACGGCAACGACAACCTTGCAGTTTGCTACTCAGACGGTGCGCGATGCGATTGGGCAGCAGGCGGGACAGTTGTTAGCGGCGGATGTGGTGTTGTCATCATCGGATCCAATCCGGCCGGTTTGGGCTGATCGTGCGCAAGGCTTGCAGCAGACGTCGGTGATTTTGTTTTCGAGCATGGCGCAAGGCAATGGGCAGTTTGCTTTGGTCAATGTGAAGGCTGTGACCGAGGGTTATCCCTTACGTGGTGCGTTGACGTTATCGCCGGATCTTTTACCCAAAAGCCAGCCGCCGCAATCGGGCACGGTCTGGTTAGAGCCACGCTTGGCGATTTTGCTGGGTGTTCAAGTGGGCCAGTCGATTCAGATTGGTGATGCCCGCTTGGTGGTGGCTGGTGAGATTGAGCGTGATCCGAATCGGGAGACTGGGTTTAGTGGTTTTTCGCCAACGGTGTTGATCAATCAAGCTGATGTGCCTGCGACCAATGCTATTCAAGTGGGTAGCCGGATTGATTACCGGTTGTTGTTGGCAGGAACACCGACTCAAGTTCGTCAGTTTGCTGAGCAGTGGCAAGACAACACGGATCCTGACGAAAAACTACGCTTAGCCAGCGAAGGCAATAGTCGCTTGCTCAAGCCAGTCAATTTGCTGAATGATTATGCGCAGATTGCCAGTGTCTTGACCTTGTTGTTATGCGGCATTGCAGTCGCGTTGGCAATGCAGCGCTTGAGTGCACGGCAATACGACAGCTTGGCGTTACTACGTTGTCTGGGCGCGAGTCAGCGCCAGTTGGCCTTGCACTATGCGCAATTATTGCTTGGGCTTTGGCTGATTGCGGTGGTCGTTGGTGCGGTGTTGGGTTTGCTGGGCGGTTGGGGATTATTAACTATTTTGCAGGCGGCCTTGCCTGCTGTGATGTTGCCATTTGAGCCATTGCGTTTGTTGGGTGGGCCACTGTTGACCGCGGCATTGACGGCTGGATTGATGCTGCTAGGCTTTGCTTTGCCCAGTGTGTTGCGCTTACTACGGGTGTCGCCGCTTAAAGTGTTGCGTGCAGAGCAAGTGCCGGTATCGTGGTCTGCCATTTGGATTGTGGCCATTGCATGGGGCGTGCTGTTGTTGTTTTTGTTGTTGCAGACCGGACGTATGGGCTTAAGCCTTGTGATGCTATTGGGCTTAAGCACGGTGTTGTTGCTGTTGTTTGGTTTCGTATATGGTTGCTTAAGGTTATTAGCAACCAGACAGATTGCCTTAGACGGCTTGGCTCGTCAGCCATTGGCCAGTAGTTTGCGGATTGTGGCTTTGGGCTTGGGTGGTGGCTTGATTGGGGTGGTGCTGTTATTGCGTGGGGACTTGTTGCACCGTTGGCAAAGCAGTCTGCCGGTTGATGCACCTAATCAGTTTGTGTATGGCTTGCCTAGCTATGACAAAGCAAATTTTGAGCAAGCCGTGGCGCAGTATGTCAGCAACGATAGCTGGTCAGTATCACCCTTGTATCCCATGGTCAAAGGTCGGTTGCTGACCTTAAATAGTCAGCCTTTGCAGGGGGAGGCAGCCAAAGATCGTAGCACCCAGCGTGAGCTAAACTTAAGCATGAGTGCGACGTTTCCTGCGGATAATGTGCTAGTGGCGGGACAGGCATTTACTGGCCCGAATCAGGTGTCGGTAGAGGCTGAGGTTGCCGAGCGTTTGGGCATTAAGGTTGGTGATCAGTTGACCATGAGCCTACCCGAAGGGCCATTGACTGCCAAGGTGCAAAGCCTACGGCAAGTGGAGTGGGATCGTTTTACTCCTAATTTCTTTTTTATCTATTCGCCAGAGACACTAGATCCAAATGCGGGCAGTTATCTGGGCAGTATGTATGTGCCGCCAAGTGATCAGGTGCAACTGGCGACTTTGATTCGGGCGTTTCCTACTACCTTGTTGATTGATGTGGGGGCGATGTTGTCAGAGGTTCGGCGCTTATTGCAGTTGCTCGGTCAGGGCTTGGGGCTATTGGCTGGATTGGTGAGTATTGCTGGCGTATTGGTGTTGCTGGCCAGTCTGCGCATGATGGTGGATGAGCGTCAGCCGGAGGTTGCGTTATTGCGTGCGCTGGGCTTGTCACGACGACAGTTGCAGCAGCGATTACTGGGCGAAATGGCCATATTGGGTGCGGTGTCAGGTGTGGTTGCTGTTGCACTGGCAGAAGGATTAAGTCTGGTGTTGGCTTGGCGTATGGACTTGCCGATACAGTTACATCTGATGTGGTGGGTATTCGGGCCGGTACTGATGATGCTGTTGGCTATTGCAATGGGGGCCTTGCCCTTGCGACAGCTCTGGCGGCAATCGGCATTGGCGGTGTTGCGTCAACAATAGATTGGACTCTGCTGGTTTGTGGGTTATGGACTAACCACTGGTCAGGAGGGCTTTACAAAAAAAACACGGCTGGCGTATGGTCGATACGTCGGCTGTTTTTGATTTGATTTTTTGAATGAAGATCAGTGAGATAAAATGATCTTAAGCATGGCTTGAAGATGTACTGCCAATGACTAAAGATCCATACAATAAAACCCAAAGCATCGCGCCATGGTCGATGGATTAGGCGTGCAATATGCCGGTTTACTGGATGTAAACGCAGATAAAAAAGGAGACATCGTTGATGCAAATTATTCAATGGCCCACAAGAGGCTCTCGATGGGGCGCGTTATTATGGCTCTGCGTGGGTCTTGGCATGGGGCAAGGCGCGTATGCTGCCAACGCAAAGGCGATTCCTGAATCAACCATTAAAGAGGGAGACCGACCCTTACAGCGGATTCACCTGCCCGACATGCTAGGTTGGCAAGCTGACTACAATCTCAACGAAGATGTCTGGACTCTCAAAAACACCGATATGAAGCCGCGCAAAGGTAGCTATGCTACGGCGACTATTTTTTTGCAGCGTTTAGGTTCGGTTTTGCCGCGTGAGCCTAAAGCCTTAGCTCAGGCGTTGACTGAAGCAGGAGCCATCGAAAGTGGTATGCGCTTGACCCAAATCGACAAAATTGAGGCTGTGCCGAATGGTTTTGTCATTCGCGGTCAGGAGCAAAGTGATTTTGATCCCAGTGCCAAGCCTTATCCTAGCTTTATTATGGTTCGGCATTTGCAAGGCTTAAATCTGATGTGTCGTCAGGGCAATGCCAGCGACTTAGAAGATGCTGAAGGCTTGGTCAATGTGGGAATGGCCTTGTGCCAGAAATTGACGTTAGATTAATTTTTTCAGTGGCTTATGAGCGAGGTTTTGCTTTGTGAAATCTCGTTAATGATGTTGTAAAGGCATGTGTAGGCATATTTCATAGATTGACTGGATAGTATTATATTAAAATGTTAAATGTGACCTAGTTCATGCTTTAATCGTTTTGCTCTTAGTGTGTTCATGGATGAGGAACAGCGCATGATAAAGATGATCATTGGGTTTTTGTTGGTGGGAGTGGGATTTATCCCTGTCAGCTATGCGGTTGAGGCCAAGCCTGCAACGTTAGCCGCCATACAAACCATTAATATTAATACAGCTAGCGCCAAGCAGCTCAGTCAGTTTTTACCTGGAATTGGCCCGAGTAAGGCGACTGCTCTGGTGGTGTATAGAAAGCGATTTGGGGACTATAAATCGATTGATGATGTGGTCAAAGTTGATGGTGTCAGTGCACCCACGCTTGAAAATATCAAACCGTTTATTCGTTTAACTGATGAGCCACCTGTAGAGGATAAGTCAACTGTCAAAAAGGCATCAGGTACAACAGCAAAGAAGTAATCAAGCGATAACGGCAACTTGATACGCTGGTCTGGTATCTGCTCATCAAGCAACAAAAAAACCGCAGCCGGTTTTGCCGTGCTGCGGTTTTTTTGCGATCTGCCGGAGCAGATAACGGCTTAGTGGTTGTGACCACCCGCACCGTGTGCATGACCATGCGCCAATTCTTCTGTAGAGGCGTCACGGATTTCGACAAATTCAACATCAAAGTTCAATGTTTGGCCTGCCAATGGATGGTTGCCATCAACGATAACGGCTTCATCAGTCACGTCTTTGACGGTCACAACTTGCATGCCATCATCGGTCTGTGCTTGAAACTGCATACCTGCTTCGATGTTGTCCACACCTTGAAACAGATTGCGTGGCACTTCTTGAACCATTTCTGGTTGGTATTCGCCATAGGCTTCGCTTGGCTGAACGGTAACGGTCAGTTTGTCGCCGACTGATTTACCGACTAGTGCGTTTTCTAGGCCTGGAATAATGTTGCTTGCGCCGTGCAAATAAATCAGCGGCTGGGCTTCGGACTTGTCGATGACGGTGCCTTGCTCATCGGTCAGGGTGTAGTGGAACGAAACCACTTGGTCTTTTGCAATGGTGGCCATGAGTTTGGCGTCCTAATTTAAAAAAAAGCGCACCATCATACCGAATTTCCAGATCTTGCGCAGGGTTTGGCAAACATGTGTATACAAAACGGCCCACACAAAACGGGTTTTGTCAGCAAAAGCATCTGCTTATCCCGTTTTGTCTGTGGGCAGTTGGGCTTAGTGCAGTTTGAGTGTGGGGCCAGAACTGCGTGAGAGCAGGTCTTTGGTCATCAATAAGCCAGTCTTAAAGAAGCCATGTAGTGCGACTTGATGTAGTCGGTACAGCGAGATGTACATCAAACGGGCAATCATACCTTGCACATTGATATTGCCGACCAAGCTGCCGACGGTGTTTTGATTAGACAGCGAGATGAGCGAGCCTTTATCGCTAAAGTGGAAGTGCGGCAATACACGACCTTCAAGCCGTGCTTTCATTGCTTTGGCCAATAGATTGGCTTGTTGGTTGGCAACTTGCGCGCGTGGTGGGACTGGACGCTCGGCACCCGCTGGGGTGTAGCTGGCACAGTCACCAAAGGCAAAGATATTGTCGTCGCGTGTGGTCTGTAGGGTTGGACCAACCACCAGTTGATTGATGCGATTGGTTTCAAGCCCCGCAATGTCTTTGAGGATGTCTGGTGCTTTAATGCCTGCTGACCAGACTTTTAAGGTGGCTGGAATCATGATGTTGCCACCGCACTCGACGGCGTTTTCGTGCACGGCGACCACACGGCGGTTGGTTAGCACTTTGACACCAAATTCATGCAGCTGTCTTTCGGCTCGTGCGGAGACCTCTGGCGGCAGGACAGGTAACACACGATCAGCCGCTTCAATCAACGTAATGCTGACGTTGTCTGGATCAATACTGGTTAAGCCGTAACGGGTGAATTCATGCGCGGCATGGTGCAGTTCGGCGGCCAATTCGACTCCTGTTGCACCTGCACCAATGATGGCGATATTTAGGCTTTGTGGTTCGGTTTGATGCAAGGCACGGGCTTGAGCCTGTAAATACAAATTCAAAAATTCACGTTGAAAGCGATCTGCCTGTGAGCGAGCGTCCAAAAAGATACAGTTGTCGCGCGCGCCTTGGGTGCCAAAGTCATTGGAGGTTGAGCCAATCGAAACCACCAAGGTGTCATAGGCAATGGTGCGGGTTGGGGCAATCACGTCGCCTTCGCCATTGGTCAGTGGCTCTAAAATGAGCTGTTTGCCTTCGCGGTCGATATTTTCCATCCGGCCCAAATGAAACTCAAAGAAGTTTTGTGTGGCATGGGCAAAGTAGTTAAGTTCATCTTCAAACGAATTAATGGTGCCGGCGGCCACCTCGTGCAGCAGCGGTTTCCAAATATGGGTCAATGTGGCATCGACCAGCATGACTTGGGCTTTTTTGCGTCTGCCCAGCGAGCGACCAAGGCGCGTGGCCAGTTCGAGTCCGCCAGCGCCGCCGCCCACAATCACAATACGATGTAATGCGTTGGCTTTGTCTTGAGTGAGTTGCATGTTGATGCATCCTATTGCAGTAAAAAACTGGGGCAGGTGGGCGCTCAGATTCGAAATCGAGTTGAGCAAGCCAAACCATGCTGACCGTTGCAACCATATAGGCATCAATCGACTAGAGATTGTTAAACGGATTGTTCGCGCATCAACAAGGGCAAATGCGATAGCCAAGACAATCGATCATCAATCGGTGTTACTGGTCTACGCTATATGTGGATGCAAGGGTAAACATGGCAGCGGTGGCTGAATGCTTGGAGCATGAGGACGACTCAAATATCCAAGTTTTTTGATTAAATTCAATACTACATGGTGCTCGAACGGACTCGCAGACTTGTTGTCTAACAGTTTGGATGGGGATATACAGCAGTACAGTGACCCAATGTTGGCTTTTGTTGTCAAAAATGTCGCTGTAATCTGCTAAAAAATACGGCATAGCGATGTGTGACACAAAGATGATCTCAGCCGCTTTTCTAGCCAAAACAGTTTAGAATGCAAAAATAAGGTGCGTTATTGTGGTGAGAGATCAGTTTTTGTTGACATCATTTTGAATGTTTCTAGCTGTTGTCGCATTGCCCATCCACACGTCACCATCACGCTGATCTCCGAGGTCGATATGATTCGCTATACCGTAGGGTTTGATCAATATGGTCAACACTTAATCGATATCACCATGCGCTTTGAGGCGCAAGCGTCGCAGGCATTGTGGATGCCGGTATGGATTCCCGGAAGTTATTTGGTGCGTGAGTTTGCCCGCCACGTCAGTCGTATTGCTGTGTTTGCGGTGGACAAGGCTGGTCAAAGAACACCACGCACCATCGAAAAAACCCGCAAAAATCGTTGGGTGGTGGCCTGTGCTGCGGGTGAGCAGCTTGAGCTGAGTTATCAAGTGTATGCTTTTGATTTGTCGGTGCGTGGTGCGTATTTGGATCAAAGCCGTGCTTATGTCAATCCGGCCTGTGTTTGCTTGGCAGTCGCTGGCCAAGAAGATGATGTCCACCAGTTGGACTTGATTGCGGGTGTGGCTTTTTCGGGGTTGCCGATTGCAACCACCTTGCCGTGTCGTTCGGATCGCTCAGCAGACATTGAGCATGTGTTGATCGCCAAAAACTACGCCGATTTGATTGATCATCCCTTTGAAATTGCAGTGCTCAGTCAGGCCCATTTTGAGGTTGATGGATTACAGCATCGAATTGCAATTTCGGGGCGTCATCAGACCGATTTGCTACGGCTGTCTACCGATCTTGAGCGTATTTGTCGGACACAAATTAGACTGTTTGGTGATGCGCCGTTTGATCAGTATTTATTTATGGTCATGGCAACGGGCAATGGATACGGCGGCCTTGAGCATCAAGATTGCACCAGCTTGATTACCCCGCGGGATGATTTGCCACGAGCAGGCGAGCCTGATCAGCCATCAGTGTCGTATCGTCGTTTCTTGGGCTTATGTAGCCACGAGTATTTTCATGCGTGGATGGTCAAATTTATTCGTCCAGAAGGCTTTGTTAAACCAGACTTAAATACTGAAGTTTATACGTCGTTGTTGTGGATTTTTGAGGGCTTTACCTCGTATTACGACGATTTGTTTTTGTACCGGAGTGGGGTGATTAACCAGCAGTCGTATTTGGATTTACTGTCTGAGCAAGTGACCCGCTATCAACAAAATCCCGGTCGGATGCATCAAAGCGTGGCCGAGTCGAGTTTTGATGCGTGGATCAAATACTATCGTCCTGACGAAAATTCAACCAATGCCGGTACCAGTTATTACAACAAAGGTGCATTGGTCGCGCTGTGTTTGGATCTGATCTTGCGTCAAAAAGGCAGCTCGTTGGATGCACTGATTCAGTGCTTATATCAGCATGCAGGCCAAGGTTTGGCGGTGACGGGTGAAACGTTGCCAACGCTCTGCCAGCAGTTGATTGATGATAATTTGGCCGACTTTTGGCGTGATTATGTTGAAGGCGTGACAGAGTTGCCACTCACGTCATTATTAACATCAGTTGGTGTGTCAATCACCGAAGAGGCCCGTAGCTGGCCATTTGGTATGAAGTTAAGCGATGGGCCTCAAGGTGTGACGGTGCAACAAGTCTTACGTGATTCGGTTGCGGCACGGGCAGGCGTATCGGCGCAAGATGTGATCGTGGCGATTGACGGCATTCGGGCCAGCAGTCAGTTGATTACTCAATTGGCCGGTCGACGTCTAGAGCAGGCGGGTACGCAAGCGGCGTCTATTGCGCCATTAGAGTGTCATTTGTTTCGACGCGATGAACTAAATGTGCTACGACTAAAAGTCGCTAGCAGTGCCATGAATGCGGTCAGACTGAGTGTGGCATCACCGGATCGTGTTGCCATGTGGTTGTCTGATCGAGCTGATGTAGTCGAGCCTTGCGCACAATAAAACGATAATAAGGACATGGATATGAGCCAAACGCCAGACATGGCAGATGTCATCTTAGAGCCGATGCCGAGTTACAGCGTGCTGTATCGAGGTCGCAGCATGGAGATTGACCGCCATCTGGACTTGCTCGATATGTTGGAGGAAACGGCCAAAACACAGCCGGATCGTCCGGCATTGTCCTTGGGCGAGCAGATGATTCATTACGGTGAGTTGTATGCACAGGCGCAATCGTTAGCGGGTTGGATGCAAAGCGAAAGCCAGCTTAAGGCAGGTGATCGCGTCGCGCTGTATTTGCCCAATAGTTTGAGCTATCTGATCGCTATTTATGCCGCTTGGCAGGCCGGTCTGGTGGTGGTGAATTTGGGCTTGGTCAATGATCAAGCGCAAGTGCTGTATCAGCTGCAAGATTCGGGCTGTAAGTTGTTGTTTACTGTGCCGCAGTTATTACCCGCTGTGCAGTCCATGCTGCTTAAAACCAGTGTTCGCCATATTATTACCACTCAGAACGATGATCATATTCGTTTGGGTCGCCGTCTACTCAAGATGCTGTCGCCCCGTCAATGGGTCAAAAACATGCGTCATGAGCGGCCACTGATTAATCATGTGCGGCTACGTAGCATTCTCAACATGCGCTTAGGCGAGCAAGAGTGGCCCAAGCGCTGTGCTGACGATGTGGCAATGATTCAGTACACCAGTGGTACCACAGGACGACCAAAAGGCGCGACACTCACACATGGCAATATGAGCGCCAATGTGCAGCAAAGCCAACGGATTTTGGGCGAACACTTATTGTCTGGTGAACGCTTGTTGACGCCGGTGTCTTTGCAGCATGTGTTGGGGCTAGGCTTTGTCTTGTTGGGCTTGTCGATGCGTTGCCACGTGATGTTGGCATCCATGCAAGCATTGATCAAAACCCCCGAACAGATCAAAGCGTACGATGTACATGCGGTACTGGGTGTGCCAATGTTGTATGAGCATCTGTTGCGTACCGACATTGATTTTAAAACCATGCCGCATCTGCGTTTATTTTTGTGTGGGGCTAGCCCTGCCAGTCGTGTGCTGCAAGAGCAATGGTTTGCCCGAACGGGAAAGTATTTAAGCGAAGGTTATGGCATGTCTGAGACCTCGCCTGTGATCGCGGCGAGCCCACCAGATCGAATCAAAATTGGCTCCGTTGGCGTGATTTTGCCCAATACCGAAGTGCGCGTGGTCGGCGCCAATCAGCAAGCCATGGACTTTGATCAAGCGGGTGAGCTATGGGTGCGTGGCCCCCAAGTGATGCGTGGATATTGGCAGCACCCTGGTGCCACGTTAGAAGTGATGACCCATGACGGTTGGTTTCAGACGGGTGATATTGTCTCTATCGATAGTGACGGTTATTTGCGCATGTTAGAGCGCAAAAAAGACGTCTTTTGGGTGCAAAATCAAATGATTTTCCCAACAGGCTTAGAGCATGCCGCCGCCACACATGAAGACGTGTTGGACTGTGTGGCCGTGCAAGATGTCAACGCCGCTAAGCAAGCTGTTCGCTTGTACGTGGTCGCGCGTGAAGGCTTGACCAAAGACGTGTTACACCAACATTTGACCCGTCATTTGCAGCACATTGAATTGCCCGATCAGATTGAGTTTGTCAATCATTTACCGCGTGGGCCAATGGGCAAGTTATTGCGTCGATTATTGCGGGATCGAGGGCCGGATGCGCGCCGTGAGGTCCCCGCAGAATCGATGGTAGCACCTGTCGTAGACACATCTGAATACATATCGGTCAAAAAAGAACCGTCTACAGACACCACGCGTGAGTCACCTGACGATAAATCAGCCAACTGATAGGGGCCAATCGCCATTCTCACCAAGCGTAAGGTGGGGTGATGAATGGCTGCTGTCATACGTCGAACCTGTCGATTGCGTCCCTCCCGAATTTTAATTTCAAGCCACGTGGTGGGGATATTGGCCCGAAAACGAACTGGCGGCTGACGTGGCCATAAGGTCGGTTTCTCGACCAAACGAGTCACAATAGCGGGTAAGGTGATGCCATCTTTGAGCATAACCCCTTGGCGTAGCTGCTCTAGTGCCGCCTCGCTGGGGTCTCCATCTACCTGAACCCAGTAGGTTTTTAGTTCTTTGTAGCGTGGGTCGGTCAGATGAGCATTGAGCTTGCCATCATTGGTCAGCAGCAGTAGACCTTCGGAGTCACGATCAAGCCGTCCGGCTACACGCAGACTTTTGTCATCAATAAATTCGGCCAATGTTCGCCGATCACCATCGGGCCGAAATTGGGTTAGCACATCATAAGGTTTGTTAAACAGCACGACAGTGGCCACGGCGAGCAGACCTCTTATAGGTTGAACATCATGGTGAAAAATACAGACATTTGTTATCTAAATCACCAATCGCTGTTAGTTTGTTTAACATGTATAGCGGAAAGCGCTCGGCCTAACCGGCGGATCGCTCCAATGCACAGTCTGAAACGATAGATAAAGGGAGCACCTGTACAATGGGTTATCAGAAGATCGTGGTTCCGGCGGATGGCGACAAAATCACCGTCAATGCTGACCTATCACTGAACGTCCCCAACCACCCCGTAATTCCATTTATTGAAGGTGACGGTATCGGTATCGATATCACCCCAGTAATGAAAAGCGTGGTCGATGCGGCGGTATTAAAAGCCTATAGCGGCAAACGCGCAATTGTGTGGATGGAAGTCTACTGTGGCGAAAAAGCCAACAAAATTTATGGCACGTTCATGCCAGAAGAAACGTTTGAAGCACTGCGTGAATACGTGGTGTCGATTAAAGGCCCGCTCACCACGCCAGTCGGCGGCGGTATGCGCTCCTTGAACGTGGCCATGCGTCAAGAGCTTGATCTGTACGTCTGTGTGCGTCCAGTTCGTTGGTTTGAAGGTGTGCCAAGCCCTGTGCATCACCCAGAACTGACTGACATGGTGATCTTCCGCGAAAACTCCGAAGATATCTATGCAGGTATTGAGTGGAAGGCCGATTCGCCAGAAGCCAAAAAAGTCATCAAGTTCTTGAAAGAAGAAATGGGCGTGACCAAGATCCGTTTTGATCAAGGTTGCGGTATCGGCATTAAGCCGGTCTCCAAAGAAGGCACACAACGTCTGGTGCGTAAAGCCATTCAGTTTGCCATCGACAATGACAAGCCTTCAGTGACCTTGGTGCACAAAGGCAACATCATGAAGTACACCGAAGGTGCGTTTAAAGAGTGGGGCTACGAGCTAGCCATGGAACGCTTTGGCGGTGAGCTGATTGACGGTGGCCCGTGGTGCAAAATCAAAAACCCACGCACTGGCGCTGACATCATCATCAAAGACGTGATTGCTGATGCATTTTTGCAACAGATCTTGATGCGTCCGGCTGATTACTCCGTGATTGCCACCTTGAACTTGAATGGTGACTATATCTCTGATGCGCTGGCCGCAGAGGTTGGTGGTATTGGTATTGCACCAGGTGCCAACATTGGCGGCGCGATTTCGGTCTATGAGGCGACTCATGGTACTGCGCCAAAGTATGCTGGCCAAGACAAGGTCAACCCTGGTTCGATTATCCTGTCAGCAGAAATGATGCTGCGTGATATGGGCTGGACTGAAGCAGCCGACTTGATTATTGCAGGCATGAGCGGTGCAATTGCCGCCAAAACCGTGACCTACGATTTTGAGCGCCTGATGCCTGATGCCACCTTGTTGCGTTGTTCTGAGTTTGGCGATGCGATTATTTCGCACATGGAATAATCTGCTAATCGGTATGCGCTGTGATCGTTGAATCAACGCGTGACTGAGTGCCAAAAAAAGCCCTGACAGCGTGTTGGGGCTTTTTTTATGGTAGATATTAGGCAATGTAGAATGCGCCATGCGCAGCAGAACAGATCATAGCGTGGCAAGATAGTGACTGTGATTTGAAGTTAAAAAAGCCTGCAACAAGCAGGCTTTTTGTTAAGGATGAATATTACTTGGCGAGTAGATTGGGGTGATGGTGCATGGTTTCGAGCATATCAAGCGCGTTGTCGTCTGCATCGGTGTAGCCACTACAGTTGACGACGTCATCATGGGTGAGCACGGCTGCATACGAGGCAGCTGCTTGGCTATGATCGGCCAAGTCTTCGATTTTGTGTTTGATATCGCTTAAAAGATCCATTGTGACGCTCCCAATACAATACAAAAATGAATTGGCTCGTGATGGTCTTGCGTGGTTAATGCCAGAAACAGTTTAACCAACGAGTCGTCTTTAACTTAGCAAGTGATCAGCCATGAGACAAGACTAAGCTGTAATCAGATGTGTTGACGCTGTAAGACGATTGCACATGCAGGTGTGCTTGTGTTGTAGGACTATTCCAGACATGCTTTGAATTCATTTTGCGCGATTGATTGGTCTATGACGATTCGTATTGTTCAGCACATTCAAGACATCCCTGCCGCATTGTGGCCGCAAGGCGGCTCGCCATTTATGCGGCGGGCTTTTTGGCAGGCATTAGAGGATAGTGCTGCGATTGGGCCACAGTCGACGTGGTTGGGCCAGCATGTGGTGTTAGATGACGCGCAAGGGCAGGCATTGGCGGCTTTGCCGTTATTTGCTAAGTCGCATAACCGTGGCGAGTATGTGTTTGATCATGCGTGGGCGGATGCCTATGCGCGACATGGCCTAAATTATTATCCGCGCTTGGTCACGAGTGCGCCATTTACGCCGGTCACAGGACAGCGTGTTTTGTTGGCCACAGGCGTAGCATTGGTTGATGTTTGGCCGCAATTATTTGCAGGGGTGCAGCAGATTGCAGCGCAGTTGGGCGCATCATCGTGGCATGGTCTATTTGTTGATGAGCAGACACGTCAGGCATTACTGGCGAGTACCCCACAATTGGCCGAGCGCGTGGGTTGTCAGTTTTTGTGGCAAGACCAAAATTATGGCTCGTTTGATGGTTACTTGGCGGCCTTAAATGCCAAACGGCGTAAGAATATTAAAATTGAACGAGCCAAAGTTGCTGCACAAGGGATTCGTTGTGTTTGGAAGCAAGGCGCGGCGTTGACCCGCGAGGATTGGCAGTTTTTTAAGCGCTGCTATGAGATGACCTATATGGTACGTGGTCAGCGACCATATTTAAATCAAGCCTTTTTTGAGCAAATAGGCCGTGACATGCCTGACAGCTTGGCTTTGGCGATGGCGATAGATGCCGACGATCAACCGATTGCTGCGGCATTGTTTTTTCAAGATGAACAGACACTGTATGGCCGTTATTGGGGTGCGCTGGCTGAGGTGGATTGTTTGCACTTTGAGCTGTGTTACTACCAAGGGATTGAATACGCCTTATCGCGTGGTTTGCAATACTTTGATCCGGGTACGCAAGGTGAGCATAAGTTGATTCGTGGCTTTGCGCCGGTGTTGACCCATTCTTTGCATTGGTTGGCTGAACCCGCATTTATGGCAGCAATCGAGGATTATGTGGCGCGTGAAAAAGTCGGTGTGCAGGGCTATTTTGAGTCTGCTATGCAGGCATTGCCGTTTAAAAAAGCTGATTGTTAAGTAAAACGATAAGATGATTGCATCATGCAGCAGAGAATCAAGCCCAAGCACACTGCTATAACTACAGCATCATTCAAGTGGTGAGTAGAGCGTAAAATCATGTCAAACGTCAGTGTGGTTTATTTTAGTGGTTATGGTCATACCGAAAAACAAGCCGAAGCGGTTGCACTAGGTGCAGGTAAGGTTGAGGGTACCAGCGTTGAGCTGATTAAAATTGATAGCGAAGGCAGTTTGACCGATGCACAGTGGGCCAGCCTAGAAGCCGCCGACGGAATTTTGATGGGCAGTCCAACCTACATGGGCGGCGTGGCATGGCAGTTTAAAAAGTTTGCTGATGCATCAAGCAAGCCGTGGTATTCGCGTCATTGGCAAAACAAGTTGGCGGGTGGCTTTACTAACTCGGCATCCATGAACGGTGATAAAGGTTCGACCTTACAGTATCTGGTCACCTTGGCCAGCCAGCATGGCATGTTGTGGGTCAGCTTGGGTCAGTTACCGTCTAATAGTAAAGCCGCAGATCGTAATGATCTAAACTTTTTGGGTGGTTCGGTGGGGTTGCTGGCGCAATCGCCGTCGGACTCTAGCCCAGAAGAAGGCCCATTGGCTGGTGACTTAGCGACGGCACAAGCCTATGGTCAGCGTTTTGCTGAGCAAGTTAAACGTCTGGGCTAAGCGTGACGGGCCAGATGTATGGCGACATAAAAAACGGCATTTGATATGCCGTTTT
Source organism: Moraxellaceae bacterium (assembly GCA_037968855.1). Taxonomy (GTDB): domain Bacteria; phylum Pseudomonadota; class Gammaproteobacteria; order Pseudomonadales; family Moraxellaceae; genus JBBKWH01. Next base: position 39,691 of record JBBKWH010000080.1, on the reverse strand, counting down.
TTTGTTCAGTCGATTTTGATCATTAAGGATCAATCAGTGGAATTTTTGCCAGTAGATCGGTCACACCGACATCTCGACCGGCTTGCTGCAATAGCGTGGTGACTTGACCACGGTGATGAGTCTGATGATTAAAAAAATGCAAAATCAGATGACCTAGTCGGCGCTGACTGGTGATCCCCTTACTATTGGTGTATTCAAAGGCCTGAGCCAGATCTTCGGCCCGTAGCGACTGCGCCCAATGGGTAATGACTTGATCTAAATGAACACGCGTTTGCCGTAATGAGGCAAAGTCGTGATGCCATATCTGATCCAAAGACTTGGGGGCGGCATAGTTATCAAGTGCAAACAGCCGTTCGGCAAATGCTGGATAGCCTGCAAAGCGCTTAAGCCAAATAATATCGCCAACCACCAAATGATTAAGCGTGCCGGTGATTGAGCCAAAAAACGCGCCACGATCTTGGTCACGTTGTTCGGCAGACAGTTCGCTAGCACTGTGATAAATCTGCTGATTCATCCATGCATTATAGTCCGCCATTAGTTGCAGCAAATGCACACTATCGCTATCAGGATGAGACACACGCGATGACTGAGGGTGAGCGAACATGTGGTGCTCCAATGTTGTGCTGGCATGACGATGTTGTGATGGTTTTTGAAGGTGATGCCGCTGATGAGTTGGGGAAAAACACACCACGCCTGAGGGTCAGACGTGGTGTTGTGGCGCGATTAACAGAAGGTTAATGTTCCGAAGCAATTGCCCGTATCTGGAGCAGTGAGCAGGCCGTCAGGGATGTGCACTGTTTCGGTAACAACCGGCAGGTTTGAACCAGCAGCAACCGTCACCTGTGTGGTATTGGCCACAATCACGCTTGGTGCAACCGTGCCGACTAAGCGATTGACCTGACGGAACTGGCAATCGACTTTTGCTGCGGTTAAGGTGATGCGGTTGTATCCTTGTGCGTCGGTGTTGATATGCTTAAGCCACGGATTATTGTCTAGGCTGGACAATTGTCGCACTAGTGGCAAGAGCTCGGTATTAAAGCCGATGCTATTTATCAGTCCAACCAAAATACTATCCATCATGGCGTCACTTTGCGCTTCTGGCAGGCCCAGCTTGCCCAGTTTTTCGCGGATTTGTGGTACGAGGCTATTTGCAAGTCCAACATTAATAGGTGCATCTTTACCCATGGTGTAGTTGAGCAAATTGACATCCACCGTGATGCTGCTGGTCGCGCTAAGCGGAATGGTCAGCGGGTAGTAGATCAAGGTCGACAGGCTTTCGGACAGACTGCCCACCGCGCTTTTAAGATAACTAAAGAACGAATCGGAGCTAACGCCCGCACTGACCAGATCGACCATGACTGGTGTTGGTGAGGTACTGGCAAAATCATCCATCACCTGACCTGCAAAGAATGAGTGAATGTCACCCGTCAGCGCCACCACGTTGCTAATCTGATTGTCTTTGAGGTGCTTCATCAAGTCTTTGCGTTCGGCGTTATAGCCATCCCACTGATCGGCATTCAGCAGGAATTTGCTAAAAAATGCTGATAGTGCATCCGCTTGACCAGAGTTGATCACAAATACCGATGCAGCACCGTTGGCCATGATGTCAGGTTTGATATAACCAAAAGCGATGGTTTGCGCCGCAGAGGTCACTTGCCCAGTCACGCCAGCCGCACTAGAGGTCGCCGCAGCGTTAAAAGAGGCGACAGCAATACCGGCTTGGGCGGCGCTTAAACCAGCGGTCATGGCCGCAGTGACGGGGTTTGCCGAAGTGGCAACGGCAACCGCAATCGCTTGACCTGCTGCACCAGCGACTGGAGAGGTTGCACCAGCCGTTGCCGCCGCCACAATCGCCGCAGCCACTGGCACATTGCCGCCAGTTAAGGCAATGGTGCTGCCAATATTGCTGGCAATCACGCTGATCGATTTGAGGGCGAGTAGGGTCGCAATGGCGGCTGTGCCATCAATGCCCATTTTGAGCAACGACACTTCGTTACCCCAGAGCTTCCACTTGGCGGTGGATTGGCTCATTTTGTTTTTCCACCATGCCCGCTGCTCAGTGCCAAGCATTGACATAAAGTACAGTGGGTCACCAGCGAGTTGTAGGCTGCCTGCGGTTTTTTGTGCTTCAACGGCATTAAACGAGGCTTCGGGCACCATGTAGCGGCTACCGATTTTGCCTACTTCGGCCCCTGTGCTGGGGTTGATGGCGGCTTCTGGAATCACGTGATCGTTACGATATAGACGCTCATCGGTCATGATCAGATGGGCTAGTGTGCCGAACTGCAAATCGCGGTATAGCTTGACGTTGTTAAAGCCACTGCTGTTGCTGCCATCAAACATCACATCGGCAGGCATGAATTCGTACCATGCTTGGTTGGCTTGACGGCGGCGCATCGGCTGATGGGTGTTACCTGCGCTGGTGCCGTTGTCGTAGGTTTCGGCGTCCATCCAGCAGTCGTCCGAGAACTCGTGATCATCCCAAATGGCGACCATGGCAAAGCGTTCGTGCACCGCTTGTAGACGGGCATCGGTGCGATATTTTTTGTACAAATAGCGATAGTCGGCAAGGGTGGTGGCGTATTGGCCGCCACTGGCAAGCGCAGTGCCGTTGGGAAGCATCAGCGCATCGTGGCGGCTTTCGACACTGCCACTCTGAAAATCTTCGCCCACAGTCTCGTAAATGTAATCGCCCAGATGAATAAAAAAGTCTAAGGCTTCGTTTTTGACATGATCAAACACGGCCCAATGGTTGACGCTCCAGTCTTGGCAAGTCAGTACGGCAAAGTCGAGTTGTTCTGGCGTGGCAGTGGCGGCTGGGGCTGTTTTAAAGCGACCGACTTTGGAGCGCACATCGCCAGCAATAAATTGATAGTAATAGGTGGTTGCTGCCGAGAGCCCTGTGACTTTTTGCCGGATGGAGTGGTCGTGATCGCGGGTCGCGGTGACCAGATCATCGACGATCAAAGTGCCGGTCAATGCAGTGTTGCTATCAAGCAAACCGTCGTTGTCTGCGGCGGTCACATGCAGGCGAATGCTGACATTGGCATGGCTGATGCTGGTGACTGGATCGGCATCGGCAGGGACCACACGTGTCCATAGGATCACCGCATCGGCGCGAGGATCACCCGAAGCAATACTTTGTGGAAACATCCAATTGCTGCCGGTTGCGGCATTGGTGGTGGTGGCGTTGTCGTCTTTGCTGCTACTGCCACAGCCACTTAATCCGGTTGCAGCAACGGAGAGTCCCAAAAAGCCACTGGTACTCAAAAACGTGCGCCGATCCATGGGTTTGTTCATATCTTCCTCGCGAGTGACATCGTTGTTTGGCTAAGCGAAATACAATAAAAGATGCTGATGTGATGAACAGCCGATTCATATGCCGGTGTGTATTGTCGGCTGAACAGTGGTATGACCTGCTGAACGAATGCTGTCAAGTCCGATCCGCCATATCGTGGTTTGATCTAGGATCACTTGGTTATTCGCGTCACAATCTGCGCCCATCATGCACAATTTGTGGGTTGATGCGTTGACCGATCACGACATAACCTCGCCAGATTGTCTGTGCTTGGTCAGTCGCTGGCGCTGGTTACTGGCTGGCGCAGCGCAAGTCGCGCAGCCAACAGGTCATCGTCACAATAGTGTACGAGCTTTGGTCGATAAGGTCTGCGGTGTGTTGTGCAAAATGGCTGCGTGGTTTTTCGTGTTTTTAGGTCTAATCCGCTACACTATGCCGCATTCGTTTTACTGGAACGCTCGCCATGCATCAAGCGGCCTTGCACCTACCCAGCCAGCTTCAACTCAATGCAGCAGGCGATTTACGCCACTTCTTGAGTATTGAAGGCTTATCCTGTGCGCATCTGACCCAAGTTCTCGATACCGCCGAAACATTTTTGGGCGAAAATGGTCAAATCCTCAACCAGCCCTTGCTGGATGGTCGCACGGTGATGAATCTATTTTTTGAGCCATCCACGCGTACCCGTACCACCTTTGAAGTGGCTGCCAAGCGTCTGTCAGCCAACGTGCTGAACATTGATATGCAGCAGTCCAGCACCAAAAAAGGCGAGACCCTGCGCGACACCATGTGGAATCTTGAGGCCATGGCCGCCGATATTTTTGTCATTCGTCATTCGGCCTCTGGTGCAGCGCATTTTATGGCCAAAAGCGTCTGTCCTGATGTGGCGATTATTAACGGTGGCGATGGCCGTCACTCGCATCCGACCCAAGGCATGTTAGATATGCTGACCATTCGGCGGCATGCGGGGCGGCCTTTTTCGGACTTGACCGTGGCGATTATTGGCGACATTAAGCACTCACGGGTGGCCCGTTCGGATATCCAAGCCTTACAGACGCTTGGTGCCAAAGAAATTCGAGTGATTGGCCCACGCACGCTGTTGCCCAAAGGGATTGAAGAGTTCGGCGTGACGGTGTTTGAAAACATGGATCAAGGTGTGGTCGGTTGTGATGTGCTGATTGCCTTACGGATTCAAAACGAACGGATTGGCTCGCCATTGCTGCCCTCAAGCGATGAGTTTTATAAATTGTATGGCTTAACCGAAGCGCGAGTGCAACGTGCCAATGAAGGGGCGCTGGTCATGCACCCTGGCCCGATGAATCGTGGGGTTGAGATTGCTTCTAGTGTTGCCGATGGCCCACAGTCATTGATCCTCAAACAAGTCAATTACGGCATTGCCGTTCGAATGGCGGTGCTGGCGTTGACCATGCAAGGTCAGATTGCAGCACGGGAGGCACGCGCATGATCCGGATTGATAATGTTCGACTGTTAGACCCTGCATCAAATACTGATGCTGTGCAGAGTGTCTGGTTAGAAGATGGCCATTTGATTGACCAGCCACATGCCACCGATCAGGTCGAGCAAGTGATCGAAGGCCAAGGCTATTGGTTGATGCCTGCCATGGTCGATCTGTGCGCACGACTACGCGAACCTGGTGAACAGCAACATGGCACACTCAAAAGCGAAGGCCATGCGGCGCGCTTGGGTGGATTTTTGCATGTGGTGATTCCGCCAGATACCAAGCCAGTGTTAGAAAGCGGTGCGCTATTACCCGGCTTGCGCAAAAAAGCCCTCGATGATGGCGGTATTCATCTACATATTATTGGTGCGTTGACGCGTGGTTTAGAAGGCCAACAACCGGCTAATCTGGCCGGTCTAAAGCAAGGTGGCTGTATTGCGGTCAGTAATGCCAGCCATGCGTTTGCCAACGATGATGTGTTGCTGAATACTTTGCAATACGCGGCAACGCTGGGGCTAACCGTGTTCTTTTATCCAGAAGAACCCAGTCTTGCCAAAGACGGCTGTGTGCATGATGGCTTTATGGCCTCGCGCCAAGGCTTGACCGGTATTCCAGAGATTGCCGAAACCGTCGCGTTGGCCAAGCAATTGCTGATGGTCGAGCAGACCGGTGTACATGCGCACTTTAGTCAGTTGTCTTGTGGGGCATCGGTCGAACTGATTCGGATTGCCAAAAAACGCGGCTTGCCGATTACTGCCGATGTGGCGATGCATCAATTACACTTAAATGACCAATGGATTGATGGCTTTAATGCGCTGGCTCACGTGCGCCCGCCATTACGTGCCGAGTCGGATCGCTTGACCTTGCGCGACGGTGTGGCCAGTGGTGCGATTGATGCCATTTGCAGTCACCATCAGCCGTTGTCGGCCACGTCCAAACTCGCGCCATTTGCCGAGACCGAAGCAGGCATCTCTAGCTTTGAAACCTTTGTGGCCTTGGGCGTGCAATTGGTTAACGATGGTTTGCTCGATCCACTCGATTGGGTACGCCGTGTGGTGATTGAGCCTGCACGGATCGCCGGAATTGAGTCATTTCGTCAGGCGACAGGCGGTTGGTTGCTGATTGATCCCGCGCAAACGTGGCAGGTTAATACGCAATCGCTTCAATCCGCAGGAAAAAACACACCCTTTATTCAGCAAATGCTCACAGGAAAAGTCATTCATTTCTTTGCTTGATCGCTTGAATGTTTCGCGTGCGCCTTTATATACTGGCAAGCCTGTCTAGGTGTTGTCCTAGTCATGGTTAAAGCGGTCTTATTTGACCGACTCCCCTTTGATCATGACCTGCTTTTTGGGCGGGACAGGCGCCTTTATATTGGCGGTGTAAAGGTTGCTTAAAAAAACTGGCAGGATGCCGGTTTTTTTTTGCTTGTTATTTTTGCATGTGTTCATACCGTCTGTGGTGCAACAGCGCGTGTTAGAGATCAGACGCTAACACCTCAAGTACATGATTAGACCAGTCGAGGCAATGCTGCTCATAGCGCATACCCGTTTGCAAAATCAGATGTTTAAGCCGTATCTCACGGTTTGGGTTAGGTTTGGCAAAGTATTGGGCTTCAAGCTGTTGGTAGATGGCCAGTCGTTGCTGATGCACCAGTATCCGTTGTTTGACTTCGGCTTCTAATGCCAATGGCCCGATCACGGCGTCAGCGCGTAATTTGATCATCAGGCTTTCGCGTAATGGGGTGATGTCGGACGGGGTTTGTACCCAGCGCTCTAGTTCTGCTTTGCCTGCGGCCAAGACATGGTAGGTTTTAATTCGGCTTTTTCTGTCTTCTGTTTCTTCGGTGGCAATTTGGCCGCTTGTTTCCATTCGTGCCAATTCACGATAAATCTGCTGATGCGTGGCATGCCAGTAATAGCTCATCGAACGGTCAAAGCGTTTGGCCAACTCAAAACCGGTGGAGGGTTGTTCGAGTAGGGCGGTTAACAGGGCATGGGGTAAAGACATCAAGCACTCGCGTTGCAACCAATCAGATGCGCAGTATAGGCCAACTGCTATTGGTCGGCTAATGTCGCTAGATTAATGCAACGGGTTGCAATGATTGGTGGGGTGGATTAAGTTAATGCAACTGGTTGCACTGATATGTCCTGTATAGATCAGATGTGTACAAAACATACAGTGCCCCTTCATATTCATTATTGATTCAATTGATCAGGAGATCACCCATGGCTAGCGTCAAACCCAGCACCTTAAGAATTGGTCAACGCTACCGCGCCGAACGGCTAGATGGCCCCTATGATGCGGTGATTATTGGTTCGGGTATGGGTGGGTTGACCACTGCGGCGCTATTGTCTCGCTTGGGCAAAAAAGTCTTGGTGCTGGAGCAGCATTACACCATTGGCGGCTTTACCCATAGCTATGAGCGGCAAGGTTACGAGTGGGATGTTGGCGTGCATTACATTGGCGATATGGGCACGCGCACAGTGGCCCGTCGCTTGATGGATTTTTTGACCCAAGGTCAGATGCAGTGGGCGCCGATGGATGCGGCCTATGATCGGTTTTTTTTGGGCGATCAACAGTACGACGCGGTAGCGGGTAAGCAAGCATTTAAAGACAACTTGCTCAACGATTTTCCGGATGAGGCCCAAGCGATTGATCAATACCTTGCCATGATCAAAGCGGCCAGTGATGCCTTTCCATTACAAAACATCAAGCGCTTGCTCAATCCTTGGCAACAAAAGCTGTTTGCACCGATTTTGCGCTATAAAACGCCGGACTTTATCAACAAGACCACGTGGGACGTGCTCAAGGGTCTGACCAACAACGAGCAACTGATTGCAGTCCTAACAGGGCAGTGGGGTGACTATGGTCTACCACCGCAACAGTCCAGTTTTATGATGCATGCGTTGGTCGCGCGGCATTATTTGCATGGTGGGTTTTATCCGGTGGGTGGCAGTTGGCGTATTTCTGAGACCATCGTGCCACGGATTGAGCGGGCTGGTGGCAAGGTCTTTACCTATGCGCGGGTAGACGAGATTGTGGTGGAGCAAGGCCAAACCCGTGGTGTACGCATGAGTGATGGTCATCTGATCGAATGCGATTGTGTGATCTCTAGCGCAGGGGTGCTGAATACCTTTAAACATCTGTTGCCTGCGGCGGTGTCGCAAGCGGCTGGCTATACACAAAAACTCGAACAGGTCACACCAAGTATTGGCCATTTGGGGGGGTATATTGGTCTTAAAGGTACTGCTGTCGAATTGGGCCTACCGAAGACTAACTTTTGGATTTATCCGAGCGCTGATTATCAGGGCAATGTGCAGCGCTTTGTGGCGGATCGGACTGAGCCATTTCCGGTGGTGTATGTATCATTTCCATCGGCCAAAGATCCAGATTTTGCCCGTCGTCATCCCGATCTATCAACCATTGAGATCGTCGCGCCTGCACCGTATGAATGGTTTGAGCCATGGGCCGATCAAACATGGGGCAAGCGCGGCGAGGACTACGAGGCACTCAAAGCCGAATTGGGTGAGCGCTTGATGGAAGTCCTGTATGAGAAATTGCCCCAATTACGCGGCAAGGTCGATTATGTCGAGTTTTCCACCCCGTTATCGACGCAGCACTTTAATGCCTATAGCCGTGGCGAATTATATGGTATGGATCACACGCCAGAACGCTTTCAACAAGAGTGGCTTAAGCCTAAAACCAATATCAAAGGGCTATGGCTGACCGGACAAGATATTTTGTCTTGCGGGGTGGTGGGCGCGATGATGAGTGGCGTATTGACCACTATTGCTCTGGTTGGCCCGATCAAAGCATTGCCAGTGCTGAAGCAAATTTTTGTCGATGATCAGGCCACACCTTAAACGGGCCAGCATCAGCGCCAAAGTCGGTGCCAAAGCCAGCTTGTTGTACACATGACACTGATGACCGATTGCAGCCTGTTGTGTGATCATGTGCGACGTGTATGGTGTATCGATCTGGTTTTGGAGCATGGTGATGTTGCTAAATGTGGTTGCTGTTTTGATTGGGCTGGTGGTCTTGGTTTGGAGTGCGGATCGCTTTGTCGACTCTGCGGCAGTGCTGGCCAAGTATTTGGGTATGCCAGCGTTATTGATTGGTATTTTGGTGATGGGTTTTGGCACGTCAGCACCTGAAATGGTGGTGTCTGTGCTGGCTGCGACGTCCGGTTCGCCATCGTTGGCATTGGGCAATGCTTATGGCTCAAACATCACCAATATTGCGCTGATTCTTGGCCTGACTGCGCTGCTGAGTCCGATTGTCGTGCAGTCGCAGGTGGTTCGCCGAGAGTTGCCTGTGTTGTTGGCGGTGTCTGGTTTGGCCTTGTGGCAAGTCTGGGATGGTCAGTTAACACGCGTCGAAGGTGTGGTGTTATTGCTGGTCTTGGCTGGCTTGATGGTGGCGAGCATCTGGTCGGCCTATCGTCAGCCAAGCCATAACGATGCCTATGTGGAAGGCGTGAGCGACGTACTGGATGACCAGCCGAGCATCAGTCGTGGACGAGCAGTCGTTGGGGTGCTGGTTGGCTTGACAATTTTGGTGCTCAGCTCTCGGCTACTGGTCTGGGGCGCGGTGGGCTTGGCGCAGTCGTTTGGGGTCAGTGTGTTGATTATTGGCCTAACCATTGTGGCGATTGGTACGTCATTGCCAGAGTTAGTATCGTCGATTATGGCGGTTCGTAAGGGGGAGCATGATATGGCACTGGGCAATATCATTGGCTCTAATATCTTTAACACCTTGGCTGTTGTTGGTCTGGCGGCGAGCATTCACCCGATGCAGGTCGCACCCGAGTTATTGACCCGTGACATGACCACCATGTTGGCGTTGACGGTATTGTTGATCCTAATGTGCGTGAGCCTAAAACGGGGTCAACAGGGCCAGATCTCACGTCTTGAGGGCGGATTGTTGCTCAGTGGCTTTGTGGCGTATACGGGATACTTAATCGCAACGGCGAGTTAAGCGGCCAACAACAAAAAAAAGGGCGAATGATTGCCCCTTTTTTTTAGCTTGTTGGCAGTCAGATTATTTTAAACGCGTTGATAAATCACATCCCACACGCCATGTCCGGCTTCCACACCACGACGCTCAAACTTGGTTTCTGGTCGCCAGTCTGGACGCGGAGCATATTGGGCGGGGCCATGAATGTTTTTGAGTCGTGGCATGGTTTCAAGCACATCGATCATCCATTCGGCATACGGTTGCCAATCGGTCGCCGAGTGAAACCACCCGCCAATCGCCAGTTTATCTTCCACTAGCGTCATGCGCTCTGGCATGACAAAACGACGTTTAAAGTGCCGCTTTTTTTGCCACGGATCAGGAAAGAACAATTGCAGCCGATCAATTGAGCCATCCGGCAGCCCTTTAAGCACCTCAATGGCATCGGCTTCCATTAAGCGTAGATTGGTCAGACCCGCTGTACCCGCATCAAAGGCACACTGTGCAATACCGGGGATATGCACTTCGATCCCCAAAAAATTACGTTCAGGCGCGGCTTGTGCCATCTCAACCAACGATGAACCCATGCCAAAGCCAATCTCAATGGTCAGTGGCTGTTCAGGCTGGGCAAACAGTTGGCGCGCATCATTGACCGGCATGCTGACAATCAGATGGGCAAAATCCACCAAGCCCTGCTTTTGCGAGGTGTTCAGCGGACTGGAACGACGCATAAAGGTTTGAATCTCACGTGGGATGCCATCGGTTGGGCGATCATCGTGATGCGGGGCGGGCTGGGTCATGTTCTGCTCTGCGGTTATAGGATCAAAAAACCGCGTCATTGTAATGGATTTTGCACGCGCTGCGGCAATCTGTACGTGAGGCTGTGGCTGTGCTGGTCAATCGACCGCTAGACGGGGCTGGTGCATAGGCATTTACAGGTCAATCCGCTATGCTCGCGCCTTGATTGTTTTTTGTTGGATATCCACGCTCATGGCGCTTAAAGCCACCATTTATAAATGTGATCTTAATATTGCCGATATGGATCGTCATTACTATGCCGACCATAGCCTGACGGTGGCGCGTCATCCGTCCGAGACCGATGAGCGTCTGTTGGTGCGGATGTTGACCTTTGCGCGTTTTGCCAGCGATGCGCCAGAATTTACCAAAGATTTGTTTGAAACCGACGAGCCAGCGTTGTGGTCAAAAGATTTAACCGGTGCGCTGACCTTGTGGATTGAGTTGGGCCAACCCGACGAGACTAAGATTCGCAAAGCCTGCAATCGGGTTAAGCGGGTGGTGGTGGTGACCTATGCCAGCAGCACGGATGTGTGGTGGAAGCAAATTGAGAGCAAAGTAGCGCGCATGGATAACTTGACGGTGTTGCAGTTGCCGTGGGAGACGGTGCAGCAGTTGGCGGCGCAGATGAGCCGTGGTATGGAAATGCAGGCCAATGTGCAAGATGGCGATTGGACGATCTCGCTCGGTGGTGATCCGATTCAGGTGGATTGGACGGTGTTAAAAGCCTGATTGGGGAGGGTGCGCTATTCGCACCAATCACTGTAATCATGTGGTGCGCATGGCGCACTCTACTTACTGGACTGACGTGTTAGGTGCAGCCTGTAGGTATTCCCGCGTTTTTAATGGCTGATTTGGTTTGCCAGCAAAATGGCAACCTTCTTGCCCAATCTTGCAGTACACAATCTCTGCCTGCCTACACCCCATGACCGCATATCGTGAGGCACCTAGCGAAATAACCTCTACTGATTTAATTGGGCACTGCCACTCTTTGCCGACTGCACCCGCAATCAGTTGATAGCGCGGAGAGCAGCCACACAATACGAGCGCGATTAGAGAAATGACGATACACCGATTCATGTGGCACCTAACTAACGTGAGTTTTGGATACGAAAAATCAAAGAAATCTGTAGCGCTAGTCAGATGCTCGAACACCTATGCTATATCGTTCACATTCATCAATTGGATTTTTTTTGGATTTAAGCTGTCTACGCCAGTATTCGGCTTTTTTCTCATCTTTTGCAAAGATATCACCTGTGCTGTACAAATGAACCAATAGCTGTCTTAGCTCTTCGCTTCCTTTTGCAGCACCATCCAAGATTAAAATCTTAGGATCATAAGCATCTTGATTGAACAATATTGTTGTGTAAAAGATAGTATGGCACTTATTTTTTGAATGGCTCAAATATCCATCTAAAATGCTTTGATATGCATCAGGAATTCCAAGCTTTAATCCAATTTTAATAGTGTCATAATCCTCATTTTCTAAATAGGTAGAATACTTAGACTGCATAACAATGTGGTAGTCTTTAACTGTTGGCTTATTTTTTAAATGATCTAAAGCAACAGACCATTTTGCAAACTCCACTCGATCCAATTCTGCTTGATCTGATAAAATTATTAAGTCGTCACTTGAAGTGCGGTTTTTTTGATTACTATCAATCGCGTCATTACATCCACTCATTAAAAGCAAGATGAAGGGTAGTAAGTAATTTATTTTCATTTTTGAATCCACAAGTTTGAGTAGGGTGCGCCATGCGCACCAATCACATTCATTCATCATTCGGTGCGCATGGCGCACCCTATGCACTAACCGGCTTATAAACTCATATATGGAATTTTATGCGTCGCATCCAATAATCGTTGATCAGTCCACGACGCACTCCCGCCTAGGCGGGAATAACATTTTCACATCTTACTTAAAAAAATACCCCGTTTCAGGCGAGCTAGCATTGGCATAGTTTTTCTTCGCCATACGTCCAGCCAAATAGGCTTCGCGGCCCGCTTCAACAGCTTTTTTCATCGCACTGGCCATCAACACCGGATGGGTCGCCGCCGCAATCGCGGTGTTCATCAACACACCGGCGCAGCCCAACTCCATCGCAATGGCGGCATCCGACGCTGTACCCACGCCCGCATCCACCAACACCGGCACAGTGGCATTGTCTAAAATTAAACGAATGTTGTGCGGGTTGGTCAAACCCAAACCCGAGCCAATCAAGCTACCCAACGGCATCACCGCCACACAGCCCATGTTCTCTAGCTCTTTGGCGATGATCGGGTCATCCGAGCAATACACCATCACCTCAAAGCCATCATCAATCAAGGTACGGGCGGCTTTTAAGGTATCGACCATGTTGGGATACAGCGTTTTGGTATCGCCCAATACTTCAAGCTTGACCAAGTTATGCCCGTCTAGCAGTTCACGCGCCAGCATACAGGTGCGCACCGCGCTGTCGGCATCAAAGCAGCCTGCGGTATTGGGCAAAATAGTGTAGCGGTCGGGCGGTAGCACATCCAGCAGATTGGGTTCGTTGGGGTTTTGACCAATGTTGCTGCGTCGAATTGCCACGGTGACAATCTCTGCGCCACTCATGGCAATCGCTGCGCCGGTTTCGTGCAGGTCTTTGTATTTGCCAGTACCGACCAGTAGGCGAGAGGTGAACTGCCGTGAGCCAATAATTAAGGGCTGGTCGCGCCATTGCTCGGTGTTGTCGTCCGTACTGTGACTGGGGCTGCGATCTGTTGCAGCATTGGGGGGTTGGGCGTTCATGCAGCGGGTTCCTCATAAAACAGGATTTGCAACTCGTCGTTGCTGTCTTCGTCTTGTGGGTCAAAGGCCACCACAATGGGCCGATCAGGATAGCGCTGGTTCAAACAGGCTTGCCAACAGGCGTGTAGACGTTGACCAAACTCGATCAATTGCTCACGACTTAAGCTGGCATCACCGGCCAGATCGAGTAAGTGTTGATGGTTGATCAAGGCTTGCACAGTGATCAAGTCACCCTCGGCAAAATCCAGCATGTCGGCATAATACTCGGCATCTGGCGTGTCAAAGTACACCCGATCTTCAAACACCACTGTCTCTGGCCAAAACACCCGCGCAAGGCTTAAGGCGTGTGGCGTGGCGTCATGCGGTTTTGCACCGCAGCATTCGTGGGACATGGCTTAACCTCCGCCAACGGCGTGGACAATTTCGATACGGGCATCAGGGCTGATGGGCGTGAGCGCGTGGCGGCTTTTGGCGACCAGTTCGCCGTTCATTTCAATGGCGATACGCTTGCCTGTCAGGTTGAGTTCTTTGACCAGATCGGCCAAGTGCTGGGCATCGGTTTGATGCGGATGACCGTTTAAGATAATCATCATGGCAGTGATCTCCACGCCTGATAGGCCAATAATAACCAACCGCTAATTAAGGCTAGGCCGCCAATCGGGGTGATTGCGCCAAACCAGCGGGGGGCGCCTAAGGTCATTAGGTACAATGAGCCACAAAACAATAGCATACCGATCTGTAATGCCCATGCAGCGCTGCCGAGTTTGAGGCTAGGTAGGACGCGCATCAGTACGGCAAGGATCAATAAGCCAAGGGCATGCACAAAGAAGTATTCGGTGGCGGTGTGCCACCATGCCAATTGTTCTGGGCTGGTGCGACCTTTCAGCGCGTGTGCGCCAAATGCACCGAGTATGACAGCCAGCGCCAAGTTTAGCGCCGCAATGACAAGCCACATGCGCAGTCGCTCACATCACAAAAAGTCAGTCATTCTAACGCGCGATGGCTGCTTTTTGGCGATGCAAAGACCAAAAAAACGGCCCAATACAGATTGAGCCATTGTTGTTACGCTGTTGCTGATATAGAGCATCTATATCTAGGCAATTAACCTGCCGACATTGCTGTGCGAATCTTATCCATCGCGTTTTTTTCTAACTGACGAATCCGCTCGGCGGAGATGTTGTACTCGGCGGCCAGTTCGTGCAGGGTGGCTTTTTCGTCATCCAACCAGCGGCGTTGCAAGATCACGCGTGAGCGATCGTCAAGCTGGCCAATCGCGGCGTGGAGGGCGCGGTTGTTGCTTTCTTCCCAGTCGGCATCTTCGACTTCGCGCGCTGGATCGTGGCGGTTGTCTTCTAGATACAACACAGGCGCCACACGGCCATCATCATCATCGTCCGCTTGCGCTTCAAACGAGGCGTCATAGGCAGTTAGACGGCCTTCCATTTCCAGCACTTGCTCGGCAGTGACGTTTAGATCTAGGGCAATCGCTTTTGCTTCATCTAAGGTCAGCTTACGGCTGGATTTTTTTAGTGAACGTAAGTTAAAGAACAGTTTACGCTGTGCTTTGGTGGTGGCGACTTTGACAATCCGCCAGTTGCGAATGACAAATTCGTGAATTTCGGCTTTGATCCAATGTACCGCAAACGACACCAAACGCACGCCCATAGTCGGGTCAAAGCGTTTGACGGCTTTCATCAAACCGACGTTGCCTTCTTGGATTAGGTCGCCTTGTGGCAGACCATAGCCCGAATAGCTACGCGCAATATGAATCACAAAACGTAGATGTGACATGACCAGCATCCGCGCGGCTTCAACGTCGCCATCGTGGTAGTAGCGATCAGCCAAGGCACGCTCTTGATCAGGCGTCAAGATCGGAATTTGGTTAACGGTGCTGATATAAGCACCCAGATTGACACCGGGTGCAGTCAGCGATAGTGGCATCATGGCTCGGTTGTCGCTCATGGAAAACTCCTTTGAACTGGCAAACGGCCAGTTACGCGGTCTGCTACATGGATCACCCAATTGTGTCACATGGTCAGACGGATCAATCAATAGGTTCTGTTTTAGCATGTCGAGCCAGCCGATTCTGTAGTCAGGCTGTGAGCATTTGCATTCAAACAGGTGGAAATTGTGCATCAACGGCGATTTAAGGTGGTTTGTACTAATGGGTTTTTTGCAGGTCAAAGCCAAAAAAACCGTGCGCTGGATCAGCCCAAGCTGCCAATAATATCTGACCTGATAACTCACAATAACGCCGAATATCTTGCTGGCTGATCGGATCGGTGGTCAGCAAACGGAGCTGATCGCCAATCGCGCGTTGATGCAGCGCCTGACGTAGTCTTAACAATGGTAAAGGACAGTTTAACCCACGCGCATCAACCAGATGTTCGGGAGGGGTATTGGGTGCAAGCGTGTCGGTGCTAGACATGACAACGTGAGATTCCAAAAAATAACCATGATTGAGATCGAGATGAGGTGATGCATGATGATGTGCTGCATTGTGTCGATTAGACCTCATCAGCGCTTGATTTTAGCGCATCAATCTTACTCATAAAACAATGAGATAACCAATTGAAGATGGCCTTGCCGATACATGATTGAACAAAACCATCTACGCATTGCAATTTTAGCACACCATTGGTGGATGACGGGCTGGCATACTTTTGCTGATCTGGCTAAAACGTAACGCAACATGACCATGATGGCGGCACAGCACACGCGACGATTTCAGCTTTTATTAGCAAGCAGCCAACCACTCAGCGTATGGCGAACTGGCATAGGCTTGACTGTGCTGTTGGTCTGTACCTTGTCGATGCGTCCGGCATGGTCAGTGGTCGATCCCAGTTTGCTAACTGGAACAACCTTTGAGCGTGCGACTGACTCGGTGTCGTTAGGCTTGCCAACCATGGGTGGCGGGCCAAGTTTGCTGGAGCAGCACGAGGAGCAACAGCAAGGCGAGGCGATCTTACGTGAATTACGCCGAACTGCCCCATTGCTCAATGACCCATGGGTGCAAGAAGAACTTGCACGGGTATTTACCCGTATTAGCGCCCAAGCA
Source organism: Moraxellaceae bacterium (assembly GCA_037968855.1). Classification (GTDB taxonomy): domain Bacteria; phylum Pseudomonadota; class Gammaproteobacteria; order Pseudomonadales; family Moraxellaceae; genus JBBKWH01. The sequence continues at coordinate 23,355 of JBBKWH010000080.1, read as the reverse complement.
GGCTTAAAAAAACCTGTGGCGTTATTGTTGATTCGTGATCCACAGATCAACGCCTTTGCCACACCGGGTGGACTGGTGGCGGTGTATAGCGGTTTGATTGCACAGGCCGAGTCGATGGATGAGGTCGCAGGTGTATTGGCCCATGAGGTCGCGCATGTCAGTCAGCGGCATTTTTGTCGTCGGCAGTTTGATTTGCGCAATAACAAGTGGTTGTCGCTAGGTGGCATGGTGGCGGGGATCTTGCTGGCTAAGCAAGACAGTGATGCGGGTGCTGCGGTGATGACGGGCAGTCAGGCGGCAGCGATTAGCCAGCAGTTGTCTTATAGCCGTGACCAAGAGCGCGAAGCAGATCGCGTGGGCATGCAACTGATGCGTGCAGCGGGATTTGCGCCACAAGGGATGCCGGATTTTTTTGACATTATGCAGCGGAGTAATGGTAATCACGGTTTTTTGCCAGACTTTGTGCTGACTCATCCGTTGACCTTAGAGCGTACCAGCGAGGCCAATTTGCGGGCAGCCCAATTTAAGGCGCAAGCGCCGACCCCAGCCGAGCTGACGCATTTTCGTTTGTTGCAAGGCCAGATCAATGCCTTAAGTGGTCAGTTGAGCATCAATAGCGTGCGGGTGCTGGCCGAGCGTGATGATGTGGCGGCGACCACGTTGGCGACCCTGTATCGCTTAAATGGTCGCTTTCATGAGGCGCGAGCATTGTTAGGTCGCTTGCAAAAGGCACATCCGACATGGTCGTTACTGCCGCTGATTGCCGCCGAGGTCGAGCTTGATGATGGCAAACCGCAAGCCGCATTGGCGATTATTGAGCCTGTCTACCGATTAACACCCACATCAAAGCCACTGGCATTATTGATGGTGCGGGCATGGATAGACCAGCAACAGTCACCGCAAGCCATTGACTTGTTGCAGGATTTAAGCCGTGATTCACCCACTGATCTGATGATTTGGCAGTTGCTGTATAGCGCAGCCAGCAGATTGCCAGATGACACGCCAGATAAAGCCATCTCGGTGCTGCGTTATCGGGCCGAAAGCCAGTTTTGGAGTGGGCAGGTAGACGATGGCATTGTGTCGCTTGAGCGGGCGCAGACCTTGGCGCGTACGGGTGGTTGGTTATATGCCAAAATTAGCCAAAGGCTAAACACCATGCGAGAAGAGCGAAAGGTCAAGCTGGGTTAAATCAATGTTAAGACGGGTAGCCGAATACACTCAACAGACACAACATCGTATGGTGTTGATGCTTGCTGGTCAGGCGTTTTAAGGGTGAATATATTTGCTGCTGATTAAGCGCTGAGGCGAGCTTTGATCCGCTTGGACACATCGCCAGCGTCGGCTTTACCCATGATCTGTGGGCGTAGGGCATTCATCACTTTACCCATATCGCGGATCGAGGTCGCACCTTGCGTGCTGATCTCGGTGTCGATCATGGCATTTAATTCGTCGTCAGTGAGCGCAGCGGGCAAAAACTCGCTGATCACGTTGGCTTCAAATTGTTCTTTATCAGCCAAATCAGGGCGATTGGCGTTGGTATACGCGTTGATCGATTCGCGGCGTTGTTTAAGCTGCTTTTCGATCACCGCCAACACCTGTGCGTCATCTAGGGACTCACGGGTGTCGACTTCGATCTGTTTGATGGCGGCCTGAACGCCCCGTAACACCATCACGCGATCCGACTGCCGCTCACGCATTGCAGTTTTTAGGGTGTCGCCAAGACGGGTTTTAAGGTCAGTCATGTTTAGCCGCGCTCAATTAGTACAGACGAGTGGTGCGTACGGATTCGCGAGCCAGTTTTTTGGCATAGCGTTTTACCGCAGCAGCTTTCTTGCGCTTGCGTTCTTGGGTTGGTTTTTCGTAGAACTCGCGCTTACGCACGTCAGCCAATACACCGGCTTTTTCGCATGAACGCTTAAAGCGACGGATCGCGACGTCGACCGGCTCGCCTTCTTTCAACTTAACTTGTGGCATGTACATTCCTCGGAAGAAAATGGGGTGTCTGTGTTTGCCAGACAGACTAAAGTGCGACATTCTACGCGCAGTCAAAACATCCGGCAAGCCTGTGTGTTTGTTTTCTGTCGTGATGTATGTTGTGGTGTGCGATGCTTTAAGATGGGCGTTGCGGCCAATGCTTGCGTTGATTGAGATAAAAAAGGTGTTTATTCATGCGGGTTTTAGGTCTAGAAACATCCTGTGATGAAACCGGCCTTGCGCTGTTTGATAGCGAACAAGGGCTGATGGGGCAAGTGCTCTATAGCCAAATCGCACTGCATGCTGAGTATGGCGGCGTGGTGCCAGAATTGGCCTCGCGCGACCATGTGCGCAAAATGATTCCTTTATTAGAGGAGTTATTGGCGCAAACCGGCTGCAAAAAGACTGAAATTGATGCGGTGGCCTATACCCGTGGGCCGGGGTTGATGGGGGCATTGATGACCGGCGCGTTGTTTGGTCGTAGTTTGGCCTATGCCTTAAAAATCCCCGCGATTGGTGTGCATCACATGGAAGGGCATTTGCTGGCACCGTTACTGTCCAAAAAACCGCCGGAATTTCCTTTTGTGGCCTTGTTGGTGTCGGGTGGACATAGTCAGTTGATGGCTGCGCATGGCATTGGCCAGTACGAGTTGCTTGGCGAGTCGATTGATGATGCCGCTGGCGAGGCCTTTGATAAGGTCGCCAAGATGATGGGCTTGCCGTACCCCGGTGGGCCGAATGTGGCCAAACTGGCCGAGCAAGGCGATCCGCTGGCCTTTGATCTGCCGCGTCCGATGATGCATCAAGGCTTACAGTTTTCGTTTAGTGGGATGAAAACCGCTGTGCGCACCCATTATCTAAAGGGACAAGGTCAAGGCCGTGAGGCAGATTTGGCCGCGAGTTTTCAGCATGCCATGGTGGATACCTTAAGCAAAAAATGTATCCGTGCCTTAAAGCAAACTGGCATGAAGCGCTTGGTGATTGCCGGTGGGGTCAGTGCCAACAAAAAACTGCGTGAGCAACTGGAACAAGACCTAAAAAAAATTCGTGCCGAGGTGTATTACGCCGAGCCAGCGTTATGTACCGATAACGGCGCGATGATTGCCTTTGCCGGTTGGCAGCGCCTGAAAAACGGCCAGTCAGATGGCTTGGCGGTCAGTACCACACCGCGCTGGCCGATGACGGATTTAAATGCACCTTGATGGATTGGGTGAGTACAAAAAAGCCTCTGTGTGATCAGAGGCTTTTTTATGGATTGGTCTTTGGATGAGTGTGGTTCGTGATTTAGCCTAGCGCGGCACGGATTTTTTCGGCATAAGCGGTAATTTGCGCTTGATCACCCATTTGTTGGGCATGTGCGTTGCGTAGATCCATAATCGACCCTGCAATCACATGAAAGTGAATATGCGGGACGGTTTGACCGGCTGCTGCGCCATTGAGTTGCATCAGCACCACGCCGTCGGTCTTCATGGCGGTTTTAACGGCGGCAGCGACTTTTTGCACGGTTTGGATCAGGTGGGCTGCGGCATCTGGTGCAAGGTCAAGCAAGGTTTCGGCGTGTGCTTTGGGAATCACTAAGGTATGGCCAGCGGCTTGCGGCATGATGTCCATAAAGGCCAAGGTGTGATCGTCTTCGTAGACTTTGATACACGGCAAATCGCCACGCAAAATTTTGGCAAAAATGTTTTGATCATTGTAAGACATGGTCAGCATCCTGATTGAGCAGCGATAAAAAAGGTCTGTCACCGCCGAGCGTAGCAGGCTATTGCAAAGAGGTGAATGGGATTAATGAGTGAGGATACGCTGTGAATGAATCATTAAGTCAATACGATGCGCTGCGTGATTGCCAATACAGCCAGTGGTCTAAGCGTGGTGAGTTGGATTGTCTAGAGATTCGCCATCCCTTATTCAGTGCTGATCTATTGTTGCAAGGTGCGCAGTTATTGCATTTTGCGCCGACGGGTCAGGACAATTGGTTGTGGCTGAGCGAGCAAGCGCTATATCAAACGGGTGTGGCGGTACGAGGTGGCATGCCGATTTGCTGGCCGTGGTTTGGCAATGCACACGATAATCCAGCGTCAGTGCAGCAGCATATTGCAGATCCGACTACGGCATCGGCACATGGCTTTGCGCGGGTGAGCGTCTGGCAGTTGCTGGCGGTGCAGGAGTCGATGCAAGAGTCTGGGCAACAGGTCAGCCTACATTTGGCATTACCTATGATGCAGAATTCGGGTTGGTTGGCAGATAGTCGGCTTGAGGTGATCTTTCGGCTCTCCGCAGCGGCATTGACGGTTGAGCTGACCACACAGGCGGGCGCGCAGCCGATCACGTTTTCACAAGCATTGCATAGCTATTTTTCAACCACCGATATTCATCACACGTCGATTCTGGGCTTTGATGGTTTTGTCTATGCCGATGCCTTACAAGATTGGCAACAGCAGGTGCAACACGGCCCGATTCGCTTTGGCGCAGAAACTGACCGAGTCTATCAGGCCAACGGCGTGCAACGACTGGTCACGCCAACGCGTAAAATGGTCTTGCAGAGTAATAGCAACAGTGCGGTGGTCTGGAACCCGTGGGTAGACAAGTCGGCGCGTTTAAGCCAATGCGCCAGTGATGCTTGGCAGCGGATGTTTTGTGTAGAAACGGCCAATGTGATGGACGATGTGGTGAGCTTGCAGGCAGGGCAGACCTATACGTTATCGTTGTCGATCTATTGCGATTGAGATGATGGGTATTTACGCCCGATATGGTCAGGCGCAAATGTGTGTTTAGCGTTATTTATTGAGCCAGTTTAGGGTAAAGAAGGTCGCGCTGCCTTTGCCGGTTTCGCTATTACCAATACTAAATTGCTGCATCACTTTAAACTGCACACGATCATAAGTCATTGCAGCTTGTAGCACGGGAGTAATTGTGATGGAGGATGTGGTGTCGGTGCCTTTGCTTTGATAGCCGTCGGCTTCTAAGCCGGCATCAAAGTACAACATGGTGATACTGCCACCTAGACCAGCAGATACCTTGAATTTATCATTGATCGGGTAGTACATATTGGCAGTCACGGGCAAAGCTGCAACCACGGTGGTCACGGCATAGTTACAACCCACATAATCACCATTGGTGGTCACACAGGTGCCACTGTCTATATTTTCTTCGTTGCCGCCAACCAATAGGCTCCAATCCCAGTAGCTATTGGGATACGGCAGTGCGCGTAGTCCACCGCCACCAATCAAAAAGCCTTTATCGACTTGATAGGTAGAGCCGTCGAGTTGCGCTGGGTCGGTATCAAGCTTAAGTCCACCCAAGGAAAAATAGGTTTTTGGCACAAAGCCTGTTGCGGGTTTGGTGGTGGTGTCGTCAGCATGTGTGAATGCAGCAGTAAAAACCGTTGCAACAATTAGTGCAGCGCTGATTACGACGTTGTGAGGTTTAAGCATTATGTTATCCAATAACAGTTATTTAAATGCCAAATGGCGGCGGGATTCTACGCAATAAAATTGTGGCTTGCTTGGCATTGTGACGTGATTTAGATGAGTGGTTGTTTTGGAGTTTGACTAGAGCTACTTGGCAAAGACAGCAGACTCAGCGTGATTGCCGAGGGACTGTCTGCCAAATGAGAGACAAGACATAAAAGACTGTGTTTGATTGGATTTAAAGGGCTTGAAATTACTCCAACCTAATCCCTGTCCACCCTTCTAGTAACTTTACACTGGCCGAAAAATCACTATTGACCTCGGCCGTATCGCTGGCCGCACGCATCAAGCTTTGTACCAAACTTAAGACTGGCGCAGGAAGTTTGGCCTGATGCACCAAATCCAAGGCAATGCCGGTGTCTTTGGCCAGTAGCGCAAGGGCAAAGGTACTGGGAAAACTGCGATTAAACACACGTTGCGGCAAGACGGTTTCGGTGACCATGCTTTTGCCGCTTGATTCGTTAATACAGGCCAATGCCCCTTGTAGATCAACGCCATGCGCTTTAAGTGTGCTAAAGCCTTCGGCGGCAGCCCAGAGGTTCACCGCGAGTAACATATTGTTGACTGCTTTGACTGCAAAGCCAGAACCAGAACCACCAACATGTTGAATCAATCCGGCAAACGGTTCAATCGCTGGCCGTGCGCGCTCAAGCGCATCAAGATCACCACCAACCATCACTGTGAGCGTGCCGTTTTCGGCCCCAACTGTTTGACCCGATACCGGCGCATCCAAAAAGTACACACCTTGCTGGATCAATTTTGCAGCCAATGTACGTGCTGATTCTGGCTCGCCACTGGTGCAATCGACCCAAATGCTGCCTGACTTGGGCGGGTGGGTAGCGATCAAGGCTTCAACATCAGTACTGACTGGCAAACAAGAAAAAATCACATCGGCCTGTACAGCTTGCTCAATCGTGCAAGCCTGTGTGCCAAATTGCTGGGCATGTTGTTCGGCTTTGCTAAATGTACGATTCCATACCCGAACATCGCTAAATGATTTGGGCAAATGTGCGGCCATCCGCCAGCCCATAGCGCCCAAACCGATAAAAGCAACCGATTGAATCATAGCTCTGTTCATCCACACGTGAAGTGCAAAAGTTTAAAGGCTTTGCATGCAAGGCTATGTTGTCACTCTGAAGCCAGACGATCAGAATGTAGACATACGCCATGCCTTGTTAATTTGACCGCTTGGCCAACCATTGCGCCAATAATGGCCAAAATTCATCTGCTGCACCTTGGCTGCCGATCATGCCAACGTGACCACCAGCAATGGTCGCAAAGGTTACATCGTCCGAGCCAATCAAACGCGTCAGAGGACGTACGGCATCGGCAGTGACCAAGTTGTCATTGAGGCCCGCGCCTGCCAGCAACGAGGCATGAATATTTTTGAGGTAAACAGTCTTGCCGCCCAGTTTAAACTCACCCCGTTTGAGTGGGTTATCCAGCCAAATTTTGAGCAACATGTCGCGATTCACACCACCAGGGTAGTCGACCATATGGTTCAAAAATGCCCCAAGCGTAGCATGCGCTTCGACCGCTTCCCGCTGATCCAGTTTGCGGATCATGTTCCAGTGGCCTTTGAGCGTGCCGACCGGATCAAGCAATTTAAAGCCCAGCGCATTACTCCAGCCCGCAGAGTGCAATAAACCTGCGGGTAGCGTGCGCGGATGCCAACCCGTCTGTTGCTCGGCCCAGCGAAACACCCGACCCGCAAGACGATAATTACGGCCAATGCTGCCCGATGCATACGAGTCGATGGGCGAGCCTAAAATGACCAGATTACGAATGTCTGGATCTTGGCTATAAGCGGCATATAACAAGGTAAAAATACCGGCCATGCTCCAACCATGCATAGAAATTTGGGCTTCTTTGCTGTGTTGGCGGACGTGACTGATCATGTCTGGCAGGGCTTTTAGGATATAGCTATGAAAATTACGACGCGCATGCTTGCGGGTAGGAGTACCCCAGTCAATCAGGTAGACCGCAAAGCCTTGGGATAGCAAATAACCAATAAACGAGCGCTGCTCAAATAGATCGTAGACCAACATGTTAATGGCCAAGGGTGAGACAATCACCAACGGGATGCGGTGCTGGGTCGGGCAGTCGGGCAACGGTGGATAGTAGCGTAAGCGGGCCAAACCATCATCGTGGATGACTTGAAACGGTGTCCGTCCGGCTTGAATCAAGGTCTCAGCCCGAAACAGACGATCACGTGCATTGATCAAGCGCGGCGATTGCGCCATGCGTTGTTGTAAGGTGCGTAGTGTGGGTGTGAACATAGAACAACTCCAACGGATCAATGGCAGGTCTCATCCACGAACGATGAACAGCATGACAGCCGTATTGGCCGTGAGCCGTCAATGGATCAGCCAGATGACATGCCTCATTGTCATGAGCATAACAAAGCTTGTGCTGTGATGATCTGGCCCGAATGTCCATTCTGCCGTTATCAATGGCCAATGGCCAAACCCAAGATGCCAATACGTTTGTAGCAAGAATGCCTAAGCCACAGGGTTGCCAGCGCCAAAAACCCAACGATTTGTTCAGATCTGTTGCTTGACGGGTTATCGGTAGGCTTTCACAATGACGAACGATTTTTTTGCCCAATAGGACAGGTGTTGCACCTGCCGGAATGTGTATGAGTATGTCTGATCACACGGAATCACTGTCGTTTGATACCTTGGCCATTCGCACTGGCCACCATCGCACCAACGAAGGCGAACACAGCGAAGCGATGTTTTTGACCTCGTCGTTTGTGTATGCCAATGCCGCCGAGGCAGCCGCAGCCTTTGGTGGTCAAGTTCCAGATTGCAATATTTATTCGCGCTTTACTAACCCAACTGTGCGGGCGTTTGAGCAGCGCTTGGCAGCATTAGAAGGGGGTGAGCGGTGTATTGCTACGGCATCTGGAATGGCGGCAATTTTATCGATGAGTTTGGCGTTTTTGGCTGCTGGTGATCATGTGGTCTGTTCGCGTGCGGTGTTTGGCACAACAACAGTGCTATTTGATAAGTACATGAAGAAATTTGGTGTATCGGTCACCTTTGTAGATTTAACCGATCTGGATGCATGGCAAGCGGCGATTGTGGCTGGTCAAACCAAGCTGTTCTTTTGCGAAACACCAAGCAATCCGCTGGCTGAAGTGGTAGATATTCGCGCCTTGGCTGACATCGCACACACACACAATATTTTGCTGGCGGTTGATAATTGCTATTGCACGCCAGCCTTACAACAGCCATTAAAGCTGGGTGCGGATTTGGTCATTCACTCGGCCACCAAGTATCTGGATGGTCAAGGACGCGCCTTAGGTGGAGCTGTGGTTGGCAATGCCAAATTGCTCGAAGAAGTCTTGGGTGTGGTGCGTAGTTGCGGCCCCTCAATGAGCCCGTTTAATGCATGGTTGTTCTTAAAAGGTCTAGAGACCTTACGCTTGCGGATGGATGCGCATTCGGCCAGCGCCTTGCAACTGGCCACGTGGTTGTCCGAGCATCCCGCAGTTGAGCGCGTCTATTATACGGGTCTGCCAAGCCACCAAGGCCACGAGATTGCCGTGCGTCAACAGCGCGCATTTGGTGGGATTGTCTCTTTTGTGGTCAAAGGGGGCCGCGAATCGGCATGGCGAGTGATTGATTCTACGCAAATGGTCTCCATAACAGGTAATCTGGGCGATACCAAAACCACCATTACCCATCCTGCAACCACCACTCATGGTCGTTTGTCCGCCGAAGCCAAAGCAGCAGCGGGCATTGCAGAAGGACTGATTCGCTTATCCGTTGGGCTAGAGGATGTGGCGGATATTCGTGCTGATCTAGCGCGTGGTTTGGATATTGGCTGATTTTTTTTGGCATGATGGATGTGATGTGGCCGTCTTAAGGTAACCGATCTGATGAATGTGATGTCATCGATGGTGCAGCAACAGGCCACGTCATGTAATGAAATAACCCCCAACTGGAGAGTGTTTGATGAACATTAATATGCTGATGCAGCAAGCCCAGCGCATGCAAAAAGACATGGAAGGCAATGTCAAAAAAGCCAAAGAGCAACTGGCGACCACAGAAGTGCAAGCCGAAGCAGGCGGTGGTTTGGTCAAAGTCACCATGACCGGTCGTTTTGTGGTCAAGCGTTTGTCGATTGATCCAGAGCTGCTTAAAGATGAGCCAGACATGATTGAAGATTTGATTGCCGCTGCGATCAATGATGCGGTGCGTCAAGCCGAGGCCTTGGCCGAAGAAACCATGAACAGCGCTAACTCAGGCATGGGTCTACCGCCAGGTTTGGCAGGAATGTTCTAATTGTTTACCCCGAGCTTTGATCAACTGGTTCAACGCCTGCGAGTTTTACCCGGTATTGGACCAAAATCAGCTCAGCGGATGGCCTTGCATCTGTTGTCCCGCAATCGTAGCGGGGCATTGGAACTGGCACATGCTTTGGAGCAAGCGATGCAAACCGTGCGACAATGCACGGTGTGTCGCTCGTTGTCTGATGAAGATGTCTGCAATATCTGCCAATCCAAACAGCGCGATGAGCGTTTGCTGTGTGTGGTGGAGTCGCCTGCCGATGTCGCAGCGATTGAGCATAGCGGTAGTTTTCGTGGGCGTTATTTTGTGCTGGGTGGGCATTTGTCGCCGTTAGATGGCATTGGCCCCGACGAAATAGGCGTTCCGCAATTGCTGGCGCGTTTGAACCACGAACCGATTGAAGAGGTGGTGTTGGCCACCAATGCCACGGTCGAAGGTCAGGCCACGGCACATTATTTGCAAGAAGTGACCAAATACCTGCCTGTTCGGATGACCCGCATTGCGCAAGGTGTACCGCAAGGGGGCGAGCTAGAATATGTTGATAGTCATACCCTAAGCCAAGCGTTACAGTATCGGTTGACTGTGCGCTAATGCATCAAGCGTTTGTCGCATGTCAACCACGCGGCGTTATCGTTAGCGGCCGTCGCAGCTGTGATTATTTGATTTTGTGCTCATCCACTATCCGGTGTGGATTGCAATTGTCTTAACCGGACCCGATTTTTGAATAGGACTGCACGCATCACATGGATGGTTTTACATTCCTGAATCATCAGGACCAATTGGGTGAGCTGTATGGCCATATGGCCCATACCGATACTTACTTTTTAGATACCGAGTTTATTAAGGTCAATACCCTCTGGCCTCGATTAGGCTTACTTCAGATTAATGTAGATGGCCGTGTCTATTTATTAGATGGTCAGTCACTCGACTTTACCGATCTATGGTTATTGATTTTTAATGCGCGCCAAAATGTGCTGCATGCCTGTAGTGAAGACCTTGATCTGATTCATTATTATTCGGCACAAAAGCCGTTGGATAATTTGTTTGATACCCAGATTGGCTTGTCATTTTTGGGTCATGGCTTGCAGATGAGCTACCAACAAGCGTTGCAGCAAGAGTTGGGTATTCATGTCGATAAAGGCGAGACCCGCTCGGATTGGTTGGCACGTCCCTTACGGCCTGAGCAAATGCATTATGCGGCCAATGATGTGATTTATTTGCCCAAGTTGGCGGCGAGGATTCGTGAGCAATTGCAAGCGCTTGATCAGTGGGACATGGTGCTTGAAGATTGCCAAACCTGCGCTCGTGAGATTGCCAGCGAGACGCCGCTGGCCGATCTGTATCAAGATGTTGGCACGTTTCGGCATAGTCGTCGGCAGTTGGCACAGTTGCAGCAGTTGTGCGTTTGGCGAGAGCAAATTGCCCGTGCGACCAATCAACCACGTAGTTTTATTCTTAAAAATAGCAGCTTGTGTGATTTGCTGGATCAGCAACCGATCAATGCCTATCAGCTACAAAAAATCCGTGATATGCGCGCCAATGTGATCCGTGAGCATGGCAAAACTATTTTGGATTTGCTGCGTTATGTGCCGGATGAGTCCTTATGGCCAGAGCGTCTACCACGCCCATATCGCCAACGTAGTGCAGATTTGCTTGAGCAAGTACAATCGTTTACCGCCATGATCAGCGAAGAAACCCAAGTGCCTGTTGAGGTGCTGCTACGCAAAAAATGGCTCAATGCCATGTTAATGCATACCGCACGCAGTACCGATGAGCGGACCTTGCCGCCGTGGTTGCTGGGTTGGCGCTATGAGATCTTGACCCGACCGATTTTGTCGCTCATGTCGAGTCAGCGTGATGTGTTGGCGGTCGAGATGGCACCGGTTGCCGATTGATGCCAAGCACAGAATAAAGACCAATTGATCATTTTGACTGACTGATGCGTTCGCAGATCAATTTGATGCGTAGGGTACTTAGTGTATGCTTGTACACTGATTGCCTGATAGATCATTTTTTCATGCACTGCGATATCTACAAAGCTAGTACCCGCGACGAGATGTATGCCTACATCGCCCGTCCAAACTATCCGGATGATACGGATACGCTCGATCCTTTGGCTGTGCTCCCAGAACCGGTGCGCAAGGCTTTAGGCCGTCCTAAGTTTGTTATGCACTTGGACTTATCACAAACGCCTAAACTGGCGCGTGTGTCTATTCAGCAAGTGCTTGAATTATTGCAAGGCCAAGGCTATTTTTTGCAACTGCCACCTGATGGTCTGTTGCAGCCCAATGCCTTGCCGCCTGAAGGATTGCGTGGCGCATGACCTCCGAAGAGCTAATTGATCATATCGAGTCCGGCTTTAACGTTTGGCGACATTTGTTTGATGGTGTGCCGGAATACACCTTGGCCATCAGTATCTACCTTGGTGGAACGATCTTGGTGCTCTGGTTATGGTGGACGGTGGCTCGACGCTTGCCGCGTACCCTTGGTGGGATGAGTTGGATCGTGCTCTTGGCCATTTTATGCACGCCAACGGTGACAGAAGGGCCAAATGGCCAAATCGCGCCAGCCGTGATTGGGTTATTGTTTGGTGTGGTCATTAAAGACAGCATGCTGTTTTTTTCTAGCTTGTTGCCGATGTTGTTGGTGATCGCAGTTGGATTTTTGATTGGCTTTTTGGTTGAGCGCATGCGCCGTCGCCCTCTTTAAGCTGACGTTCTTTTTTGAATTAGGTTGATTGTATGACTACGCCCCAGTCCAAGCGTTTTGAAAGTACCGATGAATACATTGCCACCGAAGGGCTGACCCTTGCGGTGCACGCTGCACGCGCCTTGCAAAAGCCATTGTTGGTTAAAGGCGAGCCGGGTACCGGCAAAACCTTGCTGGCCGAGCAAGTTGCCGCCAGCCTTGGCATGAAGTTGATCACGTGGCATATCAAATCGACCACCAAAGCGCAGCAAGGCTTGTATGAGTACGATGCGGTATCGCGTCTGCGTGACAGTCAGTTGGGCGAGGACAAAGTTTACGACATTGCCAACTACATCAAAAAAGGCAAGTTGTGGGAAGCCTTTGACAGCGATGAACGTGTGGTGTTGCTGATCGACGAAATCGACAAGGCTGATATCGAGTTTCCAAACGATTTGCTGCACGAACTCGACCGGATGTCGTTTTATGTGTATGAGACTAACCAAACGGTCAGCGCCAAGCATCGTCCAGTGATTATCATCACCTCAAACAACGAAAAAGAATTGCCCGATGCGTTCTTGCGTCGTTGTTTCTTCCATTACATTCAGTTTCCTGACGAAGCCACGATGCGTCAGATTATTGATGTGCACTTTCCCAAGATTCGCGAGACCTTGGTGTCTGATGCTTTACAGATTTTCTTTAAGTTGCGTCAGGTCTCTGGCCTAAAAAAACCACCATCGACCAGCGAGTTGATTGATTGGCTGACCCTGTTGATGGCCGATGATATGCCAGACGATGTGCTGCGTAATCGTGACAATAAGTCGGCGATTCCACCGTTATATGGCGCACTACTCAAAAACGAGCAAGATGTTCAATTGCTTGAGCGTTTGGCCTTTATGACCCGTCGTTAAGTCAATCACAGCCGATGGCTAATCAAATGGTCATGGGCTGATATGAATGGCCGTGACGTGGTTGTTGATCGGTTACAGGACAGGCCTGCGTATGCTGATGAGTGCGCAGGGATTAGACAAAAGGTGTGGTCATGTTCGTCAATTTGTTTTATACCCTGCGCAAATATGGTGTGCCGGTCAGCACCACAGAGTTACTTGATCTGAATGCTGCATTGGCTTCGGGTGTGGTGTTTGCAGATCGTGAAGATCTGTACGAGCTGATCCGTCTATGTATGGTCAAAGACGAGCGACACTACGACAAATTTGACCGTGCCATGAAGGCATATTTTGATGGGATTGATTCTTTAGACACAGACAGTCTGTTGAATCAGTTGCATAAACTACCCAAAGAATGGCTAGACCTTGAGCTGCTCGAAAAAAATCTCAGCGCCGAAGAGCGAGCCGAACTCGAAAAAGCCGGTTCGCTTGAAGAGCTGATGAAAATGCTTGAAGAGCGTTTGCGTGAGCAGCACAAAAAGCACCAAGGCGGCAACAAGATGATCGGTACAGGCGGCACATCGCCGTTTGGTGCGTTTGGTGATCATCCTGAAGGTGTGCGAATTGGTGGGCCATCACGCAAAAAATCGGCAGTTAAAGTCTGGGAAAAACGCCAATTCCAAAACCTAGATGACAATCAATTGCTTGGCACACGTCAAATGCAAATTGCATTGCGCCGCCTGCGTCGTTTTGCTCGTCAAGGTGCGGCAGAAGAACTCGATATTAATAAGACCATTGATTCGACCGCACGCCAAGGCATGCTGGATATTCAATTGGTACCTGAGCGTCGCAATCGGGTCAAGGTGTTGATGCTGTTTGATATTGGTGGCTCAATGGATCCGTATGTTGAGCAGTGCGAAAAGCTGTTTAGTGCGGCCAAAAGCGAGTTTAAGACGCTAGAGTTTTTTTATTTTCACAACTGTCTGTATGACTATGTGTGGAAAGACAATCTACGTCGCTCAAGTAGCCGGATGGAGACGTGGGATTTGTTGCATACCTATGGTAAAGATTATCGGGTGATTTTTGTCGGCGATGCCAGCATGGCGCCGTATGAATTGTTTAGCGAAGGTGGTTCGGTCGAGTACATGAACGATGAAGCGGGTGCTGTTTGGCTACAGCGTGTGCGTCAGCATTTTAGTAAGACGGCATGGTTAAATCCAGAAGATGATCGTTACTGGAATTACACCCAATCCATCGCTGGTATTAAAGAGATTTTTGAGGAGCATATGTTTCCAATGAGTCTCAAAGGCGTTGAGGACATGACCCGTTATTTGGCCCGTTAAGCGGTTCGCTGACGTGTTGGTTAATGACTAAACACACCTTCGGGTGTGGTTTTTTATGCCATGTCAGACAGCTTGAGGCGATCTGCGTGTGAGTTTTGCGAGTGTTTACCCTGTTTTATGTGGCTTGATGGTGGCCGTCGATTCTTGTATGGCACTGGCTTTGCTACCCTAGTCTTCAGGTGCTGTCTGAGCTGTCATTTGATGGCTTTAAGATGGGTAAAGATGTTGTTTTCTGCCATCATCGTCAGCGCCATGGGAGAGTTAGATATGGTACACACACAGACCACACGACTGCGGATGAAGCAGTATTTTTCTCCATTACTAGAAGTGCTGAGTCATCGGCAGCTTGCTGGTGGGGCATTGCAGCCTGCGTTTTTATCTTTGCTGTATGGCTTGTTGTCGTTTGGCTGGTGCTTGGCTGGATTGACGTTAATGGTTTGGGCGGTCTTACACTCGGTGATCTGGGCGGTGGTAGCCGTGATTGTGGTGCCGATGTTGTGGATTACAGGTTTGGCTGTATTGCGTTTGGTATTTGAGTTAATCAATCGTGTAGTACTGCTCAGTAGCGATCTGAATGCGATTGCGCAAATGCGCCAGCCAATCGATCAAATTGCCAAAATGACTGGGCCGGTAGCAAGTATTGGTAGCAGTGTGGGTGAGATGAGTACCGACATCAAAACCATTGCCCAGATGTATAACTCGGTCTACAAAATTTCGTCAGTGACCGATAATTTGCAAACGATTGCAGGTATGTATGACGCGATTCAAAAAATTGCAGATGTGACCGATAATATCGAAGCGATTGCTGATATGCGGCAGACCATTGATGATATTTCTGCCTTGCGTGCACATATCGAAATTATTGCCACCATGCAGCCTTCAATCGAAAAAATCGCCACGCTTACCGATCACATTGAAATCATTGCCGATATGCGAGAGTCAATTGATAAAATTTCTGAGATTGGTCTGATGGTCTCAAGGCTTAAACGCGCACCCTTTATGCGCAGTACCGCCAGCAAAATAGATGACTAATCCACACCCGTGCTGCGGATTAATCGTCATGACTGACTTGGCCTGCGCGATGATTTAAGCATGGGCCTAACACCATAATCGCGGTCATTAACAGGCTAATCAGATATAAGCCAAGGCAGATTAGTGCCAACGTGCCACGGGAATGCAATGACGATATCAAAAATTGATGAACCATACCTTGTGGATGAAAGTTGAGCGATAAAAAATGTCCATGAGTAAATGGAATGTTAAATAAAACCCCAGAAATCAAAGCCGCACCTGCCAGTGATAACAAGATAAACAACACCATGTGATCGGTTCGCCACCAGTTGGCCAGCCATTGTGTATTGATGTTTAATCGAGTGATTAGCAAGCTGATGCCTGACATTACACCCAAGCCAATTGCACTCAAATAGCCTAAGCTTGTAGCTAAAGGAAAATGGCTCAGCGGTGCATTATCGCCAATGGCACCCCATGCCAAAGAGCGCATATACAGTTGAGCCAGCTTGCTTTGTGGGTCTGCGGCAAAAGCAGGCATCCAGATGGCTATACCCATTACAACAATAGCCAATGCAATCGTGACAATCAGCCACAGTGCCGTTGGTAACAGTCCGACCGGAAAGAGGTTGCGCTGATGCTGTGATGGTATTGAGTAGGACATAAGAGAGTGTGACCGGTCAGTGATGACCTAGACTGCCAAAAAAAGCACAGATGTAAAAGGATTGGATAAAAAAATCCCCGAGCCAGTCGGGGATTTTTGCGATCAAGATCTTAACAAGATCAGTTCATCATTATGGTTTTTCAACGATTGCTGTCACGCCTTGACCACCCGCAGCACAGATCGAAATCAGCGCACGGCCCGAACCTTTTTGGTTGAGTAGTTTGGCAGCAGTGGCGAGGATACGACCACCAGTGGCAGCAAATGGGTGGCCAGCAGCCAAGCTTGAACCGTTGACGTTGAGCTTGCTACGGTCAATTGAACCCAATGCTTTGGACAGACCCAGACGCTCTTTGCAGAAGGTTTCATCTTCCCATGCTTTAAGGGTCGACAAAACTTGTGAGGCAAAGGCTTCGTGGATTTCGTAGAAATCGAAGTCTTGTAGGGTTAGGCCAGCACGATCCAACATCCGTGGAACGGCATAGGCTGGGGCCATCAACAGGCCTTCTTTTTTGTCGATAAAGTCAACCGCTGCGGTTTCAGAGAACGACAGGTAGGCTAAGACTTCATGACCATTGGCTTTTGCCCACTCTTCAGAGGCCAGCAGCACAACAGATGCGCCGTCGGTCAATGGGGTTGAGTTGGCCGCGGTCATGGTGGCGTTATCGCCTTTACCAAACACTGGCTTGAGTTTGCCCAGTTTTTCCATTGAGCTGTCGGCACGCAGGTTTTGATCTTTGTTCAAGCCCATAAATGGGGTGATCAAATCATCAAAGAAACCGTTGTCGTAGGCAGCCGCCAAGTTTTTGTGGCTGGTGACGGTCAGTTCGTCTTGAGCTTCGCGAGTGATATTCCACTCAAGTGCAGTAACTGCTGCGTGGTCGCCCATTGACATGCCAGTGCGTGGCTCGCCGTTTTTTGGGGCATCCATTAGTTTTTTGACATCGATTTTGCGCAGTGCGTTAAGACGGTCTTTGCCGGTCTTGGCGATGTTCAATTCGAGCAATACGCGGCGCAGGCCATCACCAAAAGAAATTGGTGCGTCAGACGTGGTGTCAACGCCACCGGCGATACCCACATCAATTTGACCCAAAGCAATTTTGTTGGCCACACCAAAGGCAGCTTGCAGGCCAGTACCGCAGGCTTGCTGAATGTCCATCGCTGGCGTTTCTGGAGCCAAAGCGGTTGACAGAACGCATTCGCGAGTCATGTTGAAGTCACGGCTGTGCTTAAGGACTGCGCCAGCAACGACTTCGCCTAAGCGCATGCCATGCAAGCTGTAGCGATCAACTAGACCGTTAAGGGCTGCGGTGAGCATGTCGCTGTTCGATGCAGTGAAGTAAGGACCGTTAGAACGCGCAAACGGAATACGGTTGCCACCGATGATGGCGACACGACGAACGGCAGGCTGATTACTCATGGATGAGTCCTGTGCTTTGGGTGTTGAGGATGAAGAGGTGGTTTTGCGTGTGCTGGGGCGACGTGTGCGCGGTGCTGCTTTGCTAGCAGTATCGCTTGTTGCTGCCGCTTTGCTAGTCGTGGCCGCCTTCTTGCGAGGCGTGCGAGCAGGTTTGGCTGTAGGGGCAGGCGTATCTGCGTTGTTTTCCATCGGGTTGTTTGATGGATCTTTAGGTGTCTGGCTCATGACGGCTCCCAGAGGCTGCAAGCTGCAAAGCCGCAACATTAACACAATCACTATTTCATGTATTGGCAGGACTGCCAGACAGTTGGGCCTGTCGGCCAACAAGATTCGATCATTGCTCTGCTAGGATGGCGGCATTGTGAGGGTAGTGCTGTGCCGTATGCAGCCGATCTTGTAGTGCTGCAACTGTGTGAACAATCGCCAATTGGGTGGTTTTGCTTCATTCGACCTACAGAAGGTCTGGCGGCGCGTGTTAAAAGAGATGCGGTTAATGCGATGGATCGCAAACTGATGTATTCCCCATTTTTTATTATTGTCGAGATGCAGTCATGAGTGATCGTTATCAGGTGTTCGCCAATTCGGCGCTGGGTAAAATGCTAGTCAAGAACCTTGGCTTGCCATTGCCACTAGAGCTAGACCGTTATGATGCGGGCAAGCCATTGGTCAACGGTGCGGTATTGTTTGGCGCTGCTGCAAACAGCACCTTGTCTGCTGCGATCAGCGAAGTGCTGTCGAGCATTCATGCCGATACATATGCGGGTAGCAACAGCGAATTGCAACAAACGGCAGCCAAAGCCGGTCTAAATCTGCGTGCGTTTAACAGCGGCGATAAAGAATCCCGTTTTAAAGCCTTTGTCTTTGATGCGTCAGGGATCGAAAACTCTGAGCAACTGATTGAGCTATACAACTTTTTTAGCCCTGTTGCGCGTCAACTTGAGCAATCTGGCCGTGTGGTGATCATTGGTCGTCCGCCAGAAAGCTGCAAAACCACCAAGCAAGCCACTGCACAACGTGCGCTAGAAGGCTTTGTAAAGGCGATTGGTAAAGAGTTCAAAAAAGGCTCTGCTGCTCAGTTGATCTATGTGGCTGACGGTGCAGAAGGTCATTTAGAGTCTAGCCTGCGTTTCTTCTTGTCGGCCAAGTCTGCTTATGTGTCGGGTCAAGTGGTTCGCGTTCAAGACGGCAAAGACGTTAAAGTCGATTGGAGCAAGCCATTGGCTGGCAAAACCGCGCTGGTTACTGGCGCAAGCCGTGGTATCGGTGAAGCGATTGCACGCACCATGGCCCGTGATGGCGCACATGTGATTTGCTTGGACGTTCCATCACAAGATGCTGATCTGCAACGTGTTGCTGGTGAGATCGGTGGTAGCGTACTAGGCTTGGATATTACCGCGGCTGATGCGGGTCAACAAATCGCTGAGTTTGCCAAGAGCAAAGGTGGTTTGGATGCCATTGTGCATAACGCCGGTATTACCCGCGACAAGACCATTGCCAACATGAAAGATGCGCAGTGGAATTTGGTGATGAACATTAACTTGTCATCCGAAGAGCGCGTCAACGACTACTTGCTCGAAAACGGCGGCCTAAACGCCAATGCCCGTATCGTCTGTGTCTCGTCGATCAGCGGTATTGCCGGTAACTTGGGTCAGAGCAACTATGCCGCCTCAAAAGCTGGCGTGATTGGTATGGTTCAATCGGTTGCACCCACCCTAAAAGACGGCATCACCATCAACGCTGTTGCACCGGGTTTTATCGAAACACAAATGACCGCTGCGATTCCACTGGGTATCCGCGAAGCGGGTCGTCGGATGAACTCAATGAGCCAAGGTGGCTTGCCAGTTGACGTCGCTGAAGCGATTTGCTGGTTTGCTAGCCCTGCGTCGGGTGGTTTGAACGGTAACATCGTCCGCGTGTGCGGTCAGAGCTTGCTAGGCGCATAAGATCGCCGTGACGGGAGATATCGATCTCCCGTCGTCAGTCGGCGATACTTTTTGATGCGTATCGCTGGCTGATTGTTTGAAGTGGGGTTGAATCAAAGGATTGTCCCATGCCGCCCAGATCGGGCAAAGCGTCTGTCTATTCTGCCGAGATGATGAGTGCCATGAACGTTCGTAAATTCAAAAAGATCCCTAAGCCTTACGGCTCGTATGCCAAGATTTTTATGAGTGGTTTTAAAAAGAACCCGCATAAAACATTACCCCAAGCCGAATATGGCGTGGACAATATGCCGATCAACACCAAGCATTTAAGCGCCTATAACAAGGTGTGTGGTTTTGTGGATAACGGTATTTTGCCACCGACCTACATCGGTGCATTGTCGATGCCGCTGCAATTGGCCTTGATGACTGATGAAGCGTTTCCGTTTCAAGTGCTCGGTATCGTGCATATCAACAACACGATTGAGCAAAAACGTTCGATTAAAACCGACGAGTTGGTGTCGATCTATAGCCGTTTTGGCGAAATGACCGACCACGAAAAAGGCAAGCAATTTACCTTTATCACCACCGGAAAAGTCAACGGTGAGCTGGTTTGGGAAAGTGTGTCGGTGTATTTGTCACGCACCAAAACCAACACCACCAAGTCAGGTGCCAAGCCAGTAGAGGTGCAAAAGCCTGCTGCTAGCGCCAGCGACATCAATCAAGATTGGGTCGTGCCAGAAAACATTGGTCGCCAATATGGTTTGGTGACGGGTGATATTAACTTTATTCACTTGCATGCCATTCCAGCCAAAGCCTTTGGCTTTCCGCACGCGATTGCTCATGGTATGTGGACCAAAGCACGTTGTTTGGCCGCGTTGGGCACATTGCCTGATGCGTATATGATTGATGTGCAATTTAAGCTGCCAGTGTTCTTGCCAGCCAAAGTGCATTTTCATGCGCAAACTGCCGATCAAGTCAGCCATTTTGATTTGTCTGATGTCAACACGGGCAAGCCACATTTGGCCGGTACATTGACCGCGCAATAAGATCTCAGACTGACGCAGATTGATGCGTCCGTGTGTGGTTTTTCCAAACAGTCGTACAGTGTTGTGCGGCTGTTTTTTTATGCGCGCGTTGATGAATAAGGTCAAGCGTCTTGCCTATATCGATCAGCAAAAAAATAGGCGGGTCATCTGAGGTTTCGTTCATTTAGCCATGGACAGCGATCACGGCATGGGGCTATGTTTCGTAGCAGTAAACCTTAATGAAATGACAGGATTGTCGGTATGCAGTTTTCTTGGCGGCCTAGCGCGATTGTTGGTGGTGAAGTCAGTGATGAGTTTGCAGCGTTAAAACAAGCATTTGAGCAAATGCAACCATCGCCTCAACGTGGTGGCGCAGCGCTGGCCGTGTATTTTCGCGGTGAGCCAGTGGTTGATCTGTGGACGGGTTGGCGTCGGCAAGGCGAACACTGGATGGATAACACGCTGGCGTTGTCTTACTCGACCGGTAAAGGCGTGCTATCTACTTTGGTACATCGTTTGGTCGATCTGGGCTTGCTGTCATACGACCGACCGATTGCCGATTATTGGCCCGCGTTTGGGCAACATGGCAAAGCGCAATTGACCTTGCGTCATGTGTTGGCCCATGAGTCTGGCTTATACGATGTGCGCCATGTGATTCAATCCGCAGCCGTGATGCTCGATTGGGATGCGATGCTGGCGGCCTATGAGCAAGCCTCACCACGTTTTGCACCTGGTACGGATGTGGCCTATCAAGCGCTTAGTTATGGCTGGTTGCTCGGTGGTTTGATCGAAAAAGTGATGAAAGAGTCTTTTCCCACCACCTTGCATCGCGAATTGATCTTACCGCTGGGCTTGGAGGGTGAGGCGTATTTTGGCGTGCCAGCAGAGCAACTCAATCGTGTGGCGCGTCCGTTTGCCCGTGCGACGCCGCCAACAGTGCGGCCTGTGACCGATCCAACTGTTGCACCGCCAAGCGGTATACGCCCATTGACCTTGCCGGAGCGTGTGCTGCAACTGACTGGTCAAAACCCTTATGACGCCGACGATGCGCTAAAACCGCGTGGTATTGGCCGGTTTAATTTTCATGGTGATAAAGTGCTGCAAGCCTGTATTCCTGCGGCCAATGGGGTGTTTACTGCACGGGCGTTGGCGCGGATGTATGCGATGTTGGCTGGTGGTGGGGTGTTGGATGGGCAGGTGTATTTGTCTGATAAAACCTTCCGCTTATTGTCGCAGGTGCAAAACCAACAACGTGACCGTGTGATGCCAATTCCAATGCATTGGCGTATGGGTTATCACCGTGTATTGACCATGGGTAAGCGGGCGTCTAAGGGCTTTGGTCATATTGGCTATAACGGCTCTGGCGCGTGGTGTGATCCCTCGCGTGAGCTGAGTATGGCGTATGTGCATAGTTTTGGTGGTGGCAGTATTACTGGTGATTATCGCTTGTGGTGGCTGTCGCAACGCACGTTGCAGTTGGCTGATCAGGTGTTGGTGGGGCGGAAGGGGTGGTGGTAGCAAAAACGATGCGATTGAGTGTGTCTGGCCGCATTGATCAAATAGTTGACTCATTGATATAGGAGTTAGGGCAAATGCACAACGGCTACTTGATCATCTCTGATCATGCTCACACGTCATTAGAGTGAACGATGCAAAGAACACCGCTGGGTCAAACACATCAGCTCGACCAAGTATTTCTATGGCTACTTGCGTTTTATCAGGTCTTTATCTCGCCGTATAAAGGGTTTAAATGTGCGCATGGTGTGTTGTATGGTCGTGGAACCTGCTCGTCAATTGCCAAACAGATGATAGTGCAAGACGGAATTGTTGACGCTTGGCCGAAAATTCGGCAACAGTTGCACGCGTGCGGCCAGTCCTATCAAGTCTTACAGATGCTGGCAATGCATGCACAATCACCCACGCAATTGAGTGACGCGATCATACTGTGGCGTAAACGTGATGAGTCAAAGCGACAGTCTTGGTTAGGTGAATTTGCCAGTCAGTGCATTGATTCCGTGATGTCATGCGGTTGCAGTCGTTTGACTCGCTTGGGTTGTGATGCATGTGATTGCTCCGCTGTTTAAGCGGTCTATGGGCTGTTAGGCCAATAATAGTCGCCGATTGAGCCTGCTCACGTTATGCTAGAGCCGCAACGCAAAAGGAGCGCGCATGTATCAGGTTCTGGCTCGTAAATATCGTCCCAAAGCATTTAGCGAACTGGTGGGGCAGACCCACGTATCGCGTGCATTGACCAGCGCGCTGGAACGTGGCCGCTTGCATCATGCTTACTTATTTACCGGTACACGTGGCGTGGGTAAAACCACCATTGCACGGATTTTGTCCAAGTGTCTGAACTGCGAAACAGGCATTACTGCCACCCCTTGTGGCGTGTGTGGCGTGTGTCGCTCGATTGACGAAGGCCGCTTTATTGATCTGATCGAGATCGACGCCGCCTCGCGTACCAAAGTCGAAGATACCCGCGAATTGCTGGATAACGTGCCGTATGCGCCGACGCAAGGCCGTTATAAAGTCTACTTAATTGACGAAGTGCACATGCTGTCCACCAGCAGCTTTAATGCGCTGCTCAAAACGCTAGAAGAACCGCCTGAACACGTCAAATTTTTGCTCGCCACCACCGATCCACAAAAACTCCCTGTAACGG